>NZ_JAOPFU010000051.1 GCF_025515275.1 Catenovulum sp. 2E275
ATTAAAAAACGCACCAAAGCAGGCCATGCGTGGATAGATGCAGACCAAGGCCACAGAGCCAACGGCAGCACCTACCTAGGCGGCGTATCCGGTGGTGTATTATTTGGGATGCGCGACTTCTGGCAACTGCATCCGGTACAAGTCGATATTCGCGGCGCAGGGGACGATATTTCAGAAGCAACCCTGTGGTATTATTCACCGGAAGCGCCGGCTATGGATGTGCGTTTTTATCACGACGGCATGGGACAAGACACCTATGATAAACAACTGGATGCGCTTAATATCACGTATGAAGATTATGAACCGGGATTTGGTACAGCTTATGGAGTTGCCCGCACCACAGACTTTAGCTTAGCGATTTTAGATACAACTCCAGCACGTCAGGATACGGTTGAGATGGCGCAAGCGCTAACACATCCGGGTTTAGTCGTTGCATCACCAGAAGATTTTATCGCTAGTGGTGTATTTGGCGGTTTATTTAATCTACCAGACAGATCAACACCAGCCAAAAAAGAAATTGAAGATAGATTAGACTGGTCAGTCGATTATTATTATCAGCAAAGGGATCAACGCCACTGGTATGGATTCTGGAACTATGGCGATATTATGCATACTTATGATGCAGATCGCCATGTCTGGCGTTATGACATTGGTGGCTACGCATGGGATAACTCAGAATTATCACCGGATTTATGGTTATGGCTATCGTTTTTACGTACCGGTTCTGCACAAACCTTTAGACTGGCAGAGGCAATGACCCGTCATAACCGAGATGTGGATGTTTATCATGCCGGTCGTTTTAAAGGATTCGGAACTCGCCATAATGTCCAACATTGGGGGTGTAGTGCTAAACAATTAAGGGTTAGCACCTCGGCATATCGTCGTTTCCATTATTATTTAACAGTGGATGACAGAACCGGCGATGTTTTAAATGAAGTAGTTGATGCAGATGAATCTTTAGCTAACTTAAATGCGACCCGAAAAGTAGCAAGAGTTAACCCAATACCAGATAAAGCGGTGATGGGTGTTGGCACTGACTGGGGGTCGGTTGCAACCAACTGGCTAACCGCATGGGAACGTACTGGCGATGACAAATATAAAAACCGTTTACTTAATGCAATGAAAGTGATCGGTGGTCATAAAAACGGATTTTTTGCAGGTTCGTTTGGTTATGATGTCAAAACTAAAACTTTATTACCTTATCCTGATGCCGGGCCGACAATTTCTCACTTAAATTCTGTGTTTGGTTTAATTGAAGTTAACACTGAATTAAATCAGCTCTTAGACGTACCAGAATATAAAGCTGCTTGGCTCAAATATGGTCGCTTTTATAGTGCCAGCCGTGAGGAACAGCAAGCTGAATTTGGTCAGTCTTTCCGTGGTAATAGCTTAACCGTGGCGCATTCAAGATTAACGGCTTATACATCCGTTGAGCAAAACGATCCGGCTTTAGCTGAACGAGCATGGAAAGAATTTACTAAAGAGTGGGGCGGTAAAAAAGAAATCGGGACAACTCAGGTAACTGGGCCGGATGTACTTAACCCTGTTGATGAAGCTGCTTGGGTTTCTACCAACGATGCTGCGCAGTGGGGCTTAGCGGCTATTCAAAATCTTGCTTTAATTGGTGAGCATTTAAAATAAAGCGCTTTATTGAGTATTATAAATGTCCGGCACAAGCCGGGCATTTACAACTAAATTGTCAAAAGTTATTTGTCATATAAATCTACACAGGTTAATATCAACGACAACTGAACGCGTTGCATTAATGTTTAATTTTTTACCATTCATTTCCTTAATTCCCTCTATTCCAATAAAATTCAATAAAAATAACGCTCACAAACGCTCAAAAGGTTGCATGTTGTTTCATTTTAGCATAAGGTTCTCACTAAATTTAATTTAATATTAACTTTTGTAACTTAATGTGATTGGATTGTAGCTATATTGAATTAACAAAATTAATTTCCAGATTGGAATTTAATCTAAGAATTTAGCTGAACACACGTCACTTTAAATATTTGATTAAAGATTTACTCATTAAATTCAATTGAGTGTTTCATATAGAGGAAAACCCAGAATGCCAGCACTTGCTCATGATATTCAATATTCAACGGTTCGTACCAAGATTGACAAATTAATTGATAACCTGATCAACATTAAAGATGAAACAGGTGAGTTTTTATTAAAGTTAGAAGATGGCCGTGTCATTGACACTAAAGGTTGGGCCGGTTGGGAATGGACTCACGGCATTGGTTTATATGGTTTAATGAAATACTGGGATATTACCGGTGACGAAAAACCAAAAGAAATTATTGAGCAGTGGTTTAAAGATCGTTTAGCAGAAGGCACAGCAACTAAAAACGTAAACACTATGTCGCCGTTTTTAACACTTGCTTACATGCAGGAACGTAGTGGCGATCGCAGCTTTTTACCTTATTTAGATGTATGGGCTGAGTGGATTATGGATGGAATTCCACGCACTGAAGAAATGGGCATTCAGCACATTGTTTATAATTCAGAAAACTATCAGCAAATGTGGGATGACACTTTAATGATGAGTGTAATGCCGCTGGCTAAAATTGGCTTGTTATTAGACAGACCACACTATGTAGAAGAAGCTAAGCGCCAATTTATGTTGCATACCAAATACTTAGCGGATCGCAAAACCGGTTTATGGTATCACGGTTGGACATTTGATGGTCGTCATAACTTTGCTGATGCGTTATGGGCACGTGGTAACTCTTGGGTCACAATTGCAATTCCTGAGTTTATCGAATTACTTGATTTACCAGCGCACGATGCAACTCGCATGTTTTTAATTGAAACCTTAGAAGCTCAAGTAAAAGCCTTAGTTGAAACTCAGCATGAAAGTGGTTTATGGCACACTATTTTGGATCACAAAGATTCATACTTAGAAGCGTCAGCAGCAGCCGGTTTCGGTTATGGTATTTTAAAAGCTGTTCGTAAAGGTTATATCGACAAAAAATACGAAGAGTGTGGTATTAAGGCTGTTAAAGCGGTTATTGAAAATATTGATGATACTGGTGAATTACAACAAGTGTCGTTTGGTACACCTGTATTTGATGATGTTCAGGGTTATAAAGATATCCCGTTAACGTCTATGCCTTATGGTCAGTCAATGGCGATTTTGGCTTTAGTTGAATTTATGAATCAATACATTTAATTCAAAAACCAAGCTGGTTAAGTTTATCACTTAACCAGCTTTTTTATTTTTAAAACAAGAACTAACAGATGTAATAGCTTTGGGGGCTATAATGACTCAACGTAAAATTGGTTTTCTAAACTATACCGCTTATGGTTTAGGCGACGTACTGGGCGCCGGCTCAATGGCTGTAATCAGCGCTTGGGTATTATTTTTCTATACAACTTACTGTGGGTTAGGTCCTTTAGAAGCCGGGGTTATTTTTGCATCAGCCCGTATTTTAGATGCAGTTGCCAGCCCGTTAATTGGTTACTTGTCTGATAATGCCGACACAACCAAATTAGGTCGCCGTTTTGGCCGCCGTAAAATTTTCTTATTAATTGCGATTCCGCTGCTACCTAGTTTTGCCTTTATGTGGGTGAGTGGTCAGCACTTTTTATATTATTTATTCACTTATATTTTCTTTGAATTAGTTTATGCATCTGTATTAATTCCTTACGAAACGTTAGCGGCTGAAATGACCGACGATTTTCGTAAAAAAGGCATGTTTGCTGGTGCGCGTATTTTAGTGGGTCACTTATCTGCGATTGCTGCTACGATTTTACCAGCATGGATTGTGGCCGTATTAGGTGGTAAAGATTCACCAGATACCTTTTTATACATGGGGGGAATCTTCTCTATTGCCTTTATGATTGTAGTTGCTGTGGTGTATTTCTTTACTTGGGAGCGTGAAAAAACACCAGAAGAATTGGCGAAGCTAGAAGCTGAAAAAGTACCGCTTTCACAAGTATTTGGCAAATTGTATAAAGGCTTAGGTTTTACCTTAAAAATTCGTGCGTTTCGCCTGCATTTAGGCATGTATTTAGGCGGTTATATCAGTCAGGATATTTTTAATGCCGCATTTACTTATTTTGCGGCCTTTGCGCTGGGCAGTATTTTTGCGTATAGCGCCAGTGAGTCACTTACGTTAACTTCTTATTTAATGGCTTCAATTTTTACTGTACAGACTATTGCTGTTGGTTCTGTATTTGCTTGTGTTGCTTTATTACCTAGATTTTTCCCAGCGCTTACTTATCGTTTTGCTGTGGTAGCTTATATTATTGGTATTATCGGGTTGGCTGCGTTTTATTATGTTGCACCGCAAACTCAAACTGGACAAATTAGCTGGTTAGCACTTGCATTAATTTTTGCTGGCATTGGCCGTGGTTTATTAAATTATATTCCTTGGAATACTTATAACTATATGGCGGATGTGGATCAGATTGTAACGGGTCAACGCCGTGAAGGTAGTTTTGCCGGTGTTATGACCTTTATTCGTAAAGCTGCGCAAGCCAGTGCTGTATTTGCCGTAGGTGCTGCACTTGAAATGGGTGGCTTAGTTAAAGGTCAAAAAATGCAGTCTCAAGAAGTGATGGAATCTATTGTTTCTATCATGACATTTGGTCCTGTGTTAGTACTTATTTTTGGTTACTGGGTATCGACTAAATTTAAGTTAGATACAGATACACATAAAATTTTAATGGATGAGATTGCCCGCTTTAAGCAAGGTCACCGTGAGCCATCTAGCCCAGAAGCTAAAGCCATTGTTGAAGATTTAACTGGCTGGAAATACGACCAGTTATGGGGTAACAATGTGGTTGGCCAACAAGCCGCTAAAGAAGCCGTTGCAACCAAAAAATGTACGGGTGAAGCTTAAATGAAATCAATTAAATTTGCTTCTGCGGCATCATTATTATTGAGTTTATGTTTGTCAGCTTGTGCCAATACAGGCACAGCTGAACAGGCTCAAAATACGGCGGCTAACACTTCAAGTGAGATTCCAAAATCTTGGATAGATCCAGACACCGGACATAAAGTGGTGAGACTATCGGAAGAAGGTGGTTCTCGTTCACTGTATTTCCATCAAAATTCGTATGCCGCATCGGGCGATAAAATGGTGATTTCGGTCAGCGAACCTAAAGGGGTTGCTGTGGTTGATTTAAATACGCTGGAAACTAAGCGTTTATTTAATCATCCAGATATCGGGATTTTATTTATGGGGCCAAAAGGCCGTGAAGTCTATTTAACCCAAATTGCTCCAGATGCAGAAGGTTTTCCGGTACATCCACAAAATGAGTTACAGCAGCCGACTAAAATTTTAGCGGTTAATATTGATACCGCTCAAGTGCGTGAAGTGGCGACTATTCCTCGCGGTAAAATTCATTCAATTAATATTGATGAATCTTTATTAATTGGCGCATTTGCCGAACAGGCTCATAGCCTTGAAACCGGCCCGCGTTTAGCCCGTTTTGAAGCCAGATACGAAGCTAAAGGACCAGACGGGAAACCACTGACTTTTGCCGAAGCAAAAGAAGTGCGCATGGATGAAAGGTTAGAGATGCGCATTCCAATGCAAATGTTTACCGTAAATATTAAAACCGGTGAACAAAAAGTGATTATGCATTCAACTGATTGGCTTAACCATATTCAGTTCTCGCCGGTTGACCCTGAGTTAGTGATGTATTCACACGAAGGCCCTTGGCATAAAGTAGACCGAATTTGGGTGACGGATATTCATGGCAAAACGCCACAAAAAATCCATACCCGAATGATGAATATGGAAATTGCAGGCCATGAGTTTTGGGGATTTGACGGCAAAGAAATTTATTATGACTTGCAAACGCCACGTGGCGAAGATTTTTGGCTAGCCAGTTACAACTTAGAAACTGGTAAAAAAGTATGGCGTCATTTAGAGCGTGATGAATGGTCGGTGCATTTTAATATCTCACGTGATGGTAAATTATTTGCCGGTGACGGTGGCGATGAAGAAATGGTGGCTAAAGCTAAAAATGGTAAGTGGATTTATTTATTTGAATCGCAACCCATTCACGATGTGGCTGGCATTCATGCGCGCAATGCTGAAGAGTTGGTACGTCCGGCAAAACTTAAAGCAACTAAACTGGTTAATATGCAAAACCATGATTACCGTTTAGAGCCTAATGTTACTTTTACCCCTGATGGTAAATGGATAGTATTTCGCTCCAATATGCATGGCCCAGTGCACGTGTATGCGGTATCGGTTGAGCCAGCCAATTAGGCCTATACCCAAGTTATTTGGGTATAAAAAGTATTAAGCATTCAAAGGGGAATTTATTCCCCTTTTTGTTATTTTTTAAGCGTAAAACGTTAACAATAAATATAGGAATAAAAGCATGAAACGCATTGCCGCTTTTTGTTTAGCTTTGTCTTTAGCCGCCTGTCAGTCTACTGAGCAAGGTCAGACTGAAAATATGGGAAATAATGGCGCACACAATAATATTGCACCAAAGCCTTTGTACCGCGATCCAGGGTTTGACGGCGCAGCTGATCCCATCGTCATGTGGAATCCAGCCGAGCAGCGCTGGTTTATGTTTTATACTAACCGACGTGCCAGCGTTGAAGGTTTAAGTGGTGTCGCTTGGGTGCATGGCACGCCGATTGGTATTGCAGAGTCAACTGATGGTGGGGTCACTTGGAGCTATAAAACCGACGCTAAAATTAATTACCCTTATGCACCAAAAAATGAACCTGCGACTTATTGGGCGCCGGATGTATTTGAAAACGATGGCATTTACCATATGTATTTAACAATTGTGCCGGGCGTATTTGAAGATTGGCGTCATCCCCGCACCATAGCGCATTTTACCAGTACTGACATGCTTAACTGGGATTATGTTTCTACCCTTAAATTAAACACCCAAAAAGTAATAGATGCCGATGTGGTTAAATTGCCACAAGGTGGTTATCGCATGTTTTATAACGATGAACCAGACGGAAAGTCAGTTTATTATGCGGACAGTCCAGATTTATACACTTGGTTTGATCAAGGGAAAGCTAAGTTAACAAGCCGTGGTGAAGGGCCAACTACATTTTTTTGGAATGATTATTGGTGGCTAGTGGTTGATGCATGGAAAGGCTTGGCAGTTTACCGCTCAACCGATTTAGAAAACTGGCAGCAACAGGATTCATATTTAGTTGCAGAACCGGGCACTGGCGAAGATGATGGGATTAATGGTGGTCACCCAGATGTGATTGTTGAAGATGGCAAAGCTTATTTATTTTACTTTACCCACGGTGGCCGAGTCGGTGAAAACAAAGGTAAAGATAATTACCAAACTCGCCGAAGTTCAATTCAGGTAACCGAATTAAAGTTTGACAACGGCTGGTTAAAAGCTGATCGTAATGCTCCAACAAAAATGACACTCAAAAAATAACAGGGTAAAGTTTATGAAACTATCTTTTATCAGTGCGGCTTTGGGGGCTATGGTGATAACGGGTTGTGCATCGACCAGTCAGCCAATGAAAAATAGCAGCACTGAACAAGCAGCTAATAGCGCAATTAAGAGCACAATAGTGGCAAACAAAACGAATATACAGGTGATTGATTTGTATCCGGGTGCGATTCCGGGCGCAATTGATTTACCGGATCAAGAATCTATCCGCGATCCAAATCATCCTGATACTTTTATTAATGATGTTAACAAGCCTCAAATCACGGTTTATCAGGCTGATCCGGCCATTGCCAATGGCACTTCTGTGATTATTTTACCGGGTGGTGGCTATCGTGGTGTTTCTATTGTTAAAGAAGGTTACCAAATCGCAGAGCGCTTAAATAAACTCGGTATTACCGCGTTTGTTTTAAAATACCGAATGCCGAACGACAAAACGATGCAGGACAAAAAAACAGGTCCACTGCAAGATGCTCAGCAGGCCATTCATTTAGTGCGGGAAAATGCAGATAAATGGGGCGTTGATTCAAACAAAGTCGGTATTATGGGCTTTTCTGCCGGTGGTCATTTAGCCTCCACCGCGGCGACTCATTTTAATAAAGCTGTGATGGCTGAATATAAAAATGAAAATTTACGTCCTGATTTTCAAATCCTGATTTATCCTGTTATCAGCATGAAAGCGGATGTAACTCATAAAGGTTCACGCGATAATTTATTAGGGCCAGAATTAAAAACGCAGGATTTATCTGATTATTCCAACGAAGATCAAATTAATGCGGTTACTCCAAAAGCTTTTATTGTGCATGCAAATGACGATAAAGCCGTACCGGTTGAAAACTCTTTATTATATGTAAAAGCATTGGCTGAGTATAAAATTCAGGCCGAATTAGTTTTATTACCGGCAGGTGGACACGGTTTTGGAATGCGTAACCCGTTTGACTGGTTTGAGTCTATGACTCAGTGGTTTAAAAATAACCAACTGTTGTAATCATTTTTAAATTATCAAATCAGTTTAAAAGCCGCTTTATTCAGCGGCTTTTTGGTTAAAAAAGACTTTTGGCTTAAACCAAACTTTGAGTTAAACAAGCTTTTGATTTAAACAAACAACGGACAAATCGATGAATTCAGTTTTCTCTACTTTTACCAGGTGTGCACTGCTGTTAGCTGCCTTATTTAATGCAGGTTGTAGTCAAACTCAGCCAGATTTCCCTATTAGTCATTCCACCAGTCAGTCGGTTAGCCATAAATCCACCATACAAGATCCAGCAGTGGCAGATTCAGTCGCATTGCAGGCTTTAAATGCGGATTATCAAAACCAAGTGAACTCTGTTCAGCAATTGGCTGACAAAATTGGTTTTTTGCACATTACCCATGACAATTTAGCGACTTTCAGGGCAAACGAAGCCGCTAAACCTTATCAACCACTTGCCGAGCCAGTTGCGAATAAAAAGGTGATTAAAGGTGCAGCCGGTCAGCCGGATGTGACTATTTATATTATTAATGCTCAGCAGGGCGAAAATAAACCTGCACTGTTATATATGCATGGCGGCGGTTATATTCTTGGAAGTGCTGCTTTATCTGTTGTTGGGATGCAAAAATTAGCTGAGCAGCATGATTGTACTGTGGTTGTGGTGGAGTATCGTTTAGCGCCGGAAACTGCTTTTCCCGGTTCACTTGAGGATAATTACGCTGCGCTCAGTTATATGTATCGAAATGCAGCAGAGCTTGGTATAGACAAAAATAAAATTGTGATTATGGGTTCAAGTGCCGGTGGTGGTCACGCCGCTATGTTAGCTATTGCCGCGCGCGATCGAGCGGAAATACCGGTAAAACACCAAATCTTAATTTATCCAATGCTGGATGACAGAACTGGCAGTAGCCGTAAAGTGGCAGAGCATATCGGTCAATTATTATGGACAACAACATCTAATCGATTTGGTTGGTCAGCTTTGCTGGGTCAACCAGCTGGTATGCCAACTGTGCCTTATGGTTCGGTTCCGGCCAGAGTAGAAAATTTAACAAATTTAGCACCCGCCGATATTATTGTTGGCTCAATTGATTTATTTGTAGAAGAAGATATTGAGTATGCCAAACGTTTAATTCAGGCTGGTGTACCAACCGGTTTGCATGTATTGCCGGGCATGTTTCACGCATCTGAAAATGTATTTAAAGAGGCTGATGTTTCAAAACAATTTAAGCAAATAAAGGATGATATTATCCATAATGCACTCTGGGATTAAGATTAATCGTTAATTGGGGATTAAAATGAAAACTGTATTTAAACTGGCATTTGCCGCTACTTTAATAGGTTTATCTGGCTGCGCTCAGCAAACCTCTACCCATTATGTTCAGGCACGTTTTGTACCTGAGCGGGCAGATGATTTTGCATTTGAAAACGACAAAGTTGCTTTTCGGGTTTATGGCCCAGCACTTGAGCAATCTCAAGAAAATAATGGCTTAGACTGCTGGTTTAAGCGGGTTGATTATCCAATTATTGATAAATGGTATAAAGGCCATACGGAAGGAATTTCATATCATCAGGATCACGGTGAAGGTTATGATCCTTACCATGTTGGTAGTTCGTTAGGTTGTGGTGGGATTGCATTATGGGATACAAATGCAACCAGCCAAGACAAACTCATTCAACCTAATGTATATAAAAGTTATAAAGTCATTGAAAAAACAGCCAATAAAGTGGTGTTTGAGTTGGAGTATGATTATCCGGCACAGAATATTCATGAAACCAAGCTAATCACATTAGAAAAAGGCAATCAGCTATTTAAAGCCGAAAGCCATTTTAGCCAAAATGGTCAGCCGATTCAGGTAACTGTGGCTATTGGGGTAACAACGCATGATGGTAAAGCACAAGCCACCTCACAAGGTAATACAGTAACTACTTGGGAGAGTATTGATGATAGCGAGCTTGGTACAGGTGTTGTTTTACCGGCCAAACAAAAGGCCAACTATGTTGAAGTGAAAACTGAGCAAAAAGACAGATCTCATGCTCTGTTAATCGCCCAAACTGATGCCAATGGTAAAATCACTTATTACGCTGGGTTTGCTTGGGCTAAAGCGGGTGAAATTACTAACTGGAATGATTGGCAAAACTATATGCAAGGTTATTTAGCTGGTAATTAGTCAAGGCTTAAAATATGGGTTTACTGCATTAGCTCAAGTGGTTGCTAATGCAGGCTTTTAAACCCGAAATTTAACTTTGAATATTTGATTTTATAGCTTATTTAACTTACTTTTTAGATGCTTAAATGAATAGTAAGTTTATAGTTTGCAAGCAGCCGCTTGCGTTATCAGGGATGAATCAGATGAATAACACGATTAAATTTTTGTTTGTTTTACTCACAGGCATAGTGGTTGGTTATCTACTAAATGATACTTTTAATACAGCAACTAAGCTGCAACCAAATAATAAAAATCTTGTTTTAAACACAGCAGACAAGCTAACTGCGCAAGATTGCACACCACAAGACAATATTGAAAATAAAGCTGCCAATATTAAACCAGCAATTAGTCGGACTGATACTAACCAGCAACAAACCGATTTCCCCCGTGATTTAGAGCCTGAACACTCTTCGACTAAAGCAGACGTTTTTGCGTGGGATTCAAAAGCCGTTAGTCAGACTCAGACTGAACCGTCTTATCACGATACTGCCAGCGTACAGGAAAAGTCTGAAATTAAACAGTGGGCAAAAAACCATATCGACGATCTTGAACAAATTATGGATGATAATTTCCCCGAAAATATCGCTGAAAATATGAAAGCAGGCATACTCGAAAATAATGACTTTTTAAATGATACAGAGCTTCAGCAACAAGCAGAACTCGATGAAAACTGGGCCTACTTAATGGAGCAGGACATTCGTTCTTTAATTGCACAGGATCAAAATTCGGATGGTTTTCAGTTATTACAAGTCACTTGTAAACAATTGGTTTGTGATATTTTAGGAATTGAAACCCAGCCATATAGTTGGAATAAAATTATGTCAGGTCTCTTTAGAGGTTTGTCCAATATCAGGTTTGAAACAGATAGCAGTAAAATTAGGAATTTAAGTTGGTTTCAGGACGATATAAGTTATACCTATGCTCAGCTTTTATTTAAACAAGCATAAAACAATTGTTTTTACGGGTTTTAGCTATCAAATCGTTAAATTAAATAGTAATCGCGATTAAAATTAAGCAGGCAGATAATTGTGAGTAGATTGATGCACTTTATAAACAGCAACAAAGGATATTTTAAACATAAAAACAGCGCTCGTTTAGCGCTCGTTTTATCTTGTATATTGGGTACTAAATTTGCGTATGCCAATGATGAAAATATCCCGCTACCGGAAAATAAAGCAGCTTCTACTGCGGTTGAGCTAAGCACTCATCATATTGATACTTTAAATATTCACGACCCTGCTATTTTAGCCGATCCTGTGAGCAAAACTTATTATGTATACGATAGTTTTCAGCAAGGCTCTAAATACGATAAGCTTATCTCTAAATCCGGCAACTCTGGAGTACAGGTTTATTGGAGTAAAGATTTAATTAACTGGCAAGGGCCAAAATTAGTTTATGAGATAGATAATAAAAGTTGGTCGCAGCCGCATTATGCACCGTGGGCACCCGAGGTGAGCTACTATCAAGGCAAGTATTATTTGTTTACTACATTACATAATACAAATAAAGTGATGTTTAAACCTAAAAATCGGCCAGTTGTACATCAAAGAGGTACTCAGATTTTTGTCAGCGACTCACCGTTTGGGCCTTTTAAAGCGATTTCTGAAAAAGCACAAACCCCGGTCAATGAAATGGCGTTGGATGGTACTTTATGGGTTGAAGATGGCCAACCTTGGATGATTTATTGTCAGGAATGGTTACAAGTCGGTTATGGGCTATTTAAAGCGATTAGGCTGACACCAGATTTATCTGCAACCATAGGCGAACCTATTACTTTATTCAGCGCTGCAGATGCGAATTGGACTGAACGTATCTCAAGTTATGGTGAGTTTATTAATATTAAAGCCTCGGTCTCGGACGGACCTTGGCCATATCGGACAAAAAATGGCAAATTAGTATTGATGTGGTCAAGCTGGAATAAAGACAGAACCAAAGCTTATACAACTTCACTTGCATATTCAGATAATGGCAAAATTACCGGCAACTGGATACAGGCAGATAAACCCCTAATTGATGGTGATATAGGCCACGGCAATATATTTAAAACTTTTGACGGTGAATTAAGAATAGCGTTACACAGGTATTTTAATCAGCCATTTACCCGTTTACAGATTTATCAGGCAAAAGATACCGGCGATTCTATAGAAATAGGTAAACAAATTTTAGGTCACCCCTAAAATTATCTCTGAATGACTTGTTTATATTAACTTTAGGCAAGTTGAAAGAAGATTAAATTTGGCCTTTCTTAGTGGGTTGTCGTTTTCTGACAACCCTAACTTCCCATAATATAATTCATTAAAATCAATATTATGAGTAGTATAATTGCACCTAATATTTCTCCCCTCAAACCAACAGAATCAATAGTTAATAAGTGTTAATTGGTTATCCCTATAACTATTTATATTTCGCCATGTTTGTAGCAAAAGTGTCGCCGATAAATATTATGCTGCCAATGGTATTAGCTATTGCTGTGTCAGTTCAGGGTTTTTAAACTTTTAAATGCAATTTTGCTGCATTTTAGTTAGAACAAAATTTACACGTCCAACGTCAACCGCCTCCAGTAACAAACCAACACTATAAAAAAGTGAGGTTTCTTCATTAAATTAAGCCTTATTGATTTGTCCATTGTATTTTATCTATTTATTTTACGGTTTTATGTTTGCTGTTCGTTTTATATCAAAGCTAAGTTAATGATGAAATATTCGGTTTTTTATGTACAAACAAATTTGTTCAGCCTTATTAAGTTGTTTTGGATTGTCGGCAAATCTGTGTTTGGCGGTTGAAAATATCACAGTCGATTTTTCTCACCGACATCAGCAAATTGATAATTTTGGTGCATCTGATGCATGGACTTTTGATCCTATGATCAAAAAATGGAGCAGTGAAGGCAAAGAAGCCGAAATTAACAAGCTGGCCGAGCTGTTATTTTCTACCGACAAGGGCATCGGACTATCAGCTTGGCGTTTTAACATTGGCGCAGGCAGTAAAGAGCAAGGTGATGACAGCGGTATTTATTTAGATGGTTTGGGTAAAGATTACCGTCGTGCAGAATTAATGCAGCCAAATCCTGGTGCTGATATTGAGCCGAGTAAACAAGCCGGACAAATCCGTTTTTTACAAGAGGCTGCTAAACATGGTGTCCAAGATTTAATTATTTTTACCAATAGTCCGCCGGTTTGGGCCACTAATAATGGGTTGGCACATCCCATAGGGGTAGGCGCCAGCAATTTAAGTGCTGAAATGACCCCTCAGTTTACCCAATTTTTAGTGGATGTTGCGACTTATCTCAGAACTCAAAAAAATGTTCCGGTCAATTATATCAGCCCGATTAATGAACCAACTTGGGAGTGGGAAGGGCAATCTCAGGAAGCTAATCGCTACAATATGGCACAGGTTAAAGCGGTTTATCACTCACTTTATCAGCAATTAAAACAGCATGGTTTAAATGAACAAATAAAGATAGAGGCCGGTGAAGTTGTAGAATATAAAGCAGCCTTAAATGATCAAACTTATCAGATGTTTAGCGCTGATAATTCAGCTTATAACGCAGCCATGAATCAGCGTAATTTGGGATTATACAAAAACTATATTGATCAATTGCTCGGTGATCCTGAATTAAATTATAAAATTGGCCATAAAATTTCAGTGCATGGTTATTTTTCTGATAACTGGGCAGATAGAATGGGCAAACTCAGAGATTTAACTTGGCAAAACCTGCAAGCAGTTTCAACCGATGCCAAAATCTGGATGAGTGAAGTGAGTATTTTAGGTGCACCGGGCGATGTGAGACCTTTTCATGGGCATGGCCTTGATGTTGATGATATGGAATACGCTATCCATGTTGGCAAAATGCTGCACCGAGATTTAACCCGCTTAAATGCCAGTGCTTGGCAATGGTGGTTAGCTGTTACACCTTATGACTATAAAGATGGTTTATTAAAAATAAATCCGCAGTTGGATGCTGATTCATTACAAACCTCTAAAGTCATGTGGGTATTAGGTCAGTTCAGCCGGTTTATTCGCCCCGGTTATCAAAGATTAGAGTTAACTCAACCGGATAATTTAAATGGGTTAATGGCTTCAGCTTATCGAAGCCCAGATAACAATAAATTAGTTATTGTTGCCATTAATGCGGCAAAACAAAGCCAAGTGGTTTCAGTTAATTTAACTCAGTTAGCCGAAGATAGTCAGATAACCCATTACCAGCGTTATCAAACCGATAAAACCAATAATCTGCACCAAAAAAATGATTATCTAGCCGGGCAAGTGCTTAATTTGCCTGCGCAAAGTGTAGTGACTTTAGTTGCACAAATTGAGGCTAACAAAGCCGAACCAAGCAGTGAGTTAGATGACAAAACAAAAAACCATCTGCATCCGCCACAAAAAGCGGCCGGCAGCTTAGATTTATCACATTTAGTCGTTTATGCCATTTTCGTTTTAGCCGGTGTGATAAGACCTCGGTTTCCACGTTTTATTAAATCGTTTTTGTTCGCTTAACCAAAGTTGAATTTTTATTTAAGGACCAAACAATGCGTCTAGCAAAAATACTAAAAAATTCTGTACCTTCTGTTGTAGTGCCTGCATTGGGTGCACTTGCCTGTGCATTCAGTTTAAGTGTATTGAGTACGCAAGCCCAGACAGGTGCAGTTGAAGATTGGCGAAATCCACAGGTATTTCGGATTAATAAAGAGCCAGCCCGCAGCTTTTTTTATAGTTATGAATCCGAGGCCGACACCCAAGCTGAATTACCTTGGCAAGCTGACAATTATCAGCTTTTAAATGGTCAGTGGAAATTTAACTGGGTTGATAACCCGGATAAAAGGCCTGCAGACTTTTTTAAACCGGAATACGATGTGAGCGCTTGGGTTGATTTTCCGGTTCCGGCTAATTGGGAAATTAATGGCTATGGTACACCTTTTTACCACAGCCATGCTTGTTTTGATAATGAACTTGAGTTTATGCAAGGGCAAGTTGACTACAATCCGGTGGGGTCTTATCGCCGTGATTTTAGCGTACCGGAAAACTGGGATGGTAAAGCCATTTTTATTCATTTTGGCGCGGTCAAATCAGCCTTCTATATTTGGGTTAACGGCAAAAAAGTTGGATATTCGCAAGATTCTAAAACCGACGCTGCTTTTGATATTACCCCTTATGTTAAAACCGGAGAGAATACTTTAGCTCTGGAAGTATATAGATACTCGGATGGCTCTTATTTTGAGTGTCAGGATATGTGGCGGTTAAGTGGGATTGAGCGCGATGTTTATTTGTATGCAACGCCTAAAGTGGCTATTCGTGATTTTCATGCTTACACCACGTTAGATAAAAATTATACCCAAGGGGTATTAAATTTTAGTGCACAAATTGATAACCGCTCAGCACAAGCTGCTGAAAATATTGGTTTTACTGCGGCTTTGTTAAATGATGCCGGAGAAACTGTATTCAGCAAAAAATTAACTTTGGACAAAGTTCTGCCGCAGCAAACGACTCAAGTGAGCTTTAACGCGAAATTAGATAACCCTAAACTGTGGAGTGCTGAATCACCTAACTTATATCGCTTACAGTTAAGTTTGGCGGCAAAGCCAACTGGTGAGCAGTATATTGCGCGTAATATCGGGTTTAGATCAACCGAATATAAAAACGGTAATATTTTAATCAATGGTAAGCCCGTGTTATTTAAAGGGGTAAATCGCCATGAGCACGACCAGCATAACGGTCATGTGATCACCAGACAATCAATGCTCGAAGATATTAAATTAATGAAAGAATTTAATATTAATGCACTGAGAATGGCGCATTATCCAAATGATCCTTATATGTATGAGCTTGCAGACAAATATGGCTTATATGTGATGGATGAAGCTAATACCGAATCTCATGGTTTAGGGGCTTCTAATCAGGGCAGCGCTTATGATCCAGCCAAACATATTGTTAATAAACCAGAATGGAAAGCCGCTTATCTTGACCGCATTTCAAATATGTATGAGCGTAGTAAAAATAATCCATCGGTTGTCATCCGCTCACTGGGCAATGAATCTGGTGACGGCCCTAATTTAGAAGCGACTTACGACTGGTTAAAGCTTAAAGAAGCATCGCCAGTTATGTCTGAACAGGCACAATTGCGCCGCCATACCGACGCTTATGGACAAATGTATGCACCGCTGCGCGATATTATTCGGTATGCTGAAACCGGGCATGATGAACGACCCGTTATTTTAATTGAATACGAACATGCTATGGGTAACTCTTTAGGTAATTTTAAAGAGTATTGGGATGCATTTGAAAAATATGATGCATTACAAGGTGGTTTTATCTGGGATTGGGTTGATCAAACCTTTTTGAAAACGGCTGAAGATGGCAGCACTTATCAAGCTTATGGCGGCGATTTAGAGCCAGCTGGGACCCCAAATAGTGATAGTTTTTGTGCTAATGGTTTAGTTTTTGCCGATAGAACGCCTTACCCTTATTTATGGGAAGTTAAAAAAGTTCAGCAAAATATCGGATTTAGCCAACCTGATGCGGCTCAAATTTACACCATTAAAGTGACTAATAAAAACTTTTTTATCGATTTATCAGGTTATTATTTAAACTGGCAATTATTAGAGGATGGTCATATTGTTGACTCTGGCACCAATCTGCCTTTATCTGCAAAAGCCGGTGAAAGTGAGTTGATAACCTTGCCGATTGAGTACCAGCTAAAAGACGGTAAAGAATACTTTATTAATCTACAGGCAAAAACTAAAACTGAACAGGGGATTTTAGTTGCGCACCACACAGTAGCGGAAGAGCAAATTAGTTTGCCTTTTGTCAACCTGACAGCGCCAGCTGTAGAACCTAAATTGCCTCAGCTTAAACTCAACCATAAAGCAAACGTGGCAGAATTGAGCAGCAAAAACTTTGCTTTGGTATTAGATAAACAAACAGGTTTAATTACCTCTATTCAATATTCCGGCAAAGAGTTGTTAAAAGCGCCATCTCATCCAGAATTTTGGCGGGCGCCGGTTTATAACGACTTAGAAATTGCGCGTTATGAAAGTCAATTTGGGGTGTATCAATTTTTAGGACGAAATACTCAATTAACAGCGATTAACATCACCAGAATATCTGATGGCCAAATAAAAGTGGCGCTTGAGCATGCTTTACCGGCGATTGAAAGCCGCTATTTTACGACTTTTAATATAAAAGGTTCTGGCGAGGTTGATGTGGATATTTGGTTTTATGCTGCGCCACATAAAAAATTTGGTGAGCTACCAAGAATTGGTACTTTATTTGAGTTAGCGACTGAGTTTTCAAATATTCAATATTATGGCCGGGGACCGCATGAAAATTATGCTGACAGAAAAGCATCTGCGTTTGTTGGTTTATATAAAACAGATGTAGATAGCTTGTACGTACCTTACGTTCGCCCGTCTGAAAATGGCTATCGCACAGATGTTCGTTATGTCGATTTTTATAATGATCAAGGCACAGGCATTCGTTTTGAAGCTAAAAAACAAATTGGTTTTGGTGCCCAGTATTATTCTACCGATGATTATGATGCGACTAAAAAAGATCATGTTAATCGTAATTTGCATCCAAACGAGTTGGTTAAACGGGATAGAATTTTTGTCAATATTGACCATGCACAACGTGGGGTAGGGGGGACTGATTCTTGGGGTGAAGCACCTTTAAGTAATTATATTTTACCTTGGTTGGATTACCGTTATTCGTACCAATTTAAACCGGTGAAATAAGGGGTATATATTAATTTAGCTATAACAGCCAAAGCTTAAACTTTGGCTGTGATAGCTCTGAAACATGCATCTTGAGGTAGCACGGGTATAAAATTGACGACTGTTCTGAAATTATTTTTACGGGTTTTGACGGGTTTTTCGTTTTATCTCTAAAGGCTATTTTTAGCAAAGCATTGCTACATTGGGGTACAATGTTTTTTGGCTATAGCCGCCTTCGATTTGGGGTAGAAGAATGTCGATCATTTCCCGTGTTTTTTTGGAACACAACGCTTTTTTGAAAAAGTTTTTAAAGCGCTTTATGTCCTCTGAACAAGATATCGAGGATATAGTGCAGGAAGTTTATATAAAAGCGCACCATGCAGAACAAGAAAAAGAAATAATAGAGCAGCCTAAGGCATTTTTATTTAAAATTGCCAAAAATTTAGCGCTGGACGAATTAAATAAAAAATCGCGGTTAGTCACCAGTTATATTGAAGATTGTATTGCGGCTATTCCGGTGGAAAAAACTGCCAGTATGGAAAGCGAAGTTGAAGCTAATGAGTCTTTAACTTTATATTGCGAAGCCATTGAGCTATTGCCTGAAAAGTGCAAACAAATATATTTAATGCGCAAAGTATACGGACTAAAACATAAAGAGATTGCTGCGGAGTTGGATATTTCGCTTAGCAGTGTCGAAAAACACTTAAAACTGGGTGGTGCATTTTGCCAACAGTATATGAGCAATAAAAAAAGCCCAGTAAGTGCGGTTGCTGATAATGTCAGTGAACTGAGAAAGAGGAACTTTTAATGAATGATTTTGATGAATTTACTAAAAATATGACCAAGCTTGAATCTGAAGCTTGGGATTGGATCATTCGTTTAGACGCGGACGATAATATGACTGAGCGTGAAAAATCTCAGTTAACGCAATGGCTCGCCCGTAGCCCAGCGCATGTAGAGCAAATTCGTAAATTAAATGAATTTTGGGGCAATCAAGCGTTAGCTGATTTATTGCAACCAGCTAAAAAGTCAGTAGCGCGCTCATCAAAAAATGTGCAAAACATACCAGCAAAATCAGCATCAAAAAATAAAACTACATGGCTTAATCCGGCTTATGGCTTTGCATTTGCGATGATGCTTGCTGTGGTTGGTTCGGTATTTTATTGGCAACAACCCACGCAAATTGATGATTATGCGAATACCTATGTCACTGCTTTTGGTCAACATAAACAAATTAAGTTAACCGATGGCTCAACTGTGACGTTAAACTCAAATAGCCAGTTAAAGGTGGCTTATTCACAAGGCTCGCGTGATATTTGGCTCGTTAAAGGTGAAGCGCATTTTGCAGTTTCCAAAGATAAACAAAGACCATTCAACGTGTATGCAGCAAATGGTCGGGTGCAGGCTGTTGGTACGGCTTTTACGGTTGATTTGGCGAGTCAGAGCAATTTAAATGTATTAGTGACAGAAGGTAAAATTGCGCTGGCCTTGGCACGTCCAGAAAACAATCAGCTTAATTTAGATCAGGTATTTTCAACGGATGATTTAACCGTGCATTCTTCTTACAGCGGGCTGATGCAGGATATTGCCTTTATGAGCGCAGGTGATTTTGTTGGATTTGACAGTGCAATGGATATTGAAACGGCAAAACATGATTTAACCCATTCAATTAAAACTTTATCTGCCCAAGATATTGAAGCAAGACAAGCATGGCAACAAGGTGAGCTGGTATTTACCGGCCAGTCGCTTAAAGAAGTGGTAAGTCAGCTTAAACGTTATTCACCATTACAGATTGAAATTGCTGATCCAAGCTTAGAAAATCTAAAAATTGGTGGCCGATTTGATATTAATCATATTGAAGGTTTACTGAAAAATTTAGAAGCAAACTTTAATATTAAAGTACAAAAGACAGCACTTGATAAAGTGGTTATTAATAAAGCGGATAGCTAAAAATGTCAGAAAAAGGCTTAATTTTTCCTGACATTATGTAATATAAATGTTATAATTTTGATGTGTTTAATTTGTTGATATGTCAAATAAATAATGCTGCGAAAGACGATTTACTGTTATTGTTTGCTGAGCTTATCTGTTGGGGTAATACCTTGTGTATTTGCTCAGCAAATGGCAATACAAAACCCGGTTGAGCAGGTTTATTATTTAAATATTGCGCGTGCTGATGCCGCCACTGTACTAAACAAGTTAGCCCGCCAGACCGATTCTGTCCTGATTTATTCCTACGAGCAAGCTGCTGCGCATCAGGCTAATGCCATTTATGGTTATTTTACGCTGTTTGATGCATTAGATTATGTATTACTTAATTCTGGCTTAGCGGCTAAAACTTTAGCAAACGGCAGTATTAAAATAGCACAAAGAGCGCTGCCTGTGGTTGCGCAAACTCAGCAAGCTAACCAGCCTGAGCAAATGACTGAACCTGCCCCAAAATCAAAAAAAGTTGAAATTATTCAAGTAGATGGGATTCGCCGTAGTTTATATAAAGCGCAAGATATTAAAAAACAATCGGATACGATTGTAGATGTGATTGTTGCTGAAGATATTGGTAAATTACCCGACATTACTGCTGCTGAAAGTATTGCTCGTTTAACTGGGGTTCAGGTTACCCGTTTTAATGATGAAGTAGACAGTGTTTTAATTCGTGGCTTGCCATTTTTTACCACAACTTATAATGGCCGCGAATTTTTTACCGCAGAAAAAAGACTGGCCAGTTTGCAAGATTTTCCGTCACAGGCGATTGCTGAAATTGAAGTTTATAAGTCTAGCTCCGCTGATATTATTGATCCGGGGTTGGCTGGCTTAGTCAACATTCGTACCCGCAGACCGTTTGATTTTGAGGGTGAAAAAATTGCCGGTGGCCTCCATTACAGTTATAACGACCAAAGTGAACAAAGCGCGCCTAACGGTAATATTTTGTACACTAACCGCTGGCTGACAGAGCTTGGCGAGGTTGGGTTTTTAGCTAATTTAACGTATGCCGCTTCGGATTATTATAATGGGGTTCGTTATAATGCAACTTGGTTCACTCAAATACCTGATAACTGGCAAATATCACCAGATGAATATGAGCAAGGCGGCTTTTTATTACCGGGTTCTGTTGGATTATATAATTCGGGTGCAAAACGCTGGCGCCCTTCCGCTAATTTTTCTGCCCAGTGGCAGGTGACACCCGAGCTAGAGCTTTATCTTGAAGGGATTTTTCAAGGGTATCGCAGTGATAAATATATTGATTATTTTAATGTCAGTTTAACTGATTCAAGCGATACTTTTGGCGATCCAGTATTAAGCGATGTGGTTACACAGCAAATAAATAACGATATTTTGGTTGAAAGTATAACCAAAAGTGCAGGCCAAGTACCTTGGATATATCGTCATACTGAACACGCTCAAACCGATACTTATCAGTATGCTATTGGTGGTATTTGGCAAAATGACGGCGTTAAAATCAGCAGTGATTTGGCAATGACTGACAGCCAATACTTTGCCAATGTGTGGAGTGTAGACACTGCGCTTAGCCAGCCTCAAACGGTAAAAGTGAACTTTTTAGCTGAGCAGGGTGGCCCTTCATTTTCATTTGAAAACTTTAATGCTTTGGATGAATCTCAATATCTATTACGGGGTTATTACGAATCCCGTTATAAAACCACGGGCAAAAATATTCAGTGGCGAAGTGATATCGCTTATACCACTGACTGGCAATATATTTACGCAGTGCAGGCTGGTATTCGAGTTGCAAAACGCAAAACGAGCCGAGAAGATGGCGGACGTTATGCTTCGTTATTGGATTTAAATAAACCCATTGCTGAACTCACTTTTTTAGATTTAACAGCCACTGATCATCCATATCGAGATAATCAGCAAGCCTTTTCGCAATATTTAGCGCCAAGCCGCTCAAGCATAGTGAATAATCAGGCATTATTAGCCGAGGTGACTTATCAGTCGTTGTTAACTCTCGCTGAGCAGGGCGAAGAGTGGGCTGAAAAACAAGCTGTTTATTGGCAATCGTCAAAGATAGAGGCGAATCCGCTGACTCATTTTAGCGTTAATGAAAGTACCTATAGCGGATATTTGCAGGCGAAAACCTATTTTGAACTTGCACCATTTGATTTTGACATGATATCCGGCATCCGCTTGGTTAAAACCGAGTCTGAATCTGCCGGTTTTAGTGGTGTGACAATTAATGACGAAACCGATTATCAGCCAGTTAATCAAGCTCACAGCTATTGGGATATTTTACCTAATTTGCATTTAATGACAGATTTAACCGAGCAAATAAAATTAAGGCTGGCGTATGCTAAAACTATTACCCGCCCTGATTTTAGCGATCTTAATCCATCGGTAAGTCTTAATATTCAAGCTGACACCACAACCGGCAATATTGGAATTGGCGGTAACCCTAATTTAAAAACCGTGCGTTCGGATAATTATGATTTGAGTTTGGAATATTATTTTAGTGACAGTGGCGCAGTGAGCTTAGCTACTTTTTACCGTGATTTATTCGGCTTTATTAATCAGCAAGCGCAAACGGTTGATGATCCTGAATACGGCACAATTGAAGTGATTCGGCCGGTAAACTCAGGGAAAGGCAAAATTTATGGCTATGAACTGAATTTTCAAACCTTTTTTGACTTTTTAGGCCAGAGCTGGAAAGGATTTGGCTTAACCGCTAATACCACGTATCAAAAAGGATTTACCCGTGATCCAGATAACAACGGTGGATATGGGCAAAATAAAAGCATTGCGGGTTTATCTAACTGGACTCATAACCTTGCCCTGTTTTATGAAAAAGATTCACTCAACGCCAGATTATCTTATAACTATCGCTCAGCGTGGATTAACTGGTATGCCGATTCTGCAAGCACTGGTTTTGCCGGTAATAAAATTCGGGCGCGTGACCGGATTGATTTATCAGTCAGTTATGAATTAGATAAACATTTAACGCTTTATGCTGATGTGAGTAATTTATTGGCAAAACCTTTTAAAAATTATACTTATATTAATGAAAACTTGAGTTACCCGCAGGATATTCGTGATGAAGGGCGCTATTTTGGGATTGGTTTGAGGTTTAATTATTAATCGGTTTAATTGTCTGCGGACTCACGATTGTTATATTTGCAAGCAAATCAGCTATGAAAAAATCGCCGGATAAAACAAACTAACATAAACAGCAAAAACATTCGCCTGATTAGCAACGGGGGATTGATAGAAAATTTATATTTTATTCTCCATCTATTTATTGAAGTCTTACACTTTGTAAAGCCAGCCAGATTTTAGAAATTAAAATGGATGGAAGAGGCTAACCTCAGATAATTTTTCATGCCGTAATTCGAGTGATATAGGTCTAGTTTAATCAGGGGGTGTTTATCAATGTTTGCAATATTAAAGAGATAAGCGGATAATCAACATTAAATTTAGGAGGGTATATGACTATTGCAGAACTAACAGCTCGTGTACAACATGCAGGTAAAAATCGTGATCACTCGCAACGCATTGAACTACTAAAAAAAGCGCATGTTTTAAACTCACAAGGCAAAATTGATCCTCGTTTTTTTAGTAGCTCAAACGTGAAGGCTACTGAAAATTCAAACAAATAATGTACTCATCAAAACCATCTATTGTTTATGGCTTTCACGGCTTAGACAAAACTACCGCTCTTAAAATATTGTTACAAGAAGACAACTTTCGCCACAGTACTAACAAATACGATTGGCTTGGTAGTGGTGTATATTTTTGGGAAAATAATCTTGAACGAGCTAAACAATATGCCATTCAAGACAGCAAACGCAAAAATAGTTCAATCAAAGAACCGTTTGTTTTAGCCGCTGTTATCGAGCTCGGCAACTGCTTAGATTTACTTGATCAAAAATATAATGATTTTTTGAAAGTAGCGTACACACAATTAAAACAAGATTTGGAAGCTGAAGACATTGAAATCCCGACAAATAAGGGGTTTAGCTCCAATGATTTTGACTTTAAAGCTCGCGAGCTTGATTGTGCTGTAATTCGATACGCGTGTGCGTTAGCTGAAGAAGCGGGCGAGCCTTTCGATTCTGTTAGGGCCGCTTTTATCGAAGGAACTCCACTGTATGAAGGCGCAAGGTTTTATTCTGAAAATCATATCCAACTAGCAATTATAAATCCCGATTGCATTAAAGGTATATTTTTACCTCGTGAGAAGCAAAAATAATCTAAGGCTGTGACGGCGGGTTCATAAGCTTTGCAGACTTTCAAACCAGCAACTTCAAACTTCCGCTCCTGGCACAGAGCCGTCCTTTGGCTCTAAATTATTTTTGTCGGATAGGCGACACCTGTTACCAAGTGTCGCCCTCCTAAGAACCGTACGTGCAACTTTCACTGCATACGGCTCAAGCCTTCACGAAGGCACCTATTGGTAACCCAGCAACTTATAAAGCAGCGAGATTAGGCTCATGCCAAGAGTTACGGCATTGCCTCTTTGTTTTTCTCTTTGCCAAGTATTCTTGGTATTGAGGATCAAAAGGCGTGGCTTCACTCCTGATTTTCACATGTCTCTCTATTGGCACCTTAGCTATTTGAAATAGATTAAACTGACAATCCATATTCATGCTCTTCTGCCAACCGTGAAATTGCCATTGGCCTCGACGGTTGATGAAGTACTTCATGGCGATCCAAGTTTTTGATTTTGTTAGATGACGCCTTTTAGCCCAATGCCATAATGCTTGGAATAGTTTGTGCCCTACATATCTTGATATCAAAAACTTGATACTCTGGGCTAATACATCTGAGAGCGTCAAATTCGATTGGTAGTTATAAGTTTGCGAACCTAATTGTAAGCTGCATGATTTCTACTAACGAATGCTGTTTAAAATGGGGGATTACACAGAGTTGTTTTAAATGAACGAGGCTTTCCAAATAAATATCCCTGAAATCGAGTACAGCCCAATTGAATTAACATCTGAAACTGTTCTTCTGTTTCAATACCCTCTGCGACAGGCAATAAATCAAGGTTTTTCGCCAAATCGATGGCACTTTTAACTAACTTAACATGTACTTCAGATTCGGAAACACAGTTAACGAAACAACGATCAATTTTTATTGCATAAGCTGATAGTTCAATCAGTTGTGACAATGAGGAATGACCAGTCCCAAAATC
>NZ_JAOPFU010000052.1 GCF_025515275.1 Catenovulum sp. 2E275
TTAAACTCAGTTGATAATTTTCTTGTCATTTAAAACCTCTTTAGTTGTATTAATAATACCTCTAACTAGGTCTCCAAGATAAGTCTACCGTTACAATGCCTTATGGCAAATGTGACAGCGTTTGTTTGTTTTATCTAACACCTTGGCTCGAATTTCTTCTGTAAAAGGAATTCTTTTTATCATTAATTACCTCCTAGAAAGGCTAGAGCGTTAAGCTCTAGCCTGTTGGTTAGTAAGATCAATGACATGTGCCACCGGCGCATTTCGTTTTACCGAGTTAATGCCGTTTTCACGCCCTTGTTGTGATACATATAACTCACTTGTGCCGATAACTTGGCCATTATTCATGGACTTCAGATTGAAGTAATATTGGCCGTTATTGGCAGTTCTTCTGAGATAGTTGGAATCATAGGGAGAATTCTGCTTTACCGAAGTAACACCGTTTAAGCAGTTCTCTTTAGTGGTATATCCCTCACTAGCTAAGATGATTTGACCGTTTTCCGCTTTCAAACGGAAATAGTACTGATAGTTGCTGTTGCTTTTAAAAACTTCAAATACAGGATGCATAAGCACCTCCAAAATTGTTGATGTGCATCATGAATGCACAAAGATCATAAATTCAGAGGGAAGTATTGAATTGCGAAACAACAGAAGATAAGCTCATAAACGAAACGCACATCGGTTTACGAGCTTATTTTCCGGGCAAGTCCCTCAAAGCTCAGCCTGCGTCAGACCATCTGCCAATGGTTTTACGCATGTTTCACGAAAATAGGCATTGGTTTTATCCAATGCCTATTTTTCTTTACGGACCCCTTTAAAGGGTTTGTTGTCGCTGGTTTTCACATCCATAAATCGACCAGTGTCAGCGTCTCGCTTCACCCAGTGCCCACTAGGGGTTTGAGTTTGCGAGCGATCTCTCACCGCGCCATGTCTTCTGTTATCACCAGGTTTTCCGTTTGTAGCCATATCAGGCCTCCTATACATTTTTAAATTAATATCGCACTATACGATACTATTGAATTTTATACATGATCATTTTGATGATGTAAAGTTGTAATTTTTGTTTTATCATGTACTCATTAAAACTATAAAACCTGGTAGGGAATCCATGAAAGACATCAGTGATTTACCAAAAAATGTGCACGACAGGCTTGAGTACCTTGAGTTTATGCTGCGTTTCAGGGGGTGGGTCTCTCGTGCTGATTTAACCGAACGCTTCGGACTTGGTGAGGCTGCTGCAACAAGAGATATCAGGCTTTACCGCGAGCATGCCGAACAAAACCTTTCTTTGAATCAGAAAACTAAAAAATACGAAATTAACGAAGACACATTTGAACCATTATTCGCTTTTTCTATACAAAGTGCATTGTCAAAACTGCGAACCTCAAAAGTTGCCGAAGCACTGGGTCTGTCTGAATTTGACGGTGTGATGAGTCCACCAAGATTAGCCTATCCAACGGTTGATATCTTATCCGCTGTAACGCGTGCGATTTCTTCTTCAGTCGCGCTTAGAGTGACATATAAAGCTTTGAAAAGTGGGCAATCTGACAAACTATTGTATCCACTAGCAATTTTTGACAATGGCATTCATTGGTATTTGCGAGCGTTTGATCCAGACAAAAAAGACGACGAAGATAAGTATCGGGTTTATGCCCTCACACGATTTGTTTCTGCTGACATAGAACACAACGTTCGTGTTAAAACAGAAATTAAAACTCAGGATCACCAGTGGAGTCGTATGGTGGAGCTGGAGTTAGTTCCTCATCCAAATCGTAAGAATGTCAGAAAGCCAGAAACCATCATCCACGACTTTAATATGAAAGATGGCAAATTGAAGTTAGCGGTTAGGGCAACGGTAGCGGGTTATTGGCTAAGACATTGGAACGTAGACTGTACCGAAGATCACAGTCTGGAAGGTTTCCATTATCAGCTCTGGCTCAGCAACCACCAAACACTATATGGCGTTGAGAGCAGAAACCTTGCTCCCGGACTTTCCGAATACAACGAACAGAATTAATGGATCACAACGTACACAATAATTAGTTTCTTTTATCTGGTCGATTGCAGATGACTGTTTGCGCGACGTTTATGTTCGCGGTAATCACCGGGACGTTTGCAGAAAGTGAAGCTTAGTCAAATTGATTTCAGAAAAACTATTCTTTACTACGCTAATTTCACCGATGCTGAAATCTATTGGGGGAACTTTAGTTACGTAAAACCGGATTGGGTAAATTTCAATAGAGCTAAATTGAGAGGTAGTAACTTTAGTGATGCTTCATTGCTAGCTTCGGATTTAAGAAATGCATACTTAAGTGAGATTCTTTGGAATGACAATACAGTTGCTCTGTACTCAAACATTTATGGGTTCAAGAATCCCCCAGAAGGATTTGTTAATTGGGCATTAAAACATGGGCTGTAGCTATTGAGGATACTTCTGAATGGGATACTCTAAGAACGCGAATGCTGAATCGTAGAGGCTGATTACGAAACTATGGTTATTAATTCCTCTAGTAGCTTTTTACTCATTTTGAGACGATAGCAAAATTTTTTAACGTTTGTGATAAAAATCTCCCGCTGATATTTATCATCAATGGGTTGGAGCTTACGATTTCTCAATAGTGCTTTTTTCCATTATTAATGACATAAACACGATACTACAGTGGAAAAAAGCATTGTTGTGATTGGTTAGTTAATTAGGTGTTCTCGAACCATAATTTGCTCTTTGGTAACGAGGTTAAACCCCGATATATAAAGCCCTGTAGCCTAGTTTCCAACTACTATTGCTTAACCAGTAAGTTTTCGGCAACAAAAAAGGGCAAAGTTTCCAACTAGGTTTGTAACAAGCCTTTTCGTAACTTATTGAAAAATACAGGCGCTTAGTTTCCAACTTGATCTGTTGTGATCATATAGTTGTCGACGCTTAATTAAGTTTGTGAACGTTTTAATAAAGTTTGTGACACATCAAGAATTGAAAAGGTGAGCTAAGTGCTCACCTTTTTTTGTTCTAGGCAAAGGTATGCAGTATCAATTCTTGTAAAAAGTTGATAATGTTATGAATAAGTTTAATAAAATTATGTGGTTGGGAATCGGAGTACCAACTTAAATACTAAGGAAAGTGAAAATGATCGAGTTCATTTCCGAAAAGAGTAATGGTTCCAACCTTATATTGTTTGTACATGGCTTTACTGGAGGCTCTGACACATGGAGTTTTGACGGTAAAGTTTCTTTTCCTTCGTTATTACTTCAAGATAAAGAAATATCTGATAACTTTGATATTGCACAGTTCACCTATTTCACCAAATTAACAAACCTTTTCGCTAAAGTTAGCAATACATCTAAGTTTTTGAAAAAGCTTTTTGGCACATCACATGGAAAATTAAGAAGTAACTCAAGCATAGAAGAAATTTCAAATTTACTGCGCACTGAGTTTCGATTTAGGTTAGAAAAATATGACTCCGTTTTTGTTATTGCCCACAGTATGGGGGGCTTGTAACTAAAAGTTTAATTATTAAAGATTTAGAAGAAAAATCAATTTCAAAGGTTAAAATGTTCTTATCATTGGCTGTCCCCCATCAAGGAGCTAAGCTAGCCACATACGGGAATTTAATAAGTAATAATTTACAAATAGAGGGTTTGGAACCTTTAAATGGCTTTATACATAGATTAAATGACTACTGGTTAAAAACTTCTCTAAGACCAACAACAAAATATTTCTATGGTACAAGCGATAAAATAGTGGACAAAACTAGTGCCGTTCCCGCAGATAAAGAAGTATAGATGTTATCAGTGTAGATGAAAATCACTCTAGTATTACTAAACCTGAGAACGAAAACTCTACTATTTTAGTGGCTGTTAAAAAACTGATTTTAGATTATCGAGATGGTGATCCTGCGATAAGTAACTTTGAAATTCAGTCTCTAAGCAATGACGATGAGTATAGTGATGAACTATTCGTATTGAAACTATTGGCTGCTGACGTCCATAAAACATCAATACGCGATGCTAAAGAAGTATTCTTAAATGCTGAGTACATTCGAAAAATATTCAGTAGCGCCTCAGATCAGAAACGATTGGCTGAATTGTACAAGAAAATTAAGAAAATTTATCAAAACAGTTATAGCAAATATGTTCATGATGGAATTCCTAATTCAGGGTTGTTATTAGCTGATGTTCATGAGCAAATAATGAAAGAAGATAAAGAGTTTTTGAAAACTTTAATTCCATTTTTAAATGCAATTCATAAACAAGGAATGCTGCATCAATTAGCTAACAGTGAAACTGAAACTATTTGGTGGGACAAAAATGCTAATTTTGCGTCAATGAAAGATAGCTTGAAGGAAAAAGGCTATGAGTAGCCTGCCTTTTTTACAGCCTGAACGAGACTTTTATTACAATGCGGGTATTCTGATGCTCATTATTGGTAAATTAGCTCGAACCAAGCGCGGAAAAGCTGTTTTAACAATTGATAAAATCCAGACATTTTATTTTTTGGTCACTCGACCTGTTTTCCTAAATAAGGTGTTATCGAAAGCAGGAAAAAAACAGTTTCTAATTGAGCAAACTGACTATTTTACTGTTGATACCATAGCACCAAATCTAGATGAATTATTTAATCGAGACAAAGTTACTAAGTTGTTAAAAGCTTTGTCGGTTAAAGGGTATATTCAAGCTTCATTTAATGAAAAAGAAGGGTTTTTGTTTGAATTAAATGACAGTGGACTCTCGATATTGGAAGAGTTTACTGATGGATATTACAAAAAAATTAATGGTTTTATTGATAGTTTAGCTAAATTGCAATCAGAAAACTCATCCAAGATAAGTACTTATATTAATACAGTTTTGAAGCAAGGATAGAAATGACTACTCAGCAAGGATTATTACTTAAGCAGCTAGTGTTAGTTGGCCATAGAAAAAATTATACAGTTCCTTTTTATCCGGGAGTTAACATAATTTATGGGGATGCTGATACAGGTAAATCCAGTATTCTCAGAATTGTTTATTATTTACTAGGTGGGAAACAGAGCAAGTTAGATCATGAGATTTCTTCATCTGTAAAATATGCTGTATTGGAAGTCGAAATTAATGGAGCGCCATATTGTATTATCCGAGACCTATACAATTCGACTAAAGATGTAGAGGTGTATTCATGTCGGTACGCCAAATTAGAAGAAAACTTTCCGGAAAAATATGTATCGTCAGTTTCTAGAAGTACAAATGAAAAGAAAAGCTTGTCGGATTTTCTGCTAGAAGAGCTTAATTTTCCAATAGTTAAATTAAAACAAGCACCTACAAAAGACAATTCAGACACTGCTAGATTAAGCTTTTTAGACTTATTCAAATATATGTACTTAAACCAAGATGATGTCGGTAGCACTCATATGCTTAACATTGGCAATCCTGTTGTTGAAGTGAAAAATAGAGAAGTATTGAAGTACATATTTAATGTGTTAGACACAAATATTTCAGATCTTGAGGTTGATATATCGACAAGGACAAAGGAAAAATCGGACTTGGAGAGTCAGTATAGGGTTATTTCAAAATTCTTGTCTGAAATAGAATTTGAGCAAACATCAACAATAGATGAAGAAATTACGCTGATCGATGAGTTAAAAGAAGACTTAGATAGGCAGCTAAAAGAACTTAACAACAAAATGGTCTCCAATAATGAACTTTATGGTGGACTCAAAGAAGCCTTAGATACTATTAATCTTGATATCAAGAGATTGGAAGATGTTAAGAGTCATGCAGAGAGAAACATTGAAAGGTTTTCGCGCTTAAGTAACGATTATCAAAACGATATTCAAAAGCTCAAAGCTGCGTCACAAGCAAAAAATGCAATTGGAAAACAAGAATATACTACTTCAAGCTGCCCGATTTGTGATAATACAATAAATCTGAGTGATGTCTCTGAAGAGTTTGATATTTCAGAAGAAAATAAACTCAAGCATGAGTTAAATTCTATAGTAAGACGGTCTAAAGATTTAGCTGTTTTAATTGCAGAAAATAGAAAGGAACTTGAAGAAACCATGCAAACTCTAAACGAACTTTACAAAGAAAAGTCAAAAGCGAAAGAATACATAGATGAAGAGCTAGCTAATGCTGTTACACCGTTTTTGGCTGAGAGAGATGTATTGGTAAAGGAAAGTGCAAAGCTTGTCGAGCGAAGGGATAAATTTGTAAACGCCTTGAAAGTGAGAAATAGACAACGAAGTATAGCTGAACATATTGGTCGTATCGAATCCAATATCACCCAATTAAAAGAACGATTGGAGGAAATGCTAAAAAGTTCTCCTTCCATGTCTTCTGTTTTATCTGGTTTGGCAAATTCTCTAGATTTATTCTTACAAAATGTAAAAATTAATAATCAATTTGGTGTATCTATTAGTGAAAAGAGCTTTTTACCAATAGTTAGGAATATTGAATACAGGAACATTAACTCTGGTGGTTTAAGAACTATTACTTCAATTGGTTATCTAGCCTCTATTATGAGAGCTAAATTAAATACCGACACAAACCTACCTAGTTTGATGATGATTGATACTGTCGGAAAGTTCTTAGGAAAAACACCTGAAGACGGAGCTTTAGATACGGATCTTAAAGCAGATGAAAATGAGGGGGTATCTGACCCTGATAAATATAAAAATTTGTTTGAATCACTTTTAGATTTAGCTGAGCGGTTTGAAGAGAACGGAAAACTTTGCCAGATAATATTGGTTGATAATGATTTACCACCAGAAGTAGCTAAAAAACACAGTGGATTTGAAATAGCTCACTATCGTTCTAATGGAGTAAATAATCTGCCGATTGGATTAATAGACGATTGGGAAAAAGACAAAAAAGTAAGATGAATTCATGAGTGACTTTGATGGAAATGTAAATTGCGATACTCACGGCAATTCTAACGCAACTTTCATTTGTCAACACTTAGCCAGTGGTGAAGGTTTAGGTTTTAACTTGGGTTACGATCCTGACAACCCAGATGAATTATGCCCGGACGCTTGGTGCAATAAATGCGAAGAAGTCTTGGATACTGAAGGCGAGTGGAATGACAAATCAGAAGCCTTTGCCGATATAAAGGTTATGTGTGAGCATTGTTATGAGGAAATTCGTGACAAAAATTGGATTCAAGACGATGACGTTTACCACAATTTAGTCACTGATAGTTTTGCCTTTATTGAACCTCGCCATAAAGAGTTCCTTGAAAAGTATAATGTTGGCAATTACGAGCGATGGGACTGGTATCAGGAAACAGGAAAGCTTGTGTTTTCAAACAATGGTACTCCTGAATTAGAAGCAGATATTCAATTTTCGGGGTCCTATTCAACAGCGTCAGAAACATGGATGTGGGCATGGGCAAACAGTAGTTTAGATGAAAAAGTGAAAGTGTCTTCTAGGTTAATAAAGGAATTAGGCGAAGAGCTTGGTTTGAAACATCTAGTAGCCGGGAGATGGATAGGGACCGAAGTTGATGGTTGGGAAATGACATCGATTCTGGCGAAAGCAATTGATGCCATAGGTGTATATCGTACACCAACCAGCAATGGTTTTATCTATATGGCTATAACTGACGTTAGGTGGCTTGAAAAATAATGTCAGCACAATTAAAAGCTCTTCTCTCAAAATTGGAGAGCGCACCTAACGACTTGGATTTAATCAATGATGTTGCAATGGCTTATTATCAAAATCCAGAATGGGTAAGCGATGATGAAGACCTAAAATTATTTGAGCGAGCGTATAACACTAAAAAAACGGTTAAAACTACAAACAATCTAGCTTGGCAACTTTATTTCGAATATGGTGATACAGAGCGTTCATTACAAATATTAAACGAGTGTTTAGCTCTACACCCATCTTCCTATTTCCCATATAACCAAATCGGTTACATTCAATTAAATTTAGAAAATTACGAACAAGCATTAAAGTATTTGAAGCTGGCTGAAGCTAGATCAGATTCAAGGGATATAGTTAACAATATCGGTGTCGCATCCTTTTATCTGGGCAATTATAACGAGGCGAAAAATTGCTTCTTAAAAGCATCCAACTTGAACGATAACGAAAATATTTCTTTATACAACCTAGCTGTGACTAATTTAGCTTTAAAGGACTATTCAGAAACGGAAGATCTTTTGGGCATATTAGTTAAAAACATTAGCAATGAGTTTCTTGATGTAATTTGTAGCTATGAGATCGCTTCTGTTTACGCTGAAATGGGACAATATGACAAAGCAACTGAACTTGTCATTGAGTTAGGACTTGATGGAATCGATTTGTCTGATTGGCCTGAATTGGGCTATGCCGTTTACAAAGTTAATCCCAAACTTTTTAATAAAACAATTTCTACTTTAATTGAAGAAAGAAAAGAGTGGATCATTGAGCTAGAGAATGATGGCGAGGACTGGGAAGATTACACGGCAACCGAAAAGTTAGAACGTATAGAAGAATTACGAGAAGAAATTAATGTGCGTGCTGGCCTCAAATCTAACTTTGAAGTCGGTAAACCCAATACTAACCTTACATTGTTTAATGAACACTGTGGATGCTTACTATTCGGTTGTCAGACACATGGTAACCCAAAGGATGATACTATCTGATGGAGCAACTGCTAAGTGCTATTGACGCACATTTTGATGAAGCAGAGGGCTGGATACGAATTGTGGATGCCAATTGGTATGCTGATGACTTAAGGGTTACGTTGTCTGTAAAAATGCATGACGACGATCATCCTCAATTATGGGAAGTAGAATGTCTTGGAACTGTGGAAGAGCAGATTTCTTCATATGGTTCAGAGTCAATATTGTTAACAGCAAACTCGCCAAGGTTATACCCGTACAAAGCGGAACGATTTGATATTTTCTTTTCTAAGAATGAATGTAATCCGGGTGAGCTTTTGGGTATTCTGACAAGCATCTGCGCCAAAATTTTTGGCAACATAACCTACTTACAGAGTTTTTTGAATTTGCAGCCTGATGTTGATGGAATAGTTTCTGAAACTAGTGGCAAACTAGGAAATTTTCCAAAACCAGTTATGGAAGTTTTAGTTGTGAAACTTAAGGAATATCCGATAGAACTCAGTGTAATTTCGACTGGAAATCCTAAAAAGTGGAATGGCAATGAGTTCAAAGAATATCCCTCCCTCAAGTCCTTAGGAATCGGTAAAAGCTATATAATTGCTAACTCATTTAGTGCAGAAAGAGCCTAGCAGCTCCTTAACTCAAAATTTTAATGCAGAGTTGAAATATCAGCCGAGTTAAAATTTGAAATTTGCGGTAGTGTTTAGAAATCTGTGTCATTTCAATCTATGATTTCGATAAAACAGGAGTGACACATTACGACTCAAAAATTTGACTTAAATGAAGCTTTGAAACAGCTTTAATCAGGTAAAGCGCTGGTTGGTAAAGAGAGGGCGTTCAAAAATCTGTGTCAGGTAAATACGGTTTAAGCTTGTAAATACTCGTCTAACCGCCCGTCAAAGTGTATTGCAAATTGCGACAATGCTAAGTTCCAGTTGGCAACTGGCATTGTCCATTTTTCTTGAGCATTCAATATGCCAGCATACAACAGCTTGAGCAAACTATTTTCATTTGGAAACGCGCCTTTGGATTTGGTTAATTTCCTAAATTGGCGATGAACCGCCTCAACCGCATTCGTTGTATAAATGACTTTTCTAATGTTTTCAGGATATTGGAAGTAAGTGCTCAACTTATCCCATTTTTTACGCCAAGATTCGATAACAATCGGATATTGAGCCCCCCATTTTTGTTCTAATTCATCCAATGCGGCTTCGGCTGCCAGTTTGGTATTTGCCCTGTAAACCGGCTTTAAATCAGCCATAAAGGTTTTATGGTGTTTAGAGCCTACGTATTTAATCGAGTTGCGGATTTGATGAATAATACATAGCTGAACCTGAGTTTTAGGATAGATAGTTTCAATGGCGTCAGGAAAACCGGTTAGCCCATCAATACAGGAGATTAAAATATCTTTCACACCTCGGTTTTGTAAATCTGTTAACACAGATAACCAATGATTGGCGCCTTCGGTTTCAGACACATACAGGCCAAGCAATTGCTTATGGCCTTCAACATTTAACCCCAAAATAGTGTAAACGGCTTTGCTGACATAACGACCTTCATCTTTGACTTTAAAATGAATGGCATCTAGCCAAACGATAGGATAAACCGCATCTAATGGACGAGATTGCCAGGCTTTAAGCTGCGGTACTAATTGGTCAGTGACTGCGGTAATTGAGGCTTCTGATATTTCTAATCCATATAAATCAGCGACATGCTTTCGGATATCCCGGTAACTTAATCCCATTGAAAACATAGAGAGAATTTTAAGGTCAATTTCTTCGGATAATTTGGTTTGATTTTTCTTAACCAGTTGAGGCTCGAAGCTACCCGCTCTGTCTCGGGGCGTTTCTAATTCAAATTCACCAGTTGAGGTTTTAATGGTTTTGGCGGTTGAGCCATTTTTACGGTTGGGCTGGATATCATCTTCAAGATGCTGCTCTAGTTCGGCTTTTAAAGCGGCTTCGGTCAGTTGTTTGATTAATGGGGTAAGAATGCCATCTTTAACAACTAAGGCTTTCCCTGATTGAAGTTGTTTTAATGCTTCGTTGAAATCAAATTCTTGAGTTATGTGTCACTCCTGTTTATCTAAATCATAGATTGAAGTGACACAGATTTCTAAACACTACCCTTGTTAAAGGTTTAGTCTAGTTGATGACTAAACCTTTATTTGTTTAGTGTTCTTCCGTAAACACCGCTTCAATAATTTCTTATTTAATACTCTACTTTGGAAACCCCTTCGCTGGTTTGAATCACTTTTTTGATGCTACCATCTTCATTGTAATATAAATAATCAATTGCCATTGAACGGCGGAAACTGCCACCTGTATTTGGGTGCTGCATCATACCTGTGTGATAAAAAAAGTAATCTTTACCTTTAAAATCAATAATGCCCTGGTGAATGGTATTACTGTTAGCTGCACCTTCGGCAATTAATCCGCGATATGTCCAAGGACCAGCTAAACTTTTAGCCGTTGAATAAGCGGTTTTTTCTGGAAAACCAACCGCATAGCTTAAATAATATAAATCACCGCGTTTATGAATCCAAGGCGCTTCGGTAAAGCCTTTAACTTGTTCATCTGGGATCACATTAATAGGGCCATCTAACTCAACCATATTTGATTTTAACTTGGCAAAATAAGCTTTTTGATTACCCCAAAATAACCAAGCTTGTCCGCTATCATCAATATAAACGGCCGGATCAATATCGTCCCAGCTAATTTGAGTCGCTTTTGTCATATCGTTAGTGATAATGGCTTTACCTAAAGCATCTTTAAATGGTCCGGTTGGTGAATCGCCAACGGCAACACCAATTGCTTTACCTTTAACGGTTTTATGGCTACAAGTGATATACCAGTAAAATTTATTATCTTTTTCAATTACATGGCTTGCCCAAGCTGAACCTGAACACCAGTCAAAATCAGTGGGTTTTAAAGGCGAGCCGTGAGATGTCCAATTAACCATATCTTTAGAAGAATAAACCAGCCACTCATGCATTTTATAATGCTCATCTGGTTTAGCCTCATCACGGCCGACATAAACATACACTGTATCATTATGCACAATAGGCGCTGGATCTGCGGTAAATACATCGGTAATGGCCGGATTAGCCGCTGATGCCGAAAAATGAGCCGCGCCTATTAACAGTGCCGAGAGTAATTTTTTCATCTTTTTAATACTCCTTAAAAGTATGCTGGTTAGCAGAATGTATTTGGTATTTAATTCATTGTCGATTATGTTAATAACTCAGTGTAACAATTGTTTATTGTAAGTTAAATAATATAATTAATGTTTTTGACTGTATTTGACGAAAATGATTGTGCAAAGCGACTTGAATTCAGGCTAATAAGCAGAGTAGGACATGATAAAAATAAATAATCTAGGTTATAAATCTCTCAATATTTTAATATTGCTATTTATTGTAGGTATTAGTTTTAATTTAAAAGCAGAGCCTATTTTTAAGGTAAAAACGGATTTATTTAATTTAACTCAGCCGGATACTTTAGGCTTAACCCAAGCTAATCATGTTGAGCATATTAAGGTATTTAACGCCGTAAAAGACAAAGCGCAATATAATCACGGCGCTGTTTTATTTGGGTTTAAAAATCAATTATTTATTCAGTGGCAAAGCTCAAAACAAGATGAAGATGGGCCAGATACTCATGTGTTATACAGTACGAGTCAAACCGGTAAAAACTGGTCACAAGCCAAAACCTTAGCGCCTGAGCGAAGCAATGCAATTGTGACCAGTGGCGGCTGGTGGAGCGATGGTAAAACCTTAGTTGCTTTTATCAACGTTTGGCCAAAAAACTTACAACCTAAAGCCGGGCATGTTGAATATGCCACTAGTACAGATGGCATAAACTGGAGCGAGTTTTTGCCAGTTTTAGATAAAAATAATCATCCTATCAAAGGCATTATGGAACAGGATTTAAAAGCACTGCCAAATGGCCGGATATTGACTGCTATTCATATTCAACCCGGATTAATTGCAACTCCTTTTTACACCGATGACCCGCTGGCTATTTCTGGCTGGCAGCAAGCAGAGTTTACTAATTTAGAGCATAAAGGCGATATTAGCCGAGAGCTTGAGCCAAGCTGGTTTTTAAAAGCGAATGGCGATATAGCAATGGTTTTTAGAGATCAAGCCAGCAGTTTTAAAGTATTAGCTGCATTAAGTAAAAATAATGGTGAAAGCTGGAGTTTGGCGCAATTAACCAATATGCCGGATTCAAGAGCCAAACAAAGTGCTGGTAATTTTACCAATGGCATGGCTTATTTAGTGAATAATCCAACCGGCAATAAAAACAGAATGCCGCTAGTGGTTAGTTTAAGCCAAACCGGTGAGTATTTTGACCAAGCGTATATTTTACGCGGCAAAACAGATTTACCGCCAATGCGCTATCAAGGCAAATACAAAAGAGTCGGATTTAGTTATCCAAAAAGTTTAGTTTTCCAAGGTAAACTTTGGGTGAGTTATGCGGTCAATAAAGAAGATATTGCCGTGACCAGCTTGGATTTAGCTCAGTTTGAGCAAGCTCATGCTAAACAATAAATGATAGCTAAAAGAGGGGAATTAGATGCGTCAGTTTTTTATTTTAATGTTAGGCTTTTTTGGAGTGTTTGCTAACGCTTTTGCATATCAGTGCAAAAGCCAGCAAGAGTTGATTTCGCTGGACAATATTTACGAAAACTCAATTCGTAATGCCGATACCCAGCTATTAGACCATTTATTAACCGACAACTTTATTTGGGTGCATAATCTTAACAGTATGCAAGAAACTAAAGCCGGATTAATCAAACGGATCAGCGCGACTGAATACGAAAAACCGCTAAAACGCGAATCTAAAATAGAACAGTTTATTTCGCAAGATAAAAGCTGGGTAGTCATGGGCATCGCGCATATTTATAAAAGCCGACCCGAGCAGGATAACCCAGACAATATCCGGCATTATCAATACTATTTTTCACGCACCTATCAACAACAAAAAGATGGCTGTAAATTATTAGCTGTAATGACAATGAAAATAGCCACTAAAGATAATGCCCAACTCAATTGATTTAAGAAGCAGGTTTAGTTGTGGCTATTTCTATCTAACAAATGGTTGTCGTTTTAAATAAGTTGCGCTTCTCCATAACCATTCTAAAGGACCATATAAATAATGTGTTAGCCACAATTTACTACAGGCACCTTGAATTAGGTATATCGCAATCCCAAGCATACACAAAGCAAAAATACCCCAAGAGCCAAAATAACTGCCCAGCGCCCAAGGTGCAAATAGCAGTGCGCCAATAACACCTTGCATCAGATAATTGGTCAGTGCAGCCCGGCCATAAGGGGCAAGCGTTTCTAAATAATGACCAACTTTGCTTTGGTAAACTAAAATAAATCCAGTCACCAGTGCGCCAGTGAATAGCACCAGTGATATATCGTTTAAAGTCTGGGCGATTAATAAGCCAGAAGATAAATATATGCCTTCGGCTCTAAAAAATACGCGGGTGTTGTGCTCAGGCAATATATTTTGCAATAAAGTTATACTGATTGTTGCAACTGTGAATCCTACAAACAGATACCAGTTATTTTTTTTATGTGCTTGTAATTGCTGTAAAACACGGGTGCGAGCGACCACTAATCCAATTAAAAATAAAGCCAGAGTCACATAGCCACGGCCAATAAAACCAAATTGATAATTGAGTTTACCAGCGAAGCGATCTTGATAATTATGGATGGCAGTATTGATTAATGACGGATTTGCAATATGCTCCGGCAAAGCTGGCGGTTGTGTACGCTCAGCATTTTGCAATTGAGTCTGAGCGACCGACACCGGCTGCTCTGCCAATTGGCTATTGTGGTAATTAGTTTGAATAATGCGTGGTACACCAAATAGCAAAGCTGCACTTAATAAAATTAATATCCAACTTTTAACACGGTAGACAGCTAACAGGATTAAGCCAAAAAAAGCATATACTGATAAAATTTCCATGCTATAAAATGCATGGGCAAGCAAGCCTAAAGCCATTAATATCAACATTTTCCAAATAAACCGTTTTCTAAAATCGATTCCTTTATGAGCGGCTCTATCTATTTGAATAAAAAGACTAATCCCAAATAAAAATGCAAATACATTAATAAAGCGACCCATGATGACGTTATAGCCTAACCATCGGCTTAGCTCATCTAAGGCTGGGAATTGTAAAATAGGCGTACTGGCAGGCACTGAGCCAAAGCCGAAGTGTTGGATCATGTGCATTAAGATGATGCCCAAAAGCGCGAATCCGCGCAGAGCATCCAACACTGAAATACGTTTTAACGGAGAAGATAAAGAAGCTTGCATTAACCTGTGCCCAATCAGTTATTATTATTTTTGAGTATATTTATTAACAAGTTAAAATTTATATTAATCCTACAAAATATTTGCCTAATTCTCTAAATTGTAAACTTGTTCTGCATAACTATAATTCATAAATTTTAACCGCTACGTTTATTTTTTAGAGCAACGTTTAGCCATTGGGCTACTTTTTTCTCAAGCTCTGGGGCGTTAATCGGTTTGGTTAAATAGTCATTCATGCCCGAATTTAGGCATTTTTCTCGGTCACCGGCCATTGCGCTGGCGGTCATCGCAATAATCGGAATATTTTGGTAAATATCTCCGGCTATGCCTTGTCTTATTTGCTCTGTGGCTGAGAAACCGTCTAATAATGGCATTTGGCAGTCCATTAAAATTAATTGCGGCGGTTTGTTTTCTGTCAGTTGTTTTAATTTTAAAATGGCATCTTCACCATTAGATGCAAACGAGACCTCGAGTTGCCAGCTATCTAAAATACCGGCAGCCACAGCTTGGTTTATTTCATTATCATCTACAATCAATAGAGAAAGCCCCTTGTATTGATTGGATATTATTGGTTTAAGATTTTCTTCTGCAGGAAGTGATGTAATTTTAGAATTAGTTAGCTGCTCTATTGCTTTAGCTAATTCTGCTGGCATTACGGGTTTGCCTATGTAAATAACATTATCTTCAATTGGCTTAATTGAAGGTAATCTTTTATTTTGATTGGTCATTACAATGCTAGATAATGAACCTTGTTTAGGTGTTAAAAACTGGTTTAGCATATCTGGCTTATCATCATTAATGGCATTTTGATTAATGACAATAAACTCATAATCTTTACTATATTGTAGTTGTGAGTTTGCTTCTTCAATGCTTGCAAAAGAAAAAGTAGTTGCATGCCAACTGGCTAATAATCGCTCGATAGCCATCCGTGATGTTTGATTGTGATCCACTAAAACAAAGGCTAAATTAGGGATGCTAGTTAGCTCAATCTCTCGCAGTTTAGTATTTTTCGCTTTTTTAAATTCAAGAGTGAAGGTAAAGGCGCTGCCTTTACCGGGCTCACTTTCCAATGATATTGTGCCATTCATTAACTCACATAATTGTCTGGTTATTGATAAACCTAACCCCGTGCCGCCATATTTCCGAGTTGTACTATCATCGGCCTGAGAAAAAGCATTAAACAATAATGCTTGCTTTTCTTTTGAAATACCAATGCCAGTATCTGAGACTGTACATTTAAATTCAATTGTATTGGGATCGATCTGTTTAGTTTGAGCTGTAACTGTTATTTCACCTTCCTCTGTGAATTTAGTCGCATTATTTATCAAATTAATTAATATTTGCTGTAGTCTGTGATAATCACCAATAACGATTTGATGTTCAATTTGTGCGGCATCTAAAATAAACTCTATCCCTTTTTCTTGTATTTTTAGTGCCATAGACACGGTGAGTTCACTTAATACATTAAGTAGGTTAAATTCAACGGTTTCTAAATCTAATTTTCCAGCCTCAATTTTACTAAAATCTAAAATGTCATTTATCAATGCAGTCAGGCTTGATGCACTGCTTTCAGCCATCGTTAAGTATTTTTGTTGACGTTGCGACAAAGGGTCTTGTTTGATAAGTTTGAGCATACCAAAAATTCCGTTCATCGGAGTGCGGATCTCATGGCTCATATTGGCTACAAAGCTACTTTTCGCCTGATTGGCTGAAACAGCCTCATTTCTTGCCTGCTCAAGTTCTTTAGTACGCTCTAAAACCTGATGTTCAAGTGACGCATTGAGTTCATATATTTTATTTTCGTTTTGTTTTTGTTTCGTAATGTCTCTGATGATAGCTGCGATACCAACTAATTCACCATCTAAGTAGATTGGCGATAAAGTAATTAAAATTATAATTTTTTGCTTTTCTAAAGAGGTTAATTCTTGTTCAAATGGAGCCAGTTCATCGCCCCTTAAAATCGCTTCAACTCCTTTATATAAAGGGCTCGTTTTTTCTTGGGCTGTTAATAAATGAATCAAATTTGTATCATTGTTTAATGGCTTAAAACTACTAAACATTTTTGTAGCTGCTTGGTTCCAAGCTGTTACCATTCCTTGACGGTCAATAGATATTATTGCATCTGAAGAACCATCTATAATTGCTGCATATTTAGCTTGGGCAGAAATTAAATCCAAACTTTTTTTAGCATTTGCACGATATAATAAAAGTAAGATTACAATGACGATATAAATAACACTTACAATAATCACTGTGCTTAATAAACGATTATGAATAAGTTTAGTTAATTCGGCTTGACTGATTGTTAGGTAAAAATGGATTTGTCGTCCGCCAACATAATTATCGAGCTCAATATTTGATTGCAAAGCATAAATAATATCTTTAGTTTTGAGTTGTTCAAAAACAGCAAAATGGTCATGTATATCTTGTGTTTGTGCAAACTGAGATTGCCAGTCACTGGGTTTTCCTAAATCAAATCCAAATTCAAATTCTTTTTGAGGGTGGATAATAAATTCATTATTTTTGTTAGTCATAAATAACTGATAAGGTTTAGGGACATTTAGACTGAGTTGAGCTAAAAACTTATCTGCATTAAAATTGATAATAACTAAACCAAAAAAAGTTTTTTCATCATAGACTGGCATAGAAGCTCGATAGGTCGGCCAATATGGGAACTCTACTTTGCCAAATTCTCGATTTAATTCAATATCACTGACATAAGTTTGATCGGGCGGTAATTCCGCTGTCTGCAAAAAATAATCTCGCTCACCTTTTTGCTGCATATCATCTGGTTTTATTATATGAATACCATCTACTTTCCTATCTAATCTGATAAGCTCTTTACCATTATTTGCTTTACCTATGTACCGGATTTGTACTACTTCCGGGTAGTTACGTAAAAAACCTTCAAAAATAGTTTCTAGCCGGTTATTCCAGACAGTTAGCGGGGTATTATTTTTTGGATCGATTCCATTATTATTGGCTCTAACTATACCGGAAATAGGGGGTAAAATTTTTAAGAAGCGGGCATATTGACGGGCTCGAAAAATTTCTTGATTAAGCTCTTCGGTGCGCATGTTTAATTGGTTAACCATTTCTTTATGCACTTCTTGAGTGACTTCTTTTTCTATTTTCTTATGGAAGACAAAAAGCAAAAGTAAGCAAACCAGAGTTGTGATTATTATGGCTACAGAGAAAAGGCTTTTAATTGAGGTATTTCGAGTTGTTATTAACATAAGCTAAAGCTGCTTTTAACGAGGCGTCCATTTTTATTATTAACTCTTATACTATAGGCAATAAATTACAAGTGACACATTTATCTTATTTTTTTATTAAATTTTTATTTTACGCCTTGTAATTGTTTAACTTAATCCCGACTTAGTAATTTTACCAAATTCAAAAACAGAGCTATTGATTATGTCGAATCCATTGTTGCGCGAAACCAGTTTACCTTTATTTAATGAAATAAAACCTGAGCATATTTTACCGACAGTGGAGCAGGCCATTGCAGAATGTAAAACCGTGATTGAACGAGTCGCCGAGCAAAACAATTATAGCTGGCAAAACTTAGTTGAAGCGATTGATGATGCGGACGACAAGCTCAGTAAAATCTGGTCGCCAGTTTCTCATTTACATTCTGTTGCTGATACCGAAGCCTTACGTCAGGCTTATCAGGCATGTTTGCCTTTATTATCTGATTATTCAACTTATGTTGGTCAGCATCAGGGGTTGTATCAGGCATATCAAACTTTAGCCGACAGTGACGAATTTAAAACGTTAAATCAAGCGCAGCAAAAAGCAATTAACAACGCTTTACGTGATTTTAAATTATCGGGTGTGTCTTTACCGGATGATAAAAAACAGCGCTATGGCGAAATTAGACAAAAATTATCCGAATTATCAACAACCTTTGGTAATAATGTGCTGGATGCTACGCAAGGTTGGACACAATTAGTCACTGATGAAACTCAGTTGTCTGGTTTACCGGAAAGTGCCATTGCTGCAGCAGAAGAAGCGGCAAAAGCAAAAGATCAGCAAGGTTGGTTATTTACGCTTGAGTTTCCAAGTTATTTGCCGGTTATGATGTATGCCGATGATCGCGAATTACGTGAAGCGGTTTACAAAGCATTTTCGACTCGCGCATCTGATCAGGGGCCAAATGCCGGTAAATGGGATAACTCTGAAGTGATGAACGAAATTTTAAAATTACGTCATGAGTTAGCTCAATTATTAGGTTTTGATAATTATGCAGAAGAATCTCTAGCCACTAAAATGGCAGAATCGCCACAGCAGGTATTAGATTTTTTATACGATTTAAGTGATAAAAGTAAAGACCAGGCTAAAGCAGAGTTAGCTGAGCTCACCGCTTTTGCCAAAGAAAAACATGGTATTGATAAGTTAGCCGCTTGGGATATGACTTATTATGCTGAAAAACTAAAACAAGAAAAATATGCGATTTCGGATGAAGCACTGCGTCCTTATTTCCCAGAAGATAAAGTGATTAGTGGCTTGTTTGCGATAGTTGAAAGACTGTTTTCAATTAATATTAAACGCCGCGATGGGGTTCAGGTTTGGCACGATAGTGTGCGTTTTTATGATATTTTTGATAAAAATAACCAACTTAAAGGCAGTTTTTATTTTGATTTATATGCACGTGAAGGCAAGCGCGGTGGCGCTTGGATGGATGTATGTGTAGGCCAAAGACGCAAAAGTGATGGTCAGTTGCAATTACCGGTTGCTTATTTAACCTGTAACTTTAATAAACCTGTGGGTGGTAAACCTGCGCTATTTACCCATAACGAAGTGGAAACCTTATTCCACGAATTTGGTCATGGTTTGCATCACATGCTAACGCAAATTGAGGTAAGCGCGGTTGCAGGGATAAATGCAGTCGCTTGGGATGCAGTTGAACTACCGAGTCAATTTTTAGAAAACTGGTGTTGGCAGCCGGAGGCATTAGCTATGTTTTCTGGGCATTATGAAACCGGCGAAACCTTGCCGCAGGATTTATTAGATAAAATGCTGGCTGCTAAAAACTTCCAGTCGGCAATGATGATGTTGCGCCAGCTTGAGTTCTCGTTATTTGATTTTGAACTGCACTTAGAATACAACTCAGCAACGGGCATTGATGTTCAGCAAAAATTGAATCAGGTTAGAGAAAAAGTAGCGGTTGTGATTCCACCTGAGTTTAACCGTTTTCAACATGGTTTTAGCCATATTTTTGCGGGCGGATATGCCGCCGGTTATTACAGTTATAAATGGGCTGAGGTATTGTCGGCTGACGCATTTAGCCTGTTTGAAGAAAACGGAATTTTTGATCAGCAAACCGGCTTGTCATTTTTAAATAATATTTTAGAAATGGGCGGTTCTAAAGAGCCGATGGAATTATTTAAAGCATTTCGTGGTCGTGAGCCGCAAGTCGATGCTTTATTAAGACACACAGGCATCGCTGCTTAATGGTTAACTGATTTTTATTAAAAAGTCGTTTAAATTAAGCCCAACTGGTCTAAACAGTTGGGCTTTTTTATATTTGATTTTTAAAGAAAAAGTCAAAATCAGTCACTCATTTTTAATTTTGACTGATTTTGTTGATATTTATGTTGTCTTTATGTATGTTTTCTGTTTAATTATGGTCAAGAAAAACATAATAAAGGGAATCTAATGAAAAGTTCGTCCTACTGGGCTGAGAATATCCGGCTCATCGTTATCTGCTTGGTTATCTGGTTTGTTGTCTCTTTTGGGTTTGGTATTTTATTGGTTGAGCCTTTAAATGAAATCCGTTTAGGTGGTTACAAATTAGGCTTTTGGTTTGCTCAGCAAGGCTCCATTTACACTTTTGTCGCTCTAATTTTTTGGTATTCACACAAAATGAACCAGCTCGATAAAAAATATAATTTAGAAGAAGACGAGCAAGGAGAATAAGGGTGGATGAATTAAAATTATATACCTACATTGCTGTATTTGGCTCATTTGCCCTATATTTTGCGATTGCATGGTGGAGCCGAGCAGGATCTACCGAAGAATTTTATGCTGCCGGTGGTGGCATTGGACCAGTACAAAACGGCATGGCAATTGGTGCCGACTGGATGAGTGCTGCTTCATTTATTTCTATGGCTGGATTAATTGCCTTTTTAGGCTACGGAGGTTCAGTTTTTTTAATGGGCTGGACCGGCGGTTATGTTTTGTTGGCCATGTTACTTGCGCCTTATATGCGCAAACACGGTAAATTTACTGTACCGGAATTTATCTCTGATCGTTATTACTCTAAAACTGCGCGTGTGGTGGCTGTAATTTGTTTAATTATTGCCTCATTAACTTATATTATCGGCCAGATGAAAGGTGTTGGCGTTGCATTTTCCCGCTTTTTAGAAGTTGATTATGGGTTAGGTTTGGCTATCGGCATGATAGTCGTGTGGGTTTATGCGGTATTGGGCGGCATGAAAGGTATTACCTATACGCAAATTGCGCAGTATTGTGTATTAATTTTTGCGTATACCGTACCAGCTATTTTTATCTCACTGCGATTAACCGGTAATCCAATTCCACAATTAGGCTTGGGCAGCACTTTGGCTGACGGCAGTGGTGTTTATTTATTGGATAAACTCGATACCATAGTGACAGATTTAGGCTTTAAAGAATTTACCACAGATAATATGGGCGGCAGTTTAAATATGTTTGCTTATACCTTATCTTTAATGATTGGCACAGCGGGTTTACCACACGTAATTATGCGCTTTTTTACTGTACCAAGTGTAAAAGCTGCGCGTGCATCAGCCGGTTATGCGTTAGTTTTTATTGCGTTGTTATATACAGTCGCGCCAGCCGTTGGCGCTATGGCAAGACTGAATTTTACCCAAACCGTAGAACCAGCAACAGGCCAGCAACTTGAATACGCTGAGCGCCCACAATGGTTTAAAGATTGGGAAGCAACTGGTTTATTAGCGTTTGAAGATAAAAATCAGGATGGCAAAATTCAGTATTCGGCTAATCAACAAACCAACGAAATGGTCACTGTTGATCAGGATATTATGGTGCTTGCGAATCCGGCTATTGCGAATTTGCCTAACTGGGTGATAGCTTTGGTTGCTGCCGGTGGGCTAGCGGCAGCGTTATCAACCGCTGCTGGTTTACTATTGGCGATTTCTTCATCGGTTTCGCACGATTTAATGAAAGGGGTATTAACGCCTGATTTAACCGAAAAACAAGAGTTATTTGCCGGACGAGTGGTGATGACATTGTCCATTTTAGTAGCGGGGTATTTGGGGTTAAATCCACCCGGATTTGCTGCCGGAACGGTCGCGCTGGCATTTGGGTTAGCGGCTTCAAGTATCTTTCCGGCGTTGATGATGGGCATTTTTATCAAAAAAATGAGTGGCACAGCGGCCGTTTCCGGTATGGTCGCGGGTATTGGTGTCACTATGCTGTATGTATTTCAACATAAAGGCATTATGTTTATTCCGGGTACTGAATTTTTAGGGGATTTACCTGAAAACTGGTTCTTTGGAATCTCACCTAATGCTTTTGGGGCTGTTGGCGCTTTGGTTAATTTTGTGGTCGCTATTATAGTGTGTAAATTTACCGGTCCTGCACCTGCTGAAATTCAGCAATTAGTTGAAAACTTCAGAATTCCCAAAGGGGCGGGATCTGCGCATAATCATTAATGTTAATAAAATGATATTTAAATGTCATTGATAGAAATAAAAGGCTGGTTTTTCCCAGCCTTTTGTATTTTAATCGACTAACTTTTAACTAAATTGTTTGCTTTGTTTTATAAGAAATAAAAATGAATATTAATGGAATAATTTTAACAGTCTGTCTTTTTTTGCTACCGGTAGCAGGTTTGGCTAATGTATTTAAAGCTAATCAATTTTTTGCGCAAAAAGATTATATAAATGCAGAAATTGAATATGCAAAATCAGCCAGAATCGGCAGTCCTCATGCCTATTATCAGTTGGCTGTAATGAATTACAATGGCTATGGCATGGAGCCGGATATTGCAAAAGCAGCGATCTGGTTTTATCTGGCGGCCGAGTCAAACTTTCACGATTCAAAACATCAATTTGAACTTATTTATCAGGCATGTAACCCAGAACAACAAGCTCAATTAATTCAGCAAGCTGATTTATTTAAAAATACTTTTGGTTTAGCTGCTGTAATTCAAAAATATTATCCGGTATTAAAACCAGTTGAAAACGACGCAAAAGTTAAATTAAACAGTGAGTTTGGCGAAACAGATTTAGAACAGTTGGATTTTGAAACTGATGATTTATTAAGCGAGCTTGATTTTGACTGGCAAGATGCCGATGAAACTGGTTATAACTATGACTCAATGGCGCGTCAGCGCATTAATGCCAGTTTAAAAAGTGATGCTTTATTAAACCCACCTTATTTTGCGATTGTTGATTTTTATATTGCGGATGACGGTTCAACCCGTCATTTAATGCCATTTTCAGTGTTGGGCAATGCTAAACGCGGCATTGAGTTTTTGTCTCATGCTCAAATTAGCTCACCGGAATTTAATCAAACTCAGGTTTATTATCCGGCTCGGGTTTCGCTAGGCGTTGCCCGTTACGACAGATTTCGCTTAAAAAAAGAGTTTAGCCGGATTCATACCAAAGTGAGACGCGAAGCCGCCCGGTTAAAAAAGCAAACCACAGATCGTCAAGCGCAATACGAATATGCGATGATGATGGCCACTTTTCCTTGGCTCGCTAATTCGGAGCATCACCGCAGTGATTTATTGGCTAAATTAGCTGAACAAGGTTTTGTTCCAGCGCAGTACGAATATGGATTAAATTTATATCAACAGCAAACAGATATTAAAAAGGGTATTAATTGGCTGAGTGAAGCAGCTAAATATGGCGATAGCAAAGCACAATATCAGCTGGGGCAAATTATCAAATATAGTCCTTATGTCGAAAATAGTGATGCCAAAGCTTTATTCTGGTATCAGTTATCGGCCAATGAGCAAGCTTATTCTGCGCTCAAAGCGGCTGAAATTTTACTGTTATCCAGCGATCTAACATTGCGAGATTTAACTAAGGCAAAAATGCTATTAGCTGAGCGAAAAAATATTTTTAGACAAAACCCGATGTATTTTTATTTAAATGCAATTATTAATAAAGAGCAGCCTAATCGGGATTTTAAAGCCGCAGTCAGCTCACTTAAAACAGCCATAACCTTGGCACAGGAACGGCATTGGAATACTCAGAAATGGGAATCTGAATTAGAAGACTGGACATTTGGGCGCGTTATTATTTCTGAGGAAGGGCAGTTAGAGGATAAATAACCATATTATAAGATAATTAATAGCTATCTTTATTTTAAGTGTATAACTTTTAGTTATGTGTGCATGAATAATCGATCATGATTATTTGTGCTTGTGCTGTAGAGTATTTGTAAACAAATATTGTAGACTAATCAAACGCCTAAAAATTGGCACCAATACAAAATAGCACTGTTAAATACAGTACCTTAAATAAGGAATGATTGTGAAAGCATTATCTGATATCGGCCTAGTAGGCCTTGCGGTTATGGGTGAAAACCTGGTTTTAAACATGGAATCTAAAGGATTCACAGTGACCGCTTACAACCGTAGTTA
>NZ_JAOPFU010000053.1 GCF_025515275.1 Catenovulum sp. 2E275
CCTCACTGTACGGAATGACGAGTTTTATAACCATCCCGATATGTTGTGAAGGTTATTCCAAGTTTTATACAACTTGTCATTCCCGAGACGTCGGGGATCTTATGCAAGCGGTAGTGTTGTTTAAATTTTATGTTGTTTGGTAGTCGCTATTAGGAGGCTCCACAACACGTCCGTTCCTCACTGTACGGAAGGACGTTTTTTATAACTACCCCGATATGTTGCGAAGGTTATTCCAAGTTTTATACAACTTGTCATTCCCGAGACGTCGGGAATCTTATACAAGCGGTAGTGTTGTTTAAATTTTATGTTGTTTGGCAGTCGCTATTAGGAGATTCCGTATCTCGTGCGTTTCTCACTGTACGGAATGACAGAGTTGTAAAAATAATGATTCATTTAATCAAATCCCACAAATCAATCCAATCAGGGTTTTGTTTTTGAATTAAGTTGATTTTCCAGCTTCGATTCCATTTTTTTATTTGTTTTTCACGGGTGATTGCTTGATATATATCATCGAGCATTTCAAAGTAAACCAGTTTGTCGGTGTTGTACTTATTTGAAAAGCCAGTAACAAGTTTTTGTTTGTGCTGCCAAACTCGCTTTACTAAGTCACTTGTGACACCAATATAAAGTGTTCCATCCTTTTTATTGGTGAGAATATAAATACAAGGCTGTTTGGTCACCACGCTAATTGCCTGTCTAATTTTAGGAGATTTTTATTATAGCATTGAGCCTCTACTCTGCTTTTATATTAAATCTGAGCTGTTAAATACTTTTATCGCCAGTAGATTGTTTTAATTTATATTGGTTTAGCTATACAATAATGGCAAAAAACAGATGTATAAAAGTAGTATAAGAATTCATGGCAAAAGATTACGCAAGAAAAGGTAAGCCTGTCACGCGCAAAAAGCAGGCGCCTCAACCCGCACCTAAAAAAAATAAGACTCGATTTCTATTATTAATTGTATTAATTGTTATTGGTGGGTTTATCGCATTTTTAGTATCTATTAATGGTAAAGCGCCAGAGCAGGTGAGTGAGCATAAACAAACTCAGCCTACTAAAACCGAAAAACCGCTACCCAAATTACCTAAAGAAAAATGGGAATACGTAAAAGAATTAGAAAATAAAACCATTGAGGTAGATGTGCCTGAGCGCAGCAATGAGCCAACCCGACCATACAAATTACAGTGTGCTTCGCTTCGTAGCGAAAGTCAGGCCGAAGCTTTAAAAGCAAAAATTGCGTTTTCGGGGTTTGAATCTGTTGTTAAGCCGACTCAAGGTACAACTGGTATGTGGTATCGTGTTGTATTGGGGCCGTTTGATACTAAGCGTCAGGCGGAAGCTGCTCGTCACAAATTGCAAAATAATAAAATCAATGGCTGTCAAATATCATATTGGACTTGATTTTTATTAAAGCAATCCCATTTATATTTTAGTCCTAAATTTAATCTAAATAACCCGCTGCCAGCGGGTTATTTTATGCTTGCCCGTTTGATTTTTTGCAAGCTGCAACTCAAGAGGAATTTCTAATGACTACGATAGTGTCTGTACGCAGGGGTGACAAAGTTGTTATTGGTGGCGATGGTCAGGTATCGCTTGGCAATACAGTGATGAAAGGCAATGCACGCAAAGTTCGTCGTTTATATCACAACAAAGTCATTGCCGGATTTGCTGGTGGTACAGCTGATGCTTTTACTTTATTTGAGCGTTTTGAAAGCAAATTAGAAATGCATCAGGGTCATTTAACTAAAGCAGCGGTTGAATTAGCTAAAGATTGGCGAACAGACAGAGCCCTGCGCAGGTTAGAAGCTTTATTGGCCGTGGCAGACGAAACCGCCTCATTAATTATTACCGGTAATGGTGACGTTATTCAGCCAGAGCATGACTTAATTGCAATTGGCTCAGGCGGCTCATTTGCTCAAGCGGCAGCCATTGCTATGCTAGAAAATACCGAGTTAGATGCGCGCTCAATTGTTGAAAAAAGCTTAAAAATAGCAGGTGATATTTGTGTTTTCACCAACCAAAATCAAACAATTGAAGAATTAAGCGCAAACGATAACAAATCAGATAAGTAGGAACCTGTTATGTCGGAAATGACCCCAAAAGAAATTGTTCACGAACTGAACCGACACATAGTTGGGCAAGATAACGCCAAAAAAGCAGTCGCGATTGCACTTAGAAACCGCTGGCGCAGAATGCAGCTTAATGAAGAGTTAAGAGTGGAAGTTACGCCAAAAAATATTTTAATGATTGGCCCAACCGGTGTTGGTAAAACCGAAATTGCCCGCCGTTTAGCTAAACTGGCTAACGCCCCTTTTATTAAAGTTGAAGCGACTAAATTTACTGAAGTTGGTTATGTTGGTAAAGAAGTTGAAACCATTATTCGTGATTTAGCTGATATCGCCGTTAAAATGACCCGCGAACAGGCTACACAAAAAGTAAAATATCGCGCCGAAGAAGCTGCCGAAGAACGCATTTTAGATGCTTTATTACCAAAACCTAAACCTATGTTTGGTGATGACGAACAGCCGCAGGAAAGTTCAAGTGCAACCCGTCAGGTATTTCGTAAAAAACTACGTCAGGGTGAGTTAGACGATAAAGAAATTGAAATTGAAGTCGCCGCGCCACAAATGGGTGTTGAAATCATGGCACCTCCGGGCATGGAAGAAATGACAAATCAATTACAGGGAATGTTTCAAAATTTATCTGGCAATACAACTAAAACTCGTAAGTTAAAAGTTAAAGAAGCTTTTAAATTATTGATTGAAGAAGAAGCTGCGCGTTTAGTTAACCAAGAAGAATTAAAAGAAGATGCAATCCATAATCTTGAACAAAACGGCATTGTATTTATTGATGAAATAGACAAAATTTGTAAAAGAGGCGAAAGCAGTGGGCCAGATGTATCTCGCGAAGGTGTGCAGCGCGATTTACTGCCTCTAGTGGAAGGCTCAACGGTTTCAACCAAACACGGTATGGTTAAAACCGATCATATTTTATTTATTGCATCTGGTGCATTCCAAATGGCTAAACCATCTGATTTAATTCCAGAATTACAGGGTCGTTTGCCAATTCGAGTTGAGTTAGGTGCGTTAACCTCGGCTGATTTTGTCCGCATTTTAACCGAGCCTAAAGCTTCGTTAACTGAGCAATACACAGCGTTAATGCAAACCGAAGGTGTGAAAGTAGAGTTTACTCAAGACGGAATTGAAAAAATTGCAGATGCAGCGTGGAAAGTGAATGAAAAAACTGAAAATATCGGCGCCCGCCGCTTGCATACAGTAATGGAAAAACTGATGGAAGAAATCTCGTTTGAAGCATCTGAGAAAAGTGGTGAGGTTTATACAATTGACTCTGCATTTGTCACTAAGTATTTAGATGAAGCAGTCGCTGACGAAGACCTATCACGTTTTATTCTTTAAAAAGCAAGTATTTAAAACGCTGCGCTGTTAAAGCGTAGCGTTTTATAACTGAAATAATCGCAATGACGATAAACTCGCCATCTCGGGAATGACATAATTATATTTGTAGGTCGCTCTTTAGAGCGAAAATAAAACGTCATTCCGTACAGTGAGGAACGAACGAGATACGGAATCTCCTACCGACAACGCAGTACCAGCATAAAACTTAAACACCGAAGTTGCCTAGCTGAGATTCCCGACGTCTCGGGAATGACAAGTTGTATAAAACTTGGAATAACCTTCGCAACATATCGGGATGGTTATAATAACCGTCATTCCGTACAGTGAGGAACGAACGAGATACGGAATCTCCTGCTAGCAACACCGTTTTAAAACCCAGCCCCTAGCACCCCTCTAAATTCTAAAATCTCGACTCTCAAATCTAGCCTAGCAGCGTAGCACCCTAGAAACCTAGCCCCTAAAACCCAGAAACCTAAAAATCTATTCGCAATTTTTCATAATTTTGATATATTGACGCGCTATTATTACTCAGGCAATTCTAAAACCGCAGATTATAAGCACGACCTGATGTGTGCTGTATTTGAAAGGGAAAAGTTAACAAATGAAGCGAGTTCTGCTTACTCTCCTCACGGGGATTTTTATCAGTCAGCAAGCCTTTGCTGTCGTTCCATCACAGGAACAAATTGAGCAATTCAAACAGTTACCAAAAGCCCAGCAAGAGGCTTTGGCTAAGCAGTATGGAATTGATTTATCCGATATTAACCAAACTTCTACATCTAAAAAAATTGAAAATCCAGAAGTGGTTAAACCAAGACCTAGCAAAAAACAAACATCAACAGATGAAAAAGTAACAGGCGAGGATACAACAGCCCAATCAACACAAGATTTACTATATTCACAAAATATGGATGAAGCTTTCTTCTATGCAAATAAAGACAATAAAATAGACTTAGAAGATGAAAAAGTAGATAAAAAGAAAGCACCTAAAAAAGAGCCATTAAAACCTTTTGGTTATGAATTATTTGCCGGCTCACCAACTACATTTGCACCAGCAACCGATGTACCAGTACCACACGAATATGTATTAGGTCCGGGTGATACCGTAAAAGTACAGTTATTTGGTAAAGAATATAAAAGCTATGATGTGACTATCGATCGTAATGGTACATTTATGCTGCCAGAGACCGGGCCTATTCAAGTAGTCGGCATGTCTTTTGCCGAATTTAAAGAATATCTGAATCAACAAATAGCAGAAAAAGTTATTGGTGCAAAAGCGAGTATTACCATGGGCGGTATGCGCTCAATTCGTATTTTTGTATTAGGCGAAGCGTATAAGCCGGGTGCTTATACGGTTAGTTCACTTTCTACTATCACTCATGCTTTATTTGTATCTGGCGGAGTGACCGATGTAGGCTCACTTCGTAATATTCAGCTAAAACGTAAAGGCAAGGTAATCACTACATTTGATCTGTACGATTTATTACTTAAAGGTGATACCGCTAATGATTATAATCTTCTACCGGGAGATGTAGTATTTATCCCACCGGTTGGTAAAACGGTTGGAATTGACGGTGAAGTAAAACGCCCAGCTATTTATGAACTTAAAACAACAACCAGTGCTGAACAATTGGTGGAATTAGCGGGTGGTATGTTAACAACAGCCTATCCTAAAGCATCTAAATTAGAGCGCTTAAGATCAGATGGTACCCGTACTGTAATCGATCTAAATTTATCTGAGTCTGCGAATAAACGAACTAAATTACAATCTGGTGATTTATTAAGAATAAGCTCAGTATTAGACGAAATGGAAAATATTGTTAGATTGAAAGGGCATGTTCATCGTCCAGGGTCTTTTGCTTATAAACCGGGCATTAAACTGTTAGACATTATTCCGTCTATTACAGATCTACAGCCAAATCCAGATTTAGAATACGGCATTATCGTGCGCGAAGAGCCACATATTCGTACTTTATCAGCCATTCAATTCTCATTAAAAGAGGCTTATAAAGCACCAGATTCTCCATCTAATATTCGGTTAGCGCCTCGTGATCAAATATTTATCTTTTCTGCTGCTCAACAAAGAAACATCGATGAATTACTTGAGCGCTTAGAAGCACAGGCTCGATCAGATGAACCTGCAAAAATTGTGAGTGTTGTTGGTAACGTACGCTATGAAGGAGAGTACCCATACACAGAAAACATGCGAGTTAAAGATCTAATCAAAGCTTCATTTGACTTAAAATTAGAAACGGATCTGGACTACGCGCTGTTAAAACGTAGAGATTTCATTAATAACATTACAGATTTTGAAGTCGTTAAATTAAATAATGCAGAAGACCTTAATTTTAAATTAGCACCGCAAGATAAATTATACGTATTTTCGGTTAATGAAGAACGTGAAGAATTATTTGGTGATTTAATTGAAGAGATTAAGCTGCAAACTAATAAACAGAATCAGCAAAAGTTAGTGACCATTAATGGAGAAGTCCGTTTTCCGGGTACCTATCCGTTATCTGAAAGCATGACAATTGCAGAGTTGATTGACGCAGCTGGTGGTTATACAGAAGCCAGTTATTTAAATGATATCGACTTAAGCCGTTTTAATTCTAATCTAATTGATTCTACTGAGTTTGTAATTGAAAACTTAAGCTTAAAAGAAACAGACGTTAATAACTTTGTGCTACAACCTCGCGATACGGTTTTAATTAAGCGTATACCTGAATGGCGTGATCACGAAGCAGTTACTTTAGTGGGGGAATTTAAATTTCCAGGAACCTACACAATTAATAAAGGCGAAACTTTAGCAAGCTTAATTGAACGAGCCGGTGGATTTACTGACAAAGCGTTTGTAGATGCCTCAATATTTACCCGCTCTTATTTAAAAGAAAAAGAGCAAAAACTGCTAGATGAAGCTGAACGTCGGTTACGTCGTGAATTAATTTCTAATCAAATTAATGCTGGTGCAGCGGGGCAATCAGAAGCTGTATTAAACATGCTGGATCAGCTGGAAGGGGTAGAAGCCAGCGGACGTATGATTATTAATAAAAGCCAATTATTTGATATCGCGAGCTCAGTAAAATTAAGAGATGGTGATATGTTGGTGATACCAACAGTTAATCAGGCGGTTTCTATTATTGGTGAAGTATATGCACCAACAGCCCAAATTTATAATAAAGGCTGGACTGTTGATGACTATATTGACGCTGCTGGTGGGTTTAACCAAATGGCTGAAGATGATGATGTATATATTATTAAAGCCAATGGGCGAGTTGTTTCTAGCAGTAGTTGGTTCACATTTGGAGAGTTAGTTGAACCTGGCGATACTATAGTGGTCCCAACCAATGTAGATCCTATCCCTCAATTACAAATATGGCGAGATGTGACAAGCATTATTTACCAGTCAACAGTTGCGCTAGCTGCATTAGCTGCATTGTAATGGCCCGTATTTAGAACGCTAACCTTTTAAGTTGAGATTTTAGCACAGCCTAAAATCTCAACTCCCAAATATACCTCCAACAACAGAGCACAAATAAAAACGTACAAAACGAATATAAAACTCGTCATTCCGCACCGTAAGGCTCGAGCAGATTGCGGAGTCTCCCTGCACCAACACCACTTTTAAACCTGAAACGAAAATCTAAAAAATAACTTGTCATTCCGTACAGCGAGGAACGAACGTGATGCGGAATCTCCTGCCGACAACACAGCACCAGCATAAAAACTTAAACACCGAAGTTGCCTAGCTGAGATTCCCACCTCGATAACTGCTCCCTGCGTTATCCTACCTCCTGAACCCATTCAGTCTTTCGCGGGAATGACGGTTATGCTGGACCTTCGCCACATCTTAGTAATAACAAAGAAAACTCGTCATTCCGTACAGTAAGGAACGAACGTGATGCGGAATCTCCTGCCAACAATACCGCTTTAAACCTAGAACCTAAAACCTAGCAGCGCGGCATCCTAAGGCCTAAAACTCAGTCCCTCTCCACAAAAATTCAAAAAAGTCATGAAAACTTAATTCAATTATGGAATAATGCGCGCATTGTTTAAGGGACTAAAGCAAAGCAATATCCTGCCTGCAACACCCTTACCAAAAATAATTGTACCTAAACTAAAATCGTACATTCCGTACAGCAAAAAACGAATGTTATGCGGAACCTTGGTAAAGTAACTCGATTTTAAGTGGTTAATAAATAGAGCTACTGAAGGAAAAGAATGTAAATTCAAGGTACTACAGCCTAAGAACGAAGTGAAAAAATGACTAATAACTTAGAAAATCGTTTACAACATATAGAAGAAAAATTAGATCAAATAGCGCTAAAGTCTAAAGTATCAAACCTAGACTCTGACTTTGCTCCCCAAAATAATGATGATGAAATTGACCTTCGTGAACTTTGGAATGTAATTTGGGCGGGCAAATTTAAAATTATTGCTATCACAGCTGTATTTGCAGTTGCATCTGTTATTTACGCTTTATCCCTGCCTAATATGTATAAATCTCAAATGGTTTTAGCCCCAGCTCAAACAGATAATAAGGGCGGTTTAGGTGGCTTAGCTGCCCAATACGGTGGTTTAGCGGCTATGGCGGGGATTAATTTAGGAGGTAGTGATAGCAGCAGAATTGAGCAGGCTGTAATTTTAGTGAAAAGTTGGCCTTTTTTAGAGAGTTTTATAAATAAATATAACTTAAAACCACAAATAATGGCGGTTGAAGGCTGGAATAAAAAAACAAATGAACTTGTTTTTAATACTAATATTTATAACCCAGAAACAAAAGTATGGGCACGCAATGTTGAAGAAGGAACTGATGAACCTTCAAGTTGGTATACATATAAGAGATTCAGCGGATTACTAAGTGTTACCAATGACTCATCATCAGGGTTAATAACATTGGCTGTGGAACATTATTCACCACAGGTCGCTTATAACTGGGTAAATTTACTCAAAAATGAAATTAATAATTATTACCAACAGCAGGATATGGTTGATGCTCGAAAAAATATTGAATACCTGCAAGCAAAAATAGCAGAAACGAATGTGAACGATATGCAGGCTGTTTTCTATAGTATGATTGAATCTCAAACTAAAACACTTATGCTCGCAGAAGTTAGTAAACAATACTTGATTAAGACTGTGGTTCCAGCAAAAATTGCTGAATTAAAGTCAAAGCCTAAAAGAGGGGTGGTATGTTTTGTGATAACAATTCTTGGTTTTATGGTTGCAGTGTTATTCACTCTCTTTGGACATTTTATCAATTATAAAAAGAAGTAAGTTTATGAAAGTTTTAACTGTATTTGGTACTCGACCAGAGGCTATAAAAATGGCTCCTCTTGTTAAAGCGTTGAGCAATGATAATCGTTTCGATGCGAAAGTTTGTGTTACCGCCCAACATAGAGAAATGTTAGATCAGGTTTTAGAATTATTCGAAATAACACCAGAGTTTGACCTCGATTTAATGAAGCAAAGTCAAACTTTACCTGAGGTTACCAGTAGAATTCTTTTAGAATTAACTCCTGTTTTGAGAGAATTTAGACCTGATGTTGTTTTAGTTCATGGTGATACTGCTACAACATTTGCGGCAAGCTTAGCTGCTTATTACGAACAAATTGCAGTCGGCCATGTTGAAGCCGGACTGAGAACTGGAAATATATATTCGCCATGGCCCGAAGAAGCTAATAGAAAACTAACAGGAGCCTTAGCAAAATATCATTTTGCTCCAACAGAAACCTCGAAAAATAATCTTATTAAAGAAAATGTTGCCTTGGCTAATATTTCTGTAACTGGAAATACAGTTATTGATGCATTATTTATGGTTAAGGAGCAAATAGAAAAAAGTGGTACTCTCAGTAAAGAGTTAGCTTTCAACTTTCCGATGCTAGATGCTAAAAAGAAATTAATCCTTGTTACTGGCCATCGTCGTGAAAGCTTTGGTGGTGGCTTTGAACGTATATGTGAAGCTTTAGCACAAACAGCTAAGAGTTACCCTGATTGCCAAATTATATACCCCGTTCATATGAACCCTAATGTACAAGAGCCCGTAAATCGTATTCTAGGTTATGTTGATAATGTATATTTAATTGAACCACTACAATATTTAGAATTTATTTATTTGATGGATCGTGCTCATATTATTTTAACCGACTCAGGTGGTATACAAGAAGAAGCTCCTAGCCTAGGGAAACCTGTGCTGGTAATGCGAGATACTACCGAACGACCGGAAGCTGTTCTTGCTGGTACAGTGAAATTAGTCGGTACAAATGTTGATTCAATAACTAACGCACTTTTTGAACTCTTGAATGAAGATGAAAAATACTCTGAAATGAGTTTAGCCCATAATCCATACGGTGACGGTAAAGCTTGTTCTCGTATATTGGATTTTCTATACAATGCTCTTTAGAAATATTCTAAAAATTCTTTCTGGTAATATTTTTGGGCAACTGATTAATTTCGTAACTTTTATATTGATTTCTAGAGAACTAGGTGCTTCGAAATTTGGTATTTTATCTACTATTCTAGCTGTCCAGTTCATTTTAATACAGGCGTCTTCGTTTGGTATTTCTATTAGTTTACCAAAATTAGTTTCTCGAGATTTGAGTTCTTTAAATGATGTATATCCTTGGGTACTTGGTTTCAGAGTATTTTGTACTGTTATTTCAAGTATAATAGGTTATTTATATATAAGAGAAAGCATTGGGAATGATATATCCAATGAATTACTGATTGCTTCACTTTGTATTGCTTCGGGTTCAATGTTCATGTTTTCACAAACTATACAGCAATCACTTGGTTTATACTCAGGGTGGGCAAAAGCCAATTTGGCTTTAAACTTCCTAAAACTCGTGTCAATTATACTCCTTATTTATGGCTTTAAGATCTTAACTTTAGAGTATGTGTTGCTAATTTACTTCGCGATACCTCTTTTAGTATCAGTAGTGATTATCGTAAGAATAAAAAAACTAAATTACTCGTTTAATAATTCCTTTTCTAATTTTTTTTCGTTAATAAAAGCCAGCTTTTGGATATTTTTATCTTCTATGGTCGTTGCGATATTAATGCGATTAGATGTTTTAATGCTTAATCACTTTCTCGGTACAAAAGAGGTTGGTGTTTATGCCGTTGCCAATCAAGTTGCAATGGTATTTGCGCTCTTTACGGGTGCTGTAAATACAGTTTTATTACCAGAATACAAAAAGTTAGTGCAACAAATGGGGGCTAAAAACTTAAGGCATTCTATTTTAAAATTTACACCTATAGTTTTTTTCATTGCTGGAGCTTTTTATGTGCTATCTCCTTACATTTTAATATTATTTGGGGATGGTTATACAGAGTCAGCTAAGCCATTAGCTATTCTTTTGGTATCTTATTGCTTTGGGATGATTGTAAATCCTTTAAGCTTGACCATGTATGAAGCAAATAAAAGTAACATACTGTTATATATTAATGTTAGTCAATTGATAATTAATTTTGTTTCTAATTTATTCTTAATACCTAAATTCGGAATTTTAGGAGCAGCGATGTCTGCATTTTCGGTACGTTTTTTTGGTGCTGTTTGTATAATTTTATTGAGCAAAAAATATGCTGAAGAGATTGATAAAAAAGTTAAAAACTCAGAAACTTAAGAAAAAATTAGGTGTGGTTGGGCGTAATATTATAATTTGTTCTGATGTTGATATTAGTGATTGCGAGAAATTACAACTCGGAGATCATATTTATATAGGACCTGGAGCTAAATTTCATTGCAGAGGAGGTGTTGATATAGCCGATAATGTGATAATTGGGCCAAGGTTAACTATACATAGCTCCAATCATAATTATGAAAGTTTTGATATATTACCTTATGACGGTGTTACTGTCCTTAAGAAAGTTACTATTGGTGCTAATACTTGGATAGGTGATAATGTGATGATATGTCCAGGGGTGACGATCGGCGAAGGCGCCGTAATAGCTATGGGGGCTGTCGTTTGTAAAGATGTTCCTCCCTTAGCAATAGTCGGAGGCAATCCGGCCAAGGTAATAAAAATGCGAAATAAAGATATTTATAACATAGCTAAAAATAAAGAGAGATATTACTTAAAGGAAAAGTTTCTATCGAATATTCTTCCTAAGGAAATAATTGATAATTAATAGTATCACATGCTTGTATAAATTTTTGTTATTTAATATGAAGTTTGAATGGTGCAAATTAAAAATTCGCCTACTACATATTTGCACTTAATGTGCTTGTACAAAGTCAGGAAAAGTAAAAAATGAGTAAAACTACAAAGTTTTTAATAAGTGGATGGTATGGATACAAAAATATTGGGGACGAAATTATATTGTCGGCGATAATCTCGTCTTTAAAAAAAGAATTTCAATGTGAAGTTTATGCTTTATCTAATAATCCCAAATTTACTAATGAATTCAATAAATGCAAAGCAGCGAGACATCTACCTTTTGGACTGAAAGCTTGGATCATTAGTGTTTTGAAGCTAAGATTTTTTATAACGCTTTATTATTTTGTCAAATGTGATGCCTTATTAATTGGTGGAGGTGGGTTTTTATCTGATTGGCAAATCGAAGCTCCATGGATTTGGCTCCGTCAAGCTATATTAGGTAAATTATTGAAGAAAAAAGTAATGCTTTATGGAATTGGTGCTGGTCCAATAAGGACTAAGCTCGGAAAAAAAATGACTTCATTTATCATAAATAATTGTATTGATGCAGTTACTGTCCGGGATAAAACTTCTTATGAAGAACTTATAAATTCAGGTGTAAATGCCGAAAAGGTCCATGTGACAGAAGATCCAGTTTACTCGCTTAATTTTGAACGTTCAAATTCTAGTGCTCTAAAGAGAATTGGTATTTCTGCTGCTCCTATTTATACGAACGAAAGTCTATGGCCAAACGCTAAAGAAAAATACTCAAATTATATTCGTGCGATGAGAAACCTTATAGTTGAGTTGAGTTCAAATTATGAATGCGTTTTTATACCTATGCAAAATACTGATATCAAGGTTTATGATGATATACGCTCGAATGGTTTATTAGATAATTTTAGTATAGTTGATATTAGTTCTGATCTTAATCATGGGGTTTGTGCTCTTTCTCAAATTGATCTATTGATAGGTATGCGTTTACATGCTGGTATATTGGCAGCTTTGCAAAACACTTTGGTATTACCAATTGTATATCATCATAAAGTTTATGAATTTGCAAAAAAAATAGGTGTGGATTCAGAAGTACTTGAAATTGGGGACGGGAGCAATTGGAAGAATTCTAATATAGACGTTGAAAAAGCTCTAAAAAGAGTTACCAAACTAAAATTAACATTATTAAGCGAAAAAGATATTATGTATCAGCACATTGAATCTATTAAAATTAGAGAATCTAAAAATTGTGAGGTGCTTAGAGGTATACTTCATAAATGAAAATTTTATTTTTAGCACCGAAGTTTTTCCCTTCATTAGGTGGAGTAGAAAAACATATCGATGAATTGACTAAAAACTTGAGTTCCAATTACGAAATCACAATACTTGTTCCTTCATCAACTGAAATAGCAAAAGTCGATTTTTATGGGAAGACTAGAGTAATCAGATATAATCACTTGAAACTTTATAATAAGTCTGTTTGGAGAAATCTTTTGTTTATGAAAGATTATCTAAAGTTGTTTTTAACTGCCGACATAGTTCATATTCATGATTATGAGATACTTTTTAATAGTGCGCTACTAACTCGTCTCTGTTTGTTCTGGAAAAAATTCTATATAACCTTTCATGGATGGGAAGGAATATATCCACCATCAACTCGGTCAATTATATTGAGGCGAGTTGCTGATTTTCTAACTAATGGAAATATATGTATAGGCGCTTATATACCTAAACTTTTTGGAGTTAATGCGACGACCGTAAGTTATGGTGCCATTTACCCAAAAGATATAAATATTATAAGTGATGCTCAAATTAATAGCTCACTAGATATTGACTTTCTGTATGTTGGACGATTTGAAGACGATACGGGTGTTGAGTCTTATTTCAGTTTTGTTGAGTATATGTCTACTCAAACAAAAAATCTAAATATAGTTTTTTGTGGAGATGGATCTTTAAAAAACAAACTGGTTGCTAGAGCAGCTAAGATTGATGCAACAGTTTCATTTCCTGGTTGGGTTAGTAATGTAGACGATTATTATGCTAAATCTAAATATATAATGACTTCCGGCTATTTAGCAATATTAGAAGCTTGGTCAAACAATAAATTAGTTATTGCGACGTATGATAATCCGATTAAGGAAAGCTATTTGAAAGAGATACCAAGCTTTCAGGAAAAATTATTATTACTGAATAATAATTTTAGCGAGATTGCTGCTGCTTTATGTGATTATGAGACTGTGAATTCTATGAAAGTTAATTCTTTTTCATGGGTCAAAGAGCAATCTTGGACAAAAATGGTAAAGACATACGAGAGATTATGGTTTGGAAGTTAGACGAATTTTAGTGATTGAACCAATTTGTGTTGAACATGAACACGCAAATTTTAATAAGGCATTTCTTACGGGTATTTCCTCTGAAAATAATGAACTTGATATAATATGTGAATTCCACCATTTTTCACGTATTAGACATGGCAATTTAAAAAGGCGTAAAAATCCTTTCTATAAAAAGCTTTCAAATAATAGAGGCTTGAAAGTTATTCAAGAATTACTACTGACGATATATGCTTTTTTTTGGGGAAATTTTAAGTATGATCAGGTTATTTTCTTGAGTTGTTCTAAAATAAATTTCTTAGTTTATGGATTACTTTCTTTTATTACAACTCGTGCCAAAACATATTTTGTAGCGCACAGTATCCTATCTACTATTGAATCTGATAAAAAAGCGATTTCGTTACAAAAAGTAGTAAATTTGTATTTACGCCACGGAAATAAAATGATTGTACTAGGAGAGCCTATTAAAAATAATTTGAAAGGAGTTATATGGAAATTACAGAACGTAATTTCCATACCTCATTTATATGAGATGGGGAGTATTCGCAAAAAACAAAGTTCTGCAAGGCTTATATTTGCGTTTTTAGGAGTTATGTCGAAAGCAAAAGCAAACTTGGAGTTTTTGTCAAATAATTGTAAGGTTTTGACAAATGAAAACTTTCGTATTATTGGATATAGCACGCAAGCCTGTAATAGGATTAGATTTAATATTCCTACATCTCCTATTCCTGCTGATGATTATGAACGACTCATAGTTGAATCAGACTATGTTGTATCTTGTTTAGATCAATCTCGCTATAAATATACCGCAAGCGGAACTTTTTTTGACTCGTTAAAATACTCAAAGCCAGGCATTTATTTAAAAAATGATTTTATAAGTTATTATTTTAACGAATTCGGGTCTCTCGGTTATTTATGTGACACGATGGATGATATAGCGCAAATAATTGAACGCATAGAAGAAGATGGCCCAGACATAAAATTTTATGAGCTATGTGTATCTAATATAAATAAGGCTCGATTATTTTTTGAGCCTAGGAATAATAATCAATTACTTTTGGAGCTGGTGTCGTGAAAAGAGTAGCGTATCTAATTTACCCTATTTACTTCGATTTTTATGGGAAAAGTAGACGAGTAGGTGGAATTCAGACTTACATTAAAAACTTATCTTTGATTCTAGATGAATTGGATTTCAATGTCATTGTTGTTCAAGCAGGTGCCAACAATTTCACTGCATCTGATGGGGTTATTGAGGTAAAAGGGGTTAAGTCAAAGAATTTTGTTTCGAATAGTAAAGTAGCGAAACTTCTGTATGAAAATATCAAACATGAAATGAATGATTCAGATCTTTTGATTTTCTGTACAGAAATGGCTTCAATAAATGTTAGTCATAAAAACACTATATATATCCAACATGGAGTTTCATGGGATATGCAAGATTATTTGACAAATAGAGAATCTTTCCTGTCAAATTCCAAGACTTTGTTAAGATTGCGCAGGATATTGCAGAATTACAAGTATACAAATCACTTTTATGAAGATAAAAAATTTGTATGTGTGGATTACAATTATGTAAATTGGTTAAAAACACAAAAAAGTCTCAATGTGGATAATGTTCATTATATCCCTAATGCAGTTAATGATTTGAATTATGTGGATACAGTTGAAAGTAAGCAGCATCATGGAAAAGTAAAAATATTATTTGCCAGAAGATTTGAAAAATATCGCGGCAGCCAGATTGCTGCAGAGGCATTATTTAATGTCGCTCAGAAGTATGGAGATAAAGTTGAAATCATTTTTTCTGGTGAGGGCCCAGAGGCAAGTTCAATTGAAAAAAAATTTACACATTTTAGCAATGTATCATTTGAAAAATATAATTATCAAGATACATTATCCTTCCATGAAAAATTTGATATCGCGATGGTGCCCTCTATAGCTTCTGAAGGTACATCTCTCTCATTAATTGAAGCTATGAGGGCTGGCTGTGCATGTATTTGTACCCCTGTAGGTGGTATGACTTCAATCATTATTGATAACTTTAATGGTTTATATACAGCTCCAACTTCTATAGATCTATATCTTAAAGTATGTCAATTAATCGATAATCCAACTGAAAGGCTGCGCTTGTCATCAAATGCAAGGACCACTATCGTTGAAGGCCCATTCAATTTTAGAGTATGGCAAGCACGTTGGAAGTCACTTTTAGCATTATGATGTTTGAGCAGCACAGAATTTACTTTATTCTTTGTATATTGGGATACCCTATTGCAGTTGTATTAGCTCAATTAATTTCTATTGATAATTTTTTTGTTTCAGTAGTATACCGAGCATTACTTATTGTATTTTCATTGTATTTTATTATTATCCATATAGTATCTAAGTTTAATAAAAGTCATCTGCTTATTATAATACTTTTTGTATTTTTTTGGGTCAGTTACTTTCTAAGAGCTTATTATCAGGTTGAAACAGAAGGCTTAAATAAACCAATTAAAGAGTACTTCATATGGGGGGTAGGAGTCTGTCTGCTACCAGCTCTTGCGGTTGCTCGTTTGAACCCTATAATTACATTCAAGGGAAACCAAACTTATTTATCAATAGCGTTATGTGTAAGCGTTATTTTATTCCTTTTCTCGAGCGACACAGTAGCTGATGTCAATGGTGATATTTATTCTAATGGTCGTATCCAGTTAGAAGCATTTAATACATTGGCATTCGGTAATTTAGCCGCAACATTGATTATTATTGCGTTTACTAGTGGGGTAAAGAATAAATATATTTTATTGGGTATTTATATTTTCTGTTTTTATTTATTGATTACAGCTGCTTCAAGAGGGGCTCTTGTCTCTTTAGTCTGTTCATTTATATTTTTCATAACTTGCTCTAGAGGAATCTCTAAATTTAAACTAATTATAAGTTTCTCTTTCTTAGCTATTATTAGTTCAAATTTTATAACTAGCTCTTTTACTGATAGAATTTTAGATGTCTTAAATGGCACAGATGTATCTATGGCATATAGATTTATCTCTTACCTGGGAGCAATGGAAATATTTTTAGAAAACCCCATTTTGGGTGCCTCACTCGAAGAACCCAATACTGGATATTACCCACATAATATTTTATTAGAAGTAGCCATGTCTCTAGGTATTTTTGGTACTTCAATTCTCATTTTATTAGTTTATTTAGCCTTTAGAGGAGGAACTCGTTATGTAAAATTGGGGAGAGAATATGCCCTTATACCTATGTTATTTATTCAGTATTTTGTTGCTGCTAATTTTTCTGGGTCAATCGTAACTAACAATGTTTTTTGGTACTTGTTACTTATGGCTATATCTTTAAATTATCTCTCAATTAGAAAGCAATAAGGAATTAAATTGCAAATTTCGATAATCATGCCTTGTTATAATGGTGAGGCATACTTAAGAGAAGCTATTAATAGTGTTCTCGAGCAAACATATGATAACTATACATTGGTTGTAGTAGATGATGGATCTACTGATAACTCTAGAGAAATAGTTAGAGAATACTCTAGCAAGGATTCAAGAGTTACTTTAATCACAAATAAATTTGAAAAGGGTGCTGCTGGGGCTAGAAATACAGGGTTGAAAAGAGCTTTATCTTCTGACTACATTGCATTTCTAGATTCAGATGATATTTGGGACAAGAATAAATTAGAACTCCAATTACAATTTATGTTAGAAAATGAAGTTCAATTTTCTTACACCTCATATAACGTAATTAACTCAGATGGGGAGATTATTGGTAGCTTTGAACCCAAATCAACCTTTTCTAGAAAACGACTTTATTATACTTGTGATATAGGTTGCTCTACCGTGATGATTAAAACAGAACTCATTAGATTATTTTCATTTCCTTATGTAGCAAAAGAAGATTATGCTTTGTGGTTAATTTTATCTGAAGTCTTAGAGAGCAGTACTCGACCTTTATGTATGAAACTAGTGTCATACCGTGTTACTACTAAATCTGTCTCTGCTAATAAATTTCTCGAGCTATTTAGACAAAATAATGCTTTGGAAAAATTTTCAAATTTAAATATGTTTCAACGAATTACTTGTCTAATTTTATATTCAATCAATGGTGTTAAGAAACACTTTGTTAAATATAGGAATAATAAATGAAAGTAGTTCACTTAACTGTTGTACATAGGACCAAAGATACTCGAATTTTCTACAGATATTGTCGGACATTATCTAAAATGAATGTGGATAATTATTTAATTGCCCCTTTAGACTTAGAAGGATTTACAGAAGGAGAGTTTGGTATTGTAGAAGGCGTTCAAGTCGGTTTTATTAAGAAAAGAACAAACTCGCCTTTTAGAGTATTTAATAACATCAAACTCATTATTAAGCATCTAAAGTGCATAAAACCGGATATCGTTCATTTTCATGATCCTGAATTACTAATAATCATTCCTATATTACGACTCTATACTAAAAAAGTTGTTTACGATATTCACGAAGATAATTATAGAAACATCTTACAAAAAAAAGCAGTTCCATCTATCTTGCGTCCTATGATTGCTTATACTGTTCGTTTATTGGAAGCTATTGCACATAAAACTATTAGTACAGTTATAGCTGAACGTTATTATCAAGAGATGTTTCCAAAAGCTGTCCAAGCTCTTAATTATCCTGGAGATTATTCTCCAGAAACATCTAGTATATTAGATGAATATAAACATATAGTTTTTGGCAGAGAGCATAAGTGGTTCCTATATACAGGTAATGTGACCGAAGAAAGAGGAGCCTTAGAACAATTAAAAATATTGAAAGATGACCCGTCTTATGCAATCTGTTATGTGGGATATTGTAGCGGAAATACATATAAATCGATAAAAACATGGTTGTTAGATAATAAAATTGATGAAAGTAGGTTTTATTTAATTGGATTAGAACAATTTATACCACAACCTGTAATTGAATATTTCCAATCTAAAAAGTGCTGGTATGCAGGTTTGGCTCTATTTCCATTCAATTCTTTTTATGAAAGGAAGGAATTGACGAAGTTTTTTGAGTACTATAATAATAGAATCGTTTTACTTTGTTCTGACTTTATAGGTTGGCGTAATTTCGTTGAAGAATATGAATTAGGTGTCCTATACAGGGATGGCTATAAAGAAAAGCTAAGTCTCATTGAAGTTGATTTTAATAAACACATTTTTACATGGGATTCTCAGATACAGAATATTGAAAAAATGTATCATAGGCTCCTTTTAAAGTAGTTATTAATTAGATTATTTTAATAAATGATCTCAAGTTGTGCACATTATGAATGTTTGATCAATTGTAAAGACCTAGTCTGTATCTAGGGCTTGGTCTTTATCTCCCCATCTCCAATAATCCTAAATACTTTATGAAGCGAGTAAAATAAACCACAGAGTTGAAAATGGCAAAAGCTTAAAAAAGACTTACTCATCCGAATTTAAAGGCAAAGTTTTAAAACTAGAAAGTTAATAGATATCGCGCAAGTTAATTGAATGCTAAGTTTGGGGTGGCGGTGAAGGTCAGAAGAATCAACTTGAAATGTTTTATGACAGATAACGTAGCATTGATCACGGGAGTAACTGGGCAAGATGGTTCGTATTTAGCTGAATTTTTATTAGAAAAAGGCTATGAAGTTCATGGAAGAAAACGCCGTGCCTCTTTATTTAATACTGAACGTGTTGATCATATATATCAGGATCCGCATGAATCAAACCCAAGATTTTTTCTACATTATGGTGATTTAACTGATTCATCAAACTTGACGCGCATTTTAAAAGAAGTTCAACCTGATGAAGTTTATTACTTAGGTGCACAGTCACACGTTGCTGTTTCGTTTGAATGCCCTGAATATACTGCTGATGTAGATGCTATTGGCACTTTATGTTTATTAGAGGCTATCCGTTTTTTAGGTTTAGAAAAGAAAACCAAGTTTTATCAAGCATCAACTTCTGAGCTTTATGGTGAAGTACAAGAAATCCCTCAAAAAGAAACCACACCGTTTCATCCTCGTTCACCTTATGCAGTAGCTAAAATGTACGCGTATTGGATTACTATTAATTATCGTGAATCTTATGGGTGTAGTGGCAGAATAATTTGGCCACTACAGGGATGTATGCTTGTAATGGTATTTTATTCAACCATAAATCACCTCGCCGTGGTGAAACCTGGTAAGGCCTGACGTCTCTAGACACCTTCTATCTGTTTAAAATATTTACGCTCGAAATCGTTCGGTGACATTCTACCGTTTTTAGTGTGACGCCGAATCGGATTGTAAACCATTTCTATATAATGAAAAACAGCCTGTTTTGCTTCAGCGCGATTTGGATAAATACGACGACGTATTTTTTCCTTTTTCAAATTGCTAAAAAAACTCTCAGCGACGGCATTATCGTGGCAGTTACCACGGCGACTCATACTCGGCTTTATATTGTATGCATCAAGTAACTTTCTGAATTGCCGACTGGAATACTGAGAGCCTTGATCCGAATGCAGATTGACTTGTTGCTTAGGTTTTCTGCGCCAATATGCCGCAGTGACAGCCTGCATTGCCAGATCTTCGGTCATTCTGTCGCTCATTGACCAACCAACGATGTTTCTTGCGTACAAATCCATAACAACGGCTAGAAAAAGAAATCCCTCATGCGTCTTGATATAGGTGATATCTGTTACCCACCATTGATTGGGATGCTCAACATTAAATTCTCGATTAAGCTCGTTGCCAGCCACAATATCTACCTTGCCGCCGTAATAACCTCGCGGTATGTCGTAACCTCGTTGTGCTCGAAGCCCCTCTTTTTGCATAAGCCGTAAAATACGGTCACGGCCGCAATACTGGTTTGCATCGCGAAAGTCCATATAGATATTGCGATACCCATGAACACCACCGCTTTCGAGCCAAAACTGCTTAATCTTTTGGGATAGTTGTTTGTCTTCAAGTTCTCGTTTGCTGACTGGTGATTTAAGCCAGTCGTAATAACCGCTTGGATGAACACTCAAGAGCCGGCATAACATTCTCACAGGATAGCGTAAGCAGCGAGACCTTATAAATCGGTATCGTTCTTTGACTCGCAGGCAAAGAACACCGCGGCTTCCTTTAATATATTTCGTTCTTGCTCTGTACGCTTTAGCTCGCGTTTCAGTCGTGCTATCTCAGCGCGTAAATCTTGCTCTTCTTCTCGAACTTTGGATGGCTTAGAAAATTTTTTTAGCCAGCCATACAGCGCCTTAGTGCTGATTCCAAGTCGCTCAGCTACATCATAAACACTGTAACCATGCACGCTTATCTGGTTCACTGCTTCTTGCTTAAATTCGTCTGAATATCGGATACCTTTACCCATGATTTTCCTCTTTATGGTTCTAGTTACATTTTTACCATAAAAAGTGTCGGGAAATCTCAGGCCTTACCAACCTTTGTAACCCGTAAAATCACCCGTAGTATTGCCAATATTGTTCAAGGTTTAGAGAAATGTTTATATTTGGGGAATATGGATGCTCTACGCGATTGGGGGCATGCAAAAGATTATGTGCGTATGCAATGGATAATGTTGCAGCAAGAAAAACCAGAAGAATTTTTGATTGCTACTGGCAAACAAATTTCTGTACGTGAATTTGTGTGACTATCAGCAAAAGAGGCTGGAATTGAAGTTGAATTCAGTGGAGAAGGTGTTGATGAAATTGTAACTGTAGCAGCAATTACTGATGCAGGTAAAGCACCAGCATTAAAAGTAGGTGATGTGATTGTTAAAGTTGATTCTAAATATTTTCGCCCAGCAGAAGTGGAAACTTTATTAGGCGATCCTTCAAAAGCCAAAGCTAAACAAAACGCTTTATTAAAAGCGCATGGCCACAATGTCTGTCTTTACATCGAGTAGTACTAAAAAGTTTAGTACTACAGTGACTACTGCTGCTGAAATATTAATAAAAGTAATTAAATATGAAAAAAGTATTTGTTGCAGGCCATAAAGGTATGGTCGGTTCAGCTATTCTTCGCCAACTTGAAAACCAGTCTGGTATAGAGATAGTTGTTCGCGATAGAGCAGAGTTAAATTTATTAGACCAAGCAGCCGTTGCTGAATTTTTTAAAACTGAAAATATTAATCAAGTTTATCTAGCTGCAGCAAAAGTAGGCGGTATTATAGCTAACAACACTTACCCTGCAGAGTTTATTTACGAAAACTTGATGATGGAATGTAATATTATTCATTCTGCACATCAAACTGGCGTAAATGACTTACTCTTTTTAGGTTCTTCTTGTATTTATCCTAAATTAGCTGCACAACCTATGACGGAAGAAGCATTGTTAACTGGTACGTTAGAGCCAACAAATGAGCCTTATGCGATTGCTAAAATAGCCGGTATTAAATTGTGTGAGTCATATAATCGTCAATATGGCCGTAATTATCGTAGTGCCATGCCGACTAATTTATATGGTGAAAATGATAACTTTCACCCTGAAAACTCTCATGTAATACCGGCCTTAATCCGGCGCTTTCATGAAGCCAAATTAAATAAAGCTTCTGAAGTTATTGCATGGGGATCGGGTAAACCAATGCGCGAATTTTTGCATGTAGACGATATGGCTGCTGCCTGTATCCATGTTATGAATTTAGACGATGAAACTTATCAAGCTAATACTCAACCTATGTTAAGTCATATTAATGTTGGTACCGGTGTTGATTGTACTATTCGTGAATTGGTGGAAACGGTTGCGAAAGTGGTTGGGTTTGACGGTGTAATTAAATTTGATTCATCTAAGCCAGATGGTGCACCGCGTAAGTTAATGTATTCGTCGCGTTTAGAGGCGCTTGGGTGGAAATATTCAATTTCATTGGAAGATGGCTTAGCTCAAACTTATCAATGGCTTTTAGATAATCAGGATAAATTTAGGGCTAGGTTGCTGGTTCTTAAATTTTAGCTGGGCAGTATGGGCTTACTGAGTTATTTGATATGAATATAAATTTGCGCGTTTTGCATTTTAATTTACACTTATTAACAAATTCATGGATGATTTTATTTGTTTTGTCATATTCAAGTAAGTTCGCTTAGTGTATAATCTCGCTCGATTGAACTAGCGTGTATTTAAACGGAGTTTTGTATGGAAATAATAGCAGCAATCGCTATTAGTTTTGCATCAGTATTTTTACTTCAACCTATAGCCGAAAAAGTCGGCCTTGTCGATAAACCCAATGAGCGAAAAAAGCATTCAGGTGCAATCCCTTTAATTGGCGGGATGGCGTTTTATTTTGCAACTTTAGTTGCCTGTATGTTGGCTTTTCCTGGCGATAAAACGGTTACTTTATTTTTAATATCCTCTGCTTTTGTTGTGTTTTTAGGCGTTTTAGACGACTACCATAACTTAAGTGTTCGCTCTCGAATTGTATCGCAAATTCTAATTGCCAGTATTATGGTATTTGGCGCAGATATGTATATTCACGATTTAGGCAATTTAGTCGGCTTGGGTGATATAGATATTAGTATTGCTGGTACTTTATTAACTTTTATCGCTGTTATTGGCGCTATTAACGCATTTAACATGACAGATGGAATTGATGGTTTAGCGGGCTCATTAGCACTTAATACTTTTGCATCTATTGGTGTTTTATTTTATTTAACTGAACAAGGTAGTTTTTTAGCTTTACCTGTTATTTTAGTTTGCGCAATTATTCCTTATCTTGCTTTTAATTTAAGTTTGGTCCCTGGGCCTGTTAAAAAAATATTTATGGGCGATGCGGGTTCTATGTTTATCGGGCTAAGTGTTATTTGGTTATTAACTATAGGTACACAATCAGATACACCAGCATTTAGAACCGTAACAGCCTTATGGGTGATTGGTATTCCGTTAATGGATATGGCTGCCATTATTTATCGCCGGGTTAAAAAAGGTCAATCTGCATTTTTGCCTGATCGCGATCATTTACACCATATATTTTTAAGAGCAGGTTTTAGTTCTCGTCAATCGTTAGCGATTATTTTTTGCTTATCATTATTTTATTCTGGTTTTGGCATAGTTGGCGAGATATATCAATTACCGGAATGGTTTATGTTTGCCTCGTTTTTAGCTTTATTCGCTTTATACTGCTATTCACTTATTCATGTATGGAAAGTAGTAAGATTTGTGCGTCGCAGAACAGTAAAAAGAATAAGAGCAAAGCAAATTAAAGCATAAATTCTTAAGTTATATTTAACATTATAAATACCTGCTACGGCAGGTATTTTTTTATAAGAATAATTAAGGACTTTATTATGTTTATACCTGTAATTATGGCCGGCGGCTCAGGTTCGCGTTTATGGCCATTATCACGTTCGGCATACCCAAAGCAGTACTTAGCACTTACCA
>NZ_JAOPFU010000054.1 GCF_025515275.1 Catenovulum sp. 2E275
CCATCCATGGGGTCGTATTGCAAGTGAATTTAACGCAGTACCCGCGAAAAAAGGCCGTTTGAAACATATTCATTAAACCGAATTGAGGTTATTTAATGACTTTAAAAAACTCAAAATCTGAATAACCTACAGTGGTTGATACATACGCAGGAGTATTACTGCTAGCCTGTGCAAATAACCCAATTTTAGTGCCAACCCAGCGCCCTTGTTCAGCGATAATCGGGCTACCTAATGCGTGGTAATCCTGCCCGTTTAAGCTATAAAAATATTGCACTTTTGCCCGATAAGAACGCAACATAGAGTCAAAATAAGCGGGGTAATCCGGCTCATGTTCGGTCACAACCACTGGCTCTACTTTCATTTTTAAATAAACCGCACGCTCAATTTTAACAGGCGCAGTTAAAACATTTTCGTCTGCAAATTCATGCGCTTCAGGTCGGTTAACTCTAACTAGGCGAAGTCCATCGGTCGTGTTTTCTAACCCAATCCAGCTGTAACCATAACCTAAGACTAATAAACCAGCGCGTTCACCAACCCGTTTTGGCTGCATTTCCAGTTTGGTGATTGCTGAAAATGCCATCCCCGGTAATTTTTGGGTTAATAAATTGCCTGCTTGCCATAAATTTTCAGATGACGAAACCGATTTTAAACGCAATTTGCCTTTAACCGATGTATCAACCCAATCAGCTCTTGGTAGCGCACTCCACTGCCAGCTTAAATTAAAACCATTATCAAAATCGTCATTCACCACGGGTGTTGTCACTGGCTGCTTGGCGACATTAGGTTTTTGGTACTGCCAGACAGGCTCGCCGTATGCTTCATTTCCCTGACGTTTGCCAATCAAAGGCCAGCCATTTTTTTGCCACTGCATAGGCTGTAAAAATACTCGTCGACCGTATGAATCTGTATCCTGAAAATGCAAAAACCAATCTTCACCAGATTCGGTGGTTACCCAAGCGCCCTGATGCGGCCCGTTAATATCGGTGCTGCCCTGATCCATCACTTGTCTGGCCTGATAAGGGCCATTTATATTTTTTGCGCGAAATACGCCCTGCCAACCGGCTTTTACCGAGCCAGCCGGTGCAAAAATATAATAATATTCACCACGCTTATAAAGCTTGGGGCCTTCTATCGTAAACCACGGCATATCACCCTGTGAGGTTTTTACTTTTGGATAGTCAGCGCCGTTAATAATAATTTTTGGCTCGCCGTAAGTTTTTTTGCCATCGGCAGAGAGTTTTTTTAGCTCAATAATATTGTGTTTGCCTGAGCGCGAATTGGCATAGGCATAAGCTAAATAGCCTTGTCCGTCTTCATCCCAAAATGGAGCCGGATCTATTAACCCTAAAGTATCATCCACTAATACCGGCTCACTCCAAGGGCCACTGGCCGATTTAGCGGTAACAACATACGTGCCCCAATCTGGATCAGCGTAATAAATCATGAACTGATTATTATGGTAACGAATGGTCGGTGCCCATACCCCGCCGCCATGACGCGGTGCTGAAAAATGTTCAGCTTTTGGCGGTATAGGCAAGGCATAGCTCACGACAGACCAGTTCACCAAATCTTTTGAATGTAAAACAGGTAAGCCGGGGACAAAACCAAAACTGGACGAAGTTAAATAAAAATCGTCGCCAACTCTAACCACATCTGGATCAGAATAATCGCCATTTAAAACAGGGTTTTGATATTTGCCATTGCCTAAATCAGGTTGCCAAATCCCCTGATTATCGGTTGTCACTGGCCGTATTTTAGCTGGCTCGGATGTATAAGCCGATGTACTAAGCAGCACCGCAGCTAAACTAATATATTTTGAAATTGTGAGTATTTTCATTGTCTTAATCACTTTTATTTGATTAGGATTTAGAGTTAAATCAAGTAAAATTAGCGCGCTAACCAGCCACCATCAACCGCCAGAATATGACCGTTAACATAATCACTGGCTTGACTGGCTAAAAATAAAGCAGCGCCGAGCAATTGTTCTGGCTGCCCCCATTGACCTGCCGGAATACGCTTTTTAATTTCCTGATTCCGCTCAGCGTTGTCGCGTAAAGCCTGCGTATTATCAGTCGCAAAATAGCCCGGAGCGATGGCATTTACCTGAATATGATTAATCGCCCACTCGTTGGCCAACGCTTTAGTTAAACCGGCAATTGCATGTTTGCTGGCGGTATAAGCCGGCACGGTTAAACCGCCGGTGTAAGACAACATAGAAGCGATATTTATGATTTTTCCGCCGCCATTCGCCAGCATTTGTTTACCTATTATCTGGCTTAATAAAAAAGCTGAATTTAAATTTACATCGATTACTTTTTGAAATTCAGCAAAAGGATAATCCGTCGCAGGATAACGCGAAATAGTTCCGCCGTTATTAATCAACACATCAATTTTGCCAAACATTGCCAGCGCGTTAACCGCCATTTTTTCAACTGCGGTATGATCCGATAAATCGGCAAATACTTCGCCCGCACTTGCGCCCAAAGCGTTAATTTCAGCCAGCGTTTGTGCTGCTCCACCAGCGGTTGAGCTGGCACAAATCACTTTTGCACCAGCTTTGGCAAACCCTAAAGCAAGTGCTTTACCAATGCCACGGCTTGCGCCTGTAATAAGTACCACTTTACCGCTAACTGAAAATAAATCCTGAGTCATATTGCACCTAAATAACTAGTTTAAAAAATAAGGGGTTAATCACATAACCGAGCCGCACCGCGCACCCCTGAAGAGTCGCCCCAAACCGGCGGTAGTATTTTTCCATGCCAGCTATCGGCATATACAAATTGCTCAACCAAGGCGGGTAAAGCGGTATATAAAGATTGCAGGTTTGATAAACCGCCGCCTAATACAATCACATCCGGGTCAACCACATTACAAATGCTGGCAATAGCCCGTGCAAGTCGATTAGTTAAAGCTGAAATTTCATAAACTGCGGCAGATTCACCCTGTGCGGCTAATTCGACAATTTCTTTGCCGGTTTTAATTTGTTTGGTTCTGGCCTGATAACAACGGCTTAAACCACTGCCTGAAATCCATTGCTCCAAACACCCCATTTTGCCGCAATAGCATTCTGGCCCGCCATTTAGTTCCTGAAAATTAGGCCAAGGCAACGAGTTATGCCCCCACTCGGCAGCAATGCCGTTAGCACCTTCGACCAGCTTGGTGTTAACCACAATCCCGCCGCCGCAGCCAGTGCCTAAAATAATCCCGCAAACCACATTTTTGCCTTTGCCTGCTCCGTCAAATGCTTCTGATAACGCAAAACAATTTGCATCGTTAGCAATTTTTACTTTACGGTTAAGTGCAGATTCAATATCGGCCTGTACATCTTTGCCGTTCATATACAACCGGTTGGAGTTACGTAATTTACCAGTTACAGTAGAAACTGAACCCGGCATACAAATGCCAACCGCTAAACCACTGCCGTGCCGCATTTCAATATCAGTGACTAAACCACGGATCGTATTTAAGGCTTCGGAATAATTATCTGGCGTATTTGCTCTGACTCTTTGTAAAAATTCACCATGCTGATCCAGCGCAGCAGCCTCAATTTTAGAGCCGCCAAAATCAATACCAATTCTAATCACCAGTACGGCTCCCAAATTTGCTCAAGACGAACCAAAGCTTCCATATAAAAATAATCACCCCAAGTGCAGTAATCATCTACCCCAATATTTTTAGGTTTATGGTAAACCGCATGTTTTAACAAACCTGTCCCCGGTACATTAGAATCACAGCTATAGTTTTCAATTAAGCTCGCCATAATGGCTTTTGCGGCTATCAGATAAGTCTCTCGGTCGGGGTCTTGTAATGGCAGGTATTTAACTAATTCAAGCAAACCGCATACAGCAATCGCAGCCGCTGAAGAATCTCGCGGTTCATCGCCTTGGGTAAAATCTAAGTCCCAGTAACACACTAAATCATCCGGCAAGCGGTTTAAAAAATAATTGCTCACCCGACAGGCCTGTTCGATTAAGGCCGGAGCAGGATAATAGCGATATACAAACGGAAAGCCGGAAATACCCCAAGCCTGCCCACGCGCCCAACAAGAATCATCGGCGTGTCCCTGATGGGTTGCGCCATATTTACCTTCGCCCGTTACAGTATCAATAAAATAAGTATGGAAAGTAGAGGCATTATCGCGGATTAAATATTTAAGCGCTTTACGAATGTGGCAATTTGCCGCCTCTTTATATTTAGCGTCACCGGTTTGTTCGCTAGCCCAATATAAAATGGGTAAATTTAAATTACAGTCAATGATCATACGTCCGGCTTCGGCCGGATCATTTAAATGACCCCAAGCTTGAATAATGCCACCACTTTCGATGTATCTTTCGTATAAACAATCGGCCGATTGAAGCGCTGCTTGTTTTGCGGTTTCATCACCAACAATTTTATGGCCTGCAACACAAGACAATAAATATAAAAAGCCATGATCATGATGATCAACTTCAATCCGGTTATCTATTCTGTGTTTGTACGACGGAATTTGCGCTAATGCAGCCTCTAAAAATGGTTTGTCACCCGATAACTGATACGCCAGCCAGAGTTGACCACTCCAAAAACCACTGGTCCATTCAACATTATCTATTTTTTTATAAATGCCGTTTTCAGCAGCTGGTTCAGGATATTGGTCTTTAAAATACTCAATATTCTGCGCTACTTTTTTCAGCACTGTCGCTTTAGCTTGTGCTAACAACGACTGGCTTAGCGGTTTTGCATTTAAGAATTTATCTTGATTTAACAAATCTTCTCTTATTATGCTTTGCCCCACATCGGCAGACGTTTCTCTAAAGTTTGACATAACCACTCCAAATAAATTTAAGCAACAAACCGCAACTCAAACATAACGGCTTGTTGCTTATCCAAAATGCGCTTGGAAAACAAAAACAACAAAATGATATCGATACCAAATGAATTTGTAAAGAAGATTTTATAATTGTAATCAAAAAACATTCAATTCCCTAAATTGGGTACGATCAGAGTAATAAAACCATCAATAAATAAATTAATAATTCATTATTTTTCAGATTATTAGTCAAATAAACGCGATTTTAAGCGGTTAGCTCAATAATCAATTTACCTATTCACTCAAATTAATTTTAGACTATTTTATTGCTTTAAGTTGAAATAACTTCATAAAATGTTATCGTTACCCAATCAATGAAATTTAATTTATTTACACTATTAACAAGTCAGCGCTTTAATTTAACTACAATTGGGTAACGCTGAAATTTGCAGAGTTTTTAAATAATGAACCTAACTAAAAGCTGTTTAAGTTTGTGCTTATATTTGTTGAGCTGCGTTATTTGGCAAACCGCTCAGGCAAATGATAAACCGGTTAAAACCTTTAAAATTGTCACAGATATTCAAGCCGACGGCACTGCCGGAAAACTCATTGCTGAGTTTGTCAAAAATGTAGAACAAAAAACCAATCATCAAATTCGTTTTAAAGTGTTTCACGGCGGCGTATTAGGCGATCAACTGCAATATTTTCAGCATATTCAGCGTGGTGTTATTGATATAGGTTTAATTAACAGTGCCTCAATTGAGTCGGTTATTCCGGCTTTAGGGGTGATGAATATGCCTTATTTATTCCGTTCAGTTGAAGAATATCGCAAGGTAATGAATAACCAGCAGGTACGTCAGGCTTTATTTGATTCATCCCAAAAACATAGATTTACATTTTTAGGCTATTTAAGCAGTGATTTCAGAAGCATTTATGCAACAACTCCCATCCGCAACCGAGCAGATTTATCAAGCTTACGTTTGCGTACTATTTCAAGTCCAACTTATATGCAAATGCTGGCAAGTTTTGGCGCTGTGCCAACTGCAATGCCATTTGGAGAGCTTTATTCTGCCATGCAACAAGGCGTAGTAGATGGGGCTGAAGGTGGGATCGCCGGTATTTATCAGGCAAAGTTTAGTGATGTCGCAAAATATGTACTGCTAACAGAACATACCCGTTTAACTGATTTTGTGATTGCCAGTAGTCAGTTTCAAAACAGCCTAACGGCAACAGAAAAACAAATTATTGAGCAGGAATTTGCCAAAATCAGCAATAAGTCGATTGAATTTGCTGAACAAAATGAACGGATTAATAAACAAAAATTAATTGAAGAAGAAAATGTGACTTTTTATCCGGTCGATAAAGATGAATTTATTGCCAGAGTAAAACCGCTTTATAGCGCAGCGTTAACTGACCCTGACAAAGCGAATCTGCTTAACACCATTTTTAAAATAGAAAACCGTTCTTTTTAACGAGAAGTATTTATGCAAAATCCAAATTCTGTCAGTGCTGAAACGGTTATCACACCAGCACAAAACAAGTTTAATCAGTGGCTTAATAAGCCGCTGCAATATTTTTTAGTGATATTACTGGCTGCAATGGCAATTGCAATTACTTATCAAATCACATCAAGATTTATCTTTAATTCGCCAAGTAAATATACTCAGGAATTTTTACGTTACGCCCTAATTTGGCTTGGGCTAATTGGCGGCGGCTACTGTTTTATCGTTAGCAGACACTTAAATTTACCTATTTTAATTGAAAAATCATCCGCTAAAACCGCAGCCCGACTTGAGCTATTTAATGCAAGTATTACCTTAATTTTCGGTTTGCTATTTTTGATTGCCGGTTTGCAATCTTATTTTGATAACCAACAAATGAAAACCGCGATGTTTCAAATTCCGGTGGGGGTATTGCAGCTTGGCATGGCGCTTAGTGGCTTAATGATTATTGCCTCTCAATTTGGTGAGTTAAGTAAATTACTCAAACGACAAAATACCAACTCAGTCGATTTTTTATTGGTGTTATTTATCTCTGTTTTAGTTGGTTGTTTAATTTGGTTGTTTGCCCGCTCAAGTTTATTCAGCTATTTGGTAAGTTATCATTTAGAGCTGTTTTCTTTATTTGTTTTGTTTGCGGTATTTTTTGTATTTTTAATTTTGGGTACACCCATTGCGATTGGGCTGGCATTTTCGGGTTTATTTACCCTTGCTTTACAGGTGGATTTTGCCCCGTTAATCCCAACCGCCGGACAAACCATTTTTAACGGTTTAGACAGTTTTGGCTTTTTAGCCCTGCCGTTTTTTATTTTAGCGGGCAGCATAATGAATCAAACCGGTTTAGCCAGAAGACTCATTGATTTAGCTATGTTAATTGGCGGAAAAGTGCCCGGCAGTTTATGGCAATCAAATGTGGTTGCTAATGCATTATTTGGTACTTTATCCGGCTCAGGCATCGCTTCAGCTTCAGCTATTGGCGGTATTATTAATCCGGTAGCCAAAGAAAAAAATTATGATATGCCAATGACAGCCGCAGTTAACGCCGCATCCGCCCCTTGCGGTATGCTCATTCCTCCATCTGGCGCATTAATTGTTTATTCGCTCATTACTGGCGGCAGCGCCTCGATTATTTCGTTATTTATTGCCGGTTATATTCCGGGCATGATCATGGCGTTTGCGGTGATGATCTCCGCTTATTTTTATGCCAAAAAACAAGGCTACCAAGCAGAGGAAAATAAAACCAGCAGTGCCCAAAAGTTTGCTATTTTAAATCGGGCATTACCGAGTTTATTATTAGTTTTTATTGTGATTGGTGGGATTTTAGGCGGATTATTTACTGCAATTGAAGGCTCAGGGGTAGCCGTAATTTATAGCTTATTATTAGCGCTGCTTTACCGTTCGCTCAGTGTTAAAGCTTTATTTAATATCTTTTTAGAAACCGCCATTGTCTCCGGCGTAATTCTCTTTTTAATCGCCTGTTCAGGCATGATGAGTTGGACAATGACATTTGCTTCAATTCCAGATACTGTCGGCCAGCTATTAACCGGCCTTAGCGATAATAAGTATCTGGTTTTACTGTTAATTGTTGCAGTATTGCTAGTTGTTGGCGTATTTATGGATATGTCACCGGCCATGTTGATTTTTACCCCGATATTTTTTCCGGTTGTGACCGGATTAGGTGTCGATCCAGTTCATTTCGGGATTATTTTGGTTTATGCCCTCGCTTTAGGTGTTGTCACCCCACCAGTTGGCACTGTGTTGTTTGTCGCCTGTAGCATTTCTAACCAAAAAATATCAGCGGTAATTAAGCCGTTAATGCCTATATTTTTATTACAGTTAATAGGGCTGTTATTAATTACTTTTATCCCAGCCTTGAGTTTAGCTTTACCCAATTTATTTAGGTTATAGTAGTCTGGAATATATTGATAGCAGCTTATAGAGGGTTGCTCTTTCTTAACTATTATTTTCCCATCAATTTAATGGTTTATTCAAAATATCATACATAAAAGAGCCTAAGAAACCCTGAATATTCAGGGCTTCTTAGATTCATTAATTTATATCAACTCGGCTTATTTCAAAATGATTATGACCAGTTGCTCGCTTTGGCTGCTTGTAACTTTTTATAACCTGCTAATAATTTTTGATGAGTATTAAACCCAGCTAAACTTAATCCCGGACAATGTAAACCGTGGAATTTAACTTTTGCTTCAACCATATCCAAACATAATTGAGTTAACGCCTCACCATACATTAAACCTAATGATTTAAGATAAGGGGCATATTCGCGGTTATCGTCCCATTTTATTTCTAACAAGGCTTGTAAACAGCGATACTTACGAGTGTTTTCTTCGTTTAACTGATCTAAATGTAAACACCAGTTTACCCAGTCAATTGCACGCTCATCTTGCATTGCCATTGCAATTAATGCTTTTAACTCACCTAAACGCATATCCGCCCAAAGTGTACCGGCATCCGGTGCTAAGCCAATAAATTCAGCGGCGGCTAATGCATCGTTATAACCACCCTCTTCTAAACCATCAAATACTTCGGCCAGTTCTTCATCGTCTAATTCTGGTAGAGTTAAAAATGCTTCGCGGAATAGCGCACCATCGTTATTGTTATTCCATAAAATCTCATCTACCGGATAAATATCTGACATGCCAGGCACTAAAATACGGCAGGCATACACATCTAAATGACGATAATCTGAAATATAAATATCAAACCCAAGCTGATGAATAATATCCACTAACGCTTGGTATTCAGTTGCTGTGTCTGAGTCAAAATCCCAGTCGGCAAATTCATAATCGGCTTGGTCTTTAAAAAAGTCATAAGAAATCAAACCACTAGAGTCAATAAAATGTAACTCGATATTATGTGCCGATGCGATTTCTTCTTCATCAAAACTGGCTGGTTGGAATACATTAAGCTGATCTAAACTGCGTCCCTGTAGTAATTCGGTCACGGTACGCTCAAGTGCAACTTCAAAACTTGGATGCGCACCAAATGAGGCAAATACACTACCATCTACCGGATTAATTAAAGTCACGCTCATAACCGGATACTTTCCGCCTAATGAAGCATCAGCAATACGTAAATGAAAACCGTGGCTTTCTAATTCCTGACATGCCGCTTCAATTTGAGGAAAACGCGCTAGTACCTCTTTTGGAACTTCCGGTAAACAAATGCCTTCAGCAATAATTTTATTTTTTACATAACGCTCAAATACTTCCGATAACCCCTGAACTCTCGCTTCGTTTTGCGTATTACCAGCCGACATACCATTACTAACAAATACATTAGCGATAACATTAATTGGAATATAAATGTCTTTACCGTCACGTACTCTATGATAAGGCGCGGCACAAATTCCGCGTTCACCCGCGCCAGAGTTCCAGTCAAAAATTTGCGCTGGGCTTAACTCACGGTTTGGATCAAAATGATCCCAAAGGCTTTCATCCATTAAACCTTCCGGCATATTTTCACCATCGTGGTCAAACCATTTTTCATTTGGGTAATGAACAAATTCAGCGTTACCAATTTCTTCACCTAAATAAAAATCAGCAAAAAAGTAGTTACAGCTTAAACGCTCAAAATATTCACCTAATGCACTGGCTAAACAAGCTTTTGCGGTTGCCCCTTTACCATTGGTAAACATTAAGCCACAAGTTGGATCTTTAATATGAACTGAATAACAGTTAGCAACCGGATTTAACCAGGATGCTTCTTCAACTTCAAAACCATGCTTTTTTAACTTTGCATGCATGGTATCAATGGATGTTTCAAGTGCAGAATCTTTGCCTTTGATAAAGGTTTGTTCAGTCATATTTCCCTCTGGAATTAATTGGTGCAAACTCAGGTGTGCGAACTAAAAAATATGCGCCTATTATGGACAAGTTTTTCAGAATTACCATGCCAAGATGCGATAAATATACCTAAGCCAATTAAAGATACTGCTTTCTGAGCAACCAAAACGTTTTTAGTACAAGGTATGTAAATAAAAGGGCAATCATTGAAGAGACAATAAATTAAGATAAGTTAAAAAGAAGCCGGATAAGCTGACCATAAAACTTATCCTGAAAACGAAATTATTGAATGTTAGTTTGGGCGGTTAGCGTGGCTTTGTTATTTACAAATGCAATTTTAATATTTTTATGAGAATCACCCCAGACACATTGTTTGGTCTCATCAATTAAGATACATTCTGTCGGCTCACCTAAAATGTCATGAACTTGTTGAATATCCATGCCGGCTTTAACTTGCTGATAATTTGCAGCCGTTAGTTTGCTACAACCTGCAATGGCAGATGCGACTATCGCAAAAATAGCAAATATCCTTAATAACATTGTAAAACCTCATTCTATTTTTATTAGAATCCCGAACCCGAATTAAGATACCTCAAAGTTAAACAATTGTTAAATAAAAATTAACTTAATTTTATTTTTTGTAGAAAAGTTCACATTGTAAAAAGGCAATTATAAGAAAAGAAGATAATAAAAATAAGTATAATCAATTGAAATTTATAAAAATAGTGACAGTGAACACTGCCACTTTATGCTTTAGAATTCGCTAGATTATAAGCTAGCCAAAGCAGCTTGATAATTTGGCTCATCTGCCGTTTCAGCAACTTGCTCGTTATAAATAACTTTGCCGTCTTCATCAATTACCACGACGCTACGTGAATATAAGCCAGCTAACGGGCCTGTAGAAAAAGTTAAGCCATAATCCTGACCAAAAGATGATCTAAAGCCAGAGCCAGCTTCAACATTCTCAATGCCTTCTGCACCACAAAAACGACCTAATGCAAATGGTAAATCTGCTGATACACATAATACTTTCGTATTTTCAAATGCAGCCGCTTGCTCGTTAAATTTACGCACAGAGGTTGCACAAGTTGGAGTATCAACCGACGGGAAAATATTTAAAACTAATTTTTTGCCTTTGTAATCAGCTAATGATACTTCAGATAAATCTGACTTAACTAATGTAAAATTAGGGGCTTGACTACCTACTTGTGGTAAATCACCTACAGTTTCAATTGGATTGCCTTTTAATGTAACACTTGCCATGCTTTCGCTCCTTGGTTAATAGTTTAAGGACAATACTATTCTGGTTAATACTCTCTACTAGATTGTGACTAACTAGCTAAAGTTCAAGTCGGATTTAATTTTTTTGAGAATAATGACTCATTTACTGCTTTGTTTGGCCCGTTTTAAATTGATTTTTGATAATCGAATATGAAGTTGATTCACGCACAACGAGCTTAGGTTCAAATACAATACTATTTATTGAGTTTTCATTTTTATTATTTGGCTTAAAGGTTTGAAGTAATAGCTCAGCGGCTTGGCTCGCAATTTGTCTGGTTGGCTGGGCGGCTGTAGTTAATTTAGGCCAGGTTTGGCGCGAAAACGGGTTATCCTCAAATCCAGCAATGGCTAGATTTTTTGGTACATCTAACCCATTTAACCGCGCTGCAAATAAAGCGCCTGCGGCAATTTCATCATTACAGGCAAATACCGCTGTTGGCCTCTGCTCAAGAGCTAATATTTGTTCACAAGCTAGCACACCGGATTCAAATAAATATTCACCATCAATAACCCAGTCTAAGTTAATTCTAATTTTATATTGCTCAAGCGCATTCAAATAGCCACTAAGGCGCTGTTGAGTTGAAGAATGAGCTCGATCACCGCACAAAAAAGCAATTTTAGTATGGCCTTGTAGAATTAAATGCTCAGTGATCTGAAACGCTGCTTGTTTGTCATTAACCAATACACAAGGAGAAATGTTTTCAGGAGGTTTTTGGCCCGATAATATTCTCACAACTTTAATTTTTTGTGTATTAAGTAACCTAATTACATCTAACATTTCAGATAATGGAGGGGTTAAAACGACTCCAGATATCTGAGAATATTTTAACATTTCACTTAATTCTTCCAAAAAATCAGGGGATTTGCTATTAACCGGATAAATTAACAACTCAAAGTGATTATTTTTGCAAGTTTGTAAAATACCATTTTGCATATCAATAACATAATGAGCATTTGGATTATCATAAATATAACCCACTACATAAGATCGCTTACTAGCCAAATTACGTGCAGCTTGACTAGGTTGATAGTTCAACTCTGTGGCAGCTACTCTAACTTTATCAATTGTACTCTGTCGAACCCCAGACTCATTATTCATCACTCGGGAAACGGTTTTAATTGAAACACCAGCTAAGTTAGCAACATCGTTAATCGTTATTTTCATAAAACAAGATAATCATTTGGAAATATTTAATTTAGCTGAAATAAGCTCCGATACCTGTGTTACCTCAAGATACATGTGTTAGAGATATCACGGCACTTTCAATAGAAAACATATTAGTGAAGCATAAATGTAGGCACTTTTCAGGCTCAATATAACGCAGTAGTTGAAGCGCTGTAAAGTTTCCCAAGGCTCAAACTATGGGATGTTTGGTGCGGTCCCCAACTTGTCTGCTTTATGCATTTTCTCCAACTGTAATAAATCTTGAGAGTAATCCTAGTTTCTTTAATAAAATATTCTAATCCATATTGACACCGGTGTCATTAAAATGATTCAATAATGACAGCGCTGTCATTATTAAATGCAGTATAAAATTACTATAGGTGGAAATAACATGAGTGAAGAAATTTATGTAATAGGCATTGATGGTGGAGGAACACAGTGTCGTGCTCGTCTATATTCAACAAGAAGAGGGATTTTAGGTGCGGGCCTATCTGGCTCAGCAAACCCAACTCGGCACTTAGATACTGCAATTCACTCGATTATTGAAGCCAGTCACCGAGCTATTGAAAATGCAGGTTTAAGTCAGCTTAAATTATCTGATATCCATGCTGGTATGGGTATAGCAGGTATTAACTTAGCTCCTGTGTATAAACAAATGAGCAAGTGGGAGCACCCTTTTAAATCTTGCTTTTTGACTACCGATTTACATATTGCTTGCTTAGGTGCTCATAACCAGCCTGAAGGTGCTGTTATTATTGTTGGCACGGGTTCATCTGGCTTAGTCGTTAAGCCTTCAGAGAATATACTTATCGGTGGCCATGGATTTCCACTCGGTGATTATGGTAGCGGTGCTTGGATTGGATTTGAAGCTTTGCGTTATATTTTACGCTCTTTGGATGGTTTAGCAGATAAAACTGTTATGAGCGAAATCATTTTAAATTTTATAGGTTGCAAAAATGCGCTCCACTTGGCTGAAACTATGTTAACCGCCAAGCCAGTTGATTTTGCAAAACTAGCACCATTTGTATTTGAGGCAGCAGAAAGTCAGGATCTAGCTGCTTCTCATATAATTCAGCAAGGTGCAGATCAAATTTCTGCTTTAGCAAAAGAATTGTTAAGCCACAAACCAAGCCGTTTATCTATGATTGGGGGAATTTCCGCTCGGTTACGACCCTGGTTAGATAAAACAGTCTCAGCTCAAATACAACCAGCAATCTATCAGCCGGATTATGGCGCTGTAGTTTTTGCTTTAAATCAATTAGGTCTTTCATCTAAATTTTGAGGGTAAATTATGTCTAATACCATTATGGAAAAAGAAGCTCGTGAAACACCGCAGCTAATAAAAAATCAATTAATAAAGAACCAGAAACAAGCAGAGTTGTTAGGTGAAAACCTTCGTATTAAACCACCAAAGTTTGTTTACATCATTGGTCGGGGATCATCTGATCATGCAGGCGTATTCGCGAAATATTTAATAGAAATCGAAGCCGGTGTTTCCGTTTCGCATGCCGCTCCCTCTGTTGCCAGTGTCTACCATAAAAAGTTAGACTTAGCAGACACTTTAGTACTCGCTATTTCACAATCAGGTCGTAGCCCCGATATACTGGCTCAACTTGATATGGCAAAAAAAGCAGGCGCAACAACTGTAGCTTTAGTCAATGACGAAACATCACCATTGGCAACCAGTTGTGATTTTTTATTACCACTCGGTGCTGGTATTGAAGCGGCTGTAGCTGCAACTAAAAGCTATTTATGTACCCTATCGGCCATTTGCCAGCTAGTCGCTTACTGGCAGCAGGATAAACAATTAATTGAAAGCTTAAACCAATTACCGGAACATCTGCAAACCGTGATTGACTCTGCAACTCAACTGAGCACTTCACAATTTATTGAGATGAATAACTGTGTTGTACTTGGTCGTGGTTTAGGCTATGCAGTTTCACGAGAAATCGCACTTAAATTAAAAGAAGTTTGCTCTATTCATGCCGAAAGCTACAGCAGTGCGGAGTTTGTGCATGGTCCAATTGCTTTAGCCGGTAAAAAAATTCCCGCAATTGAGATTGATATTGACGATGAAAGCCGTGAAATACATCAAACCCAAATGCAGGATTTAGCCTCAAGAGGTTCAAATCTTATTCACCTAAATCAGGTGGTTATGGATTGTCATCCAAGACTTGCCCCTATTTTAGTATTACAAAAATTCTATGTAGATATTGCCACAGTTTCGGTTGAGCTTGGTTATAATCCCGATGCACCTTTAGGTTTAAATAAAGTTACCCGGACACAATAATGATGAAACAGCAATTTCGCCCCCAACAATTATTTGATGGTCAACAACTCCTTGGCAACCCACTTATAACAGTCGAAAATGGCCGTGTCAGCGCAATAGAGCTGAATAATAAAACAACACAGGCTATTGAGTTACAAGGCATGTTAAGCCCTGGATTTATTGATGTTCAGGTAAATGGTGGTGGCGGTTTGCTGTTTAATAATGCGCCCAACCTAAATACTCTCAAACAAATGAGTTATGCCCATAGTCAGTTTGGCTCCACTGGTATTATGCCAACTGTGATCACAGATGATATTGAAATTATGAAGCAAGCAGCCGATGCGGTTAGTCAGGCGATTTCAATTAACTTGCCGGGCATTTTAGGCATTCATTTTGAAGGGCCGCATTTATCTGTACCGAAAAAAGGTGTACACCCTCAAGCGCATATTCGGGCGATTTCGGCTGCTGAGTGGCAGGTGTTTGAGCGCAATGATTTAGGGATAAAAATGATCACCCTCGCCCCTGAGTGTGTCAGCCCAGATGATATCAAACACTTAAAATCATTAGGTTGGATTATTTGTTTAGGTCATTCAAATACCGATTTGCTAACTGCTCAAAATGCACTCAATGCCGGAGCTAACGGATTTACTCATTTATTTAATGCAATGTCGCCATTAACCAGTAGAGAACCGGGCATGGTTGGCGCGGCGTTAATGGCGGAACAAGCTTTTTGCGGCATTATTATCGACCATCACCATGTGCATCCTGAAATGGCTAAATTAGCCTTCAAACTTAAAGGCGCGGATAAACTAGCTCTGGTAACAGATGCTATGGCTTTAATCGGTAGCGATCAGAATTCATTTAGTTTATTTGGTGAAACCATTTATTTAAATCAGGATAAGTTAACCATTTTAACCGGCCAGCTTGCGGGTTCGCATTTATCGATGCAACAAGCAGTTAAAAATTGTGTTAATGATCTGCAATTGCCCTTATCTGATGTGTTAAAAATGGCGACGAGCACCCCAGCTCACTGGCTAAATCAATCACAAAAACTGGGCAAAATTGCAGTGGGTTATCCGGCAGATTGGGTTTTGCTTGACCAAGAGCTTAATGTAACTCAAAGTTGGTTTTCTGGAATTAACCGAGAGCAAACCTTTAAAATATATAGTTAATTCATAAAGTTCGATTATTAAAAAGCTTAGTTTTAATAAATTAGCCTATATCTACATAAAAGTATACGTACATACCAACTGTAAATTAAATACAACTTACAGTTGGCATTATCTTAATCACTAGACTCTAAAATTGATATGCGAGTTTAATAGATATATCACTAATATATTCACTGAGTATATAGCCACGATATTGACCCGATACTGACCAGTTTGAGGTTAGTTGATAACCACCCGACAAGCCAAAATAGCTTTCAGTGCCTCTTTCTTTAGATTTATATGTAGCACCAGAATCACTCTGGCTAATTATTACATTTTGCCAAATAACAGCACCGAGCTGTCCATTTAAAAACCAGTTATTATTTTCAAATAATATAGTTTCAGCACCGATTGTTACACCTTCAATTAAAACTGGCGCAACATTTTTTACAGTTTCATGGTATTGCTCTGGCGTATAACTATCAGCCTGAAGCGTAACACTACCCTCACCTAAGTCTATATAGCCTATTTTTAACTTAGCTAATTCAAAGTCATAACCAAACTCAATACCCCAACTTGAATCGCTTTTATCTGAATCAAGAATATCAACATGATTTTTCCCTAATTCGGTATTCGCTTGCCCAAGTGTGAATGACATACTATATGGCGCAGCAAGGCTAGAGAATGAGTAAAAACTCATCCCCATTAAAAGACTTAAAAATACCGGGCGATTTAAAACTTTCAATTGTTGTTTACCTTTCATTGTTTGCCCTTTCATTATTTTTGTCCTTTAGCTTGTTTATACTGACGTAACTTTTTGCGTGTAAAGATGGCACTAACTAAACCAAATAAGCCCCAAATACCTGTACTACCACCTGACGATTGGTTAGTAACTTTTATCACCTCAGGACCAGTAACTGTTACGTTCACAGAGCTATTAGCTTGACCACCTTGACCATCCGAAATGGTATAATTAATAGTATCTTCGCCAATATAATCTTTCGCATCATACATGAGTCGATTATTAACCACATTAACTGTTCCGTACATAGCTGCTGCTGAAGTGATAATTAAACTGTCACCATCAATATCAGAATCGTTTATTAATACATTAATCTCAACAGTTCGACTACCATCAATATTTAAGGTATCAATTTGAGCTATTGGATTTCGATTCGGTTTAATAGTAACTGAAACCTGAGCAGCATCTGTTCCACCTTTATTGTCTGTAATACCATACTGAATTAAATCATTTCCTGCATAATTTACATTTGGCGTATAGTTAATCGTATTATCAGCGTTGATTATAACTTCACCAAAACTTGCAGAGACACTCGTGATATTAATAATATCGCCATCCGCATCAGAATCATTATTTAATACATCAACAGTAACACTGGTATTCCAAGCTAACTGAGCTAGATCATTTTCTGCATTAGGAGGAATATTGCCTGTATTAATAACAGCGACCCCACCTGGATCGATAATAGAGCCATTTGCTAGGCCATCATTATCATTTGGACCACCGTCTTCTACAGTAAGTTGGACACACCAATGTCCTGGTGTTAGCCCCGCAATCCAACTAGCATCTCCCGGCGGTGGACAAATGCCTGGTTCACCTAAGCTAGAATGAATCAAGTTGTTGGTATCTTCAACAAACGTGTACCAACCCAAGCTATTGCTAAATTTACGATAGACAGCTCCTTCTGGAACTGGTGCAACCTGAGGCAATACTAGTTTATAGTTCTGCCCAGTTTGTGGAAGGCCATACGCAATGAAGTCAAATACACCACCGACATTATTCGCATCATTATCAGCACCTAATTGATTATCAACTTGTCCGTCATCTAATAATAATCCACCTGTTTGGCTAATAGCTGAAGTTGCACCTTTGCGTAAACAAATACCCGGTTCACCTTCAACTAAGAAACCATTTTGCTGATTAACTTGTTCCGGAATGACATTACAGTCGTTAATGGAGTCTAAATAATCTGGAATACCATCACCATCTTCATCAGCATAACCTTCTTGCTCATCAGGAATTAAATCTCCGTCTGAATCTTGTCCTGTTAAGGTGGTTAAACTAGCTTGTACATCAATATAAACAGTTTGTTTAGCGGTTAATCCCGCAGCATCTGTTGCTGTAAACTCAATTGGATAAACACCAACAGCAATATCCGCTGGCTCAAATTCAAAAATCATATCCTCTGAGCTTAAGTTATTAATGTTTTCACTTAACCAACTAGTGTTAAAACTATCATTTGGGTTTGGATCTGTAACCGAAGCAGTTATCTGAACTATCCCTTCACTTTGACTAACAGTGAGACGTTTTTGAGAGTTTTGACTCACAGATAAAGTCACATTAGGCGCTATATTTGATTCACTTACTCTAATTGTAGTACGGCTCGCAGCCCCTAAATTTAAACTATCATCTAATGTAATGATGATAGTTTCATCAACTTCAGTTTCGTTATCTGTAAATAACTCAAAGCTAATTTGAGCTTGTGTACCTGAAGTAATTTCTATCTCTGATTGTGAAAGTTCAAAATCAGTCCCATTTATAGCACTTCCACCCACTGAGAATGGAACAATAACAGGATATTCTGGTGCAGGGCCATTTAAAAAGACCTTAAGGTTAACAGTATTACCTTCGGTGAGTGTTTGATCTTTTCCAAGCGAAACGAGTGGGTGAATCGTAATATTTTGTTCAACCGTTGTTTGATTACCTGCACCATCAGTTGCCTGCCAATATACCTTATGTTTACCTGGTTTAAATAAAGTAGAACCATCCACTAAAGAGACTGGCAATGGGTTACCTAACGCATCAGTTGCCGTCGCAACCCCAAGATTAACTTTGGTAAATAGGGCGGTTGCATTAACTTCAACATCATTAGGAGCAGTCACAATAGGTGGCTGCCCTAATTGCGTCCCAGTAATTTGTAACTGAGCAACTGATTGAGCTCGCCCTTTATTTCCATCTCTTAAAGAATAGCTAAAACTGACATTACCAACAAAGTTTGCTGGTGCTTGATATAGTAATTGTCCACCACTAATAGTAACAGAACCGACACTTGCCTTGGCCCCTTCTAATATCAAAGCATCCCCGTCTATATCTGAATCATTAGCTAATACATCCAAAGTATATTGGTCATTGTCAGCTTTGATCATTGTAAAAGTATCAGGCTGAGCAGTTGGTAAGTCATTAACAGCATTAACTTTTAAATTAACTGTGTATTGAACTGATTCAGCTTCGCCATCAGATACAGTATAAATGAAACTATCGTCTCCATTAAAATTAGCATTAGGTTGATAATGCCAACCAAGACCTGATGCATTTAAAGTTCCGTTTTGAACATTTTGTTTTATTATTACTGACAAGCTATCGCTATCTATATCTGACAAGATAGGTTCAATAAATTGGCCTGAATCTTCATTTAGTATGAAAGTTAGACTCTGACCGACAGGAGCATCATTTACCGCATTCACATTTACGTTTACTAAAATACTATCGGATTCGATCCCATCACTTACCTGAATAATGAAGCTGTCGCTACCATTGAAATTAGGTTCAGGAGTATAGTGAACAGATGCATTAGCACCTTGGTTATTAATAGCAGCCAATCCATGTAGAGCTGCCGTTTGAACAGACCAAACCAAACTGTCATTATTTGCATCAGTTGCATCTAAAGATAAAACAAATGCTTGAGGTGAGGCATCTTCACTCATATTGACAGAAACTGATTCACCTTGCGTGATAACTGGTGCTTTTTGGTAAAGTTTTTCCACTGTATCAGTAATAACATTTGAATGATTGTTAGCCATATCCGTTAATGTTACTGATATTGTAAGTTTTCCTTCCACCAAACTACTGACATCAATACCTTCTATTAATTGACTTTCGGCCGAAACTAATCCACTGCCAGTAATTTCATTATTATTAATATCTCGAATGGTATATTGGTAAGTACTCCCTATTTCCCCTCCATTTAAAACAAAACTAGCTGAAGTATCATTAGTTAAATCGATTAAATTTTGGCTAATACCTACCTCAAAGTCTGCTGGATTAGTAGAGTCTTCGACAATACTAGATACATCAGTCAAGATTGATGTATTACCTGCTTTATCTTCTGCTTTAACAACATAGTTATGAGTCGCGTTGTCGGTTAATTCAACATCAATAGACCATTTACCATCAATGACTGAAGTGACAGTTAATGGCGTTTGTTCATCTGCTTGCCCATCATTGTCAGCATCTAAATAAAGCTGAATTTCAATATTATCTTCGGTATGAGTACCTTGAATAATGTAGTTATTAGCATTAATAGTGGTTATTGTTAATGGAGCCAATAAAATAGGCTGCTCAGGTGCTTGAGTGTCTACTTTCGAATTGACTTTATGCTCATTAGTAAAAGTTATATCCAGTGGGTTTTGAGCAGAATCCTCAACAGATCCAGAGTTAAGGTTTAAGCTATTGGCTACTATAACAATACCATCATCATCGTTATCACCAGCTTCAATTAAATATTGATAATGTAGGCTGTTTTGTGTTGCAGAAACAAAACCAGCCTGCTTAGTCACACTACCAATTTCTAAATCTAAAGTAGACTCAGCGGCGGCTACATTAACATCTTTAGTTAAGTTAACAGTGATATTAATTAGATCACCTGCATTAAAATCGCCTGACGTTACATCAAAACTAGCTATTTTAGGTAATTGAGTATCCTTTAAAACTGTCACTGTAGAATCTAAAGACGTATTGCCAGAACTATCAGTTTGGTTTGCACTAATAGTCAACTCTCCATCAGCTAAAGTAGATAAATCAATCTCTTGAGTTAATAGGCTCCAGTGACCTTCAGTATCAACAGTCACTTGTGTATTAACTGTAGAGTTATTCGTGGCATCCGTTACTGAGAGGTTGATATTAGCCCCTGATTCACCAGTACCAGTTACAATTACTGTATTTACCTCTTTAGCGTTAATGACATTATCGCCTTCAATAGGCGAAATAATGACTGGAGCATCAGGAATATTGTTATCTAATGTAATAGTTGACGTAGAGCTGCTCGAAGTATTTCCTGCTGAGTCAGTCTGAACAACGGTTACCGTTAAGGAGCCATTATTTAAGGCACTAATATCCAGCTCTTGAGTTGCTATTGTCCAGTTGCCACTCGCATCAGCTATAACTTGAGTTTGAACACCATCAATACTAATTAATAACGTTGCCCCTGGCTCTGCCCCGCTACCAGATATAAGAACTGTATCGTCTTCCCCAGCATTAACAACATTATCAATTTCAATAGGTGTTGTGATCTCAGGGCTACTTGGCGCCATATTATCTAAAGTGACAGTTGAACTCGCCACACTTGAGGTATTACCTGCCGCATCGGTCTGGGTTGCACTGATCGTTAAGCTGCCATTATTAAAACCACTCACATCAAATTCAGAGCCCGAAAGGGTCCAATTACCACTGCTATCGGATGTAACGGTTTTACTTAAGCTAGTCATATCACTAGATATAGTAACCGTGACATTGGTATTAGATTCCGCACCACTACCTGTAATTAAAACATCATTATCTTCCGCTGCATTAATATAGTTATCACCCTCTACAGGCGTACTAATAACCGGGGCACTTGGCGCTGTATTATCTAACGTCACCGTTGTGCTAGTCGCACTTGAGGTATTGCCTGCCGCATCAGTTTGAGTTGCACTGATCGTTAAGTTGCCATTATTAAAGCTACTCACATCAAACTCAGAGCCAGAAAGAGTCCAATTACCGCTACCATCTGCTGTTACTTGAGCTGATTCAGTATTGCTGCCATCTGTTATTTGAATACTTACAGTTGCATTAGTCTCAGCACCTGAGCCTGTAATTAATACATCATTATCTTCCGCTGCATTAATATAATTATCACCTTCAATTGGCGTTGTGATATCAACCGATGAAATCATGTTATCTAGAGTGACAGTTTCACTGACTGCTGATGAAATATTACCAGCAGTATCAGTTTGAGTAGCTGAAATAGTTAACTCTCCATTAGTTAACCCAGAAACATCGAGTTCATTACCAGATAAATTCCAGCTACCGTTACTATCCGCCGTAACTTGTGTGGTAATAGCGGCATTATTGGCTGTGTCAGTAATACTGATATTTAATTTAGCGCCCGATTCTGCAGTTCCACTTAAATAAACTGCTTCATCCTCAGAAGCATTAATAATATTGTCTGTGGCTATTGGATTAATAATAACAGGAGCACTTGGCGCTGAATTATCTAAAGTGATCTCTTGTTCTGCATTAGCTGATGTATTACCTGCACTATCGGTTTGATTCACAGTAACAGTTAATGAACCATTGTTTAATGCACTGATATCCAGCTCATTACTTTCAATGGTCCAGTCACCATTTGCATCAGATGTGGTTTCAATTGAAATACTATCAATGATAATTGTTAATTTAACATTTGCTTCTGCACCGCTGCCAGAAATTAAAACAGTATCGTCCTCACCTGCATTAACAATATTATCGATTTCAATAGGTGTTGTGATCACAGGAGTACTTGGCGCCGTATTATCCAAAGTGACAGTTGTGCTAGCAGCACTTGAGGTATTGCCTGCCGCATCAGTTTGGGTTGCACTGATCGTTAAGTTGCCATTATTAAAGCTACTCACATCAAACTCAGAGCCAGAAAGAGTCCAATTACCGCTACCACCTGCGGTCAATGTTTTACTTAAACTATTTGCGCCATCATGTATTATCACAGTAATACTGCCGCCAGACTCAGCGCCACTGCCGGTAATTAATACATCGTTATCTTCTGCACCATTTATAATGCCATCTATTTCTATTGGGGTGGTGATGCTTAGCTCTGATGGGGCTACATTATCTAAGCGCACTGTGGTATTGGCCGCTGTTGAGGTGTTACCCGCTGTGTCGGTTTGCGTTGCGCTAACCGTTAAATTG
>NZ_JAOPFU010000055.1 GCF_025515275.1 Catenovulum sp. 2E275
CATGTGAGAGTAGCACACTGCCAGGCTCTTAATTTGCTCGATAGATGAGCACAAGATATTAAGCCCGACTCGAAAGAGCCGGGCTTTTTTCGTTTTGGATTTTTAATATTTACAGGTGAGAAATTGTCCTTTGAAATTATTGTTTTAGTTAACTGTATTGTGATGATAGGAACTTTAATTCAAGGCATTATTGGCTATGGAATAGGCATGTTTTGTGCGCCTTTATTATTTATGATAAACCCAGAGTATGTTCCCGCGCCAATGGTTTTGCTATCAACTGTACTAACTGTGAGTATGTTACTGAGAGATAAGTCCGATTTGAAAGTTGATCAGGTATCATGGACTATGCTTGGTGGTTTTTTTGGAGTTGTTATTGCCGGGATTATTTTAAATCAAGTAAGCTTACAACAGTTTCAGATTGTATTTGGTTTACTTATTTTATTAGCTGTGATTATTTCAATCATCGGTTATACACCTAAAATTAATAAACTAAATACTTGTATTGCTGGTTATCTTTCAGGCTTTATGGGGACATTAACCGCTGTTGGTGGGCCTCCTGTCGCTTTGTTATACCAAAGGGTCAAAGCGGCTCAACTTAAAGCGAATTTATCCGCTTTTTTTCTATTTTTGAATGTCATTATAGTGACTACACTAATTTGGATTGATAAGTTAACTTTGAATAGTTTAGTGCTGGTAGCCGTTGCTATTCCAGGTTTATTTATCGGTTTTTATTTATCGGGTTTAGTCGCTCGATTTATCAATCCACAACAGTTAAGAATATTTATTTTAATTTTTTCTACTTTAAGTGGCTTTGCCTCAATAATTAAAGCTTTCATATAAACGTCATAAATATCAATTAGCTTAAACCTATTTAATAATAATTAGGTGATGGCTTGAGTAAAAAATTTATTGATGATTATTTACCAGAGCTAAAAAAGATTGAATATTTAATTGATACTTATTCTGAGCAATTAAGCGCGGAAGAGATTGCATCAATCTCTCACAAATCGACCACTTTACCTATTTATGCTTTAAAGCTTGGAAACCCAGATCCCAATCTACCTGCGTTATGCTTTGTGGGTGGGGTACATGGGCTTGAAAGGATTGGCAGTCAGGTTGTTATCGCTTTTTTAGAAAGCTTATTAGGTCGATTAGCTTGGGATATTTCGCTTAAATATTTACTGGATCATATCTCTGTTTATTTTATTCCTTTATTAAATCCAGTTGGGGTTGCACTCCATAAACGCTCTAATGGTAACGGAGTGGATTTAATGCGGAACGCAAAAATAGAGAGTCATGAAAAAACTGCTTTTCTGGTGGGCGGGCACAGGCTATCGCCTAAAATGCCTTGGTTTATGGGTAAGCAGAATACGGATATGGAAATTGAAACCAAGGCTTTAATTAACTTTATCCAACAGCAGTGTTTTAGCCGCAAGTTCTCTTTAGTATTAGATTGTCATTCTGGTTTTGGATTACATGACAGAATTTGGTTTCCATACGCAAAAAGTAAATTACAGCCTATTCATCACATAGGTGAAATTTATCACATTCGAGATTTACTTTTTCAAGCTTACCCATATCAAAATTATATTTTTGAGCCTCAATCACTTCATTATTTATGTCATGGCGATATTTGGGATTATTTATATGATGAGTCCCTTAAACACTCTACGACTTTTTTGCCGCTAACTTTAGAGATGGGATCTTGGCGTTGGGTTAGGAAAAATCCAACGCAGTTAATTAAAAGTTTGGGTTTATTTCATCCAATCAAACCACATAGAGTTAAGCGAGTATTACGGGCTCACTTAGTCTTAATGGAGTTTTTAATGCGGGTATCTGCATCATCAGATTTGTGGTTAGAGGATGGTAAAAGCTTGAACATGGCACATAAAGCAACTGAGCTTTGGTATCATAATTAGTTTATGAATACGTTGATACAAGCTGGGCACTCCAGTGCTATTTTATTAATTAGAGGCTTGATGAGAGAGCAGGGACACTGGTTTGATTTTGCTGAAATTCTAAGTGCTGAATTGCCAAATCTACCTATTTTAAAAATGGATATTGCAGGCAATGGCACAGAGTACCATGGACAAACACCGCAGAGTATTTCATTGATCCGAGAAGAGCTAGCTAACCGGTTTACCCAGAATTATCCAAATATTAAAACGTTATATCTGGTTTCAATCTCAATGGGAGGTATGATTGCAGCGGATTGGGCAAATGCTGAGCCTGATAAAATAAAAAAAATAGTCTTAATTAACTCTAGTTTTGCTGGCTTATTACCTTTTTATCAAAGGCTAAAGTGGCAAAATTATTTTAGTTTATTGAAGCTTCCTTTTTTAAACCTGAGCTCAAAAGAGGCTTTAATTTTTAGTCTAACGACAAACTTAATTTGTTACCCACAATCAACTGAGATAGTCAAAAAATGGATTAACTTGGCTCAGCAGCATCCGGTTGCAAACAGGAATATACTGCGCCAATTATGGGCAGCTGCACGATTTAGATTACCAGAAAATTTGACTGTGCCTACGCTGATTTTTGGATCTGAACGGGATAAATTAGTTGATGTTAAAGCGAGTATGGTATTAGAACAAAAGTGGGATAATTCATCGCTATATATTCATCCAAAAGCAGGGCATGATTTGCCATTAGATGATTCTGAGTGGCTGGCGCCTAAAATTGCTCAATTTATTAAAGAGGACTAGGTTTAGGGTGAAAACCTAGTCCTGAATCAGTTTAGCTTAGTAATAAACTTGTAGTTAACTAACTTTAACTAATTTCATTGTATTGGTTGAACCTATGGTTTCCATAGTATCGCCATGCGTTAAGATAACTAAATCGCCTTTATTTAAATGGCCAGCTTCTTTTAATGATGATAATAAATCATTTCCTAATGATGCAGGATTTGATTTTGTTGAATCAAAAAAGTAAGGCTGCACACCACGGTATAAAGCACAAGTAGTTAGTGTTTTTTCGTGACGAGATAGAGCAAAAATACGAATACCAGAACTAATGCGTGACATTAATTTAGCTGTATTGCCTGATTCTGTTAAACAGACAATGGCTTTAACTCCAGAGGTATGGTTAGCTGCATACATAGCAGAAAGAGCTGTTGTTTCAGAAATTGAGTCGAACTCTTTGCTTAATCTGTGATGTGAAGTCAGAATACTTGGGTGCTTTTCTGCACCAACACACACGCTAGCCATAGACGTTACAGTTTCAAGTGGATATTTACCGGCTGCGGTTTCCCCCGATAACATAACCGCATCTGTCCCATCTAATACCGCGTTAGCAACGTCCATAACTTCAGCACGGGTTGGCATTGGGTTTTCAATCATTGATTCCATCATTTGAGTGGCTGTAATTACCGCACGGTTTAATTTACGTGAGCGGGAAATCAATAATTTTTGTTTGCTAACCAGTGCCGGATCGCCAATCTCAACCCCTAAATCACCACGAGCTACCATAACAACGTCACAATTTGTAATGATATCGTCAATCGCTTCTTCGGTTTCAACCGTTTCAGCTCTTTCTACTTTAGCAACAATTTGAGCATCTAAACCGGCTTCTTGGGCTAATTCTCGTGCATAACGTAAATCTGCGCCGCTGCGAGGAAAAGATACCGCTAAAAAATCAACACCAATTTTGGCGGCTAATTTAATATCTTCTTTATCTTTTGCGGTTAATGCTGGAGCTGATAAACCACCACCTAATTTGTTAATGCCTTTTTTATCAGAAAGCTTACCGCCAATTTTTACTTTTGTGATGATCTTTTGGCCTTCAACTCGGTCAACTGTTAACTGAACTCGACCATCGTCTAATAATAGGGTATCGCCAGAAACCACATCATTTACTAAGTTTTTGTAATCTAATCCAACGGCTTGCTGATGGCCTTCGCCTTTGCCCATTTCCGCATCCAGAACAAACAGGTCACCAATTGTTAAAAAGATAGGGCCGTCTTTAAAGGTTGAAACTCGGATTTTTGGACCTTGTAAGTCACCTAAAATACCAACGCTGCGATTTAAATCTTTTGCGATTTTACGAACCGCTTCTGCTCGTTCAATATGCTGCTCTGCATCACCATGTGAAAAGTTCATACGAACAACATTAACACCCGCTTCGATGATTTTTCTTAACGTATCGCCTTTATCTGTAGCCGGTCCTAAAGTTGAAACTATCTTGGTTCTTCTAAACATTCATCCACTCCCAGTTTGTGTGTGCTGTAATTATATTACAAATAATACTTTAATGGTATGAGGTAGAGTACATCTTTACAACATACTCAGATAACTTCTCAATATAAGTATTTTTAATGATCTCTTAAACCTTTATTAAAACGTGATTCTCGTAAACCATCTTTGACACGTTTTAAGTTTTCTCTGAATTTAGTACCGCGTCTTAGTGTAAAGCCTGTTGCTAAAATATCAATTAATACTAATTGAGCAATACGCGACGACATGGGCATATACATATCTGTATCTTCACTAACTTCAAGTGATAGCACTAAACTGCATTCTTGCGCCAATGGGCTATTGGCGTCAGTAATTCCAATCACGGTTGCATCATTATTACGTGCTTGGGCTGCGCTCTCTACATGGCTTTTAGTGCGGCCAGTATGAGAGATAAAAACAATCACTTCGCCCTCAGAGCTATTTATACAACTCATACGTTGCATTAATACGTCATCAAAACAAATAACAGGCACATTAAACCGGAAAAATTTATTTTGCGCATCGTGAGCTACACTCGCTGATGCACCTAAGCCAAAAAATGAAATTTTACGGGCTTGAGTTAAAATATCTACGGCACGGTTGATGGCTGCGGTATCTAAATGCTGGCGGGCGGTTTCAAGTGCGGCCATAGTTGAATCGAATATTTTTGCGCTGTAAGCATCTGGGCCATCAGCTTCGTCTACATGGCGGTTTACATAAGGGGTGCCACTGGCTAGGCATTGTGCTAAATGCAATTTAAAATCTGGAAAGCCTTTGGTTTCCATCCGTCTGCAAAAACGGTTTACGGTTGGTTCGCTCACATCGGCTGCTTTTGCCAGCGTTGCTATACTGCTATGCATTGCACTTTGAGGTGCTGCCATAATAATTTCTGCAACTTTACGTTCAGACTTACTAAAGCTATTTTGATTCAGAGCAATTTTTTCCAGAATATTCATAATTAGCCTAGCCATTTAATTTGTGACAATGTATAAGATAGTTATTATGCATCAAGCATTCTAGTAATTTAACTACAAAATTACATAATTTGGATATTTTTATGTAATTCGGCTACATTTTTCGATATAATCTGGACTATAAACCGATTGAATAGGTATTCAGCACCTCTTGTTCTGTCAATTGGTTGTAAATTTTCGCTTTTTAGTGTTCAATACCGCGCTTAAATCGCGCTAAGCGCAAACTAGCTACAATCAACTTAAAGACTTAACGGGGAGCTATCATGGTCTCGCAATCAAATAAACCATGTGATTTAGTATTATTCGGTACCAAAGGGGATTTGGCACGTCGAAAGTTATTACCTTCTTTATATCAATTGGAAAAAGCCGGCTTATTAGATGCAAACACTCGCATTATTGGTGTAGCACGTCATGAGCACTCTCAAGCTGAATATGTAGAGTTGGTCGAAGAAGCTTTAAAAACCTTCATGAAAGAAGAAATCGTAGCAGAAGTATGGGATAGATTTTCTGCTAAATTAGATTATTGCATGGTTGATTTAAGAGATATCGCGGACTATGCAAAATTACAAAATCATGTTGATCAAAGTCAGCGTGTAATGGTGAACTACTTCTCAACACCACCATCAATTTTTGGTTCTATTTGCCAAGGTTTATATGAAGCTGGTTTAATCAACAATGAAACTCGTGTTGTATTAGAAAAGCCAATCGGTCACGATTTAGCGTCTTCAAAAGTAATTAACGATCAAGTAGCTAAGTTCTTCAGCGAAAGCCAAACTTACCGTATTGACCATTATTTAGGTAAAGAAACAACACTTAACCTATTAGCTTTACGCTTTGCTAACTCTTTATTTGCATCTAACTGGGATCATAACTGTATTGATCACGTTCAAATTACAGTTGCAGAAGAAGTTGGGATTGAAGGTCGTTGGGGTTATTTTGACGATGCAGGCCAAATGCGTGACATGGTTCAAAACCACTTGTTGCAAGTATTAAGCTTAGTCGCGATGAACCCACCAATTAGCTTAGATGCAAACAATGTACGTGATGAAAAATTACGTGTAATGAAATGTTTACGTCCAATTACTAAAGAAAACGTAGCAGATAAAACCGTACGTGGTCAGTATGCGGCTGGTGCTATCGGCGGCAAAGCTGTACCAGGTTATTTAGAAGAAGAAGGCGCAAATACAGAAAGTAACACCGAAAGTTTTGTTGCTTTACGTGTTGATATAGATAACTGGCGCTGGGCAGGTGTACCTTTCTATTTAAGAACGGGTAAGCGTTTGCCGGAAAAATTAACAGAAATCGTAGTTCACTTTAAAAATATGCCTCATAACATTTTTAAAGACAGCTATGGTAAGTTGCCATCTAACGTTTTAACAATTCGTCTACAGCCGCGTGAAGGCGTAGAAGTTCAGGTATTAAATAAAGTACCTGGGTTAGATGAAAAAATGAATTTGCAAGAGACTAAGCTAGACTTAAGTTTCTCTGAAGCATTTAAAGATGTTCGTATTGCTGATGCGTATGAAAGATTGTTGCTTGAAGCTTTATTAGGTAACCAATCATTGTTCGTTCGCCGTGACGAAGTTGAAGCAGCATGGACTTGGGTTGATGGTATTTTCCAAGCTTGGGAAGAAACTAACGATAAGCCTAAGCCTTACGCAGCAGGTTCGTGGGGACCAGATGCTTCTGCTGAGTTATTAACCAAAGATGGCCGTGAGTGGGATTCATAAGGATATAAAATGCAATTTGTTGACTATAAAAACACGACAGAATTAAATGAACAATTTGCACAGCGGGTCGCCAGTTTACTGGCGGCTGCGATTGCTAAAAAAGGCAAAGCCAGTTTAGTTGTTTCTGGTGGTCGTACACCATTACCTTTTTTCCAGCAATTATCGCAAGCTGACATTGAATGGAACAAAGTGGCTATTACTCTGGCAGATGAGCGTTGGGTAGAACAATCCAGTGACGCCAGCAATACTGCACTCGTTTTAAATAATTTGATTCAAAATAAAGCCTCGGAAGCTACTTTTGTTGAGTTAAAAACCAGCGAAACTAGCGCTTTTGGTGCAGAGCCAAGCGTATCTGCTAATTTAGAAAAACTGTCTTTCCCTATTGATGTCTTGATTTTAGGCATGGGTGAAGATGGTCATACAGCTTCGTTATTTCCTTGTTCAGAGCAAATTGAACAGGGTCTTACCAGCGATGCTGTTTGTTTAGCGGTACAACCGACCACTGCACCACATGAAAGGATGTCTCTAACTCTTAAAGCTTTACTAAATAGTGAACAGATTTTTGTTCACCTTGTGGGTGAAAGTAAAAAGGTTGTGTTAGATAAAGCGTTAGCTGGAAATGACGTAAAAGAAATGCCAATTCGTGCAATTCTTAAGCAAGATTCAACACCTGTAGATGTCATCTGGGCTGAAAAATAGCAGGAGACACCCTCAGTATGAATTCCATAGTGCAGGAAGTAACACAAAGAGTAATTGAACGTAGCCGCGAAACGCGCAAAGCGTATCTTGATAAAGTTGAACGAGCACGGGTAAAAGGCCCGCATCGTGAAGTTTTATCTTGCGGCAACTTAGCTCATGGCTATGCTGCATGCCCTAAAAACGAAAAAGGCGTATTAAAGCAATTTACCAAATCTAATATAGGGATTATTACTTCCTATAACGATATGTTATCTGCTCATCAGCCTTACGAGCACTATCCAAAAATCATCAAGGAAGCGATTGCTGAAACGGGTAGTGTTGCACAGGTTGCCGGTGGTGTTCCGGCGATGTGTGACGGTGTGACACAAGGTCAACCGGGCATGGATTTAAGTTTATTAAGCCGTGATGTAATCGCACTTAGCTCGTGTGTTGGTTTATCTCACAATATGTTCGATGGCGCATTAATGCTGGGAATTTGCGATAAAATCGTACCAGGTTTAGTGATGGCGTCATTAGCATTTGGTCATTTACCATTTGTGTTTGTGCCGGCAGGTCCTATGCCGTCGGGTATTCCTAACTCTGAAAAAACCAGAGTGAGAATGTTACATGCAGAGGGTAAAGTTGGCCGTGATGCACTATTAGAATCTGAATCTGCATCTTACCATTCGCCGGGCACTTGTACTTTTTATGGTACGGCGAATAGTAATCAACTTGTGGTTGAAGTGATGGGCCTGCATTTACCAGGCTCATCTTTTGTTGAAACAGATAGTGTATTACGTAATGCACTGACCAGAGCGGCTTCTAAGCAAGTAACTCGTATTACGCATTTAGGTAACGATTACACGCCAATCTCAAAAGTAATAGATGAAAAATCTGTTATTAATGGGATTATTGCTTTATTAGCAACGGGTGGCTCTACCAACCATACTATGCACTTGGTTGCGATGGCACGTTGTGCCGGTATTATTGTTGACTGGACCGACTTTTCTGATTTATCAAATGCAACACCATTATTAACCCGTATTTATCCAAACGGCTCTGCTGATATTAACCAGTTCCATCAGGCTGGCGGTATGGCTGTGTTGATTAATGAATTATTAAGCGCGGATATTTTACATAATGATGTGCATACCATTTGTGGTCCAGGTTTAGAAAAATATACTAAAACACCGACGATGCAGGACGGTGAATTAACTTGGGTTGATCAACCTAAAAAATCACAAGATAAAACCATTATTGCAACAGCCGAAAAACCATTCAGTTCACACGGCGGTTTACAGGTATTAAGTGGCAATCTTGGCCGTAGTGTCATGAAAACTTCTTCATTACCAGATGGCGATGTGAGCTTTACCGCACCAGCCAGAGTATTTGAAAGCCAGCATGATTTAGAGCAAGCTTTTAAAGATGGTAAATTAGAAGGCGATTTTGTTGCTGTTGTCCGTTTTCAGGGACCAAAAGCAATTGGTATGCCTGAGCTACATAAATTAACGCCGCCACTGGCGATTTTGCAAGACAGAGGACAAAAAGTTGCATTGGTAACCGATGGTCGTATGTCTGGTGCATCTGGTAAAGTGCCTGCTGCAATTCACATGACACCAGAAGCGATTGATGGTGGTTTATTAGCTAAAGTGCACGAAGGTGATTTAATTTTAGTTGATTCAGCCAAAGGTAAGGTTGAGTTATTAGTAGATGCTGATGAGCTTGCAAAGCGTAAAAATGCAGAGCCAAATTTAGTCCCTCAGGAGAGAATAGGGATGGGACGTGAGTTTTTTGGTTCGCTACGATCTCACATGACGGGCGCAGAAGAAGGCGCTTGTAGTTTATTTTTTCAGGATTAATTAAATGACTAAACTCGTCGCAGATATTGGTGGCACAAATATGCGTATTGCGATTGCTGATGGTATTAATGCCATTAGCAACATTCGCAAATATCAGGTAACAGATTACGCATCTCCAGTTGAAACTATCGAAGCTTATATTAAAGAAACAGGGATCGAGCGTCCAACCCATGTGTGTTTAGCAATTGCCTGTCCGGTAAATGGTGATCAAATTACCATGACTAACCATAGCTGGTCGTTTTCAATTGAACAAAGTCAAAAACAGCTAGGTGTCGAAGCTTTATTTGTTATTAATGATTTTACGGCCATTGCGTTATCGGTTCCGTTTTTAACTAACGAGCAGAAAATTCAATTAGGCGGTGAATCAGCTGAGGTGAATAAACCGATTGCGGTTTATGGTGCTGGTACAGGGTTAGGTGTAGCTCATGTAATAGCCCATGAGGGTAAATGGATTGCATTAGGCGGTGAAGGTGGTCATGTTGATTTTGCCCCTAATAACCAGCAAGAAGCAGAAGTTTTAAGCTTTTTAGCAAAAGAATTTGGCCATGTATCGGCTGAAAGGTTAATGTCTGGGCAGGGGATTGCAAATATCTACCGGGCTTTAGCTGCAATCAATAATGCTGCTGAAAAAGAACTAGAGCCATCAGAAATTACCAGCAGAGCGTTGGCAAATTCATGCTCAGTTTGTAAAGATACATTAGATATGTTTTGTAACTTAATGGGCAGCTTTGGTGGAAACTTAGCACTGACGTTATTAACTCAAGGTGGTGTTTTCATTGCTGGCGGAATCGTGCCAAGATTTATTGAGTATTTTGTTAATAGTGGTTTTAGACAAAGATTTGAGGCGAAAGGCCGCTTTGAACCTATTAACAAAAAAATACCAGTCTATATAGTGACTGAAGAACAACCAGGTTTGTTAGGCGCAGCTGCCTATTTAGCCCAAAATTTATAAGGTGTAAAAATTATGTCTACCAGAAACTGGACAATGCAACCACTTGATGTAATGAATGCCGGTAAAGTTGTACCTGTATTAGTGTTTAAAAAACTAGAACATGCATTACCTGTTGCTGAAGCATTATTAGAAGGTGGTATTCGTGTTCTTGAAATCACATTAAGAACTGAATGTGCTTTAGATGCAATTAAATTGATTTCTGAAAAATTACCAGAAGCGATCACTGGTGCAGGAACTGTGACTAACGCAACTCAATTACAAGCAGTTGAAGATCATGGTGCTCAGTTTGCAATTAGCCCAGGTTTAACGCCAGATTTATTAACGGCTGCTAATCAGGGTAAAACTGCATTATTACCGGGGATTGCGAGCATTTCTGAAATGATGCTTGGTTTAGATCATGGTTATGATTGTTTTAAATTTTTCCCAGCAGAAGCAAATGGCGGTGTTAAATCATTAAAAGCAATTGGTGGTCCATTCCCTAACGTTAATTTCTGCCCAACTGGCGGCATTAGCCCTGATAACTTCAAAGAATATTTAGCTTTACCAAATGTTCGTTGTGTTGGTGGTTCTTGGTTAGTACCAAACGATGCTGTTGAAGCAGGCGACTGGAAAAAAATTACTGAGCTTGCAAAAGCTGCCAGCCAAGCTTAATTTATATTTTAGTTTAAATTTAAATAGCCCTTTATGGGCTATTTTTTTACTTTTGAATTCAGGTTTAAAATAAAATTAAAATTCAGAGACAAAAAAACCGCGTTAACGCGGTTTTTTATTTTATAGCTATTTTAAACTTAGTTTTTAGCGATATGAGCTACTAAGTCTAATACCTTGTTTGAATAACCAATTTCGTTATCGTACCAAGATACAACTTTTACAAAAGTATCAGTTAAAGCAATACCTGCTTTAGCATCAAATACAGAGGTACAAATTTCACCTAAGAAATCGTTAGAAACGACTTCATCTTCTGTGTAACCTAAAATACCTTTTAATGTACCTTGTGAAGCGTCTTTCATTGCTGCACAAATTTCTTCATAAGTTGCTGGTTTTTCTAAGTTTACTGTTAAATCAACAACAGATACGTCTGGCGTTGGTACACGGAAAGCCATACCTGTTAATTTACCATTTAACTGAGGAATTACTTTACCTACCGCTTTTGCTGCACCAGTTGAAGATGGGATAATGTTTTGGCTTGCACCACGACCACCGCGCCAATCTTTAACAGAAGGGCCGTCAACTGTTTTTTGAGTAGCAGTTGTTGCGTGAACGGTTGTCATTAAGCCGTCTTTAATGCCCCACTTATCATTTAAAACTTTAGCTAGTGGTGCTAAACAGTTTGTTGTACAAGATGCATTTGAAACAATGTCCTGTCCTTCGTAAGCGTCTAAGTTTACGCCACAAACAAACATAGGTGTATCATCTTTAGAAGGAGCAGACATAACTACTTTTTTCGCACCAGCAGTAATATGTTTACGAGCAGTTTCGTCAGTTAAGAATAAACCGGTTGATTCAACAACAACGTCTGCACCAATAGCATCCCATTTTAAATCTTCTGGGTTACGTTCAGCAGTTACACGAACTGTTTTGCCATTTACGATTAAGTTACCGTCTTTTACTTCAACGTCACCTTTGAAACGACCGTGAGTTGAATCGTACTTTAACATGTAAGCCATGTATTCAACGTCGATTAAATCGTTGATACCAACGACTTCAATATCATCGCGTTCAACAGAAGCACGAAAAACGAAACGACCAATACGGCCGAAACCATTAATACCTACTTTAATAGTCATAGTTGTTCCTAAACTGATTGTTGATAAATATAGTTTTTAAAATTGGGTATATATGTGTAAGAAAACGCTAAGCAAAACGAGTTCTTGGGTTACCACTTTATGTAAAAAACGAGGCTTATTATACAAAATATATATGACAAAAACTCGTAAAAATTTCGCTAATTAAACAAATTGCATGAATTTTTTGGCTATTTTAAAAATAGCTGGATGAAATATAACAAGATTCAGTTATGCTAGAGCTAATTATCGGCTAAGGAATATTTTATGGATAACGAACTGATTGATCAGGTTGCAAAAGCCAGAGGTATTGAAACTCAGTATATGAATGCTTGGGGTAAAGAAGCTCAGGTTGAACCCGGCAGTAAAGCCAAGTTACTAAAAGCAATGGGTTATGCAATCGATAATAAAGATAAGTTGTTAGCGCAGTTAGAAGATGAAAAGTGTGACTATTGGCTCTCGTTATTAAATCCGGTCACTATCATTCGGGATGACGAATCCATTGAGTTTGAATTACGAGTACCGATTGTACTGGCAACACAAACTTTAGTTTGTAAAATTCAGACTGAACAAGACGAGACAATCAGCCAAGATTTTTCACCGATCAATTTTATGTTGGTTGATGCTGAAGTCGTTGATGAGCTTGAATATCAAGAATATTTAATTGAACTTAATGCTAAAATTGGACTTGGTTATCACACATTAGCCTTATTTGATGAAAACAATAATCAAATTGCCAGCCAGAGTTTAATTATTGCGCCGCAGCGTTGTTACCAGCCAGATCCCATTATGCAAGGGCATAAAGTATGGGGAACCAGTATTCAGTTATATTGTTTAAAAAGTGAAACTAACTGGGGAATTGGGGACTTTTCTGATTTAAATTTTGTGGTTAGCCAAATCGCTAAATTAGGCGGGCAGTTTGTTGGCTTAAACCCGATTCATGCGCTTTATCCGGCAAATCCTAATAGCTGTAGTCCTTATAGTCCATCATCAAGACGCTGGCTTAATATATTTTACATTGACCCTCAGGTTGTTGAAGGATTTGCTCAATCAGAACAGATTCAACAGCGGATTCATTCTAGCGAGCATTTAACTTTATTAGCGCAAGCCAGAGAAGCTGAGTATGTGGATTATGATAAAGTTGCAAAGCTCAAATTACCGGTATTTGATTTATTATTTAACTGGTTTAAACAGCAGCATTTAAATACCGATTCGGCACAGGCAAAATCATTTAATCACTTTATTGAGCAGGGTGGTGAATCATTAAAATTACAGGCTTGTTTTGATGCAATTCAGGAATCGTTAATTCAGCAGGATATTCAAGCCTGGGGCTGGCCAAGTTGGCCTGAGCATTTAGCTGAATTTGAGCAGCCGCAAGTTAATGAGTTTATTGAAAAACATGCCGACAGAATTTTGTTTTTCCAATATTTGCAATGGATTGCACAAAACCAATTAGAAAATTGTCAGCAAACGGCTGAGCAAAATAATATGATGATTGGTTTATACCGTGATTTAGCCGTCGGTGTGAGTTCTGGTAGCGCCGAAGTTTGGGCTAACCGAGATTTATATTGTGCGGAATTAAGTGTTGGTGCACCGCCAGATCCTTTAGGCCCGCAAGGCCAAAGTTGGGGCTTGCCACCAATGGATCCTAATCAATTATATAAACAAAATTATCAACCTATTATTGATATGTACCGAGCCAATATGCAGGCCTGTGGTGCGCTTAGAATTGATCATGTAATGGCGTTATTAAGGCTCTGGTGGGTGCCTGGCTCAGAGCATGCAACTCAAGGCGCTTATGTTTATTATCCAATTGACGATTTATTAGCTATTTTATGTTTGGAAAGCCAGCGCAATCAATGCATGATAGTGGGTGAAGATTTAGGCACAGTACCGGAAGGCATTCGTGAAGTGTTTGCTGAAAATGGCTTATTATCTTATCGGGTTTTCTTTTTTGAAACCGCACCGGATGGCGGTTATTATTCACCTGTACATTATCCAAAACAAGCCATGGCTGCACTCACTACTCACGATTTACCTACCTTAAAAGGATTTTGGCATTGCTTGGATCTGGATTTAGGCCAAAAACTAGGCGTTTATCCGGATGAAGATAATTTAAATCAATTACGCCATAGCCGGCATCATAGTAAGCAGCGTATTTTAGATAGTTTACATGGTCATGGTGTTATCGACCCCGCAACGCCAAGAGATGCAATGCAAGTGGCGATGAGTAAAAGCCTAAACTTTGATATTCAAACCCACATGGCGCATGCCAACAGTGTGTTATTGAGTTTACAACTAGAAGACTGGTTAGAGATGGATTTGCCTGTCAATGTGCCCGGAACTTGTGATGAGTATCCAAACTGGCGGCGTAAATTGAGTCATTCTTTAACTGACATTTTTTCACAGCCAGATATTCAAGCATTAGCCAACAAGTTGACTCAGGTTCGCGGCGAAAATTTAGCCAGTGATTAATTCAGCTTTATTAATGTATTGAAAGCCAGCTCATTTTGTTACAAACTGGCGTTGGTGTTATCTAAATGTCTAATATAGCGAACAAATTGTACGTTATATTAGATATTAAATTTTTATAATATTGTTCACCTTTATTTATGCAATCGCTTTGTCAATTAGTGTGGGATTAACGCTATTTATTCCAAGCCGTATTTAAGGAATGTGTCCTGCATAAAATAAATATCTTTTATACAACGGGATTTTTGTATGCTCGCAAACCAATTAAATCAAGTAAAAGTTCATAACCCATTTGATCATTTAGGAACCATTGAAAACGCTAAAGGAAATTTGCAGACAATTCGGGCTTGGATCCCTCACGCGCTTAAAGTTGATGTATACGATTTTAGTAATGACCAATTATTAGGCTCACTTGAACAAATTGATGCCAACGGCTTATTTGAAGCCGCTTTAAAGACATTAACCCCACAAACTGTTTATTATTTTAAAGTTAAAAATGATGAGCATGAATATCAGGTAATCGACCCTTATCAATTTAAAGATCATGCTTTTCATGCGGTTCATTATGTAAATAATCAGCCGGAAAATATCTACCATCAGTTAGGTGCACAATTATTAGAGCTGGAAACACCGGCAGGTAAAATACAGGCAACACGTTTTGCTGTTTTTGCACCTAATGCAACCGCTGTGAGTGTTATCGGTGACTTTAATTATTGGGACGGCCGTTACCATCCTATGCAAAAAACCAATTGTGGACACTGGGTTTTAGTGATCCCGGGTGTTCAAGCTGGTGCTCGTTATAAATATGAAATTAAAGATCCAATGGGGAATCAGCTACCTCACAAAGCAGATCCTGTCGGATTCTATGCTGATCAGTATCCATCGCATGCTTCTATTGTTTATGATCATGAGCAATATCAATGGAATGATGAAAACTGGCTCAAAGAACAAGCCAAAGTAGATCGTTACAAATCACCAATGGCGGTTTATGAGCTTCATGCTGCAAGCTGGAAACCTAAATATTCAGAAAAAGGCCGAGAATTACTCAATTATCACGAGTTAGCTGATGAGTTAATTCAATACGTTAAAGAAATGGGTTATACCCATATTGAATTAATGCCAATTGCTGAACATCCTTATGATGGTTCTTGGGGTTATCAACCTGTTGGCTTGTTTTCGCCAACTAGCCGTTTTGGTAAACCGGACGATTTTAAATATTTTGTTGATCAATGCCACCAAAACGGGATAGGCGTGATTATGGATTGGGTGCCAGCGCATTTTCCGGAAGATGGCCACGGTTTAGCCCGCTTTGACGGCACTTATGTTTATGAATATGAAGATCCACGTCGTGGTTGGCATCCAGACTGGAATTCATGTATTTACGATTTTGGTAAAGACACAGTTCGTCAATTTTTAATTGCCAGTGCGTTAATCTGGTTAGATAAATATCATATTGATGGGCTGAGAGTCGATGCTGTAGCCAGTATGCTTTATTGGGATTATTCACGTGATGAAGGCGAATGGGTACCCAATATCGACGGTGGTAATGAAAATTACGAAGCGGTTAGCTTATTACGTTGGTTTAATAAAGAAGTTTATCAAAAATATCCACACGCTTTTACGGTTGCAGAAGAATCAACAGCGTTTCCTAAAGTATCAAAACCTGTTTACGAAGGTGGCTTAGGGTTTGGCTTTAAATGGAATATGGGCTGGATGCATGACAGTTTGCACTTTATTTCAAAAGATCCGGCTTATCGAAAATATCATCATAATGAAATTACTTTTTCTATGGTGTATGCCTATAACGAAAACTTTATTTTGCCAATCTCACACGATGAAGTTGTACATGGTAAAGGATCTATGTTGCGTAAAATGCCGGGGGATGAGTGGCAGGCTGCGGCTAATTTAAGATCTTACGCTGCTTTTATGTATGCGCATCCGGGTAAAAAACTAAACTTTATGGGTAATGAAATAGGTCAGACAAGCGAGTGGAATCATGCTGGCTCGGTTGAGTGGTTTTTACTGGAATACGATAAACATAAAGGCATTCAAAACTTATATAAAGACTTAAATAAACTATATACCAGCTATCCAGCTTTATATGAAAAAGATCATGAATCCGGTGGATTTGAATGGATTGAGCATCAGGATGCCGGACAAAGTATTTTATCTTTTGTTCGTAAAGCGCAAAGCAGTGAACAAAAAGTTTATGTAATTAGTAATTTTACCCCTGTACCTCGCGAAGGTTACCGTTTAGGGGTAAAAGAAAAAGGCCAATATAAACTCTTATTATCAACTGACCGTAGCCAATACTGGGGCAGTGACTTTGGTAGTAGCGAGCTATTTGAAGCTGAGGCTCAAGCATGGCAAGGGCAAGAGTTTTCAATCATGCTGGATCTACCTCCACTGGCAACTGTTTATGTTTTATTTGAATAATCAGACGTTTGAATAAATAAGGATAGGGGAGCAGGATGAAACATTTACAAGATACAAAATTAGCAAGCGTAGATGGTTTTGATGTCTACTTAGGTAGCGCCAACCATTTAGGCTCCAATTATTATCAAGGTAAAGGGACTAATTTTGCGGTATATGCCCCCGATGCCGAAAAAGTCGAACTGTGTTTATTTGATAAAGACGAAAACGAAATAGCTAAAATCCCGATGCCGGGTAAAAAAGGGCGGGTATGGCATGTATTTGTTAATGATGTCACCCCCGGTCAGTTATACGGATATCGGGTTTCAGGAAAGCATAATCCTGAGTTAGGTTTTTTTCATGATCCCAATAAATTATTAATTGATCCTTACGCCAAAAAACTCAACCGTGCGGTATGCTGGGATGAACGTTTATATCAGGGTGATTCTCAATACATGGTGCCCAAATCAGTTGTGATTGACGACTGTGATTTTGACTGGCAGCAGAGCTGTAAACCCAATACGCCAGATTCCGATACCGTCTTATATGAGTTGCATGTTAAGGGATTTACCAAACAGCACCCTAAAGTGGATGAAAGTAAACAAGGTACATATCTTGGCTTAATTGAACCCGAAGTGCTGCAATATTTAAAAGAGCTTGGGGTGACCAGTTTACAGCTCATGCCAGTGATGAGTTTTATGTCAGAACCCCGCTTGGTTAAGTTAGGGTTAAGTAATTATTGGGGATATAACCCGATTAACTTCTTTACCCCAGATCCAAGATATGCAGTCGAAGATTCTGTTTTAGAATTTAAAACTATGGTCAGAGAGCTGCATAAAAATAACATAGAAGTCATTATGGATGTGGTATTTAACCACAGTGCAGAAGGTGGTTTTGATGGCCCTGTGTTATCGTTTCGTGGATTAGATAATCGCAACTTTTATTTGTTTGAAGAAAACGAGCAAGGCCAGAAAGATTACGCCAAGTTAGTCAATAATACAGGCTGCGGCAACAGCATAAATCTTGATAATCCTTATGTACTACAACTAGTGACTGCCTCGTTAAGATACTGGGTTGAAGAAATGCAGGTGGACGGATTTCGATTCGACTTGGCGGTTAGCTTAGCGCGAGAAGGCAATGACTTTGATAATTACTCCGCATTTTTTAAAGTCTTATTTCAAGATCCGGTATTAAGTCAGGTTAAATTAATTGCCGAACCTTGGGATATAGGCTGGGGCGGTTATCGTTTAGGACAATTCCCTGAAAACTGGCACGAGTGCAACGATAAATTCCGAGATACAGTAAAAGGCTTCTGGCATGGGCAATCATCTTTATTAGGTGATTTAGCCACCCGTTTACTTGGCTCTCGGGATGTATTTTTAAAAGGCATTCGCTCAATTAATACCAGTGTTAATTATATTGCTTACCATGACGGATTTACTCTGCATGATTTAGTGACTTACAACGAAAAGCATAACCAAGCTAATGGTGAAGATAACCGTGATGGGCATGGGCATAACTTATCTTGTAACCATGGCGTAGAAGGACCGAGTAACAGTACAAAAATAAACAAACTTAGGCAGAAACAAAAACGTAATTTATTAGCGACTTTATTTTTATCACAAGGGACACCGCATTTATTAGCAGGTGATGAAATAGGTAGAACGCAACTAGGTAACAATAATGCTTATTGTCAAGATAATACTATTAGCTGGTTAAATTGGCAGTTAACTAAAGCAGACAAATTGTTATTAAATTTTGTAAAGCAATTAATTAAATTACGGCATTCAAGTCAATTATTACATTCACTAGCCCTCGAAGATGATAATTACTTCGGCCAAATAATTAACCACAAAGTCAATTGGTTTCAGGCTAATGGAGAAGTAATGAATGAAAAAGCATGGAATGATTCTCATAATTTTAGCCTTGCACTAGAGCTTGCTTGTTGTAGCCAGGAACATTGTGCAGAGCAAGACAGGTTTTTAATGTTGATTAATGCTGATCATAATGATTTACATTTTACTCTGCCCAAGTTAGGTAAAAACCAATATTGGTCATTAATTTTTGATACAGCTCTTGAAGATAATAAATTTGATAAACTCAATAAATTATCAACACACTATAATCAAGAAGGAAATAGTTTTACCTTGTTGAAAAGATGTTTTAATTAAAGGCTTTTTTAATTTAATTTTAACAACTTCTAATGGTCATATTAATCGCATTTATGACCTTTATGATGCTTATAATGTAAGCTTATCTAATACAGGCTTTTCTGTGCCTTATCTTTGTAGCCTAGTGAGCGCTTTTTAGCTAAAATATGTCGCGATTTTCACAAGCTGACGAATATAGGAACAGAATATATGTCGAGCACGACTCCACTTTGCCAAATCGGTTTAATCGGTTTGGGTGTAATGGGTAAAAGCTTAGGCTTAAACCTGGCAGACAACGGTTATAAAGTTGCCGCATTTGATTTAGACGCAGAAAAAGTTCAGGGTATTTTAACTCAAGACGAGATTGAACGTGGCGAGCAAGACGCGCGCGTAGTTGGTTGTTCATCATTTGAAGATATGTTGAGCAAGCTTGAAAAGCCATATTTAATTATTTTATCTATTCCTGCTGGTAAGCCGGTAGATATTGTATGTGGTAAATTAATGGAAGCCGGTATTTCACAAGACGATATCGTTGTTGATACAGGTAACAGCTTATGGACCGATACAGTTGAGCGTGAAAAACAATATAACGGCAAATTTATTTTCTTCAGTTGTGCTGTTTCTGGTGGTGAAGTGGGTGCTCGTTTTGGACCATCTTTAATGCCATCTGGCGACAAAGCTGGTTGGGCACGTTTAGAGCCTGTATTAGAAGCGATTTCAGCTAAAGTAGATCCAAATACAGGTTTACCTTTAGTGAACAATGAACCAGGCAACCCAGTTAAAGAAGGTGAGCCTTGTGCGGCCTATATCGGCCCAACAGGTGCTGGTCACTATGTGAAAATGGTTCACAATGGTATTGAATATGCCGACATGCAATTAATTTGCGAAGCTTACCAAAGCTTACGTACTGCATTAAACTTAACGCCAAAAGAAATTGCAGCGATTTTCCGAGAGTGGAACAAAGGCCCGTTAAACAGCTACTTAATCGAAATTTCGGCTGAAGTATTAGATCAAGATGATCCTGTTACTGGCAAGCCAATTGTGGATGTGATTTTAGACGTTGCAGGCCAAAAAGGAACTGGTTTATGGACTGCGCTGGGGAGTTTAGAAATTGGCTCACCAGCTATGGCTGTAACCGCTTCTGTTTATGCGCGTTGTTTATCAAGCTTGAAAGACAACCGTGTTAAAGCTTCAACAATCTTAAAAGGTCCAGAAGTTACATTAGTATCTGACAACGAAAAAGCAGCTTATATCCAACGAGTTCATGATGCTTTATACTGTTCAAAAATCTGTGCTTATGCGCAAGGTTTTGAATTAATGAAAAAAGCAGGCGAGCAACAAGGTTGGGATTTAGACTTTGCTGCAATTGCTAAAATCTGGCGTGCTGGTTGTATCATCCGTGCTGTATTCTTACAGTCAATCACAGATGCATTCAACAAAGATAAAGAATTAGCAAACTTATTAATGGATGATTTCTTTGCTGGTCAAGTTGAAAAATTCCAAGCTAACTGGCGTGAAGCGATAGTTGATGGTGTGCGTTTAGGTGTTCCTATGCCATGTTTCACTTCATCACTTGCTTATTTTGATTCTTATCGCAGCGAAACAACTTCTGCAAATTTATTACAAGGTCAACGTGATTTCTTTGGTTCACACACATTTGAACGTGTAGATGAGCCGCGTGGTCAGTTCTACCATGTAAACTGGTCTGCTGATCGAGATATCGTTCGTATTAAGTAAAAATATATTTACCGGTCAATTTAGCCTTATTTTGGCCGGTAATTTTGATTATTTCATTACCTACCTATTTATTATCTTCCCCTTATTTTAGCTAACTAAATTCGACGATTTTACTTTTATTAACTATACATTATTTAACACTCGATTTTTCCTGTAAAAATACTATCTTATAATTATAACATCGGACAGTTCACTAAACGGAGAAAGCATGTCTACAGACATTCTATTAATTGATGATGATAAAATGACTCATAAATTTATAGGGAGTCAATTAGAAGATAATTTTAATCTGATTCATGCTTATAATGGTTCTCAAGGTATAGTTGAAGCTAAGCAAAATAAGATTGCCCTTATATTACTAGATATAGAGATGCCAGGAGAAAATGGATATCAAGTTTGTGTCAAGTTAAAACAAGATAGTGAAACCAAAGATATCCCAATCATTTTTTTATCCGGTAAAAACAAAGTTGAAGAGATCATTAAAGGCTATGAAGCAGGTGCAGATGATTACATAGTTAAGCCCTTTGATATGAGTTTTTTACAGACTAAACTTTGGGTGATTAATAATTACTACTCTGAAAAACAGCTACTAAGCGAACAAATAAAACAAGCTGAAAGCACTGCTTTTACTGCAATGACAGGCAATAGTGAATTGGGTCAAGTGATTAGCTTTGTTGAAAAAAGTTATGGCGTAAGCTCGGTCGAGGAGCTTGCTGAGCAGTTTTTAACTTTAACCCGAAATTGGGGATTAAACTGTTTGATTTATTGTGAGCTAAGTCAAAAAGAATATTACTTTTCATCCAAAGGTATTGTGAAACCACTTGAAAAAAAACTGATGCAGACCGCTCGAACGGATAAACGATTTGTTGATTTTGGTGCTCGGACAATTATTAATTACCCTAAAGTTAGCTTGTTAATTAAAAATATGCCGCTTGATAATGATGAGGTTTATGGCAGGCTTAAAGATTTATTTCCTTCGCCACTGGGTGCTATGGATGCAAAACTACATGCTTTAGAGGTTGAAAGAGCGCTAAATGATCAAGCTGAACGATTAACACTAACTTTTCACGAAATGAAAACTCGATTAGTTAATTTGACTGCTCAGTTGAATGAAAATCAACAACAAGGTTATCAAAAAATGCGAGAGATGTTTTATGAGCTTGAAGCTCGTATTCCTACTTTAGGGTTGGATGATGATCAAGAAAAATATATTTTAGATAGTGTAATGAATACAATAGAACAGGTAACTGAAAGTGTAATCTCGTCAGATGATACCAATAAAACTTTAGCGAGTGTATTAGTGACTATGCAACACTTAGTTGATGAACAAGCACAAATAGTTGAACATGTTAAACAAAATGAAAATCGTTACTTTGAATCAGAAGAAGTATTTTCGGAAAATGACATAGAGTTATTTTAAAATCATTGGAGATAAGCTTGAGGGTATTTGCTTTATTTATTTTTCCTTTTTTGGCGAGTTGTGTGCAATTAAAAGTATTACCGGAAAACGGTTTAAAAGATTCCATTCATGAAACTAAAGAAGCTTACAACGAATATAAATTACGTAAAAAAGGTGGTAAAAGACGTGATTTAACCAAACAAATCACGATGATTGACGGTAATCGCCAACAGACCGAACAAGTGTGTTTAAGTGAGCTACGACAACAAGTTGAAACAGAATCTTTAACTAAGCCTGTAGTAGAAATATCGGCTAAAACTAGCCAACTCCAATCCGAAAACTTAATAGAATGTAATTTAGTTGCTTATGTTTGGCCTTAAATGTAGTAGCTAATACCTGATCTTACAGTTTAGACGAATAGATTTGGATTTCATTTAACAGACAGCTATGAGCGAATAACAGATCTTAGTTCGCTTTTTATTGAACGTTGGCTCTCAGACTAAAAACAGACAACGGATTTACTATTAGAAGATTTAAGACTTC
>NZ_JAOPFU010000056.1 GCF_025515275.1 Catenovulum sp. 2E275
TTTAATGAATATGTTTCAAACGGCCTTTTTTCGCGGGTACTGCGTTAAATTCACTTGCAATAGACTAGCTATTGACGCGTGAATTTGCCTTGTCCGCACAAAAAAACTCTCGTTAGAAACCATGTGGAATTATAAGGTTAAATAATTCAATTAGTTAGAATACACCTTAACCCGAGTTGAGGTTATTTAAGGCTAAAGGTTTGATTAAGTACGGAGTTTAAAATGAAAATTGTAGACGTTAGAGTGATTGTTTGTTCGCCTGGGCGTAATTTTGTCACCCTTAAAATTGTGACCGATCAAGGTTTATACGGGATTGGCGATGCCACGTTAAATGGCCGTGAAAAAAGTGTGGTGAGCTATTTGCAAGATTATATTGCACCTATGTTAATTGGCAAAGATCCACACAGAATAGAAGATATTTGGCAATATTTATATCGCGGTGCGTACTGGCGCCGTGGTCCAGTTGGGATGAGTGCAATTGCAGCGGTAGATACGGCGCTTTGGGATATTAAAGCCAAAGCCGCTAATATGCCACTATATCAATTATTGGGTGGGCGAAGCCGCGATAAAATCATGGTTTATACCCATGCAAATGGCGCTGATATTGAATCAACCTTAGATGCAGTGGGCGAAGCCATTGATATGGGCTATAAAGCTATCCGCGTACAGTCTGGTATTCCTGGGGTTAAAAGCACTTATGGCGTGGCTAAAGACGGACATAAATATGAACCAGCGGATGCCGATTTGCCGACAGAAACCGTATGGTCAACCGAAAAATATTTAAATTTTGCGCCTAAGTTATTTCAGGCTGTACGCGATCAATATGGTGATGATATTCATTTATTACACGATGTTCACCATAGGCTTTCACCTATCGAAGCAGGCAGATTAGGCAAAGAATTAGAACCTTATCATTTATTTTGGATGGAAGATCCGGTTGCGGCTGAAAATCAGGATGGGTTTAAACTGATTCGCCAGCATACCACGACCCCGATTGCGGTAGGCGAAGTTTTTAACTCAATTCATGATTGTCATGCATTGATTCAAAACCAATTAGTTGATTATATTCGCTCAACCGTGGTTCACGCTGGTGGTATTACTCAACTGCGCCGAATTGCTGATTTAGCCAGTCTTTATCATGTGCGTATGGGCTGCCACGGCGCAACTGATTTATCGCCAGTGTGTATGGGCGCTGCATTACATTTTGATTTTTGGGTTCCAAATTTTGGGATTCAGGAGCACATGCCACATAGTGAGTTAATGGAATCTGTTTTTACCCGCTCGTATCAGTTTGACGATGGTTATTTCACTCCAGGTGAAACACCGGGTCATGGCGTAGATATTGATGAAGAACTGGCAAAAAAATATCCGTATAAACGCGCTTGTTTACCGGTTAACCGGTTAGAAGATGGTACGCTTTGGCATTGGTAATAGGCCCTAACTATTTGGCAATAAATTTTTTATCGCCTGTTTTTATCATCTAGTGTTAACCGAGGTTCGCACTAGGGAAAACAATACATGGCAACTTCAACTCAGTACAGTATGTTAGGGATATTACTGGCGCTGTGTATGTATTTTGCCATGTTGGTATTTAAACCAGGTGAATCCATACTGAATTAGCATAATGTGTTAGCAATGTTCTGCTTTTTATACCCAGCACTATATTGAAATAAGTAAAAACTGAGCTTTTAAAGCACATTGCATTACATTAAGTCCACTGTGATCTTAAGTGAATTTTTATTATAGCCAACCCAGAAGTTAAACTTGCTGATAGCATTAAAATACAGGCACCAAAAGCCAACTTAGAGATGGGCTAGAGATATTTTCAGTTAATGACTCGATTTTTTATCAATTAGCCAGCGCGGATATTCTTCATTAATTAATTTTTCTGGCCAGCGGCCATACCAGTCATAACCTGTACGGCGTTCACGCGAGATTTGGGCTAAAGACTCAACTCTTTGCCCCTGCCGATTTGCCAGTAGAGGCTGGTTTGTTTCAATGTCATAAAATCTTGCCCAAATGGGGTTGGCATTCGGATCATTCACCATGATTCTGTCCCAGTTTGAGGTATGGTATTGATACTGAACCGTTTCAGCATCTATTTTTACCATATCAATGCCAGTTAGTGCGCTTGATTTAAACCAGCTAATTGCATGATTAATTGCATTCACTTTTTCTGGACTGGGGCTGGGATCTGACATTAAATAACGTACAACATCTACGCTTTCACGGCTTACCACACTGGCTAACTCAAATGCACGGGCTTGCACTGGTTGTAAACTGTCAGCATGGTACTGGCCAGCCCAAATGCTAGGTGCTTGCTTAATCTTAACTTGTAACTTTAATAATAAAGCATCACCTTTATCATGGGCCTGAGTAATTTGGTTAACTAACTGGGTTGATAAAAAATCAAATCTTTCACTGCCAAGTTTTATTTCCTGTAGCAAACCTAATACACCAGCCATCACATCATCCATAATGGTGATATGCGCACGGTAACCATCTTTACTTGGAGGAGAGTGGGTAAAGCCACCGTTTGGCAACTGTGAGTCGAGAATAAACTCTAAGCCATAAATTGCCGCTTGTTTATATTTTTCTTCACCAGTTTGTTGATAAACCTCTGCCAAATAACGAATTTGTGGGTAAACATTGCGGTTATCAAAGCTCGTATCTTTTGAATTTTTTAGTGACTGCTGCAATTTTATTTCGTCATCTGTCATGATTCTGAGCGGATTTTTATTTTCTGGCCAGCCACCGTTTGATCTTTGATAAACCAATATATTATCTGCAATTTCAATAATTTGATTGAGTTTATATCTAGGCTGTTGATCATTCGCGTTTTGATCGTTCCAATGTTTTATGACATCACTGAAACCCGATAAATTAATGGCCTGATAAGATACTGGTTGAGTTTGGCAAGCCGATAAGCTTGCGCAGAGTAAAGTCGATAAAATCAGTTTTTTCATTTTAGTTTTGGCTGAATGTAACAGGTGAATACAAGAATATAACAAAAAATAAATAATGTCTTGATGTGAGTAATGTTGATTGTGTATGATTTAAAATGATTATTTTACAAATTCAACTTTTAATAACAAACGGCAAACTTCTATGTCTCATAAACTATTCAAAACAACACTTGCTTGTGCATTAGCCGGCTTGGCAATGGCGTCTAATCTGGCTTTTGCAAAAATTGGGGATACTTTTCCGTCGGAGCGAAAGGTGATTAATGATCCGGTTACCGGAGTTAAAATTGCATTTTTAACCAGTAAACCGATTGGTGATTCTAAAATTTATCCTACTCATCCTCAATGGACTGCTGATGGTAAATGGCTGGTATTTCGTTCTAACCGAGTAGCTGGCGAAGCTATTGCGGTGAATGAAGCTGATGGTACTTTGGTGCAGGCAACGGAGGGCGGTTATTTTGGCATGCTGGTTAATGCACAAAAATCGAATAAATTATATTTGATGCGTGATCCGGCTTCACCCGCCAATAAACAGCCAAGATATGGTAATAATGATGCCGACAAACAAATTGTTGAAGTGAATATGCAAACTTTGCTGGCCGATGTTAAAGCAGGCAAAGTGAAAGCCGCAGAGCAGTATCAAAGAGTAGTCGGAACTGTTCCCGGCAGTATGGGTGCAGGTGGTGATATGGCACTGGATGCTGCCGAAGATATTATCTACTTTAGAATTGGGCGTGAAGAAGCTGCTAAACATTTAGCTGCTGATACTAAAATAGAGCCTAATTTTGGACCGCGTAATATGGGCGCAGGTCCAACGGGTATTGCGAGCATGGACATTAAAACCGGTAAAATTGAAATGGTTGTGGCTTTACCATTTCAATTAGGCCATATCCAAACGAATCCTTGGGTACCAAGAGAGTTAGTTTTTAGCTGGGAAACCGGTGGTAAATCACCACAGCGAACTTGGGTTATGAAAGTAGGTGAAAAAGCCCGACCTTTATACCCTGAAGCGGATTATGAATGGGTTACTCACGAAGCGATTATCACTAAAGATGAAGTGGCGTTTGCAATGATGGGCCATAGAAAAGTGGGTACGACTGATGGTTGGGGTCCCTCTGCTAGCCGAGAAAAACCAACCGGTTTAGGCATTGTTAATTTACGTACTGGCGAGATGCGAATAGCCGGCCAAACCCGTAGTGGTAGTGGTTTATGGCATGTTCATGGGTCGCCGGATGGCCGTTGGGCGGTTGGTGATGATTTTGCTCGTAGCTTATATTTAATTGACCGAACCACAGATGAAATGATGTTATTAAGTGCAGGTCATAAAACCACGGCAAAAGATCATACACATCCAACATTTAGTCGTGATGGCACTAAAATTCAAATTCAGTCTGCTATGCTGGCCGAAGACGACAGAACCATGAATATTGCGGTAATTTATTTGCCAGAAAAATTACTTAATAAAGATTATAGCCAAGTTAAACGGTTAGATTAATCGGTTAAAGTTAACTGAAAGATAAAGTTAACTTTAAAAAGTAAGCTCACATAAAGCGCGTTTGGTTTAAACGCGCTTTATTTTTTTGCTCTTGAAATCAAGTAACAGAGATAACAACAAATGAAAAAATTATTTAGTTTAAGTGCTGCTATTTGTGGGTTAATAATTTCGCAGGCTCATGCGCAGCCTAATCCGGCGATACAAGCTAATGACAATTTATACCCAACAGGGAAAGTGGTTTCACACTACCATAATGACTGGACTCAAGGCCATTATCGAAATCGAATTAAATCTTTTAAAAATGAGCCACTTGAGTTTGGCGACATAGTGTACATTGGCGATAGCATTACCGAAAAAGGACGCGACTGGGGCAAAAAATTTCAGCTAAATCAAGTTAAAAACCGTGGCATAGCTGGTGATTTAACCGATGGTGTACTTAAAAGGCTGGACGAAATCACGTATTTTAAACCCAAAGCTGTGTTTATTTTAATTGGGGTTAATGATTTATTTAATTTGCATCATAAAGAAGCTGGTGGAAATTTTAAATACGATAAAATCGTACCGTCAGTAGAGTTTATTGGCGACAACATATTAAAAATTGCCCTGCGTATTCACCAGCAATCTGCCGATACTCAAATCTATGTACGTACTGTTTTGCCAACTCGCAGAGCTTATCTTAAAACTGATATTGTAAAGCTCAATTCAATCATTAAACAAAATGAACAACAGGGAGTTTATCAGGTGATTGATTTATATCAGAAATTTGTTGATAAAAACGGTGATATGCAAGAAGAATTAGCCGTAGATGGGGTGCATTTAAGTGATGCTGGTTATCAACATTGGGTGAATGTTGAAAGGCCAATTTTGACTCAGCTTTAATGACAAACTTTAGAGCAATTAATCTGCTAATTAGGTCACAATTATTTAATTGGAGTGTTTAAATAATTTGGCTCAATATAAGTGGCAATGTAGTATTAATTAGCTGACTTTGGATAACTGCTTTATCTGTTATAACAGTATTTTAGCTAATTTAGTTGTCCAATATTTGGATTAATCAAATAAACAGGCGGTTGTATTTTGCTGAAATAAAAGCGGAAATAAAAACGAAAAATAATTAACGGATTAAAATGAACAAAGCAGACTTTAGGTTTGATATTCAAGGATTAAGAGGGCTTGCGATCCTCAGTGTTGTTATCTTTCATCTTTCACCCTCTCTTTTACCCGGTGGTTTTATTGGGGTTGATATATTTTTTGTAATATCTGGCTATTTGATTATTGGTCAGATTTGGCGCGCTATACAAAATCATTCGTTTGAGTTATTAGACTTTTACTCAAAACGAATCAGGCGATTGTTTCCTGCTTTGTTTGCCATGTTGTGTGCCACAACAATAATCGCCTATCAGTTATTGCTCCCCAAAGAATTTTCAAATTATATCGACAGTTTAATTTCAGCTTTATTATATGTTTCCAACTTTTGGTTTTATACCAAGTCAGGTTATTTTAACAGCGAGCTTGAAAATGCTTTGCTTTTGCATACATGGTCTCTATCGGTAGAAGAGCAGTTTTATATATTGGCTCCACTGATATTGCTTATTTTTAAACGCAGAAACTGGCATGTATTAAGCTTTTTAATCCCATTAGTATTAGTGGGATTATTATTAAGTGAATTGTTTATTTATTTTGATGAATCTTTTTCGTTTTATGCTTCACCATCTAGGTTTTGGCAATTTGCCGTTGGAGGTTTACTAGCAATAAAATTTAACCAGCCTCCCACACATAAACTCACCAGAGAAATTTTAGTGAGTTTTGGGTTATTGGTGCTGGTTGGTTGCTTTTTTATGTTGGATGAGTCTAATTTTCCCGGTGCAAAAGCTGCGCTGCCTACCTTCGCGACTGCGGTAGTGATTTATGCAGGTAAAGCTAAAGATTTGTCGTATTATTTATTAGCAAACCCTGTTGCTAAATTTTACGGCGATATTTCTTATTCATTATATTTGTGGCACTGGCCACTTATTATTTTATTTAAATTAACCACCAGTCAGGCACTTACCGGTGAATATCAGATTATTCTATTAGCTGTTTCGACCGTGTTGGGTTATTTATCTTATTGTTTTATTGAGCAACCAACTCGTCGGCTTACATTTAAAGCTAACTCATTCAAACCATTAGCCTTAGCGAGTGTTGCTTCAATCAGTTTATTAGGATGCATGTATATATTATCAACCATGCATTATGCTAAATTTCAACATACTCAGTTAAACTACGAAAGCTATTTAGCGTATCCGGCAGATGAATATCGCAAAGGCAGTTGTTTTTTAACCTCTGAATTTAATGACATTGCTTATTTTGATAAAACAAATTGCATTACAGCACAAGCGGGTAAAACCAATATATTGTTAATTGGCGATAGCCATGCCTCGCATTGGTATGCTGCGTTAAGAGCAAAGTTAAATCCAAAAGTAAGCTTGTCGCAAGTGACAGCTTCTGGTTGCAAACCTGTGTTGCAAACTCAAGGTGAAAGCCAATGCACTCAATTAATTAACTGGGCATATCAGGATTTAATTAAACAGGCTCAATTTGATAAAGTGATTATTTCAGCACGTTGGGCATCTTTTGATAACGAGCTGCTAAAAAAGACCATTTTATATTTAAAACCCTACGTAAAAGATATTATTGTTTTTGGCCCTATCATTGAATATAAACGCGATTTACCTCGTTTATTAGCAACTTCTAAAAACTTAACTGAATTGATGAGTTTTGCTGAATATGAGCGGATTAAAATAATAGATGCAGAGATTGAATCAGCAGTATTAAACAGTGGCGCGCAATATCGTTCAGTGCTTGATCAAGCTTGTACTAAAGCAGAATATTGTGCAACTGTGATTGACAGTGTACCGCTACAATTTGATTATGGACATTTGACATTAACAGGTGCCAGTTATTTGTTAAAAGGGATTAAAATTTAACCTAAGGTGAAAGATGAAAAATCAAATCAGTTGTGAACAGCATGACTACTTTGAGATTGTCTGTATACGTCGCTCATATATTAGTGTTACTTTGCTAAATGGTGAGAGTGTATCCGGTCAGGCGGTAGATATTAGGCTAACCGAGACTAAAGAGGAATTGTTGGTGATTGCAACTGAAAATAAAAAGCTGGCTAGTGGCACGGGTAAACAAGTTGAAATCAACTTAACTCAGATTAAACAGTTAAAATCGAGCGGCAATTTAGTTGCCGCACATAATTTTGAAGTTGATTTTAGCTAATCTGCGGTTAAATCTAGCCAAAGTTCTTTACGGTGAAGCGGTGTCGCTTTAGGTAAAAATGGATTATCCAGCCGAATCGCACGGCGGTTTTTTAAGTTTGCCCGTTCTAATGTACTTTTGATTTCAGGGCTGTTATAAAAATATTCGTCAAATTTGCCATCTTTTAATATGGCTTCCATACCAAACTCTAAATCTTTAGCCAATTGTGGATGCTTTTTAGAGACAAAAAAATAAGTTGGTAACGGATAAATAATCACTAAGTTTTGTTCTACTGTTAGCGGCAAATCTGGGTAATCATTTAATTCGATTAGAGCTTCTGAAGCGCCTCGAGGAAACGCATCAAATCTGCCACCGTCGAGCATATAATATAAATTTTGTTTTTTGTTAGATTTAATTACAGTTAAACCACTGGCCTCTAATATTTTAGTATCCTGCCATCGTCTCCCTTGACCGAATTTTATATTTTGTAAATCTTCTGGCGTTTTTATTTGGTTAAATCTAGCTTGATCATTTTGACGGATAAACATAAGCCGGTGGCTCATTAAACCACGATAAGTATCAATTCGGATTGGGATATAATCTTGTTCAAGTTGCTCGGATGTGCCGCCCCAAGTGACATGAATTGTTCCTGTTTTTAATGATTCCAATACTCTTGATTTGGATAATACTTCATCAGTCGATTTTAATTGATAATCAGTTGTTGAATACGACAAGGCTAACTCTAATAAACCTGTCATATAATTACTGGCAGCATTCGACTTTTTATTGGTGATTACATCCACTGCAGCAAAACTTAAGTGACTCCAGGCAAATAAGATAATTAATCCATAGCGACATTTTAAAAGCATATAAATTCTCTCATTTTTTAGGCTTGCTACCGGTGGCAGGTTGATAATATAACGAATATTATTTTAACTAACAAACTTTTAACCAATAATATCGTTTGAATTTTAATTTGCTGAATAAATTTAATACTTGTTGCTCCTAATTAGCTAATGTTAAAGTTTAGTATAGGTAAAAATTTATAATATTCGGTAGCGTACATGAAAAAAATAATACGAAGCTTTGTTTATTTAGTCTTAATTTGTCAGGTTGTCTTTATTTCTAAAAGCTTTGCTTTAACTGAAATCAAGCCTACAGATGATGGTTTTTTATACACAGGTAGGGTGGGGTTTAATCAGCAGAAACAAGCCATAGTTTCATGGCCGGGCACTAGTATTAAAGCCAATATCACGGGTGATCAGCTGATTGTGGTAATGGATGATGATAATGGTAAAAACTTTTTTAATGTGATAATTAATGGTGAAGATAACTACCCCGCTGTGTTATCTCTTAAAAAAGGAACACATGAATATGATTTGAGCTATTTATTATTTAACCGTAACAATAAAGCTAACCAAATTGAAATTTTTAAACGGACAGAAGGGCATGAAGGTGCCAGCCGCTTTTTAGGTTTTAAATTAGCGGATGGGGCAAAATTATTAGCTGCGCCTAAACCATTAAAACGAAAAATTGCCTATTTTGGGGACTCAATTACCTCTGGTATGGGTAATGAAGGGGCTGATAATGGCAAGGATGATTTAGAATCTGAAAAGAACCATTATTTATCTTATGCTGCCATTACTGCTCGTAATTTAAATGCTGAATTTCATACCACTTCGCTAAGTGGGATTGGTTTTATGGTGAGTTGGTTCGATTTTATTATGCCGCAATATTATGATCAGCTTTCAGCTGCCGGTAATAACGATACTCTATGGGACTTTAAGCAGTGGCAGCCGGATTTAGTGGTGGTGAATTTAGGCCAGAATGATAGTTGGTTAATTGATAATGAAAAACGTCTACAACCGGAACCGTCGGAGCGAGAAATTATTAATGCTTATAAAGGGTTTATTAATCAGCTTAAAGCCGTTTACCCCGATGCTCGGTTTATTTGTGCATTAGGCAGTATGGACGCAACTAAAGCAGAGCGTAAACACTGGGTTAATTACATTAAAACTGGCGTGGATGAATTAAATCAGGCCGATCCTAAACATAAAATTGAATTTATTACCTTTGATTTTAACGGGTATTATGCTCACCCCAGAGTCGCGCAGCATGTTGATAATGCAAATAAATTAACCGCCAAAATCAAACAGGTTATGGGTTGGTAGCACGATTGGCAACTATTCTTAAATTTCTGGGCGTGGTATGACGATCACAAAAGCTGGCTAGTTCAACCTGACAGCCAGCTTCTTCCAAATAGAGGACTAAATCTAATACCAGCCAAAGTTCAAGCGCGCGTCTGTATCCCTGACTTACTAATTGCAAACGCTGAAATTGACGATATTTTGCTTTTGCTTGAGCCAAAAACGGATGAAAATCAAAATCGTCGGCAAGTTTAATCGCCTTTTTTTGTGCCAGAGTTTTAATAACATATTCAGCCCCTTGGCTGACCGCTGACTTAGGTAAAGATGGCGTTGGCATATATTCATCAATACCGGTAATTTGGCGCTGAATTAAATCAAATGCCATTCGCCACTCACCTAATAAGTTAACTTGTTTACGAATTCGGGTCGCCGCAGTAACCATTTCTTGCACTGCTAATCTGACTTGATTACGACTTAAAGCTAAATTATGCTGTAACGCCAAATTAGAAAGAGGTTGATATTGACCTTTGAACCATTGATGATAACAGCAAGGTGCTAAAACAAGTTGTTGGCTGCTGCTATTGCGCCACTGTTTAATCAAGTTGCGGTGTAAATCGCCACAGGCATGCAGCGCAACCACAAAATCATCTTTTTCAAACTGATGCTGGGTTAACAGCACATCTTTACAACTAAATTTTACCCGTTTGACCCATTGTTTGGCTGATTGCTCACCGGATTCACAGAGGTTGGGTTGTATTTCAATTGCGTGCAAATCGGCTTGTCTGTGATTTGCAACGGCGCGGCCTAAATAGGATTTTCCGGCACACCAATCAACAATATGTTGAGCTGAATGATTATTATCAGGTAACGCGGCAATAAAGGCTTCTATTTGAGTCCATTTACGGCCGGGCACATCTAAGTTTAACCTTGGATGGAGGGCTATTGTTCCCCTGATTTCTGGTGTTTTGATTAATTGACAAAGTGTAGCGTAACCGTTGATATGACTAGTTAAAAAATCCGCTAAAGCCGCAGGCGACTGATCTAACCTATCAAACTGATGATCGCTTAGCGCCAGCACTTGATCTTTAAGTTCAGGATGTGATTCAAACCAGTCTAAATCAGCCTGATAAAAGGCAGAATCACGCCAGAATATTTGCTGATGATTAAGCTGTTCAGTTAACGCAATAAATTGTTGTTGGTATGACATTTTTGTATACAAACCAGCGCGGTATAAACTCAAGAATAGTGCGCGGATTATAAGCTTAGAATCGTTAATAGGGCAGGTTTTTTATGCTGATTGTTGTAATCTGCATTTTTTCTTCTCTCAGTTTGATTGTTTGCAATTCAATCATGGCACAACGATGCCGAATAAGGGGGGAAGACCATCACATCTGGTTAAATAGGGGGAGGTTAAATCAGTGAGGTATCAAAAATAATAGCTAAAGCCTATTTTTAGCTTTAGCTATTTTTATCTTGCGAGCAATTAACGGTTACTTAGTTAATTGATAAGCTTCTTTAGCTAAGCGGTACGATAAATCGTGGGCTAAATCAAAAGCGGCTGATTCACTTAATCTGTGCTCTGCAACCATTTGAGCTAAGAAACGACAATCAATACGACGTGCTACATCGTGGCGTGATGGGATAGATAAAAACGCACGAGTATCGTCATTAAAACCAACAGTATTATAAAAACCAGCTGTTTCCGTTACATTATGGCGGAATCTTAACATGCCTTCTGGGCTGTCGTGGAACCACCAAGCCGGACCTAATTTAAGGCAAGGGTAATGACCCGCTAACGGTGCTAGTTCACGCGCATAAGTTGATTCATCTAAAGTGAATAAAATAATGCGTAAATCTTTTTCAACACCAAATCTATCTAATAACGGTTTTAATGAGCCTACATAATCTGTACGACCCGGAATGTCACAGCCTTTATCTAATCCAAATTTTTGGAATACTTGCAGGTTATGGTTACGGCGAGAGCCAGGGTGAATCTGCATGACCATGCCATCTTCAACACTCATCGCTGCCATTTCAGTTAACATTTGGGCGCGGAATAACTCTTTTTGTTCTGCGTTGGCTTCACCTTTAATCACTAAATTAAAGAGTTTTTCAGATTCAGCAGCAGACAAATTAGCTGTTAAAGCACTTGGGTGGCCATGATCGGTTGCTGTTGCACCATGTGCGCGGAAAAACTCGCGGCGATTACGTAGCGCATTTAAATAACCATTCCATGAATAAACATCTTCGTTAGTTAACTCTGCTAAGGTTTTAATGTTGTTTTCAAAGTTTTTAATATCTGGGTCAACTACGTCATCTGGGCGGAAAGTGGTAATAACCGTTTTGTTTAAACCGAGTTCTTTAATTTTGGCGTGATGCGGCAATGAATCAGTTGCACCTTCAGTTGTTGCCAATAACTCAATATTAAATCGTTTTAGCAAAGCGTGAGGCTTAAATTCATCTGTTGCTAATTTTTCATTAATTGTATTGTAATAAAACTCAGCATTTGCAGGGCATAAAGTTTCAGTAAAACCAAATACTTCGCTAAATACAAAGTCCATCCACATGCGTGATGGTGTCGCATGGAATAAATAATAATGTTCAGCAAAGGTTTTCCAAATTTTTAAATAATCTGTTGAGCTTTCGCCGCCATCAACACGCGGTACACCTAAATCTTCTAACTGTACACCTTGGCTGTAAAGCATACGAAATACATAGTGATCTGGAATGATTAATAACTGTGTCGCGTTTTTAAAGTTTTCGTTGTTAGCAAACCAGCTTGGATCAGTGTGACCATGCGGGCTAATAATTGGTAAATCGGCAACGGTTTTGTATAAAGCTCTGCTTAGCTCACGTTGCTTAGGATCGGCACTAAAAAGGCGATCTGGATGTAAATTAATTGGTTGAACTGAACTGCCCATTATGTTTCCTCTAAACAATTTGTCTATCACTACCCAAATGTAAAATCAAAGCATTAAGAACCGGTGACTAGTGATTAAAAAATCTAATAATGCTACCGGTGGCAATTCTAGTCTGTAGATTATGTTACGTCAAGGTTAAAATTTACTCATTTAATACCAAATTTTAATTTAAAACATGTGTTTGCTAGCCTGTCTTAATTTTTGACATTAAATGTCTCGAAGACAAATTTATATAAAAGGTGTTTCTTATTTTTAAATACAATTTAGATTTAAAAATAATACTTTTAATAAAAAATTAACATGTTGGTGGAGGGCTATTTTTAAGGGACTAATTTAAGTGATCTTGAGAGTTTTTTTAATTATTAATCAATGTCTTATTTTTTATAGTGTCTGGGGTTTTGTTATTTTATGTTAACCATCTCATAATATACTAATACTTATAAACAATATAATTACAATTTGACAAACAAAAATTAATGGTGTTAATCTTATGCCACCGGTGGCAGTTTTAGTTTGTTAAATTTAATTAACGGGGACTTACAAATGAAGCATTGGAAATTGAATGCTTTTGCTGTCGCGATAGCGCTGAATTACCCAATTCAGGCTATGGCAGCAGAATCAGAACAAAACCAAGAAGAAAAAACTGAAGTCATTGAAGTACGTGGGGTTCAGTACAGTGATCAAAAAGCACGTTTAATCGAACGTGATAAAAAACAATTCAGTTCGGTTGTTTCAACTGATGATTTGGGTAACTTTGTTGATCAAAACGTGGCTGAATCACTGCGCCGTATGCCGGGTATTACTCTGCAACGCTCAGAAGGTGAAGGTAAGTTTGTTACTTTACGTGGTTTAGGCCCAGAGTTTGTATCTGTCAGCATGAATGGTTCACAAATGGCAGGTATTGGTGATGAGCGTAAAATGGGGCTGGATTCATTATCCGGTGATACTTTAGGCTCAATTGAAGTTTATAAAACCCTAACCCCTGATTTAAATCTAAATGCGATCGGTGGTGTGGTTAACGTAAATGCAATTTCAGCGTATGAACGTGGAAAAGATACATTAAAACTAAAAATTCAGGATTCTTACTCTGAATTGCGTGAAGAGCATTCACCTAAATTTACGATAGATGGCACTCAGTTTTTATTTGATAAAAAAGTGGGTATTGGTTTTGCCGCTTCGCATGAAAAGCGCGCCACTGTGGTTAATGAACATCGTCATCACAGTACAAATATTATGCAAGAATACACTCAAAACTACTCTGGTTTAGAGGGTAGCCCGAGTATTCTTGGACCACAAGAATATGAAATTCGCCAAGAACAAGCTGACAGAACACGTAATACCGGTACTTTAAACGTTGAGTTTAAACCGGATGATGCAAATATGTTTTATGTCAGAGGTAACTATTCTGAGTTTACCGATGAAGATGTTGCATACCGTGAATTTTACCGCTTTTTGTCTGGCGGTGGTGGTGCTGATGAAATCCTATATGTAAACGAAGATACTCAAGAGTTTGTCATTTCAGATGCTGATTTACAGCATCAGTTTTTTATTCAAGAATCAACCAAAGAAACCACAACTTTTAATATTGGTGGTAAACACCAAATAGGCGATGCGTGGACGGTTGAGTATGATTTTACCACATCAAAAGCAGTTGAAGATGCAACTGGCGATCGCCGTGTTCAATTCCGTGAACGTGACTTAATTTTATATGGTAAAGCCAGTAAAGACATGATTGACGCTAAGATCATGTCACCTGAAGAAACGGCTGAGTTTATCGGTTTAGATTATACCGAGAGCATGTTTGGTAACGGTGCGCGCGGTGATATTAATGATCCGGCTAATATGGAATTTGATAACGTCTTTCTTGAAGGCAGTACCAGAACAGATGAAATTAAAACATTTAATTTAGATGTTCAGTATGACTTTATTGATTCTGACTGGCTGTACTATTTAAAAGCGGGTATTGCGACCAGTAACCGTGATCATATTACTGACAAAAACCGTTGGAGCTATGTACCGGAAACCAGTTATTGTAATGAGGGTGACCAAACTTGTATTGATGCAATTGGTGCTAATCATGCAAATATCGTAACTGACTTTGGTTTTGACTTGGCTATTCCTGAAAATAGTGATTTCCAATATCCATTTGTGAGCCGTGATGCACTTAATTATTTAGTGGATTCTATTGAATATACTAAAGATGTCGCAACAGCAGGTAAAGAAGGTTATGTCAGTTTAAGTAACGATTATCAGTTAATTGAAGATACCCGTGAAGGTTATGTGATGGGTGAAATGGAATTAGCTGAGCGTGTCACCATGATTACAGGTGTGCGTTGGGTTGAAACTGAATATGCTTCAACTGGCTATATGACTATTCGTAACGACAGGTTCACATTTGGTAATTCTGCGATTGATGTATTCCAACCATTACCGCAATCTTCAATTAAATACAGCGAATTTTTCCCAAGTGTTCATGTTAGATATGAGCCAACAGATACTTTATTAATTCGTGGTGCCGTGTGGACCAGTTATAGCCGACCATCATTCAAAGACAGCCGCTCTTTTGCTAAAATGGATGATCGCTTAATGCTTTGTTCACCAACCAGTACAGATGCAAACCCTGACTGTTATGATGATCCGGATGATTTTGCTAACTATTCAGCACTTGATTTACAGGATTATACTTTAGCACCGGGTAACAGCATTGATATCGGTAACCCAAATCTAATTCCAATGACATCAACTAACTATGACGCATCTGTCAGTTGGTATCACTCTGAAGATCTGTTCATGGAATTATCTGTTTTCTATAAAGATATTAAAGACTTTATTGTGGAAACCCGAGGGATTAGCGGTAGCTTTGATACGTTACCTATTACTTTACCGATTAATCAGGTCACTGAGTTTATTATCCCGCAAGAGCAAACTTTATCTAACATTAATATGACTATTAATGGTGATTATGCAGAAGTGTATGGTTTTGAGGTGAGCTATAACCAATTCTTTGATTCTGGTTTCTTTATCCAAAGTAACGCAACCATTCAAACCAGTGAAGCGCGTGTAGATCCTACAGTCCGCAAAGGCACAATTGCTTTACCTGAGCAAGCGGATACCACGGCCAACTTAACTTTTGGTTGGGAAAACGATGACTTTAATGTGCGTTTAATTGGTAACTATCGTTCAGATATTCTGGAACAAATTGGTGCTTGTCCTGAAGATCAAAATGCCGAATGTCGTGATTGGTCTGATCAATATCAATCTGGCTTAAAAACCTTAGACTTTAAAATGAAGTATGACTTTGGTGCTGGTTTATCAGCTTATTTTGATGCGATTAACCTAACAGATAATAAAGACTTACGTTATTTTGAAGGTAATGCAGCCAGTGGTGGCAATGTACTTTATCAACGCGAAGAGTATGGCCGCACGATTCAAGTTGGTTTGAATTACAAATTCTATTAAAAAAACACGCTTAAAAAGCAAGTTAAAAGCGCTTAGTGAGTTTGCCTAAGCGCAAAATAGAGGATTTATCATGCAATATAAATTATCACTTATAAGCAGTGTGATTAGCGCAACGCTATTATCAGGCTGTGGATTTGAAGTAGAACAAAACGTTACTGAACCGCTTCCACCAGCGTTAACTGGTCAGTTTGTAGATAGTGCAGTATCAGGATTAGATTTCACCCGAATTAATATTGAAGGTGAGGAATCAGAAGGTGCAACCGATGCTAACGGTAATTTTGAATATTACCGAGGTGATCGAATTGTATTTAAAATTGGTGAGTTCGAATTACCTGAGATTTCACCTAAAAACTTTGTAACACCACTGAGCTTTTTTTCAACTGATAACCCAGTTGCCCCTCAAGTTGCTAACCTAGCTCGTTTATTACAATCGTTAGATACAGATGCAGATCCTGAAAATGGGATTAGTATTAGCCCAAATGCAGCTGCAGTGGCTAATATGCCGCTTAAAACTGATAGTGAAGGCAATGTAATTGAAACTGTTCAGGAATTTTTTAATCGTTCACCAGAAGAATTTGCAGCCGCAATTGAACCTTGGTTAGCGCAAGCGATTCCTGATCGTACCATGGTATCTTATGATGCTGCTGTTGCTCACTTTGTTAAAACATTAGAAGAAGACTTTGGTGATGTATCAAGTGGTGCATTTGATTTAAGCTTATTTGAAGGTGAAGTATTTAATCCGTTTATTGATAACGCGAGTGTAATTCAGCAGAAAATTACCTTCACGCCGGATGAGACTACAGATAATGTTGCTGGTAAAAAAGGTAGCTATAGCATTTCAGTTGATGATGCTGTAACTCAAACTGGTACTTATGAGTTTGTATTTGGTCGTCGTGTATTAGCTATGACCCACATGGATGGAGAGCAAAGCGTAACTAACTATTTAGTTTCACTTGCCTTTGATACTCAAGCTCAAGTTTATAGTGTGTGTGCAGCCGACAGTAGCATGGGAGTTGCTTCAATTGTTGCTAACTGTGATGCTGAAAACGAACGCAACATTAATAAAATTGTATTCTCGACGGAAGAAAATACAAATCAAGTTGCCGCTTTAGAGGTTGCTGCTGAAGAGCTATCAATTGAATTAAAAGAAGATTTTAATACAGATACAACGAATTTCTTCTCATCTAATCATAAGCGTTTAACTAAAGATATTAGTAGTGGTGCATTGTATGCCATTGCAAGTGGTTCGCCTGAAATTGTAGATGGCCAATTTACTTTTGACGGTGACAGAATTACGGTTGGTAATACTACACCTGACCGCACTACAACTGCTGCTGATACCGCGGGTACTGGTATTTACAATTTAAGTGAAGGCTTTACTATTTCATTTGATGTTGTTGCAGCTAGCCCAACCGGTACATTCTATTTTTATGCCGATAATAATACCGCTTCGCAATCACAGTCGTTGCATGGCGATATTTCTAAAATGGTACAAATAGATTTAGCAACTGGGGAAACAACCGAAGGTGGTTTAGTTACTCTAGGCGCAACTTTACCCACATTAAAAGTAGGTGAACGTGTTACTTACACCTACGAAGGTGATGGTTTTGCAGGCACTAAAAACTCATTTATTCAGTTCCGTGCAGCGGGCGGCACCAGCATTACTATTGATAATTTAGAAATAGATACCATTGCTGCGTCTGCCGGTGAACCGGAAGAGCCAACTGAGCCTGAAGGTCCGAAAGATTCAGAGGTGTCAGTTGCACTACCATTTAGTGTTGATTTTACAACGTTAAGCGGTGATTTATTTAGCTCTGCTACTTTAGGTATTGATGGTACTGTGGATTCAACCGGTGCTGCCGATCCTATGTTCTACAAAACGGGTGGTACAGTTGAGTTAACCGACGGTGGGGTTAAATTAAGTGGTGGTCGTTTCACAATTGGTGATACTCAAACCTTATATGCAACAACTGGCACTGATACAACTAAAGTGGGTGTGTTTGATTTATCTAAACCATACAATATTGTAATGGACGTAGTACAAACACAAGAGCCAACAGCGGGTAAAAAATTCCAAGTTTATATTGATAATAATACCTCAGGTAGTGCGAACTCTCAGCACGGCGGTTCGTCTCGTATTTATAACGAGAACGCTACTTCTGTTCCTGTTGGTACATTAACCATTCCGGGCGAAATTGGTACATCTAACTCTTTTGTTCAACTAAGAACAGAAGGTGATGCGGTGGTTGAAATTAAAAACTTACGCATTGAATATTTAAACCCGTTTGAAGCACCTATTTTTAGTTGTGACGACGCGGCTGATGAAGTGTATTACTGTGATGATTTTGCTGACGGTAATTTAGATGACTGGGATTTAGATGCCGGTTCAGACGATGGTGCATTTGATGTACTTGAGCTTGAAAATGGTAACAAGGTAATGCGATTTACTGCCGAAAAAGTTGGTGGTGTATTAGCAACCTTAAAAGATTCTGTTATGGCTAATGTTCCTAGTGCAGATTATTTTGTTGAAATGAAGATTCGTCCTCGTCAAAACAGTACAACTAGCAACAAGCACCTATTTGTATTAGGTCGCTATCAGGATGAAAATAACTGGTATGGTGCTGGTTTAAATATGCAAAATGCCAGCACATCAACCCAAGCTGAAATTGCAACTAAACTAGAAGGGTCATTAAACCGTCCGGTTCAAACGAAAAAACCTTTCTTATTAGGCGAAAAAGGCGCAACCGAGGATGGTGTTTGGTACACAGTTCGCTACGAAGTATTAGGTAATGACATTACTTTGTATGTTGATGGCGAAAAAATTGGTACACACACTGATACGACGTTAACTGCTAAAGGTTTAGTCGGTTTATATACAGATAACCGCTCGTTTGAAATCGATGATTTAAAAATTGGTGATGCAACAGTTAAACCTGTTTTATTGGCTACTGATTTAGCTGAAACTAGCTGGACAGGTAGTGCATTAGGTGATGCTTTAGTCTTTAAAGTCACTGCACTGCAAAAAGATGGTACAGCAGATACCTTTAACGTTGAATCGTCAGATGTTTCTGTCGCGAAAGTTGAGATTGATGGTGATACAGTCACAATTACGCCGCTTAAAGAAGGTAATGCGACAATCTACTTAACCGCCGGTTCGGATGCTTCTGTTATTCGCCAATTGGATGTTGAAGTAGGCCCTGCATTTACTGACTCAGGTACTGATTATGGTGATTTAGCTTCCAAGTTAATGCCAATGCCGGGTGATCAAGCTCAATATATTGATACCAGCTTTACCATTGAATTTGACAGTGCGCCTACTCTAGGTACATCTGGTGTGGTACGTGTTTTTGATACCGAAACAGATGAGATTGTTGATGAAATCAGTGTTTCTGCTGACACCACATCTTTAGGTAAAACAGTCGCAAGTATCACAGGTAAAACCCGTGACTTAAATTATCGTCCATTTATGATTGACGGTAATAAATTAACCATTAAACCTGCTGATGGTGTGCTTGAATATGGCAAAACCTATAAAGTTGTGGTTGGTAATGATGTTGTCGTGAATACTGCATTAAACGGTACAGATTTTGATGGTATCGGGTCGGGTGCTAACTGGACATTTACCACAAAAGCGGCTGCTCCTACTGGTACTGAAATTACCGTAGATGATGATGGTTTTGCTGATTTCAGAACATTGCAGGGTGCACTTAACTATGCAATGACAGACAAAAATACTGCGATGACGATTACGATCAAAGATGGTATTTATGAGGAATTATTATTCTTACGTAATAAGAATAACTTAACCATTCAAGGTGAAAGCCGTGAAAACACCATAGTTCAGTATAATAACTATGATGGCTATAATTCTGGCTCATCAGGTCGCCCGGTATTTTTAGTTGAAAGCGCAGATAATATCGTACTTAACAACTTCACACTTAAAAATACTCATACCAGAACAGGTTCAGGGGATCAGGCTGAAACCATTTATTTCAACAGTAGTTATCGTTTAATTGCGAATAATATGAACTTTATTAGTGAGCAAGATACATTACTAATGAAAGGTTATAACTGGTTCTACAACTGTTTAATTGCAGGTAATGTTGATTTTATCTGGGGTTATAGTGTTGCGACTTTATTTGAAAACAGCGAAATCAGAACCATAGGTGATTCTAAAAATGCACCAAATGATTCAGATGGCGGTTATGTTTTACAGGCTCGTGTACAAGATGCTTCGTACCCTGGTTTTGTATTTATGAATAATGAATTTACATCTGGCCCTGGCCCATTAGGTAATGGTGTAAATGATAATTCAACTTACATTGCTCGTAGTGCAGGTGACTCGGCTGTGTACGATAATATTGTTTTGATTAACAATAAATTAGGTCCACACATTATTACGGAAGGCTGGAGATTAGATCCGTTACCAAATCCACAAACAGCAGATGCAACTTCTGGCTGGCGTGAATATGGCAGCATGGACTTAGATGGCAATCCATTGGATATATCAGGCCGCGTTGCAAATGCAACTGCTGAATCTGATTTAGCGAATGCACCTTACTCAACTCGTGCTGAAGTGTTTGCAAGTTATGATAATGGTCAAGGTTGGGATCCTCAACCAATTGATGCCCCCGTTATTGTTGACGATGTAGAAGCTCAAGGCGATGGTGGTTTTGCCGGTGCTAATGGTGAAATAACCGGTGGTGCAGGTGGTCTTGCCGTTACTGTTGACAATGGTCTTGACCTAATTGCAGCATTAGATGAAGCAAAACAAGCTGACTCTCCAATCACGGTTTATATTGCCGGTACCATTACACCTGCAAATTCAGGTGATACTAACCGCAGTATCGGTATTAAAGATATGGCAAATGTCTCTATTATCGGTGTAGGCACTCAAGGTGAGTTTGCTGGAATTGGTATTCAGATTGAGCGCTCTAACAACGTGATTATCCGTAACCTGAAAATCCATGAAGTACCAAAAGAATTTGGTGATGCGATTGGTATTCAAAGTGACGAAGGTCAAGATGATACTTATGGTATCTGGATTGATCACAACGAGTTATATGGTTCATTGGATGTTGGTCAAGATGTATACGATGGTTTAGTGGATACTCGATATAATGCAAGAAATATCACAATTTCTTACAACTACATCCATGATCATCATAAAACCATGCTAAATGGCTCAAGTGATGATGCAGCTGAAAAAGGTGATCGTTTTATCACTTGGCATCATAACTATATTGCAAATGTAGTCTCGCGTACGCCGCTATTCCGCTACGGTTTCGGACACATTTATAATAACTATTTCCACAACATTACTGGCTCAGCGATTAACTCTCGTATGGGTGCTGAACTATTGATTGAAAATAACGTGTTTGAAAACGTTAAAAACCCAATTGTATCAGTTGACTCAAGCCAAGTTGGTTACTGGAATGCTCGAGGAAATGAGTTCATTGGTGTAACTTATTCCCCAGAAAGTAGTTTTGGTGATACTGAAGCTTCGTATGAGCTTGATGGTGCGCAAACTACCACTTATGACGTGAGTTATGATTATCAAGATCATTTAATGGATACCGCAGATGTTAAAAACTATGTATTAGCAAATGCTGGTATTGGTAAAATTGATCAGTCTGATGATGATATTCCAGAGATTGTTGATGGTGGAGATAACGGCGGTGACAATGGTGGTACACCAACTACTGGCTCTATAGTTGATGATTTCTCAGCAGCAGATAGAGATACATTCTTTAGTGCTGGCTATAAATCTTTATCAACTGATAGTTCATTACCGCTTTATATCAAAACCGGTGGTAATGTTGACCCAGTAAATGGTGAGTTAGTTATCAATGCTGGTCGTTTCACAATCGGTGATACCGGTACTGAAACGACAGCTGAAGGTGTTGCGCCTAAAGGTACACTTGATTTATCTTTAGGTGCTACCGTTAGCTTTAAGTTATTAGCAGCAGAAGGCGAAGAGAAAGGCTTTTTTATCTACTTAGATAACAATACCTCAGGCAGTTCTAATTCACTTCACGGTGGTGCATCAAAAATAACTGTAGGTACTCAGTCTGAACTTGCAGG
>NZ_JAOPFU010000057.1 GCF_025515275.1 Catenovulum sp. 2E275
GAAGAAGGCTGACGCTTTTTTTAATAAGGCATTGTCACTTTCTAACTGTTTAACTTGTTTTTCTAACTGCTGAATACGTAATTGCTCTGGTGTTAGTGCTGTAGCTTTAGGGGTTATACCCATTTGCTCTTTTTTATATTAGCTAACCCAACGCTGAATCGATGATAAACCAACGCCCATCGCATCAGCTGCATCCTGATATTTATAACCTTGGAATAAAACTAAATTAACGCATTCGCGCTTAAATTCTGGTGTAATTCTTCTTGGCATTTGTAACCTCTTTAGTTGTATTGAATAATACCTCTAAACAGGTCTCCAATCTAAGTCTACCTTTACACTTTGTATTATTGAGGAATATTAAGAATTTATAACAGTTGACGAAATATGATGACTTTTATAAATTTTTTTAATTCTTTGCAGGAGCAATATTCCTCAATTTAAATTATCTCTATTTTTTTAATAGTAATTAATTATATCGGCCTTAGCCTGTTAACGAGTTTCATAACGACAATCTCATAAGTTGATTCGAGCACCTAAAGCATATCTTGTCCCACTTTCTTCGTATTCAAGGAGCCTTTCTGTATAAATAGAATAAGTTCTGCGTTTTTCATTCAGTATATTGACACCTTGGATGAACAATTCTACATCCCGATTAAGTTTATATCTGAAATTTAAGTCAACCTGTCCATAACCTTCAACCATTTCAGGTTGACCTAAATTCCCTTTCACACGGCGAATAAAATTATCTCTATGGTGATAAGACATACGTGCATCTACAGGACCATGCTCATAGAATAAAACAACATTATATGAGTCAGACAGCCCCTCCAAAGCGTATGTATCCACTACATCTGGCTCAAATAAACGGTCACTATCACTAAATGTATAATTCAGTTGCAATCCAAAACCATTAAAAATGGGCATGAACGAATTTTGTGTAAAATGATGCATCCATGCTACTTCAAGCCCCCAGACATTTAAACTTTGAACGTTTTTGGGACGCGTTACAAAAAAATCTCCCTCTTCATGTTCCAATAATGTCTCTCGTTCGGTTATTAATGAAACAAATCTGTTCAATGACTTGTAAAAACCGGAAACGCCCAAAAAGCCAACTTCCTCGTAATACCACTCATATGCTAAATCTAAATTTTTTGACTCGTAAGGTGCAAGTTTAGGATTCCCAGCCGATGCTGTACTGGAACCAACCCGACCATCTAATCCCCCCAATGCAAGCGAAAGTTTATCTAAGGTTGGTCGGGTAACTGTTTTGGATAAACTTACTCTGGATACATGTTTTTCATCTATATCAAGTTTAATATTAAGTGAAGGTAATAACTGGCTATAACTGTGGCCTTGAGAAATTGGTTTGGGGTCGGATAAAATTAAATCCAAACGGGTAGGATCACTAACACTCGCATTAATATCTAAAAGTTCCTGTGAATACCCTGAAGCTTCAATATTAACAGTTGAATACCTTAGTCCCAGATTTCCATTAATATTTCCCCAATCTGTTGTATTTGAAAACTCTGCCATCAGGTAAGTTTCCCACGGATCTTCGTTTACTTGCCATGAATCCCCCGGTCTAAGAATCGCCTCAATCCCACCGAATTCTTTTCGAGTTAAAATATCAGAGGGTAAAGATGTATTACCATTGGCTAATTGCTCGTTGATATGTTGTTCAGACCAGAGAAAATCATGATATTCCTGAGGTTCAAAGGTGTACCAGATGGAAGGGGTACCACCGTTCAAAAAATTAGAAACAGTTTTAATTTTGAATATATCATCTGGTAATTCAAATGAATATCCACCAAATTCCCATCCTGATGGAGATTTATAAGTTTGTTTTTGTTTGTTTCGAGCAACATACAAAGAACCAAATTGAATTTTATTTATGGTCCAAAATTCTTTTTCCCAAACAAAATCCAAACTAACTTGATTGACTAAGTCATTATAATTATCACCTTCCTTAAGCAATATATGACTTTTTAGCTGCTCAATGGTAATTGGGATCTGATGGGATAATTTTGCATGAACATCTCGATTTAAATTATCATAAATTGGATTGGCGTTTGGGGAACCAACTACATAAAAAATATTATTCCCCCCATTATTATTTTTCGCATGTGAATGGGATAAATCCAGCTTAAGCGACCAGTCATTATCAATTGCCCAAGCCAGGTTTGCGCCAAGCTGCAAAGTATCGGTCGGTCTATTACGTGAAAGTTGGACAAAATCCGATGCCAATTTTTTCGACTTAAAATACTGGTAATACAAAAGTGTACCATTTTGATCAAGATAAACATTTTCAAATGCACGTTGACTGTCATGAGTCCAGTTTGCAGAAGAAGATATTTGGGAGTCAATTTTGTAGCTGGAATATAATACATCAAATGAAAAATATAATTCTTCGTTAAAACGAGCTTCATAAACCAAAGTTCCACCCAATCTCTTGCGGGTTCCTACTTCACGGCGCAGATCAAAATTGCGAGGGATCCACGCCTGACTAAAGTCTCCCGAACCTGATTTATTTTGAACATAACTCAAATCGCTTTCGAACCACCCATCTACATTGGCAGAGTCATTTTGAAATTGTCTATTTTGATAATTAAAAGATAATAAAATGCCTTGTGTACTGTTTGAATAGCTCAACAAGCTAAATAAATGAGGATACGAAGAATCAGAGAGTAAATCGTAGGTGTTATCTAGCGTGAAGACACTTCGTAATCCCTGATATTCCATCGGCTTTGCACTAACAAGATTAATGGTAGAGCCAATACCACCTGAAAAGACACTAGCATCAACACTTTTATAAATGATCGCTTGATTTATCAGTTCAGTCGGTAGTACATCAAAACTAAATTCCCGTCCCAAATTTTCAGATGCGATGACTCTGCCATTGTATTGCACGGTATTAAATTCAGGGCCAAATCCTCTTACAGTGACAAACCTTCCTTCTCCGGATTCACGATCTATTGTCACCCCGGTTACTCGTTGCAAAGATTCGGCTACGTTTTGCTCGGGGAATTTACCTAAATCCTCTTTTGAGATCACATCAACCAAATCTGTGGAAAATTTTTTAAAATTGAGAGACTTTAGAATACTACCCAGATACCCCTGCACTCTGATTGTTTCAATTGGTACTGGCAGATTCTCAGCAACTTCAATATCTTGTTGTGGCTTTGTTTGTAGTTGCTGCGCTATGCGTTCGACAATAATCACACTATCAGCGTTTAAACGGGCAATTAAATGTGTTCCCTGCAGTATATGATTAAGTGCCTCCTGAATAGTAAAGTGGCCAATTAACGCATTAGATTGAATATTTTCAGTTTCTTTAAACGAATATAGAAGCTGAGAATTTGTTTTATTTGCAATTCGTGTTAGTGCGGTAGAAGCGTCAGAACGTGGGATATAAAAGCTAAAAGTTTCTACTGGTGCAGTAACGCTCTGCCCTCTACAACTCAGGGATACCAAGTATAATAGGCACATAATAAAATTGACGCTTTTCATCAAAGTTATATTACACGAATGATTCTAATTTTGTTAATCAATAATTACCTTTTTTACCTATTTCGATCCTATTATCAAAATAGACGATGTGCAAACCAAAATCTTTCTCTAACGCTGACAACATTTTATCTATCTCATCCAGTTTAAACCGGCCACCAATACTCATGTTTGAAATTGTGGGGTCGACTATAATTATTTTTGAATCTGCATAACGGTTTAGTTGCTGCACTACAACATTTAACGGTTCACCAGAAAAAATAATATAACCAGACATCCAGGCTTGTCGATTATTTAATTTATCATTATCCAACACCTGAACATCAGACAACATTTCTTCTTTTAAGATTTTGACCGGCTTAGTAATATCAATGTTTATAGTTTGGCCAGCCACCATATAACCCAATAAATCAAGCTTGTCAGCCTTGATTGCGGCCCCACTGTCTTTCGCAATTTTTTCAAAGCCAGCATGTTTGGCAACAGAAATTTTACCTTCAGTGACTAACACAGATAGTATATTTTCATTTAAATACACATTGAAAGCTGTTCCAACCGCCTGCACCCTGCCGTTATCGGTATAAACGTTAAATGGTCTCTCTGCATTTTTCATAACACTAAAATGAGCTTCACCCGATAATAAATGTATATCTCTTGTGTCTTTAGAGAAAGCCACCTGCATTTTACTATTTGTATTTAAACTGACCTTTGAACCGTCGCTGAGCTCATAGGTTTGCGTTTGCCCCTGCCTCGTTACATAGATGCCGTTTAAAGGATCAGAAAAAGTTTGCTTGCCAGTACTAACAAATAGAGACACAAGCAATAACAACCCGAAACTAGCCAACGAAAAGGCCAAAGTAGTTTTTCCATTAAACCAGTTATCTGTGTTTTTGCCTTTTAATTGTGAATTGGCGCCAGAAGGAGAATATAATTCAGCCAATACGTTATTGCCCCAGAAGCTATTGAGTTTCTTTAAAACGTAACCATGCTCAGGGCTTCGACCCAACCAATTAATAAACTCCTGACGTGTTTCATTAGAAAGCGGCTCATCATCGTCTAGTAGTAGGAGCCAATCTATCGCTTCCTGCTTAATCAGTGCCAATTCCTCTTCTGAAATATTATGATTCGTCATCATGCTTTCTTCTTTAATAAATGAGATTCTCGTTTTACAGTCATTTTAGGGCTTTCACTACGTGTAACGTGCTCAGAACAATGCTCAATACCCTGCTTTAAATATTTCTGAACACTGCTGACCGATAGATCCATTCTTTCGGCAATTTCGTTTCTTGATAATCCATGCACTTTTCTTAACAAATAAACCTTTTTACATTTGTCCGGCAAACTGTCAATTGCCTGACAATAAGCGTTCAATGACTGCTTTGCCTCTATTTCACTTTCTATAGATACTGAATATTCTGCAGGCAGTTCAGATATACAATCATCTATGTAAGCAGTCATTTGTCTGGATTTACGATTCAATTCATTTAGTGCTAAATTTTTTGCCACACTGAACAAGAAAGCTTTAGGTTGCTGAATTTCAGTATTATTTTCAGCATTGCGTGCTTTTAAATAAACTTCCTGTACCACATCTTCGATGTCCTGTTCACATTTTAAAAAACGTGTCAAAAATGCCTTCAAAAAAGAACTATTCTCAATAAAAACACGAGATATAATCGACATTAAATCACCTTGCAATTAGTCGACAAATTTTGTTTAGTTTAAAAAGTAGCATTCAAACATCTCAAAAAATCCAGATTTGACCAATGATATATATAAGACAATTTAACAACCAATAAAGGTAATTAAAGAGTATATATTTTTTGTTTTTCCGAATAATACTACTAAATTTAATAAACGCTGAAAATTCCGCTTACCTCAGGCAAGCGGAATTCATATCACCATTGAACACCTGTTTAGAATTTACCTCTAATTCCTAAGGTAAATCGACGACCATTGTACGTATATGCGCCTATGCGATTTTCGTAACGGACATAATCCCGAGTTGCTTCTTGTGTCAAATTCGACCCTTCGGCAAAAATACTCAGTTCATCTGTTAGGTCAAAATTCAAACTACCATCCCATTGCCCATACTCAACCACATATACAGGCTCACCTTCCCCATTAGATACATTTGATAAGAATTTATCACGCCAATTATACGAAGCCCTGAATTCTAAAGGGCCATATTCATAACTTGCTATAAAATTGGCCGTATCAGATAAGCCTTCTATACCAAAATGGGTTAGTTCACCAGTACGGTAACTTGAATCACTATCCACGAAAGTGTAGTTAGCTTGTACACCAATACCACTTAATAACCCAGGTAAGAAATCAAACATTACATGACCGCCCACTTCCAACGCTTCAATGCTTGCTTGCTCAACGTTGAAAGGACGAGTTTCATCAAACTCTTCGCCAGCTATGATGGTTTGCTGTGTAGACATAGCAATAAAATCATCAATATCTTTGTTCATATAAGCAACACCAAAATAAGCGGATTCATTCACATACCAGTTGACCGCAACGTCCAAGTTGGTTGATTTATACGGTTTTAAGTTGGGGTTACCGCCGTTGATTGCAAAAGCTCCGGGACGAGTATTGATACCTGCGTCTACACCAATTTTGCCTAGTTCTGGTCTAGTAATAGTTTGAGAAACACCAAAGCGCACATCTATGTTGTCTAACGGTTCAATTTTAAAGTTAAACGATGGCAAAACATTCGTGTATTCATTATTAACCGTTACCGGTATAGCTTCGCTTTTTTCAACAATACTAATAGTTGGATCATCTGGGCTCGGAGAAATACTCAATATGGTTTCTGAATAGCCTGATGACTTTTGCTCAGTCTTTACTGCCCGAACACCTAAGTTTGCAGACCAAGGCAGATTAAATACATCTCCTTCTAAGTCCGCTTGTAGGTAAATACCTATTTTTTTCTCAGCAACCGCAGGGCTATTAGCTAGTTCAACTGCAGGTGTATAATCAAGATTAGGGATTTCATTACCATTTTCATCAACCCGCTGATTATAAAATTCGCCGTTTTTAACAAACTCATCTGACTCATAATATTCTCGTAATGCTTCGTTATCCGTTTTTAACCAAGCAGTTGGAAATGACCCTCCAACATTTGGTAGGAAGTCTGCAGGCTTGATTAAGACGCCAATTTCGTCTGGAATATCATCGTTAAATCCAGTTGAAGTACCATTATTTACTTCATCTGCACTGCGGATCCGAATACGTTGGAAATCCCTTTTGTTATAAAATGCCCCAGCTTTGACATTAATAACATTGCCCCAGCTAACAGGTTTCTCCCAGTCTAGTTTTATGTCCGAAATAGTGTCTTCATTGTTATCGCCTTCGACTACTAAAAAGTGATTACCCAATTTACTTTTATCGGTTAGTGCCACGGGATTTGATATATAGTTGCCTGTGTAACTATCTGTTTGCTCATCAAATTCAGGAAACAGCAACGACGGTACATATTCACCTGGTAGTAACTGGAATAAACTAGAACTTTCGGTCGTATTTCTAAAACCTGACACGGCAAAGCTTTGGGTGCCGCCCGCAGTATTTTCTGCTTTGGAATGCGACATATCGAGGCGGATCACTGAATCGTCGGCTAGATATTTTTCAATATTGGCACCAAACATCACAGTCTCAGTTGGACGATTTCCTGTTGAGTGGACAAATTCAGTTGGCGCTGCATGGCCAGTCCAATATACAACCGTACCCTGTTCGTCGATTTTTACACTTCCTGGACCTGCATTATTATTATTCGTTGTTCCCCACCAATGAGCGACTTGGTTTCGGTCGGACTCAATTTCATAATGTGAATACAATACATCTAGAGTTATCTGTAAATCGTCTGACGGTGCCCATTGAGTGACAATTAAACCACTCAAGCGTTCTCTGTCGGTTGTTTCTAATCTATAACCAACGCCTTTGGGTGCCCACGTTTGTAATTCATAAGCTAAATTAGCATCTAAATCGAATTCTTTCTCAACCCAACCACCGCCAGTAGATGCTTCGTCAGCACGTCCTTTTCGACGGTGATAAGCAACGGAGGCCGTTACCCCAAAAGTCCCTAGATCATTTTTGTAGTTCACTAACCCTGAGAAATTCGGTGTTGTTTCGTCAGCTAACTCGTCATACATAGCTTTAATCGAACCAGCTCCGGTTAAGCCAGTTTCTAGTGACAAAGGTTTTAAAGACTTAACGTTCACAACTGCCCCTATACCACCGTCAGACAATCGAGCTTCTGAAGTTTTAAAAACTTCAGCGCCTGAAATCATTTCAGAAGCCAGTACATCAAAACTAAAAGAGCGCGAACCATCTGGATTTGGTAAAACACGGTTGTTGAATGTCACCACGTTATATTCTGGACCTAAACCACGCACGCTGATTTTGTTGCCTTCACCGCCTGAACGGTCAATTGCTACACCTGTAATTCGTTGCAAAGATTCAGCAACGTTTGCATCAGGAAATTTACCTAAGTCTTCAGCCTCAATTGCATCCATCACAGTACTAGCAGCGCGCTTTGATAACAAAGCTTTTTTAATACTGCTGGCGTAACCTTGTACCGTAATAGTCTCTATTTCTTCTATTTGCGATGCATCTTGAGCAATGGCAGTATTAATACTAAATGCCAACAAACTTAAGGGTATTAACTTGTATTTAGTTTTCATTTTTTTGTTATTTAACGTTTTCATTTGGTCACTCCTGCAGACAGCTTAGCCAAATTACTAAGCTGCCTAAAAATTGGGATATATAATTAATTATTAAATTGGTGAGTTACTGGCAACTGGTATTCGGCATAACACTAATTCGCTCTATTAAGTAATCGAATGTCACGTCATAAAAACCAGCTTGACCATTTAGTTTTAAATCTGAAGTGCCTGAGCCAATATCAGCTTTAGCCCAAACAATTGGAGCAGTCTGCTCTCCTCCATTAACAAAACCGGCATCTAAACCATCCCAATCGAGTTGACCAACAAATTTCATATCTACTTCATCACTTAATTGCAGACACTCGATGCCAAATACATAGTCACCTGAACTATTGATGTCTCTGATCATCGGGATTGAATTTTCAACGCTCCAATCTAACTCTGGATAGTCAACAAAACCTTTACCAACAATGTACAACTCGTCCAGTAATGAATGTTGTGATAAATCAATCGCTTCAATTGAATAAGACAATAGAGAAGGATTAAAACGCACAGTGTAATACCCTGGTGCAGGAGCAGGAACGCCGTCACTCGAACTTGAGTTTTCCATTAGGGTTAAATCTGATTCAACGTCAGACAAACCAAAATTGCCCGCATTCCAGTTTTGTGCACTCACGAATTTAAAATCGCCGTAAGGCTTGATAGCATTTCCATCACTCTCTTTGGTATATCGAAGTGCCAGCTCATACCAACCGTCAGCAATTTGGTTCATCTCTACAGCTTGACCTACATCCCAATCACCAATAGAGCCAGCACCGACCATGTACATACGACTTTTAAATAAAGTCGCACGATTAGCAGCATAATCGAATATCAGTGTGTAAGCGCCAGCGGCACCGTTGTACGCAAGATTTGGAGTGCCTTGACCTGCGATGGTTTCTCCCCAATAAAAATCAGCACCCTCTGCGTTATATACAGCTGCATCGACAAAACCAATATCTAAATCATCCCAGCTACGTTGGCTGATAATTTTCAATTCAACGGCATCAGAAAACTGTAAGCCTTCAATACCAAAAACATCTTCACCTAAGCCACGGAAGTTTTTAGTCAATGGAATTGCCTGATCAACACCCCAGTCTAATTCAGGGTAATCACTAAAGCCTTTACCTATCACATACATTTCTGGATAGTCAGTTAAAGCAGAGGTATCAAGACTCTCAACCGAGTAATCCAAACTAGAGATATTAAATTTGATGGTGTAATAACCGGCGGCATCAACTTTGATAGCTGCTGCGTCTACTGAATAAACGACATCGGTAGCACCTTCAGACGAAGCGCCCCATGTTTCTTTGTCTGAAAATTCGTTCTGGTCGAGAAATTCAAAGCCGCCTTCGTTATTTTGAAAATGTACGACCATTTCATACCAATCATCACCTAACGGTTTCATTTGCGGTGCAGAACCCCAATCCCAAGCAGTGGTTTGAAAATCACCTGTAATCCAAACATTTGCAACAGGAGCAGCCGCGTCTTCATCGGTTTCGCCCCAAATTTCAATCCAAGATATTTGAGGATCGGCTTCTGAATCGGAATTGCTTGCTGTTCGTCGAATAGATATTTGCAATTCACCATCAGTTACTTCAACGTTATCGTAGCGTTTGTATTCGTTATCAACTGGAATGTAGTAGCCGGCTTCTAATACTTGCTCTTCGGCTAATAAGTCAACATGGCGAGTGCCTTCAGAATCCCAAGGGTCATTGAATCCAAATACAACTGTGTATGAGCCGTTTTCAACTTCGAAAGAATATTCAATCCCAGCGCCTGCCATGTCTCTTTCATCACCACGAATACTGCCGTAGTTATCTGCATCAGAGTAATATTGTGCAACAGGCGAGGTATAACCCCATTTGTAACCAGTTGAGGCGTCAACGCCATAGGCCTGGTCTTCAACACTACTGCGTGTACCAAAAGTTTCTAAGGTTTCAAGTTTACCCGGAGTACCATCACCTGCATCGACGTAATAGATCACTTTATAATTATCTGGAGCGCGGGGTGGCTCTACGTATTCATTAGATGCATTTTCAGAGATCACTGCATCAGGGTTATACTGAAAACTGATGTCATCAGCACCTTTACCACAAGCCGCTAACAAAGCAGAAGAAAGCAGTAGCAGTGGAAACGTTCGTTCGATGTTCATGTTGAATCCTCAATTTGATTTTTTTATTCATTGGCACCAGTGGTGCAAATGGGAGGTTAAATCCGCAGTCTGAATCATGTTTCAAGCTGTAATAAAGAAGACAAATCAAAGTTAAAAGTGCGTAAGTTTTTTTTTATTTTTTTGTAAAAAATAAAATTTACATTGTGGAGTGACTATGATGTGATTTGAATATTATCCTGCAACCCATTGAAAAGTTGCAGGATATTTTAAAATTAACTTTATTTTTGCTTGACCTTAGTCGGTGTAAAACTATAGGAATAACGATAATCCAACCAAGGTAGAATGTAGTTTGGTAATGGCGCAGCGCCCCATGAATCCGTACCCCCTACCCCACGTTGTCTGTGGTCGATATTAACAAAAATGCGGTCACGTTTTTTAAGCTCATTCGGGTGTAAGTTGCGTCGAACATGGTCTTTTTTCGATGCATCATAATCATCGGTTGAGTAGTACTCAGCCCCAAACCCTAATAACTTAGGCGCACTAAAACGTATGCCTAAACCATTGTCGTTAAAGAAATCAACATACCGAACATCGGTGCGATAACCGTTCTCTGATGGACGCACATAAGGGACATACAAACTATCGACATCTGTTTGATATAAACCAACAAACGCAGAAGCTTTACGGTCTGAGTAGTTTTCATGTGGACCACGACCATAATAAAGAACATGGTTAAATGCAGTATCTAACTCAAACATAGTGCCTAAACGTGGTAATTCACCAAACTTCTTATGTGGCGCGGCATAAAACCAGATATCCACATCTACCTGACCATTACCTTTAATGGTTAAAGTGGTGAAGTATTTACTCTCAATTGCTGGTAAAGCATGTTCAATTGAAACTTTAACCGCACCTTTAGATAGTCGAGTCACCTGTAAGTCAGTTAACTGCGTATTACGACCTAACTGCTGATACACAGCAAACTGGCTTTCATAACCGCCGATTTCTAAATCGTTATACACAGGCGCACGCCAAAACTCAGGGTGAGATGGTGCTTTTAACAACTCATGACCAGCATATTGAATTGAGCTGATTAAACCGCTTTGTTGATCTATCTCAAGTGCAAAGTATTTAGCTGTAAATTGGTGTTTACCATTTTTATTGCTGTAGTTGAGCTTGGTTAGTTTAGAGAGTATTTCCTCAGCTGCAGGCTGTTTTACATAAGGTAAAACTAATTGCTCTTCAGCAACACTATGATGTGCAGCTAACAGATGTTGAGCTTGTTTGGTTCTAACCTGTACATTAATAAAGTATTCTTTACCCGCTTGTTGTTGGTATTGAATCGGTAAGCTAATTTGCTCACTTTCCCCTGCTTTTGCAGATAAAGAGATGTCAGAGCCAGAATCAACCACTACCCCATTTTCAATTAACTGCCACTCAAGGTAATAATCTTTTAAGCTGATAAAGTAGTTTTTATTGGTGACAGTAATGGCGTTATTCGCGCCTTTATTGACTAAACTAACCCCAATATTCTGCTGAACCTTTTTCACTTCCCACAAATATGGATAAGGTGTTCTGTCAGCAAATACTAAACCATTGGCACAGAAGCTATCACTGTTTGGTGTACCGGCTGGCTCTAAATCACCACCATAAGCTTGGTAGATGCTGCCATCGGCTGCGGTTTTAGTGAAAGTTTGGTCAACCCAATCCCATACAAAACCACCTTGCAGAGAATCGTATTTTTCAAATGCATCCCAGTATTCTTTAAAGTTACCTAGAGAATTACCCATAGCATGTTCGTATTCGATTAATAACACAGGACGCTCATCATGCTGAGTTTCAGCATAACGAATAATATCTGGTAGCGGTGCGTACATTTGGCCATACGCATCCGTATGACGACGTAACTGAGCTTGCTCAGACATCACAGGTGAAGGCTCTTTGGCTTTTAACCAATCATAGGTGGCTTCTAAGTTAGGACCATCACCTGATTCATTCCCAAGTGAACGAATCACCACAGAAGGATTGTTTTTACTGCGCTCATACATATTTGAAATTCTATCAATGTAAGCGGCTTTCCATTCTGGTTTATTGACAATGTGTGTAGCTGGGTTGTAAGAACTACCTTGGTTTGACGCACCTAAACCATGTGATTCAGTATTGGCTTCATCCATCACATATAAACCGTATTTATCGGCCAAGTCGTAGATATAACCATCACTTGGGTAGTGAGACATACGTACAGCATTGATGTTAAATTCTTTCATCAACTGAATATCTTTTAACATAGACTCACGGGTAATCACATGGCCGGTTTCAGGGTCGTGCTCATGACGGTTAACCCCTTTAAATAGAATCGGTTTACCATTAATTAAAATGTTACCGTCTTTATATTCTGTTGACCTAAAACCTATATTGCGTGCGATATATTGTTTGTTTTGGCCATCAGTTGATAGCGTCATTTCTAAACGATACAAATTCGGCGCTTCAGCACTCCATAATTTAGGCGTATCTAAAGTTGTAGAGAATTCAACACGGCTATCCGTTTGTTTATCGAGTGTTTTCACCTTTAAGGTTTTGCTATAAACACTTTTACCTTGGTCATCAATTAAATTCGCAACCAACTGAATGTTTTTAGCGTTTTTGCTTGAACGGTTATCAATTTCCGCACTGAAGTTTAAAACACCTTGAGTGTAGTTATTGTCTAACGTGGTGTAAGCATGGAAGTCACGTACAGCAACTTTAGGGGTTGCATAAATATACACATCACGCTCAATACCACTAACACGCCACATATCCTGACATTCTAAATAAGAACCATCAGAATAACGGTACACTTCAAGTGCTAACGTATTTTCACCGGTTTTAACATATGAGGTGATATCAAAAGCTGCATCGGTTTTAGAGTCTTGTGAATACCCGACTTTTTTACCATTAACCCAAATATAAAAGGCAGATTTAACCGCACCAAAGTGGATGAATATTTCTTTACCATCCCAATCATTCGGTACTTCAAATTGATGACGATATGAACCGACAGGGTTGTATTCTATCTCACCTTCAAGGAATTCTAGTTTGTTATCAAAACAAGCATGACTGTGATAAAAAGGTGTGCCGTAACCATTAATTTCCCAGTTGGCAGGTACAGGGAAAGTATTCCAGCTGCTGACATCAAAACTGGGTTTATAAAAGTTCGTTGGTCGTTTATCTGGATGGTCAACCCAGTTAAATTTCCAGTTGCCGTTTAATAAACGATAATTACTTTGTGACCAAGGCAATTCGGCTTTGGTTGCATCGGCACTTTCGTAGCTATAAAAAAAGCTGCGTGCTGGCTCTTTGTTTATTCTAAATACTTCTGGATTGCGCCAGTCTTCTATGGCATTGGCTGAAAAACCTGTAAAGGTGGAAAAGCCAATTAATGCAATTGATGTTATTTTTTTTAGGTTCATAAATTTACCCATATTAAAAATGGTCAGTTTTGGAAACGATTAAATTATTCAGTGAAAAGTTTTTGAGTTTACCGACGCGAAAACAGTCGAAAACTTAACAACAAACAAATAACCCACAAGCCGATAGCACCACCACTTTTATTAGGTTTACTTGTGTCGCCGCTGTTGTCTGGTTCACTTGGTTCAGGTTGTTGCGGCTGCTGATTGCCATGGTCAAGATAAGCATTTAGATATTGAGATGGAATCGGGCGCTCTAACGTGTTATCTGGTAACTGCCAGCCTACAGACAAATTATCGCCGCCATCATTTTCTTTGTGTCTTGATTCTATATAGTATTTTTGTCCAGCGACTAAAAAGACTTGCTGCGATTGTTGTGAGTCCAATTTGTCCCATTCACGATAGTTGGTCCAACCTGAAACCTCTGCAATTTTTGTAATGTCGTTTGGCGATTCACTGTCACTCAACCATAGTTCACCATCATTATCTGCAGCAATCCAAAATGTATAATTACCGGTTTGTGGTGCGCAAATATAACCTGAAATTCGAGTGCCATAACCGTCAGCTGAGTCTGGTGCTATCTCAAATAAACTGAGCGTCGATATTTCATCTGCTGCTGTATCAAAGGGCACAGAAGCAACTGAACTATCAAAAGTGTAATCGCCTTGCGCCTCAACATTGTTCCAACGCTCGCTAGTTACATATCCGTCAGAATTACACTCAGAAGTTTGGCTGGAAAAAACCTCTACTGCATCTTCGCTCAGAAGGGTTGTTGTACCAAATGCATTAGTTACTTTTAAGGTGACATCGAAGCTGCCCGCTTCTGAATATAATACTGTCGGCATCACCTCAGTGCTTGTTTGAGGCGTTCCCCCCTCAAACAGCCATTCATATGTATCAGGTGAATTAGTTGATAAATCTTGAAAAGTAACGGAATCACCAGAAACTAGTTTTTTTTTATCTTGTTCAAACCCTGCATTTGGTGCTTGATCGTTGTCCACAACTTCGCCGACCAAAGTTACAATAGTTTCTGCAGTAATGGTGAATTCACTATCAGCGCTCACGGCCGGTTTTTGCGCTAAATTGTCTGTCGCGTTGGTTTGATACACACTAAAGGTTTTTATCGTTTTACCAGCAGGTAAATTTTGTACTTTGATGTTTAATGTATCTGAGCTTGTTCCAGCATTTACTGCAACTATCACGACTTTATCGTCTGTAGGGTTTTTATAAGCTGATGCCATTACACCAGATAAGTTGTCAACTGACGGTAAATCAATCCTTTTATAATCTGGTCTGATAAAACGACTATATTGGCCAAGAGTCCATAAAACTTTTGAGCTTTGCAATGAATCAGCTTCTAAAGCAGAATTTATTTTCAACAAGCCGTCTTTGTAATCATAAGGTGTCACACCCAGCCACCAATGCCACGCGCTGGCATTCATACGTGATAAATCACGATGGAGCATTTTCCCTACATGCAAAGCGTATTTAATGTCTAAAACGTCAAATCCCCCTCCCTCAAAGTCTCGAACGTCACCTGTACCACCAAGAATACAGACTTCACTCATCCACACTTTTGCGCCGGGTGACGCAGCTTGTACGTTTTCCCAAACGAGATCGCGTAATTTGCCCATTCGATCGCTCCAAGCATCCGAAAAATAGCCATGCAAGGAAATTTTATTGCCAATTTTGTCGCGAATGCCGTTGCTGCCAAGTAACTCATCAATATAATTTTTGTAAGAACCGACACCACGACTGTTCATTCCACCATTGTATGTGGATGAATTAAAAGACTGATGATATGAATCACTGAGCGCTGCGGCATATTCAACCGTTTCACCAGCTTCAATCACCACATCATTCGCTAACTGAGCGGTAACTAGTTCGTCGTATAAAGTATTGTAAACAGCTTTAAGCTCTTGATTATTGTAACGATTACCCTCTTGAGAATTGCCTTGCCAATCCCACGTCGGTTCGTTGATTGGACTGATATAGTTAATTGGGATACCTTGGTCATTTCTGAGGTACTTCAGGACATCAACCATAAAAGTCGCAAATTCATCCACCATATCATCTTTTAAATTGGTCGAACCAACACTGGAATCAGGATGAGCTAAACCATTTTTAGTCGCCCAAACCGGCGGGCTGTTTACGAAAGCAATTAAGTCGGTGACACCTCTTTCAGCTGCTTCTTGCATAAAACGAATTTGACCAGTTTGTTTGCTTGTATCAATCGCTGCACCCGCTGCTGGTTGTAACAATTCAGCTCGGCGGTACGGGCGACCCAAATCATCTAATTGAATACCACTCGCTGATCCTTGCTCTGCACTACCAGCGCCAATATTGAAACGCCAAGCAGATAAACCAATACCGACATCAGTAGAAAACAGAGTATTCGCCAAATCTTCGATAGCTTGCTCTTTACCTTCAGATACCCATTTTCTGATCATAGGATCAAAGGTCCAAGCATCCGATGCGCCAAAACCATCAATGGTTTGGTAAGTTTTATCGAAGTTTACATTTACACTATTAGCAGCTATGACCTGCGTACTGTTCATTAACAATAGTGTTGAAGCAATTGCTCCGACAGTGAATATTTTCTGCATTGTTGTTTGACCCCTTTAATAGCCCGCTAGATATAGCGGGGCTTAGCTTCAACTTAGAATGTGTTTAACTAAAAGCTCACTAATTAGCTACGAATTAAACGTATTAATTAATAAGACAAGCGACCAACAAAAACACGTAACTAAAATTTTAATTTTTTGTTACACAATCTATTGGTTTAGTTGGTGAATAATTTGATATATCAAAAAAGGTTGGAAAATAGGTGCTTATGTACAGTCAAAAAGCCAAACATGAACACCTATGGCAGGAAATAGTTTGAATTATTGCTCAATCAGCTCCCATTGCTGATTGTTACCATTATTGTCTGTCCACTGGATGACATTAGCACCATTTTGAGTTTGCCCTTGATTAACGTCTAATGCTTTACCACTAGCTCTGTTAATTAGTTGGTGATAGCCGTTCCCCATATCTTCAAGTTGCCAATGCTGGTTGTAACCACCGTTGTCAGGCCACTGCAATATATTGGCGCCATCGCTTGTCGAGCCACCATTGACATCGAGCAATTTACCGCTGTTGACGTTTTTAACTTTATAATAACCATCTCCCGTGGCTATTAACTCCCATTGTTGATTTGAACCGCTATTCCAAGTCCATTGCAATACATTGGCTCCATCGTTGGTTGCACCACCATCAACATCTAGATCTTTAGCACTATTGCGGTTTACGATTCGATAGGAACCATCAATTGATACTTCACACTGAATCTCACCCCATCCGCAAATGATTTGGTTTAAACCTGAGTTATTCGTGGTGCTAAGTGTAATATTGTTCCCACTGCCGCCACGAGTTTGAATGGTGTAGCTGTCGTTATCACGCAATCCCGGCCAATAAACACTGGCTACGTTATCGTTTCTAAATACTCGGCTTGAAGCTCGAATATAAGCAATATATGCTTGGTTTTCAGTTGTTTCCGAACTACTGGCTGTGTTGTCATAATCTAAACCTGAAGTCATAGGTGCTCCATATTCTGTAACAACAGTGCGGCTAGCATAAACACCAAAACGACCTCGCCAATTGCTTTCCCAAGTCGCTTCACTGGTAATAGACTTATCCCAAAAAGCGTAGTTATGCAAAGACAGTAAAGTGCCATCAAACTGGCTATCTGAGCCGATTGGAACAACATTTTCCGAATATCCGGTACCACCCAATAGTATGCGACTTCTCGGTATACTTGAGTAGGTTGATAACCAATCTGCATAAACGGTTTTAAGCTCACTTGCACTGTAGCCAAATGGTTCATTCATTACTTCAAAATAGATGTTTGAGTCATTTTGATACTCAGCAACAACTTTGTTCCACATTTGCCAAAATTGTGTAGTGTCATCAATACGACCATCTTTCATTGAGCTTTTTTCCCAATAACCCAATATCACCTTCATATTTTTTTCACTGGCTTTGTCTATTGCGGCTTTATACGAGTCCCACCAGTTTTCTAAAACACTCGGTTCATTAATAGGTAAACGAACTGTATTCACCCCCTGCATATTGGCCTGAAACTCATTAATAATTGAATCGGTTTTAGCCGCTATAGTATTGTAATCATCACTGGAGTTAAGCCCTGAAGGTATAACCCACCCATCCACAAAATTATCACGTCCATCAGCCCAGTTAACCCCAGCAATACCACTGGCACCGACTCCGGCGTATAATAGTGGAGATCCTGTTAGCAAGAATCCAGCACACATTAATTTTATTTTTTTACCTAAATTCATAAAATGAACACCTTATGTTAGCTATATATTTTTTATATTCGTAATTATTGAAATGAAATTTAATCAATAAAAATGAGTTGGTTTAGATGCCAAAAAAACACTAAAGCAACAAATAGATGACAATAAAAAAACAAAAACAGGTAACTGTTTTACAAAAAATTATTAATAAGTGTTCATAATTTGAGATATGGTTAAATTAATTTTGGCATGTTTTATATACTGACATATTCTGATCAGAGCACAAAAATTAAGCATGCCATAAGTTTTTATATCGTGTGATGTATAATAGATTAAGTAAGCTTTTTTCTCCCCCCAACTTCGATGCTCTGTAGTATACTTTGCTATTTTAATTGAAAGGCCTACTTCTATGTGAAATTATAGATTTTTGTCTATTTTTCTGATCTATTGCCAAGTTTACTGCAGATCAACTTATGGTATTCTTTCGATTAATTACTTAACAGCTAACTAGGTCAGTTTTAAGTGGCACATTTGGGTTGTCATCAGGATGAGAAATGATGCTAGAAATGTAACACTCGGTTTTAAAAAGTTGAAAATTAATATCGCTAATCGATTTAAATCTAACGTGATAATGTTTTATCATCAAAATCACGCATGTTTTCTGGGATTGGGATAATGCACATTTAAGTTGTTGGGCTGCATATTGTTTTAACCAGTCGTGCTTTTAAAAATGTGCAATAAGCATGATAATCATACATCGTTGTAGTAAATCATGTGTAACACATATATTGAAGGATAGACATAAGTAAGGGAAAAATGCCGCTATATATCAAAGACGCAATTTTAGAGGAATCATTTTTAGCTTTACCACCATGAATGGTTTTCATGTAAACAGCACAGTGTGCGGTTCATAAGTCAGAGGCCCAATTACCACTAGGGCTACATTCGACCCCAACGGCAATATTGCCGATATAAAGTTTGAGTGATTGAAGTAATTGATCAGGTGAGGCTTTAATTTCTTTGTGTAGAACTTTATTGCTCTATTGGTCTAAGATACAAATACATAAAGAACGGGTATAGAAATCTATTCCACATTAATAAAGGTGCGTGTTATTGTAAAAATTATTTGAGTATTCTCTTCGTAGTTAGCTCTTTTTAGCTTAACCGACATGGTAAGCTAAATGAGTATCAAATAAATCAATAAAAAAGCGCACTCAAATCACAAGAATCCTCTTATGATAATATTCTGTCAGCTTTATAATTTGTAGAATCAAGTAAACTAAGGTTGAGCAGAATACATTTATAAATCTAAAATATTAAACCTTGGTAGTAATTATTCAACTTAATATTGTAGTTGACTTGAATAATCTTACCATATAATCTGAAAAGGTTTTAGGTGCTTTCATAAAGTTAAACGGGAAGACTAGTGTAAAGCTAGCGCTGCCCCCGCAACGGTGATTGAATAAGTTTTCATCGGCCCGATACCGGCCTAATTCAAACAAAGTTTGCGGTGGGCGAACTCTTATGCATTTTTAATCGACATGCCAAAACTCTCCCCGACCCATACGTAGCATTAAGCTTTCTGTAGTATTTAATTATTGTGTGGCCTTATGAAATTTTATTTAGGTTTTCTTAAAAGGATGGGAATTACTTCTCGCAATGAGACTCAAGAAATAGTTTTTAATTGGCGAGTGAAAGCGCTAGACGTCATTCTCAGGTACGGTTTTCTATTTAGTTTTGTCATTTTATTTCATGCGGGATTTTACGCTTATGTTGACGGGAATGAATTAGTTAAATTAATTTGCGCTGGCTTTGTGTTTATAATGCTGCTCTGTCTGGTTTCGTACAAAATAAACACTAAACTTGCAAAAAAGATCTTAATTTTTATTGTGATTTCCGGTGCTATTCTACCGATTATAGGGCTCGAAGAATTTGAACTGAGTAAATATGGCATCTTTTTTTTGTTTTCTTTACCGCTTTATTCTGTTTTGTTTTTCTCAAATAAAACAACGATCATTCTAATACTTTTAAATATTTTACCATTTTTTTTGTTGTTGAAAAATGATAACAGCCTAATTCCAATATATTTCGACTTTTCCATTGCAGAGTCGCATACTTATCTGGCTTCATTTTTATTTGTTATATGGAATGTTTGCTTACCATTAGCATTTATGCAACTTGTAAATTCGCTGAGTAAGAATACAGAAAGTTTAAAAAAACAATCCGCATTGTTAAAAAAATAATTGAGCAATATCGAGAGATTTTTAATAATAATGGCTCTATCTCTATATTTTGCTCAAATGAAGGTGAAATTTTACATGTAAATAAAAAAGCGCGAGAAGTTCTGTTGAATGGACTCGTAAAAACGCCAATATACTTAGATGAGATTTTTGACTTTGAAAGCCCCTTGACTTTACCGTTAATAAAAACGGAATTAGTTTCTCTAAAACAAATGCCAGAGTATAAATTTTTACTAGAGCCTACCGAGTTAAGTTACCATTCTCGCCAGTTAATTCATTGTTTCGATATATCAGAGCATGAAAGCATCAGGCTCAGCTACGCAACTGATCCTGTTACAAATTTGGAATATCACACTTCTTGGATAAAAAATACAAAATTACCAAATAACAAAGAGATCGTTATACAAATCAAACTGAGTAATCTTCGAGAAATCAATATTCAAAATGGAATGAAAATTGGTAATCAGGTATTGAAAGAAGCGGTTCGCAAATTGAGGGCAACATTGCCATCCGAGAATGCAGTTTACAGGTTTCAGGGAGCAAAGTTTTTGGTCCGCATTCCCAATATAGCTAATTGTGATTTTTGCTTTTCTAATTGGTTTTACAAGATGCTCCCCTCTAGTTTAGTCATACATCATAAAAATCAATCTTTAGAAATTAAACTCTATTGGGGAGTGGGTTACGTACATTCAAATGGTATTGATTCGACAAAGTTACTTGTTGAAAAATCGTCAATTGCACTTAGCCAACTTTCAAAAAGAGGTTCAAATATAAAAGAATATACGCCCGATGATATCATCAGAATAAACAAAACTCGTGAATTAAGGGACACAACTAAACATTATTTAGATAGAAGAATGATTGAACTTTGGTTACAACCTCAAGTTAATCAATTCAGACAGATTGTAGCTTATGAAGCTTTGGCTAGAATAAAAGCGGATAACGGTGATGTCTTACAGCCAAACCAGTTTATACCTCAAATCCAAAAATATGAATGGGACGTCGAATTTTCTTCGCAAGTTTTGGAACAAGCGACCGAGATTATAAAACAGTGGCCTAAAAATCTACCCAAATATCCAATTTCTATAAACCTGACAGGTTTAGAAATTATGGATGATATTTTTTTCGAAAAATTACTCAGATTATATTCTGAAAATAAAGACTTAAGGGAATTACTTGAACTTGAAATCACCGAAACATCGAAAGCTTCATCTGATACATTGACTTTAGCTAGGTTAAGTTGTTTAAGTGAACTAGGAGTAAAAATTTTAGTTGATGATTTTGGGACTGGTCATTCCTCATTGTCACAACTGATTGAACTATCAGCTTATGCAATAAAAATTGATCGTTGTTTC
>NZ_JAOPFU010000058.1 GCF_025515275.1 Catenovulum sp. 2E275
ATGGATGTAGGTAAGGGGCGAGAGCATGGAGCGGAAGCTTTGCAGCATTTTGACTTAATCCATTAGGCCTTCAATGCTGCGCCTCGATTAAAAAGCATTTAGTTAGAACAAAATTTGTATATCAAACGTCAACAGACCCTAGGTTTTGGCGCAACTTTCCGCTAGGCTATACCTATCATCAATCAGTCTGTTCTTGTTTAATGAATACTCAAGAGTTACTCAGCCACAGAGAAAACTACTGGCCAGAGTTTTATAATCAAATTATCGCGCCATTTTGGGCACAACATTGCCAACACGCCTGCTTTAAAACCCAAGATAGCATTAACCTACGTTATGCATTAATTGAACAAGAGCAAAGCAAAGGCTTAGTTATTTTATTGCCCGGACGGGTCGAAACTTACCTAAAATATCAGGAAGTTATTTACGATTTATATCAGGCAGGTTTTAGTATTTTTACTTTAGATCATCGTGGCCAAGGTATGTCATCACGTATGTTAGCTAATCCAGAAAAAGGATATGTCAAAAGCTTTGATGATTATGCCGATGATTTACAGCTTATTTTAGAAGCCAATAAGCTACTTGAAAAATACCCAAAAGTGCATTGCTTGGCACACTCAATGGGCGGCGCAATTGCACTAAACTGGATAGATTTATATCAACCTAAATTACAGTCACTGCTATTATGCGCACCTATGCTGGGCATAAATGCCGGACCTCTTAGCCAAAAAGCCGCGTACTATGTAGCTAAATTCACCTATTTGGTTAATTCCATTTTTTGCACAGAGCCAGCCTTTTTTATTGGTCAGCATGCTTACTTTAAACAAAAGTTTGCTAATAATTTATTATGTAATAGTCAGGCAAGGTTTAATTTTGCGCATAGCCTACAATCTCAACATAAATTAGGTGGTGTCACAACTAAGTGGCTTGAACAAGCATTAATTGTAATTAATAAAGCGCCCAAAATAGCCCAAAAGCTAAGCTATCCCACTTTATTATTGCAGGCCGAAAATGAATTGGTTGTTAGTAAAAAATCACAAGATCTTTGGGTAAAATCAGCCCAAGTAGCGGGTGTAAACTGCACGAAACAAGTTATCCCACAAGCCAAACACGAGATATTGATGGAGTCAGATGCAATCCGCCAACCAGCAATGCACAGCATTATTCAGTTTTTATCTAATGTGGACTGATTCAGACTAAGCCGCTCCATTAGCTTGGCTGTAGTGCCTGATGAGTAGCCTGACGCGCCCGATACAAACCATAAATCGTATTTAAGTTAACACAAATCACAAAGGTTTCGAGCAAAATACCGCCGAATGAACCCACAATAATATTGTTTAATAACCAACAGCATGAGCCAGATAATAGCGCCAATCGCATATTAATACCGGTTAAACAAAACAGTCCAAAAGTTCCGCAACAAGCGCCAGCAACCGCAAGCCAGTCGTACCAATAAACAGCCCACTGTGAACTCAACGCAAGCAAAGCGACAATAAATATCGCGGCAATCCAAGGTGATTTTGTTTTCATTGATGCGCCGGTTCTGAGCGCACTTAAACCAGCTGAAATGGCAGAAGTTGCAGCACCAATTAATAAAAAGTGAATACTGTGGTTAATATTCATCACCAGCATCAACTGTTTTAAACGTTTATCGTCTTTTTGCATAAAACATAATAATCCCAATGCAAAACTGACAAAACCTAAAAGCTGACCAATGAGCATAATATCCATACTGGAATTAACCTCTGCTAGTGAAAAAAAGTAAAGAAAAAAGCAATTGAATTACTGAACAGTAATTAAGCGTTATTATCTTAACTAAACAACCCAAATGCTATCGGTAGCATTAAAAATAATCAAAAAGAATTTAGTAACTAACCAATTGAATACTATAAACTTTAAGATGATAAATTAAGGTTAAAATTAAGATCTAATTTATTATTAAAAGTGTTTAATTTTCATCAACTGTCTCGTCTGAATTATTAATCAGCCTAAAGATAAATTTTGACCTCTTTCTGGTAGCTGGGTAAACTATTCTTCTGGTTGCTAGCAATAAAGTGGCAACTGACTTATCTAAGTTAAAATTGAAAAATTAGGGAAATGACATGGCACAGCCCAAAGCGACCGCAAAGCAGCAAGAAGTTCAGCGCATCATGGATACAATATCCAAAGCGGTTGCCCAACACAGGTTAAAACCCGGGCAAAGATTAGTTGAAGCACAAATTGTAGAGTCGCTTAATGCTAACCGAAACCATGTACAAACCGCATTACAACGGCTTGCCCTACGTAAAATTGTTAATATAGAACCAAACAAAGGCGCAGCCGTTGCTAAACCCAGCGCTCAAGAAGCCAAAGAAATATTTGCAACCCGCAGAGTGATAGAACGAGGTGTGGTTGAAAGTATTACACCTCAAATTATCGCCAAAAATAAAAAACGCATTGATGCCAGAATGAAAGCCGAGCGCAAAGCAACCAGTGGCAACGACAGGCGAGCAATTGTACATGAGTTAAGTGAATTTCACCGAATGTTATCCGAGATCTGCCAAAACTCAGTGTTGCATGATATTTTTGAAAACTTGATGGTGAGAAGCTCATTAATTGTCGCCTTGTATCAACGTAATGATGTACCGTCCTGCGCTTCAGACGAACACCAGCAAGTATTAAATGCTCTCGAACAAGGGGATACTCTAAAAGCAGTTGCTGTTATGCTTGAACATTTAGATGAGCTGGAAGCCCAGTTGGTATTAGATGAACCCGAAGATGAAGATTTAGATTTAAATCAGATTTTTGAAGGGCTTTAACTAGACTATTACACCAATAACATAAGGACACTCATGAATAGGTGTCCTTATTTATCCTTAATTTATTAAGATTTTATAAAATCAGGCTCTCAATAATTGTGCTTCAGTGCGCTCAAAGGTTTTTATACCTCGCTTAAATCCACAAACAGGTGATTTAATTTCAGCAATCACTTGCTCCGGTGTCTGAGCATTTAAAACAATAAAATCAGCATCGCAACCCGGTGACAAGCCATATTGATTCAGCCGGAGTAACTTTGCAGATTGAGTCGATACCCAACTTAAACATTTTATTAGTTCATCAGTTGTAGCAAGCTGTTGAATATTCGCATATAAATTTGCCTGCCGGATTAAAGATGCGTCGCCATAAGGGGTAAAAGGATTACCTAAATTATTGGTTGAAATTGAACAAGTCACCCCTTGTTTATCTAAAGGTAATAAAGGGGCTACACCTCTTGGTTTATTATATTCAGCTTCACGCCCCATTAAAAACATATCCGTGCTGGGCAGACTGGTTACGTTTACGCCGCTTTTGGCAAGCGCCACAGCAAGCTGTTGCAATTTTTCAGTTGGTAAACACGAGAGTTTGGTCGCATGGCCAACCGTTACCCTATGCTGCCATGCAAACTCGGTTGCACATTGCATAACCTGAGTTAATAACATTTCATTTGGATTTAAATCAAAATCCAAATGAAAATCTAAATCCAGATCAAACTCTGTTGCCAGCTCAAATAAACGAATAATTTGCTGTTCGGGTTTCGAATCTGTATATGGGCAGCCGCCTAAACTATCAGCGCCTTTATTAATCGCCTCAATTAATAAAGCTTCTGTACCCGGGTTATTAAACATCCCCTCTTGTGGAAATACACAAATTTCTAGGGTGATTGCCCAAGCATAATCCTGCTTTAATTTTAAAATCGCCTCAAAGCCAGTTAAACCAATTACAGGATCAATCTCAACATGAGTTCGCATATAGGTTGTGCCTTGTTTGATCGCCTTTTCAATCACTTCAGCACCACGCTGATACACATCCTGATAGGTAAATTCAGCTTTAGCTTTAGAGGTTTGTTCAATGGCTTCGGCTAATGTGCCTTTACTTAACTGGCAACGGCTTAAAATACAGGCTTTATCCAAATGAATATGAGTTTCAATTAATCCGGGTATAACTAATTGGCCTTGTAAATCAATAATTTCAGCAAGTTGCTCTGCGGTTTCAAACCGCTCAACAAATTTGCCGTTTTCAACAAACAAATCACGGATAATAGATGGGTTGGCTGCAATTTTAGCATTTTTAATAATTAATCGACTCATGCAGTAGCCCCCAAATAAGCGGCTTCTAATTCAGGATCAGCTTGTAATTGCGCTGCACTACCTTGTTTTACAATATCACCGGTTTCTAATACATACGCACGATCAGCCACCTGCAATGCCAAATTCGCCATTTGGTCGACTAATAATATGGTCACGCCTTCATCCCGCAAAGCGGCTAGCGCATCATATAACTCACCAATCATTGCAGGTGCTAGCCCAAGTGATGGTTCATCTAACAATAAAATACTTGGCTTAGCCATTAAACCTCGGCCAACCGCAACCATTTGCTGCTCACCACCAGACAATAATCCAGCCTGACTATCAATCCTATCGCGCAATCTTGGAAAGCGATTTAAAATAGCTTCAATTTCTGCATCTGCATCAAATTTATCCGTACGGGAATATCCGCCCAACAACAAATTATCACGTACCGACAGCTCACCAAATAACTGACGCCCTTCTGGCACAAGCGCAAGCCCAAGTTTGGCAATATCACTCGCGGTTAGCGTTTCAATGCTTTGATTACTTAGGACAATTTCACCTTTTGAGGCTTTATGTAAACCCGCCAATGCATTTAAAATACTGCTTTTACCGGCGCCATTTGCGCCTAAAATAGCCACCAGCTCACCCGGATTAACCACAAACTCAACCCCATTTAAAACAGGTGCAGCGCCATAATCTAAGGTTAGGTTTTTCACAAATAAAGTGGCATCTCGGCTGCCTTGCCAAGGCGTATCTCTTGGTGTTGCTTGATAATCCGTTCCGCCTAAATACGCGGCAATTACCTCTGGTGTATTACGTACAATCTCAGGTGCACCTAAAGCAATTGGTTTACCGGCATCTAATACCAAAATTTTATCTGATACCGCCATCACCAATGGCATATCATGCTCAACCAAAATAACAGCAATGCCAAAGCGGGCAATGGTTTTTAACAACTCGGCCATTTTGTCTGTATCTTGTCTGCTCAAACCGGCTGCGGGTTCATCTAACAATAAAACCCAAGGGCGAGTGGCCAATGCGCGGGCAATTTCAACTAACCGGCGATCAACATGAGGCAACTGCTCAGCTTTGGTATTCACCGACCCTTGATAACCGACCAGAGCTAATAAGTTCATCGCCAAATCAATATTTTGTTTATCTTTGGCAAATAATGGGTTGCCTATTTCACCATTTTGCATTGCGGTTAATAAGTTTTCTAATACCGACATTTCCCCAAATAACTGAGTGGTTTGGTAAGTTCTGGCAATGCCAGAGCGGGCAATTTGCCACGCATTTTTGTTTTGCAAAGCTTCGGTTAATTCAATACTGCCCGAGTCCGGCGTATAAAACCCACTGATCATATTTAATACTGTGGTTTTACCTGCCCCATTAGGCCCAATAATACTGGTTACCTGCCCTAACTCAGCCTCAAAGCTCACGTTTTGTGCTGCTTGCACGCCACCAAACCGAATCCCTATTTTATCAACTTTAAGCGCAGACAAATCGCCTTGAGCACGGTCATAAAATTTAGCTAATAAATGGCGGTTAACCGATTTTGGTGGCATCACCTTAGCTACTTTGTTAAAACGGCTTTGTATTGCCCCTAAAATACCTTTTGGTGCAACCCATAAAATAGCTAATAGTAATACGGCAAAAATTAATAACCTGTACTCAGCTAAAGGCGATAACACCTCCGGCATTAACACGACAATGACAGCCCCCAATACCGGGCCAAATAAAGTAGCAGTACCACCAATAATCACAGTTAAAACAAATAAAATAGACTGAAAAAACGGAAAAGTGCTTGGGCTAATAAACATCATTAACGGAGGAATAACCGCACCAGCTAAACCCGTTAATAATGCAGATAACGAAAAAGCTAATGTTTTGGTTTGTACCGGATTAAAACCAAGAGATTTTGCAGCAATCTCAGACGCTTTGACCGCCCGAATCGCTTTACCCCAGCCACTTGAATGTAGCAAATGATAAAAAACTAAACTGCCAGCTAATAAAGCGGTGGATAATAAAGCCAATATCACTTCTGCATCCATAGATTCGCTTTGTGGCATAGGAATACCCATTAAACCATTTGCACCGCCAGTTAAATCTTTCCACTCCATTAAACCGTGATGAACAACAAACGCAAATGCGATGGTGATCATCGCCAAATAAGGACCACTAACTCTAATGGCCGGAATGGCTAATAACGCACCTATAACAGCACAAATTAACCCCGCTAAAACAAGTGAAAGACTCAGCGGAATACCGGCCATTAATAATAGTGCAGAGGCATAAGCGCCAATCGCATAAAATGCAATATGTCCAAACGACATTTGCCCGCTTAGTCCCATTAAAATATTTAAGCCAACCCCAACAATTGCACTACTGGCACATAAAGTAAACACTAACAATGAATAACTATCTAACGCGAACGACAATACACAACCGAGTAATGCGATAGCACTAATAACTGAATAAACTAAAGAATTATTTCGCATTTTACACCTTCACTAAAGTTGCTTTATCAAATAGTCCATTAGGTTTAATTGCCAATGCAACAATCACTAATGCAAACGTAATGATCTGGGTAAAAGCCGAGCCAAAATAAACAGTGACTAACGCCTCGGTTAATCCAAATAACAAACCTGCCATAAATACACCACTGGCACTGGCGATCCCACCTAAAATAGCAACCGCAAAAGCTTTTAAACCAAATAAAGTTCCCATGTCTGAATGCACACTAAATAAAGGCGCAATTAACATACCGGCAATACAAGCTAAAACGGCAGAAATGGCATAAGCAGCGGCCACCACCTTAACAACGGGGATCCCCATTAACCGGGCCGAAGCAGGGTTTTGCACACTCGCCTGCAATACTTTACCCAAACGGGTATATTTGCGAATTAAAACCAAAGCAATGGCAATAGCAAAACCAACAACCGGTATAATTAATTGCTGGGCATAAACACCACTACCTAAAAAATCTAAATTTTGAGTAGCCAGTTCAGAGGTAAACTGACGCGGCTCTTTGCCAAATGTGAATAACACAATATTATCAACCAAAATGCCACCAGCTACTGTTGCCATTAGCCAAGCATCTGAGCCTTTTTCATGAAAAGGTCTTACTAAAAAACGTTCAATCAACAAGCCATATCCGGCACATAACAAAATACTAATTAATGCGGCGACAAACCAAGGTAAACCTAAAGTAATAGAAAAAGTATAAGCAAGTACGGCGCCTAACATCATTGCACTGCCCTGTGCAAAGTTAACAGTTTTAGAAACGGTATAAGTAATTTGAAACCCTAGCGCCAGCAGAGCATACATACTACCCAAACCTAAACCCGTAATGATTGCTGCGGTAATCATAATGAAAACTCCTGGGCAAGCCTACACTGGCTTGCTAAGATTAAAGCTAAGTGTTTAACAATAAAAATTTAGGGCATTAAAATACCGGATTTAAAATCCGGTATTTCGCCAATTCAATTAATGTTTGATAGGCACAATTTTATGGTCAACAAAATGGGTAAATACATAATCATCCGGACCTAACGCATCGTGTTCATCTTTAGTAAACGGGAATTGATAGGTTTTAATTAACCCTTCGTAATTATCAATTTGATAAAAAGCATCGCGTACCTTTTGACCTTTAGTTGAACCTGCTTTTGCAATTGCTAATGCAGTTAAATGCATTGCATCGTAAGCATTTGAAATACCCACAGCTGGAGTCACATCTGCAATTGTTTTAATTTCAGGATATTTCTTTTTCAGTGCTTGCCATACTTTTTCACCTTTAGCTGAGTTTTCATCAGTAAAAGTATAAGTTTGCACAAAATGAACTTTTGATGCGTTTGCGCCTGCTAACTCACCAAAACGGCCACCGGCTGGTCCCCAATGCGATAAAATTGGCACATCCCAACCCATACGATCTAAAGATTTAACCACTTGAGCTGAAGGTGCTACATTGGCAACCATCAATAAAACATCCGTTCCCTGATTTTTTAAACGGGTTAACTGAGGCACCACATCCAAATCACTTGCTTCTATCCGTTCTATTCCGGTATAAGCCATATCACGTTTTTCTAGCGCCTTTTTAAAACCGACTTCATTTGATTCACCCCAAGGGTTATTAATTAAAATCATGCCCGGCTTTTTCATATCATAATGTTTAATCCCGTATTTAACTAAAGCCTCATCAACCAGCTCATCTACAGCAGATACTCTAAAAACATAATTATCTTTAGCGCCATTACGCGTAATAGGTGTACCGGCTGCCCAAGCACCAACAAACGGAACCTTTAACGAGTTAACTAAAGGGACAATAGCTAAAGATACCGGAGTATCTAACCCCCCAAATAAAGCCGCGACCTTTTCTTTTTGAATTAACTCACGCGCAGCCAATAAGCCTTTTGACGGGTTACTTTCATCGTCGCGGCGAATAAGTTCAAGCGGGCGACCTAACACTCCACCATTTTCGTTTATTTCATCAATTGCGATAGATAAGCCACGGGTAATAGCTTCACCAGATTTAGCAGATTGTCCAGATAACGCAGCCACTAAACCTATTTTAATTGGCTCTGCCGCAAAGCCACTAAAGCTCGCTAACCCTAAAGTAACTGCGGCTGCAACAGCCTGAAATTTTTTAGATTTTGATTTTAGATAGTTCAGCATAGGATTCTCCATTTGCTAGCAATAAAATTAAATACTGTTAGCCTAGTTAAGCAACTATAATGCCATGCTCACTAGGCGGTAAATATACGTAAAACAACTTATGTCATCTTTCAGAAAGATGAAGAAAGGTATCTAGACTTAAAAATGCCATTTAACCAATAAGCCTGGGTTACGTTCATTCATATCTTTAATCCCAAATTTGTTGGTCCAATAAGCGTATTCAATACCTACATATAACTGACTTTTTGAAAGGCCTAATAAGGGGCTCACATTCCATTTAATCTGTGAGGTAAAATTCAGTTCAGACTCACGGCCTTGTGATGAAGTTGAGTAGTCTAAAAAACCATCCCATAAAAATTGCTGACCGCCGATTTCGGCCGGCAATCCCCAAGTGAAAGTGATTTGCTCATCATTCTCCCACTTTTCATTATTTGCTTGGTATAGGTTTACATTAAAGTATTGAAATCCCGGTACATTTAAACCAACACCAACACCATATAAAAAGTTATCAAAACTATCACCACCTTCCCAAGTTGAGGCTAAATATACATCCTTGATTGGTCCTGCACTTAACTCCGAGCCGGTTAAATAAGACAAACTTAAACGAGGTGCTAACTCAAAATAATTACTTACTGTACCGTCTTCAAACATTAAATGATCTGTAAAAAAGAAGTTATCGCCCCAGTTATGACCACTGGCATGCTCTACGGTTAACACCTCTCGGCTTTCATCTCCAACTTTATAATTATCCGCTTGAATATAACTTAAACGGAAACTACTCCATTTCATTTCAGCTTGCGCATTAGCTGTAAATAAAAGAGCGCTCCCTAACACTGCGGCTAAATATTTGATCTTCATTTTTTGTCTCCAAACTCTGTTTATTGATTATTCATTATTTTTTATGCTCAGCAGCACAGTTTGGAATCCGCCGTTGCATCCCGAATGCGTCGATACTGAAGTCAAACGTATTGCCAGCAAATAAATAAGCCTTGGGAGAAACTTAAATAAATTGCTAGCAACACACATTTTTATGCTAGCATTTGTTGTGCCATTTTTTAGTTTATTAATTTTTTGGCATGCTTTAAGCAGGTTGAATTGAAAACTATTAAGCAAATAGTTTAAGCATCCAAACCAAAAATAAATTAAATACACCTAAGCTGAAATAGCTTTACTCATCCAAATTTATTAGGAGATCTCATGAGTAATATGAAAAATGCAGTACAAATAGTGAGTGATTTTTTAGAAGCATCAATGAAGCCAGACCCTGTATTAGCTGCCACTTTTATGAGTGATGATGTGAAAATTACGTTTACCGGCAAAAGAGTGATGGAAAATGCCAGTGTGATTACTCAGTTTAATGCCGGACGCTATACATGGGTAAAAAAAGCAATAGAGTCATACGACTGCGCAGAAAAAGAAGACAGAGTTGTGGTTTATTCTAATGGTACATTATATGGCGAATGGCCTGATGGCCGCAGTTTTTCAGGTAACCGTTACTTAGATAGATTTGAAGTTAAAGACGGCAAAATTATCAAAATGGACGTTTGGAATGACAGCGCTGAATGGATTTTAGCTCCGGAAATCAATCAAGCTTAATACAGCACCCAACTCTAAGCTGCTTACAGCCACAGATATAATTTGAGAAAGGCTTTATTTTAAATAATAAAGCCTTTTTTATTTAACCTTGCACAAAAAAATAGCTAGCAATATTCAAAGGGATATATTTTAACAATGCGATCACTCGCTCCATCTTAGTGAATTTGCATCATAATAAAACCCCAAAACAGTGCTAGCCTTATTGCTAGCAAAAAAGATAAGTGAAAAGTTATACCGACTTATTATTCGATCCGCTTTTATTCACTACAGCCAACCAACCACTGCATTAGATTACAGCTAAATCGCTATCTAAACGAGTTAACTCAACTCAGGATAAAAAACTGGAACAATTAATGCTTTATTTGCTAGCAATTATAAATAAAGGTATTAACTATGAAATCAGTATTTAAAAAAATCGCATTAAGTTTATTGGTTAGCTCTAGCTTTGTGGCTCAGGCACAAACATTAGTAAAAATGCATCATGATATGTCAGTAGACAGTGCTCAGCACGATGGTGCTTTATTATTTAAAGAGCTGGTTGAGAAAAACAGTCAAAATCAAATAAAGGTAGATATTTATCCTAATAATGCGCTAGGTAACGACGTTGAAGTTGCGCAACAAATGCAATTTGGTGCCGTTCATGCAGCGCCAATCCCCACCGCAAAATTAAGTGGATTTAATCCAACCCTACAATTTGTTGATTTGCCTTTTTTATTTCCTAACCGTGAAGTCGCGTATCAATTTATGGATGGTGAAGTGGGTCAAGAAATTTTAGCCGGTTTACGAAAATCGGGTTTTGAACCCGCTATGTTTTGGGAAAGTGGATTTAAACAATTTACTTGTAACCATGCCGTAAAATCACCGGCGGATTTTGCTGGCCGAAAAGTTAGGGTGATGGAAAGCCCAATGTTAATTGCTCAATTTAAAGCAATGGATGCACGCCCAATTCCAATTTCGTTTACTGAAACTTATACCTCGCTGCAACAAGGCGTTGTTGAGTGTCAGGAAAACCCATTAGTTTCAATTACCAATATGAAGTTTTATGAAGTGCAGGATTACCTGATGCTGTCCAACCATGGTTATTTAGGCACAGCTTTTATTTTCAGCAAAATGTGGTTTGACGGTTTACCAAAAGCGCAACAACAAATATTAAAGCAAGCCGCGGTTGAAGCTGGTCACTACCAAAGGGTTCAATCAGAAAAACGTGAGCAAGCTTATTTACAAACAATTTCTAACGCAGGCGGAACAGATATTATTGAATTAACGGCCAGTCAAATGGCTGAATTTAAACAATCGATGGAACCTGTATACGAAAAATTTGGCAAACAACTCGGACAAAAAATGATGGATAAAGTATTGGCCGAAGTTGATCAGTTAAATGCTAAATAACCCCATGCTTAAATTGATTTATAAAAGTTTGGCAAAACTGGAAGATTTTTTGCTGGCTGTGCTGATGATCAGTTCAGCCAGCATGATAGTCATTCAAATTATAGCCCGCAGCCTGTTTGATTACTCTTTTGTTTGGGCCGAAGAGTTTGTGCGTTATGCCATTATCTGGATGGTTTTCATTGGCTCAGGGGTGGCGGTAAGAACCCAGCGACATATCAGTATTGATGTGATTAAAAATATTTTACCGCTAAAGCTAGCCTGTGCAGTTAATATTTTGCTGTTACTGATGAGTATGGCGGCAGCCGGTTTATTGCTTATTTATGGTAAAGATTTAGTGGTTACTATGCAAAAGTTTGGGCAGCTTTCTCCAGCATTAGAAGCCCCTATGTATTGGTTTTATTTATCAATTCCTATTAGTGGCGGTTTAATGTTTATCCATTTAGCAGTGCATTTATTAGCTCAAACTAAAGCCCTATTAACTGGCCAAATAAAGCCACAACCAAGCGAGGTTAATCATGCTATTTAGTTTTTTTAGTGGTTTAGCGGCTTTATTATCGATTGGTGTGCCCATTTTTGTTGCTTTAATTTTGGCGGTTTTTATCGGCTTTGAAATTCAAGGTAGCACCTCACCTATGCTGGTAATCCAGCGAATGTTTTCAGGTATAGATAGCTTTCCATTAATGGCGATCCCGCTGTTTATTTTTGCTGGCAATATAATGACTCAGGGCGGTTTATCTGAGCGTATTTTGAATCTGGCAAAATTATTAGTTGGCACTATGCGTGGTGGCTTATCAATGACCGCAGTATCTGGCTCTATGTTTTTTGGTGCCATTTCAGGTTCAAGCCCTGCAACCGTAGTTTCTATGGGAAAACTCTTATTGCCGTCAATGCAAAAAGAAGGCTACAGCAAATCTTTTAGTGTCGGTTTATTAATGGCATCCGGTGCGCTAGGAATTATTATTCCACCCAGCATTTTTATGATTGTTTATGGCGCAATCGCAGGTGTTTCAATTGGTGCTTTATTTATGGCTGGTATTGGTGCAGGTTTAGTTTATGGCGGGGTGTTATTGGCTTATTGTTATTACCGTGCCTGTAAAGAAAACTTACCCAGCCAACCTTTACCTCCCGCCAAAGAGATTTTTGCTGCGTTTAAAAAAGCATCGTGGGGATTAGCCATTCCGGTCATTATTCTTGGTGGTATTTATGGGGGGATTTTCACGCCAACTGAATCGGCTGCCATTGCTGTTATTTATGCCGCGATTGTTGGTTTATTTATTTATAAAGAAATCAGCTTAAAAGATTTATGGCATCAAGCAATAGACAGTGCCATTGTTGCCACTCAAGTTATGATTATTTTGGCTGCGGCTTCGGCTTTTTCATGGTTTTTAACTACCGCAGGGTTAAGCCAGCAAATCGCTCAATCACTGCAACTTATCAGCGACAATCCAATTATGCTGTTACTGGTGATTAATATTTTAATTTTAGTGGCGGGGATGTTTTTAGACCCTAACTCAATAATCATCATTATAGTGCCTATTTTAATTGGAATTGCACAAGCAGCGGGCATAGATCCAATCCATTTAGGCGTTATTTTATGTGTTAATGCTGCCATCGGCATGTTTACCCCACCTTTTGGCATGAACTTATTTGTAGCCAGCAGTTTAGACAAAGTTAGCTACGCAGATGCAATTAAAGGCTCTTTGCCGCTAGTTGCTTTGGCGTTAATTGCATTAGTGATTGTTAATGCTTTTCCTGCGATCAGCCTTTGGTTGCCATCTGTCTTGTTATAGAAAGTTAAAAGTGAATACAGAGTAAATGGTTTCAGCAAGTTAAAGCCAGCGCAATGACAAAAAATCGTTATCAATTTATACAACTGGCTTTAATATTGCTTCAAAACCAAACCAATCGGTCAGGATTTTATTAAGCGGAGATTTAATGACTCAATTTGCGACACCCGATTTATTTGATGATAACCGCGACACAGTACGTGTCGCCAGTTCTGGTTTGCATCATTTTGGTGGAAATAAAAAATTCAGCGGACAAGCCGTTACCGTTAACTGCCCGTTAGATAATTCAACTGCAGTTGAAATGCTAAAACAAAATGGTGCAGGTAAAGTTTTAATTATTAATGGTTTTGCAACTAAACAATTTGCATTTTTAGGCGACCAAATGGCTGACAATGCGGTTAAAAACGGCTGGCAAGGCATTATTGTGAACGCCTGTGTACGCGATATTGAAATTTTACGCACCATGCCTTTAGGTGTGATGGCGCTAGGTTGTGTCCCGGCCAGTACCATTAAAAAAGGGGTTGGTGAAACCAATATTAGCATTTCAATGTTAGATACTGTGATTCATCCAAATGACTGGATTTATGCCGATGAAAATGGCGTTATTATTAGCACACAAGCGTTATTATAGCCTGAGCTAGTTCAGTTAATTAACCTCAATTCAAGTTAATGAATATACAAAGCGAAAACAATAAAGAGAATCAGAATATGAAATCTACTGATTTAACCGGCATTTTCTGTGAGCATGGGCCTAAAAACTGGCAAGTTCAAGCCAGTGGACCATTGGCGGGAAAAACACTCGCCGTAAAAGATTTATTTCAGTTAAAAGGTTATAAAAATACCGCAGGCAACCCTGATTGGTTTGCAAGCCATGAGATAGCGGATACCAGCTCAGCTTCACTTGAAAAGCTAATGCAAGCCGGCTGCGTTTTTACCGGCTTTACCCATTCCGATGAAATAGCCTACAGTTTAGAGGGCAATAATATTCATTATGGCGCTGCACAAAACCCTAAATTAGCAGGCCATGCATGTGGTGGGTCATCTATGGGCAGTGCAGCCGCCGTAGCAGCTAATTTAGCCGAAATAGGTTTAGGCACAGACACTGGTGGCTCGGTACGAATTCCAGCCAGCTATTGTGGTTTATATGGGATCAGAACAACCCATAATGCAATTTCACGAGCGGGTTTAATTGGCCTTGCAGATGAGTTTGATACGGTCGGTTGGTTTTGCAAAGATGCGACTTTATTAAAAACAGTTGGTGAAGTTTTACTACCCGCCAAACCTGTACAAAAAGTTGAAACCCTATTGGTTTGTGACGCTTTATTTGACTTGGTTGAAGCAGAATTTAAACCGTATTTAGAGGCAAACTTAAATCAGCTAAAAGCTCAATTTAAACAAATTAAGTCACTTGAATTGCCTGCTGAGTTATTAGCTAAACTGCCGGATAGTTTCAGAGTTTTACAAGGCAGAGCGATTGCACGCGAGCACAAAGATTGGATTGAAAGCGCTCAACCGACATTTGCACCAGCCATTGCATCCAGATTTGAAATGGCGTTAAAACTCACCGAAACAGAAGAAGACCAAGCCCGTTTAGTTCAACAACAACTGCAACAATTAATCGCCGAACAATTAGACGAAACCAGTTGTTTATATATGCCAACCACCCCAACTGCGGCCCCAAAAATAGGGGTAGATGTGAGTGACTTACGTATGCAAATTATTAATTTAAGCGCCATTGCCGGACTCACGACTAGTTGCCAGATTCATTTACCATTAAATGTCAGCCAGCCGACTTTAAATGGCCAAAAACTCCCTTATGGGTTTTCATTAATGATGGCAAAAGGGCAAGATTTAAGTTTGCTGAGTTTGGTTGAGCATATCAGCCAAACCTTAAATTGGGAGCAGTATTAATGGCAGCAAAACAGGATATCGCCTTTACCGCGCCACACTGGGCAGCAACAGAAGCCGGAATTGAAATTTTAGAAGCTGGCGGCAGCGCAGTTGAAGCCATGGTTGCAGCGGCGGCAGTGATTGCTGTGGTTTATCCGCACATGAACTCAATTGCCGGTGATGGCTTTTGGATAATCGATAATGCTGGCAGTGATAAACCCGTTGCCATTGATGCCTGTGGCAGAAGCGCGGCCAATATTGATGCTTTTTTAAAATTACCCGAAATTCCAGCTCGCGGTGGCCAAGCTGCGCTCACTCAGGCCGGTACGATTAGCGGCTGGCAAGCAGCATTAAAACAAGATAAATCAGCAAGTTTGCCGCTCAGCCAAATTTTAGCCCGAGCAATTGACTGGGCACAAAACGGCTTTGAGGTAAGCAATAGCTTGTACCATGCGGCACTCAAATTATCAAAAGTGCCGGAGCGAAATCAGGCATTTAAAGCGTTATACGAAAGCCGTGGTAATATTCTTCAGCCTAAACAAACGTTTAAAAACCCTAAACTGGCAGAAACGTTTCAATATTTGGCAAAACATGGCTTAAATGCGTTTTATCAAGGTGAGCTAGCACAAAGTTTTGCAGAAGATTTACAGGCTGCTGGTAGCCCATTAACAGCAAAAGATTTAGCCAATACCCAAGCGAATTTAGTTGAGCCTTTAATTGCTCAACTTGAACACCATCAATTATTTAATTTACCCGCGCCCACTCAAGGTATTCATTCGCTCCAAATTTTAGCTATAGTCGATAAACTTAAAGCTCAATTAAATAACGAAGCTGACTGGTTACATGCCATTGTTGAAGCAAGTAAACAAAGCTTTAATTTACGCGATCAAATTTGGGCAGATCCCAACCAGCTTAATCAAACTTATTTTAATGCCCTGTCTGATAGGCTCATCACCAAGTTAAGTCAAAATATTGATTTAGCTCAGGCAAAAAATTGGCCTTTTAATGCTGACCCCGGTGATACCATTTGGATGGGTGCAAAAGATAAAAACGGCCAAATGGTGAGTTTTATTCAAAGCATTTATTGGGAGTTTGGTAGCGGAGTTGCGATGCGCGATGGAGGTTTTGTCTGGAATAACCGTGGAGTGAGCTTTAGTTTAGATAAAACTCATATCAACTATTTAGCCCCAAACAAAAAACCGGCGCATACGCTTAACCCAGCCTTTGCTAAATTCTCCGATGGCCGGCGCATGGTATATGGTACTATGGGCGGTGAAGGCCAACCTCAAACTCAGGCTACCATTTTCAGCCGTTATGCATGGCGAAACTTTGAACTGGCAGATGCAATTGCTAAAGATCGCTGGTTATTAGGTCGAACTTGGGGTGATACCAGTACAAATTTAAAAGTGGAAGCTCATTTAGCTGCCGAAATTGCAGACGAGTTAAATCTCAGAAATCATGACTGGCAGAAAGTGGCAACCAATAATGAAATGATGGGACACGCGGGTGCGATTGTCGCATTTGAACATGCTGAAAATTCAATTGCCGCAACCGATCCCAGAAGTGATGGTCTGGCGATTGTTAGATAAAAATCAGCATCAATAAAGTAATTTATAGGTTGGGCATCAGCCAAAAAAGCTTGTTGTTAAATTAAAATGAGCTTGTCGGCATCAATGCCGACCTACAAATAGAATAAAACTTAATTAGGAAACAGTAGTGAACGAACTTTTACAGTCTTGGCCAATTTTAGTCGCTTTGGTCGTAACCGGAATATTTGCAGGCTTGTTAGCTGGTTTATTTGGTGTCGGTGGCGGCATAGTCATAGTGCCAGTGCTTTATTTTTTATTACAAAGTTTTGGGGTAAGCCCAGAATCAGCAATGATAATTGCAACTGCTACTTCGCTGGCAACAATAGTACCAACCTCAATTTCATCAATTAAAGCGCATCATAAAAAAGGCAATATAGACATTGGCTTATTAAAATATTGGGCTGGTTTTATTTTAGTTTTTGCCGTATTAGGCAGTTTATTGGCACATAATGTAAAAGGTGGTGTATTAACCTTAATGTTTGCGGTAATTGCGTTATTAGTCGCCTTAAACATGCTATTTCGCGCTGGTGCTGAAGCCCCATTTAAACAATTACCGGGCAAGTTTGGTCAATCAATTATGGCAAGTTTAGTCGGCGGTTTATCTGTGATGATAGGCATAGGCGGCGGCACAATTGGCGTACCATTATTAACCTCATTTAATGTGAAAGCACATAAAGCTGTGGGTACAGCAGCCGTATTTGGTTTTTTAATTGCACTGCCGGGTGTATTAACTTTATTAACCATTGGCAGCACACCTGCGGATGCACCTTTTGGCACTTTAGGCTTAATTAATTTACCTGCGTTTTTATTAATTATTCCGCTAACTATATTTTTTGCCCCCATTGGCGCATCACTTGGCGCTAAACTAAACCCCAAACAGTTAAAACGTGCGTTTGCAGTGGTTTTAGTTATCACCAGCTTACGTATGTTATATCAGGTGCTTGCGGGCTGATAAGACAATAAAAATAAAGCAGCAACCTTGATTAGCTGCTTTATTTAGTATCACTTAAAAAGATAATAAAAAATTAAGGTTACTCATAACTTTCCACCCTGTTTCGTCCATTCTCTTTGGCTCTGTAGAGAGCTAAGTCAGCTTGCTGGATAAGTTCTTCAGGATGTATATTTTGCTCTGAATATACAATGCCAATACTGGTTGTTGCATTTAACTTTTGACCATTCTCTAACTCAAGTTCTGACTCAGCAAAAGACTGACGGATTCGATCTGCGATAATACAAGCAGTTGTTTTATCTTGGCCTATTAAGATAACCGCAAACTCCTCTCCACCAATTCGGGCAATTACATCATCAGAGCGGACTTTACTACGACATATTTGATAAAAATGTTTCAGCATTGCATCACCAGATGGGTGACCATATTGATCATTAATTGATTTAAAATGATCCAAATCGCTTAATAATAGCGCGATTGAGTTTGTAGGTTTATCCGTAAACTTTTGATTTAACGACTCCATAAAAGCATGTCGATTAAATGCACCGGTTAAAGAATCGTGATTAGCTGCGTATGCTAACTTACTAATTTCTTGTCGCTTTATTTGCATAAAACTTGAAATAATAATAGGAACCAAAGAAATAACAGCAACACTAAATCGAAGAGCCATTAACTCACCCCAAGTTGAAAGTGTTAATGGCAAGGTAATATAACCAAAAGAAACTGCACTAAAAGTCCATAAGCAAAAAAATAAAGTCAGCAATGCGGTTGTGAAAATACGGTAGCTTAAAGCACACCAAAGCAAGCCTAAAACTGGGATGGCAACCATACCGGGGCCATCAATTAGTACAACTAATAAACATAAAAAGAGCACACTCAAAGCCGGAGCCATAAGAGTTAGAAAAGATATATCACCCGCTTTTTTAAGATTGAACGTTTTAAAACTTTTAGGAAAAGCCAGAATAAAAGGTAAAAAGGCAATGTAATGAACTAACTCACTAACAAACCAGAATATCCAACCATCACTAACGGCACCATTAAACAAATATGGATAAATGAACATGCCGCAAATACCAGCGGCGGCCGAGCTAACTAAAGCCACAATGATTAAATTTAAAATACTTCTTGTTTTTAAAAGTGAGTCAAAGTTATCTAAGTATTTTCGGGTAAAGATGATCCCACTACAAACACTAACTAAGTTACCAGTGGTTAGTAACAAGGTTTTTTCTAAGGTGCTACCTGTCATCATATCTGCGATAACAAACCCAATAAAAGCAAAACATAAGTGCAGCGGTGTTTGTGTTGACGGAAACCTGAGAAAAATACCTAATAAAATAGCGTTAGCTGGCCATAAATTAGCAAGTAAATCGAGTGGACGGGTATAAATTCCAATTAGTGCAGCAACCAAAACAACTAGCCCTACAATAAGCGGTTTTTGTAGCCACAGAGCATTGAACCCGGAAAATAGTGAACCGGGCTTATTTTTAAATAACAACAATTAACTATTTCCTAAACCGTAGGCATTTACCTAAATAAAAGCGCGATATTCTAATAGAAACGAACCCAAAATGCGCATAAATTAAACTCATTATAGAGTTATATCGCATGTTTAGTTTAGATTTTATCTAGGGTCTGTTGACGTTTGATGTACAAATTTTGTTCTAACTAAATGCTTTTTAATCGAGGCGCAGCATTGAAGGCCTAATGGGTTAAGTCAAAATGCTGCGCCTCGATTAAAAAGCATTTAGAACGAACCTAAAAGGCAGCGTTTGTTTGGCATTTCTTCTGCGTTATAGCTCATTTGTGTAGCTCACTACACGTCAATCGCT
>NZ_JAOPFU010000059.1 GCF_025515275.1 Catenovulum sp. 2E275
TTGAAGGCCTAATGGATTAAGTCAAAATGCTGCAAAGCTTCCGCTCCATGCTCTCGCCCCTTACCTACATCCATGTAGGTAACAAAGAGTAAAAAGCATTTAGAACGAACCTAAAGGCAGCGTTTGTTTGGCATTTCTTCTGCGTTATAGCTCATTTATGTAGCTCACTACACGGCAATCGCTATGCCTTGGATAAATACCAAACAAACTGCTGCAAAATTGTACTCAAAAGATCAACAGACCCTAGCCGCAAAAAATAAACTCAACGTTTGAAAACGGCTTATGATTTGCGGCTTTTTTATTTGCACCAGATCAAAAAACCATACAAAAAACATGGTTAAAATACCCCGAACAATTCACCACCAGCGGGGCTATTATGAAACCTGAGTTATTATTACCGGCAGGCAGTTTAAAACATCAAAGATTTGCATTTGCTTATGGCGCAGACGCTGTTTATGCAGGCCAACCCAGATACAGTTTGCGGGTGCGTAATAACGAATTTGATTTAGCCCATTTAAAAACCGGAATTGAAGAGGCCCACGCCTTAGGTAAACAGTTTTATGTGGTGAACAATATTGCGCCGCACAATGGCAAAGTAAAAACCTTTTTACGAGACATTAAACAAGTTATTGAGCTAAAACCAGATGCGCTGATTATGTCTGATCCCGGTTTAATTATGCAGGTGCGCGAACACTTTCCGCAGCAGGTGATTCATTTATCGGTACAAGCCAATGCGGTTAATTATGCCACAGTTCAGTTTTGGCAAAAACAAGGGATTAAGCGGGTTATTTTATCGCGTGAATTATCGCTCGACGAAATTGCCGAAATCCGTCAACTTTGCCCAGATATAGAACTTGAGGTATTTGTCCACGGCGCATTATGCATGGCTTATTCTGGCCGCTGTTTATTATCTGGATATATCAATAAGCGTGATCCCAACCAAGGCACTTGTACTAACGCTTGCCGCTGGTCATATCAAGCTCATCCGGCCACCGAAGATGAAGCTGGTAATATAGTTCATATTCAACAGCCAACGTCCGACATTTTTTTACTCGAAGAAAAAGAAAAGCCCGGCCAATTTATGCCTGCGTTTGAAGACGAACACGGCACATATATTATGAACTCCAAAGATTTACGTGCAATTGAGCATATTAATCGTTTACTGGAAATCGGCATTGATTCACTCAAAATAGAAGGCCGGACTAAATCTTTTTATTATGTTGCTCGCACCGCCCAAACTTACCGTCAAGCAATCAAAGACGCTTACCTGCATAAAAGTTTTAACCCTAATTTATTAACTGAACTAGATAAGCTAAGTAATCGCGGCTATACCGAGGGCTTTTTGCGCCGCCATACCCACGACAGTTATCAAAATTATCAGACCGGAAGTTCTGTAAGCGAATTACAGCAATTGGTAGGTGAAATCATCGAGTTTGATCTAAAAGCTAATACCATAGTGGTGGATGTAAAAAATAAATTCTCAATTGATGATTCGCTCGAACTGATGACGACTGAAGGCAACCACAACTTTATTCTGGAAGACTTATACGATCAAAATAATCAGATAATTGATTCAGCAAAAGGTTCAGGTCATAAAGTAAAAGTGCGCCTGCCTAATCATATTAGAGTCGCCGATTTAGATAAATCCATTTTATTACGCAATTTACCCAAAGGCACAGATACCCGTGCGCCTTATAAAACAGCTTAATTGGCGAGGAGCTAATAATGGCATTATTAATTGAAGACGATTGTATCAACTGTGATATGTGTGAGCCGGAATGCCCTAATCAAGCTATTGAGATGGGCGCTGAGATTTATCAAATTAATTCGGCGCAATGCACCGAATGTGTAGGCCATTATGATGAGCCACAATGCGTTGCCGTCTGCCCGATTGATTGCATCATCCCAGATCCAAACCACAAAGAAACAGTTGAGCAGTTAGCTGAAAAATTTGTTTATTTAACCGAAAAATAGCCCCATTACCAGCTATATAAATTATCTAATGAGCGCATTTCTTTAATATAAAGCTGGCTGCTTTGTTTGGCTTGTTCCAGTTGCCATGTTTTTAAGTTTTCTGTAAGCGATTTTACCTGCTCGGCTAACTGATATTGTGGCGCTAATTGCTCAAGCGCAAAATAATAACTGGTTGCAGTTACTGGATCGGGCGCTTCGCCATACTGATAACGCATAGCCAAACTTAACAGAGCTTCTAAACTCCCTTGCGCTCTGGCATGTTCCAGCCACATTAATTGTTTTTGATAATGAACATAAGGATCTTCTGGCGGTGCATCTTGGCTTCGCCTGATGCTGGGTAAATGAGACAATAACATGGCGGCTTGAATTTTAAGTTCTGCACTTTGGGCATTCAGTGCTAGCTGTTCAGCCTGCTGATTTAAATCAACTAAGGCCTGCGCTGGTAATGCCTGACAATTATTGATTTTTTGCAACTTAACCGGATCAGCCGCTTCAATTTCACTCGCGGGAATTTGCATAGTGTTTTGCTTAACAAATTGTGAAAACTCTAAACACTGATCAATGGCTAATAATAATGCCAGTTTTTGCTGATCATTAAGCGTTTGGTAATCCTGCTCGGCCAGTAAATCAGCCAATACACCTAAACTGGCTTCAACCGGCTCAATGTCTTTAACTTGGGGATTAATATCAAGCGCTATTGGTTGGGTATTATCAACCGCTTTAATTTCAGCCTCCGGTTGCTGATTGTTTATTTCTGGTTCGGGTAGACTTGTTTCCGGTAGTGCATTAACCGACTGGTTATCAGCCGGTTTAATTGAGGGTTGGTTTGCAGAGTGCTCTGGATAAAGCCAGTACAATAACAAAAAAATCATCACCAGTAGCAGTATAAATATTGAATACAGATATTTCATAGTGATAACTCAATATGCTTTCCTTGCGCTACAGTTATTTAGTGTAACAGCCGTTATGATTTGTTATTAGTTGTTATTTATTGCCCCAGATTTTTGAAACTGCTCTGTCTGTGCCTAAACCCCCAACCATTAAACAAACTAAACTGGCGGTGCCAAAAATCACAACTGGTAACCATTTTCCATCTAAACTAGCGGGCACAATATAAACTAGGGCAATTGCCAATAATAAAAATAATCCGCCTACTACATTTAAAATAGTCCGGTTTAACGGTTTATATTTATAAGGCTCTGTTCCTTGTTCAAATATATTTAAAACCGGTGCACATAATTTTCTTAAAACTGCTTTCATTATTATCACTTATACTAATTGAGTTTCACTCAATAAATCGACAAAATCCTGATAAGGCAAAGGTTTACTCACTAAATAGCCTTGCCCAAACTTACAACCTAACCTTTGTAAAACCGTGCGTTGAGCATCAGTTTCTATGCCTTCTGCAACCACCATCATATCTAACCCGTGTGCCATTTGAATAATTGAATTTACCAAAGCAGCATCCGCTTTATCCAGCACCATATCACGGATAAATAAGCGGTCTATTTTAATTTTAGAAATGTACTGGCGATAATGCTTAACATAACTCAGCGCCGAATAACCCGTGCCAAAATCATCTATCGCAATTTTTATATCCAGTTTATCCAGTTCACTTAATGTGTGCTGAACATTACTTTGAATATCGTTTTGCAATAGTGAGCGTTCGGTTACTTCTATTTCTAGTTGAGCGCTTTCCAGCGGATATTTCGCCAGCAACTGGCTAATGTAATGTAATAAATCTTCTTGTGAAAAATCCAGCGGACAAAAATTCACTGTGCCAAATAATTTGGGGTATTCAAAACTTAACTGGTGTAACAGCTTAACCGTTTCACTTAATACAAAACGATCAATTTTAACTATATCGCCGGTTTCTTCGGCTAATTCAATAAATATATCCGGTCTGACTTGACCAAATTTAGGATGATTCCAGCGGCATAAACTTTCAAATCCAACAATTTCACTGCTTGATATGGCAAAAATTGGCTGAAAACAAACACTGATTTCACCATTATCTAAAGCTGAGCCAATTGCATTTTTAAGCTGAGATTTATATAGCAAAGCCTCAAACATATTAGCCGAAAAAGTTTTAAACTGGCTTTTACCCGCCGATTTAGCCTCAAACATGGCTGTATCTGCATTAGCTATTAGTGACGTTCCACTATCAGCATCATTTGGGTAAACTGCAATCCCGATACTACAACTTAATGCTAAAATATCATTATTAATTTTATAAGGCGCTTTTAAAGTATGAATAATAATATTAGCGAGGTTTTCAGCATCATTACCGGTTAATTTAACCACAAACATAAACTCATCGCCGCCCATACGTGCTACATGCGCTGGATACGAATAAGCCACTTTTTTAAGCCTGTCGGCAACCATTTTTAAAATTTCATCACCAATTAAATGTTGGTGAGTATCATTGATTTCTTTAAAGCCATCTAAATCAATAAACATTAATGAGAAAGCATCATTTTCATTGCAATCTTCAATCACATTTTCTAATAGTTTGAGTCCATATCTGCGGTTTGGTAAACCTGTTAAATCATCATAATTGGCTTGAAAGGTGAGATGTTCTTCAAATTTTTGCTTGGTTTTAATAAAGTTATGGGTATCACGATTTAACCGGTTGAGGTTAGCAACAATTTTACTTAACTCATCTTCAACTATTGTATTTCTCTCAAGTGAAATCTCTGCTACAGAGTCATCTTTAATATTGTAAGTTTTAAGGCTTCTAGCAATCACAATTAAATGGCGCGATACCATGTAGTCAAACAACTTAATTGAAATCAACGTAATCAAAGCTGACGATAATATAAAAATGAGTGCAATATTAGTCAGTGAATTCTGAATATAATGGTTTATTTCATCATTATTAATCCATACATGAATTGTCCCGACCAATTCCCTTTGATAACTTAATTGTTGAGTGTATTTAGCGTCTCCTTGAGGCTGACCCACTAAATAAACCTCTCCAGTTTCACTTTTTATTTCTGCCGCAGAAATAAAAGGCTGCTGAACTAAACCAGTCAATACAAATTGTGTAGTTTCCTCTTTAAAACTCCATAGAGCTTCTGATATAGGCTCCCTGACTAATCCAATATTGGCCTGCACATCTTTATCAACCTGAGCATAAATAGATTTGTAGTGATAACTACTAAAAATTGCAATAACAATTAACGTGATCGCCAAACTCGAAGCCAAAATAGATAAAACAACTCGGGCTTTAAGTGAATTTAATGAAAGCTTTTTTAAAATGGCATAACAAGCCGTGTACATTTAATCTCTCAGTTTTATTATTCGATTACTTGATTGATAATAATGAAATATATAGCATAAATCTAATTTTTGCTTTGGAATCTGTAAATGAACAAGAGTTTGTTAGTTAATTTAATTGCAGCCGCGTTAACCGCCATTGGTTATTTTGCTGATCAGGCCATAGTATTTTCGGTTGGATTGTTTGCGCTTTCCGGCGCATTTACCAACTGGTTAGCGGTTCACATGCTATTTGAAAAAGTGCCCGGCCTTTATGGTTCTGGGGTAATAGAAGCCCGGTTTAATGAGTTTAAAAAAGCGATTGAAAATTTAATGATGGAGCAATTTTTTAATCACGAGAACATTGATAAATTTTTAAGCGACCAACAAGGCCATGCCAGCCATTTTAATTTTGCCCCAATTATTGAGAAAGTCGATTTTGAACCCGCTTACGACTCATTAGTTAATACCATTAATGAATCTAAATTTGGCAGTATGCTGGCTATGTTTGGCGGTGAATCAGTTATTGAACCACTTAAACAACCTTTTATCAGCAAACTAAAACAAAAGATCATTGAAATCAGCGAAAGCGATACCTTTAACGAGCTAGTTAGAGAATCAGTAGAACAACCTGATGTAGTTGCTCAACTAAGAGAAAAAGTTAAGCAAATTGTCATTGCCCGTTTAGATGAGTTAACTCCTAAAATGGTAAAAACTTTAGTTCAGGATATGATTAAACATCATTTAGGCTGGCTGGTTGTTTGGGGTGGTTTTTTTGGTGGGTTATTTGGTTTGGCTGCTGCTTTTGTTTAAGTCTTGTATATCCAGTTTTGACAGCTTAAGCATTAGCCGATGCGCATACATGAATAAGAAAACCAGAAAATAAGAGTTAAACAGCGCTTATAATAAATAAGCGCTAAAACCGTTTATACAGTTTCAAAAAAGTCGATTAATTGCTGCTGAGCCTGCTCTATTAATCCGGTATCCACCGGCGCGATAAAAATGGTATCATCACCGGCAATTGTGCCTAATACACCTAAATCATGATTAAGTGAATCTAACATTCTGGCAATAAGCTGAGCAGCCCCGGGGGAGGTTTTAATCACAATTAAAGATTGATTATGGTTAACACTTAATACTAATTGTTTAAGTGGACTTTCAGCTGTTGGAACACCTAATTCAGGCGGTAGACAATATACCATTTCTTGTTTGGCATTGCGTGCTCTAACCGCACCAAAGCGGCTTAACAAGCGAGAGACTTTAGATTGGCTAACATTATCAAACCCTTGCTGTTTTAAAGCTTCAACAATATCCGCCTGCGATGAAAAGCTTTGCTCTTTTAATAAGGTTTTAAATGATTTTAATAAGGGTTCTTGCTTATCCACGGAGGTCACTTATTTAGTTTTATTGGCGTTAAATTCAGAATCAATCTGAGCTGAAACAACCTGATTTCGGCCACTATTTTTGGCTTGATATAATAAATTATCGGCACTAGTCTGTAAGTACTCTGGAGAATACGCACTTTTAGCTTGGATACATGCCAAGCCTAAGCTTACTGTAATTTGCCGATTTTTGGAATATTCGTTAACAATTCCCTGTTCAAAAACAGCAACTCTGATTTTTTCTGCTATTATTTGTGCACTTTGTAATGTACAACCGGGCAGTAAAACAACAAATTCTTCTCCACCATATCGAGCTGCTAAATCACAACTTCGGCGTAACTGACTTGTTATTAAAGCAGCAACTTGTTTAAGTGCTAAATCGCCCTGAGCATGACCATAATGATCGTTAAACGACTTAAACTCATCTATATCTATCATAATGATAGCTATATTTTGCCCTTCATCGATACAACGACGCCATTCATTAGCTAAACGATTATCATAGTGACGCCGGTTTGGAATTTCAGTCAAACCATCGATGAGCGCAAGCCTTTCAAGCAAATCGGCTTTTTGTTTTAACGCCAACTGGTTGCGAACTCGAGCATTAACTACAGGTAAATTAAACGGCTTGGTAATATAATCCATTGCGCCTAAATCCAACCCTTTCGCTTCATCTTCGGCGGCATCTTTGGCTGTGATAAAAATCACAGGAATGCTTTTTGTTTCATCCTGCTGGCGCATTTTAATCAGCACTTCGTAACCATCAATATCCGGCATTTGAATATCTAGCAAGACTAAATCTGGAGGCTCTCCCGAATTGACTATTGTTAAAGCTTTTTCACCGCTAGTCGCAATTTTAACTCTGTAATGTAAAGCCAAACTTTGCGCTAATACACTAATATTAATCGGTTCATCATCAACAATTAAGATAGTTTGTCGGTTTACATCTGGAGTCATAAACTGAAAAGACTAATTCTGATAATTTAAAACGGCTTGCAAATCTTGCTCAAAATCTGCTTTAAGCTGAGCATCTATCTGATTTTGCTGTTTAATTGAGTTTTCCAGGTTTTTAGCCGACAAAAATAATTGATTCATACTCAAGTTTCCTGCGGCCCCTTTAATTGAATGGACAAAACGACCAGCTTCCTCCAAGTCATTATCTGCAATTAATTCATTTAACTTATCAGCAGCAGATTGATTGTCTGTTATGAATTTTTTAATTAACATATCAAGTAAAGCTTCATTGCCAGCCAATCTTTCCAATGCCTGATCTCTGTCAATTACCATATAATTACTGCCTTTGAAAATTAAATTGATTTCAGTATAGCGAGATTTAACAGGGTTTTAATCAATTTTTTGATAAAATCAAAAATTGTTCTTAAATTTAGGAGTTTTTATGTCGACGAGCACACTACCTCATACTGATAAAGTAAAGAATCCATGCATTGGCGACTGCCGATTAAACATGGATGAAGTTTGTATTGGGTGTGGTCGCAGTAAAGACGAAAAACTAGACTGGATTTTTTATTCTGAAAAAGAAAAACAAAAAGTTGTGATTACCGCCCAAAACAGATTAGAGCAATTAAAGTCTAAATAATTGCTCTAATCGAATGGTTTTAATTTACAAGTTTTCTTCGGCAAAAGAGGCCAGTCTTGAACGCATCACCCCAGCAATATGTACCGTTGAGCTACCTTCAAAATCTTTAAACCGTTCAACAATATAAGTTAAACCTGAGGTCAGCGGGCTTAAATAATTGCTGTCGATTTGTGCGAGGTTACCACAGCAAATCAGCTTAGTGCCCTCACCAGCGCGGGTAATAATGGTTTTGAGTTGAGAAGAAGTCATATTCTGACATTCATCTAAAATCACCACTGATTTTTGAATACTGCGCCCGCGCATAAAGTTAACCGACTTAAACTGAATATTCGCTTTTTCCATAATATAACGCATGCTGCTATCGCGGCATTCGTCGTGTCGATGTAAAAAGTCCAGCGAGTCACTAATAGCGCCTAACCAAGGTGCCATTTTTTCTTCTTCTGTACCGGGTAAAAAGCCGATTGACTCTGCAATTTCTGGGGTATTTCGGGTAACGATAATTTTTTCGTAAATCCCTTTTTCAACCACCATTTCAAGCGCAGCTGCTAAAGCTAATAAGGTTTTACCACTACCGGCAGGCCCGGTTAATAATGCCAAATCAATATTGGTATCTAATAAGGCATCTAGCGCCATCGCCTGATGGAAGTTTTTAGGTGAAATTCCCCACGCGGTGCGTCCCATCATGCGCTCGTAACCTAAATCTTTCAGTTTTACTGTTTTATCATTATGTTCGATTACTTTGCCGGCAAAGTGATGATTTTGATCATAAATATATTGGTTAATAAATACGGTTTGCGGTAATACATTTCGCTCAACTGTATGCACAGTTTCACGGCCATTGACTTCACTGTCGCATTTATTAACGTTTTCCCAAAATTCACCTTCAACCTCAACATAACCCGTGCTCAAATATTTAATATCTGAAATTAATTGGTCTGTTCGGTAATCTTCAACCCGTTCTAAACCTGCGCCTTTAGCTTTTAGCCGCATGTTTATATCTTTAGTAACTAACACGACCTGACGCGGCGCTTTTTCTTTTTGCAAATGCAAAGCGGCATTGATTATCTGATTATCATTTTCAGGGCCGGGTAAGGTAACAAGTTCTTTATTGAGTAAGTGGTCGGGGAAGATAGCAAGGTTACCAGTTGAGCTGTGGTCAGCAGAGTATTTTGCAATACTGACCCCTTGAATAATATCTTCTGGCGGGGCATCTTGCAGGGCTTCTTCTAATGCCCTAATTGCAATTCTGGCATCTCGGCTAACATCTTTTTTTCGGTCTTTAATGTCATCGAGTTCTTCCAATACTGTCATTGGAATATATACGTCATGTTCTTGGAAGTTGAGAAAAGCGAAAGGTTCGTGCAGCAGAATGTTAGTGTCTAAAATATAAATTTTAGCGAGTGGCTCGGTCATCTTGCCTCCAGAGTCGGTTATCACGACATTTTTTATTTTTAAATCCAAGTGCAACCCTGCACCCTCAACTTTACTATCAGACTAAATTTAACTTTGAGCAAGCATTATTTTGATTTATTTATAAGGATATTTTTAATTGTCCATTTTTTAGCCAACCCCTAGCCATTTAAAATGCGCATTATAAGTAAGTGGAAATAACACTGGCTGACTTTGTTTATATTGTTCAATTTCAAATAATCAAAAAATGTTTCACAAAACTGGTCAGCTTGTTCTTTAATTAAACAAATAAACGAATTTACCGTTATTTTGGTAATTATTCAGTGAAAGCCAGCTGAGCTTTGGGTAACATACGCGCCCTATTTATTTACGCCAGCTTAAAAAGGTGAGTTTAAACAATGAGTGATTTTGCATTAGGGCAACGTTGGATCAGCGATTCTGAATCGGACTTGGGACTCGGCACTATTGTCGCAATTAATGGCCGCCGCATTTCTATGTTATTTCCAGCCACCGCAGAACAACGCGAATATGTGATTGGCAGTGCACCATTAACCCGAGTTAGCTTTAATGTCGGCGATAAAGTTGAAAGTGCAGAAGGTTGGAGTTTAACCGTTGCGCAAGTTGTCACCGAAGATGGCGTAAATATTTATTTAGGTAAACGCGATGATACCGGCGAAATTGCGCAGTTAATTGAAACTCGCTTAAATCACCATTTAAAATTTAATAAACCGCAAGACAGGTTATTTACCGGCCAGATCGACCGTAATGACTGGTACAGCCTGAGATATGACTCACTCAGATTACAGCATAAATATCAAACTCACCCACTGGTTGGTTTAGCAGGTGCGCGCACCTCATTAATTCCGCATCAATTACATATTGCTAAAGAAGCTGGTCAACGGGTTGCCCCCAGAGTGTTATTATCTGATGAAGTTGGTTTAGGTAAAACCATAGAAGCCGGGATGATTATTCACCAGCAATTATTAACCGGTCGCTCGTCCCGAGTATTCATTTTATTACCTGAATCACTGCAATATCAGTGGTTGGTTGAAATGCTGCGCCGCTTTAATCTTAAATTTGCCATTTTTGATGAAGAAAGGTGTGCCGAATACGACTCTAGCGATGAAAACCCATTTGAAACTGAGCAATTAATTATTGCACCATTAAGCCTGCTAAGTGATTCTGATAACCGTTTATCTCAAGCCTTAGCCGCACACTGGGATTTAGTTGTGGTGGATGAAGCGCATCATTTAAAGTGGAGCGAAAATGAAGCCAGCGCTGAATATACAGCCGTTGAAAAATTAGCCGCTCGTTCAGCCGGCCTATTATTATTAACCGCAACGCCTGATCAATTAGGCCACGAAAGCCATTTTGCCCGCCTGCGTTTACTCGATTCAGACAGATTCCATAGTTATCAAAGTTTTGTTGAAGAAGAGTCTGGCTATCAAGCAATTGCTGAATTAGCAAAAACACTGGTGACAGAAAAACCGTTAACTAAAACTGAGCTTGCACAATTGGCAAACATTAATGCACTCAGCGAAGAAACCCAAACCAATATAAATAGCTCTGAGCAGGCCACTCGCGAAGCTGCTCGTCAAAAATGTTTAAAATCGTTAATTGATCAGCACGGAACTGGCCGGGTTTTATTCAGAAATACCCGCGCCTCGGTTAAAGGCTTTCCAAAACGCTGTGTTTTACCGGTTAAACTGGATATGCCAGCAGAATATAAAGCAGCGAATGACTGGTGGTTAAACCGTCACAGCGATGAGATTAGCCAAAACCAAGTGAGCGAAAAAATAGTCAAACCATTATTAACCCCTGAGTTTTTATACGAAAGTGCGATCAGCGAAGATATTGAATGGTGGCGAATAGACCCAAGAGTTGATTGGTTAAGCGAATTAGTTAAAGAAAATAAAAATGATAAATTTTTAATTATTTGTGCAAAAGCCTCAACCGCGCTAACACTTGAGCAAGCCATTCGAGTTAAACAAGGTATTAACGCCTCGGTATTCCATGAGGGCATGAGCATTGTTGAGCGTGACCGCGCAGCAGCTTGGTTCGCCGATCAAGAAGAAGGTTGCCAGTTATTAATTTGTTCTGAAATTGGCTCTGAAGGACGTAATTTCCAATTTGCCCGCCATTTGGTTTTATTTGATTTACCACTGAACCCAGATTTATTAGAGCAGCGAATTGGTCGCTTAGACCGCATCGGCCAAAAACATGATATTCAAATTCATTTACCTTATTTTGAATCGTCAGCCAGTGAAACTATTTTCCAATGGCAACATCAAGGTATTAACGCTTACGCCCAAACCTGCCCTGCCGGCATTCATGTTTATGAGCAGCAAAAAGACAGCTTATTAACGATTCTTGCGCAAAATAACCATAATGACAGCCAGTTAGCCCCTTTAGTTGAACAAGCCAGAATACAAATTGCTGAGCTAAATCAGCAAATGGAACAAGGCCGAGATATTTTATTAGAGATAAATTCCAAAGGGTTTGATGGCGATGAGATTAAAGATCAAATTGAAGCAATCGATGATGACACAGAATTAGTCGCCTTTATGCTACAAGTATTTGATGTATATGGGGTTGCCCAAGAAGATAAAGGTGACAGGTGTTTAGCGGTAAATCCAACCGATCACATGCTTGAGCCTCATTTTCCTGAATTAAGTGACGATGGCATGACAGTGAGTTTTGAGCGTGATGCCGCATTGTCGCGTGAAGATGTTCGTTTTATTAGCTGGGATCACCCTATGGTTCAAGGCTGTTTTGAAATGATCAATTCAGGCGAAATGGGTAACAATACCGTTAGCGTATTAAATAACAAAGCGCTGCCCGAAGGCACTTATTTAGTTGAGCTGATTTATGTGGTTGAAACCAGCGCGCCTAAAAGCCTACAGCCAGGACGTTTTTTACCGCCAACACCAGTACGTATTTTAATGGATAAAGCCGGTAATAACCTTGCAGCTAAAGTCAGTTTTGAAAACTTAAATAAACAGCTTAAACCAGTTGGCCGTCAAGTGGGTTCTCAATTAGCCACCGCACTGCAAACTCAAATTCACGAGTTAATTGGTAAATCTGAAACAGCAGCACAACAAGCAACTGATCAATTAATTAATCAGGCTGTTGAAAAAATAGAGCAGGAATTAGGCGAAGAATTCCAACGCTTAACTAGCTTAGCCAAAGTGAATCCAAATATTCGCGCTATAGAACTGGAAACACTAGCCAATCAGCAAGCTGAATTAATTCAACATATCAAACAAGCCAGATTTAAATTTGATGCATTAAGATTAATTATTGTGAGTCATCAGGCTTAATAGAGCTAAATCAATATAAATATACCGAGTGTATTCAGAATCTGCTCAACTAAAAATTCAAACATAAGTTGAGCAGTTTTCTGCAAAATAAAGAAATGAATTGGCTAAAACTTTTAAGATAAGAAAGTCCATAAAAATAAGATCCATTAGGCTGGTTCATGCCTTGCTGAGCCGATAAAAATAAGTTGCAATAAATATACTAACTGGCTTAAATAACAATTAACTTACGCGCAAACTCAAGTTTAATGAGTTGATGAAATGCCAATAACAAGGAAGCAATCTGCCATGCCAGTCTAGCTTTAAAAAGTAAATTCCTATAGCATAAATCAAACCAGACAACAGTGTCGTTTGCCCGCTCAACAAATGATTCATTCACACAAACTACGTGTACATGAATACTAAAGCGTTAGCTACCAAGGAGTTATGGTTGTGAATAATCGTGAATTGTCATATTTATCTTTAGGTGCAAGTTTTCTGGCTATGTTAGGCACTGCTTTTGGTGCTTATTATTCATCAGAGCAATCTGAAGCAGCAAAGAATTCATATATTGCAGCACTAGAGCAATTAAATATCCAAAAGAACGAATTGCTGCTTGCTAAAGATACTTATGCTACATCGCTTGAGCAGCTCCATTTGTATAAAGAGGAAGTTGCTTTAGCAAAAACATCTTACGAGTCATCATTAGAACAACTTAATCCATACAAAGCGCTTAAACACCGTTCAGGCCTACGGCCTTCACTGGACAGCCAAAGCTGTGCTATGAATAGGGAAAAATTGTGTTAGAAATAGCGAACAAAATTGCAGACGCTATCCAGTCAGGCAATATCTTGTGGCTTGCAGTAATTCTGATGGTTGGGCTAATTGGAAACTACCCGAGAATTTCTGAGTATTTAGAAGGTCGCAAGAGGCAACGCATCAAACGCATAATGGAAGCCCTTGATTGCACCCACTTAGATGATCAATTCAAAGACTTTCTAAAGCACGAATTAAGCCGGGAGTATTTCCTGTATGTGGCGCAAATTCCTGCGGAGAAGGAATATAGGGAGGAGCTCATACGCTTGCATAAGTTGTCGAAGGGTGAGCTTCCATTTCTTCACTTTCGCCGAGCTTCCCGTCATCTGAAATTCGAGGGAGGGCAGGTCGCTGTCAATTTAGATCTCTCAGACAAAATCGGCTACTACATGAACTTTGCTGTATCAATCTTCTTCGGCTTAGTAGCACTTGTGATGTTTATGATGCCGGCATTTGTCCAGCCCATCTCGTTTGTTCAGGCGCTGTCATTATATGGGCTCGGCGCGCTCTTTGTGGTGATGGTGATTTTCTTCCTCTCGCAGACGTTTAGTGTTTACTCTGCCAAGCGAATAAAAAGCCATATAGCGGAAATCTATAACAATCAGCTCAACGACGACGCTGCAAGCGGCGCGTGTTAGATATTAAATGGTGCTTGCAGCGATTTTACCCCTTTAATCCGTTTGAGCTTATGTGCAATGGCATAACTTTTAAGTTGCTGAACTTGCCCAACAGAATGGCTAAAACGTAACTCAATCCCTTGTGTTAAATCTAACCACATCTCATCAATACCTAACTGTTTGACTAAAGCAGGTGTGTAACGCTCAACTAAATTTGGAGACCGTTTTAATTCAAAAATAGGCTGTTTTGGTTTCTGTTTTTTGCGGTTCGCTACTGAAAACAGTAAATCAGTTTGGGATCTGTCGCTTTAACGGTAGAATAACGCCAAATTATTGTTTTTGAATATCCGCATGAGTTTTGTTTATAACCCGCCAAAAGAACCAGTTTTACCGATTATTTATCACGACAAAGATATTGTCGTATTTAATAAACCCAGTGGGTTATTATCGGTAAGAGGCAAGTTACCTGAGCATCAGGACAGCTTAGAAGCACGAGCGCAAAGGGTGTGGCCCAAAATAGGCATAGTGCACAGGTTAGATATGGCAACCTCTGGTATTATGGTTTGGGCACTGCATAAAGCTGCACATTCTAATTTGGCTCGCCAGTTTCAGGAAAGACAAACCAGCAAACATTATATTGCGCGAGTTTATGGTCACCCAATTGCTGAACAAGGGCTGATTGAACTACCGTTAATTTGTGACTGGCCTAATCGCCCCAAACAAATGGTGGAGCATAATGTAGGCAAAAAATCAGCAACATTCTGGCAAGTGATTGGTAAAGACACAGAGTCTAGCCGGATTTTATTACACCCAATAACGGGACGTTCTCATCAACTTAGAGTGCACATGCTCGCTTTAGGTCACCCGATTTTAGGTGATAGATTATATGCGCACCCGCAAGCTTTAGCACTAGCGCCCAGATTGCAATTGCATGCCGAAAGGCTTCAATTTAGCCATCCGATAAGTGGTGAAAATCTTGAGTTTTATGCTGCTTGTCCGTTTTAATCAATAAAGACCTTAAATTATGCATAATTCAGATATAGGTTTTGGCGACCAGCAAGCTCAAATTGCGGTTTATTTTGAGCACAGGCCACCCATCGATAAATATATAGAAATGGATGAATTAACGGGTTTGCAACCTGGAGAACTGGACTTTATTTTAGCCAATACCAGCAATAACTGGCGTAAAGTATTTAACTGTTTTGCCAAACTGATATTTGCGCTGAAACCAGCTCAATATACAAGCTGGCAAATGTTAAGAGATGACAGTTTATTAACGGATAATGGTCAATTTGCTTTGTTATTTTCTAAACCGGATTTTAACCAAAACCGGATTCATATTATTGCAGGTCGCACTTATGCAGCTAAATTAAATTTTGAATTTGAGCTAACTTGGTTAACGCCACATTTTGCGATTAACCAACAATACAAACTTATTGTTGCGCCTTATTTTGATTACCGCCAACTAACCAACGAGCGCTTAGCTCAATTAGTTAAACTTATTTCTTCGCTTTAACTTAAAAAACAAACTTTGCTGCCGATAAGCTAATATCAAATATGTTAACTATCAGGTGCTTATTGTGAAGCTAAAATTTGAGATTAAGCCGACATTATTTAAACTGAATATCAGTTTATTTACTGCTGCCAGTTTAGCTTTAAATGCCGCCGAATTAACGCATTCACAAAATCAACTTGATGATTTAACCCGTTATTTTCCGGCTGACCAAATAAAAACGGTGATGGCCGCAGAGCAAAGTATTCCGGTATTAATTAATGAACAAACTGGCCCAAGTGCTCGCGGCAAAGCACTTTTATTGCCGGATATTAATTTACAGGCATATCAATCCCAAAGTTTTTCTAATTTACCAGATAAATTAAATGATTACGGATGGGTAACCATTGGCAGTATAGCGCCAAATGATTTAACCGGAGTATGGCAATTAAATGAAGAGCAAGCTAAAACACTAACAGCCCAGCCAATTAAGGGGGCAGAACAAATTAGCGAAGCCGATGCCAGCGCAGTAAAAACTCAGCTTAAAATAATGCTAAATGCGTTAAATACCGAAGCAGAAAACTACCCAGGGCTAGTTTTATATGTGGCACAAGGGGCAACCGCAGGCTGGTTAATTGAAGCGCTTTCTGCCGGTGATATTCAGTTGCCGGATACTTTGGTATTAATCTCACCTTATTTACCCGAATATCAGCTTAATAAAAACCTTGCGAAAAAAATTGCCAACTTGGATATTCCGGTTTTGGATATTTGGTCAGAGTTTGATAACCGCTGGGCATTAGCAACGGTAAAACATCGTCAGCAAGCCGCCAAAAAATATCTGACCTTACATTATCGTCAACGTCAGTTATTTGCCAGAACAGGTTTAAACCCCAGAGATAATCGCTTAGCAAAAGAAATTTATGCTTATATTACTTATTTAGGTTGGTGATTGATTTAACCATACAAACAAAAAAGCAGCCTAGTTTATTCAACTAGGCTGCTTTTAATTTACTTGGCTTAAATAATCTTAAATAGCGTTATTTAAGATCAAATCGGTCTGCATTCATTATTTTTACCCAAGCCGCTACAAAGTCATCTAAAAACTTCTGTTTGGCATCTGAGCTTGCATACACTTCAGCAATAGCTCTAAGCTGCGAGTTAGACCCAAATACTAAATCGACTCGGGTTGCACTCCATTTTTTAGCGCCTGTTGCTCTGCAATAACCTTCATATAGCTTTTCACCATCAACCGGTTTCCACTGAGTAGACATATCTAGCAAGTTAACAAAAAAGTCATTCGTTAACGCCTGTGGTTTATCAGTAAATACACCGTGCTGGCTATTACCGGTATTAATATCCAATACTCTTAAACCACCCATTAATACTGTCATTTCTGGCGCGGTTAATGTTAAAAGCTGAGCGCGGTCAATTAATAAATCTTCAGCTCTTACCGGATAATCGGCTTTTTGATAGTTTCTAAAACCATCCGCTCTCGGCTCTAAATACTCAAAAGATTCAACATCAGTTAATTCTTCAGAAGCATCCATTCGGCCAGGTGCAAAAGGTACATCAACACTTGAACCTGCATTTCGTGCCGCTTGTTCAATACCGGCCGAGCCAGCTAGTACAATTAAATCAGCCAATGAAACTTTCTTCCCACCACTTTGGCTGCTATTAAATTCAGCCTGAATTTTTTCAAGCTCGGTTAATACTTTGGCAAGTTGTGCTGGTTCATTTACTTCCCAGTCTTTTTGTGGCGCTAAACGAATACGGCTGCCATTTGCACCACCACGCATATCAGAGCCACGGAAAGTAGAGGCCGATGCCCATGCTGTTGCAACTAATTCGGATACGGTTAACCCTGTAGTCAAGATTTTTGCTTTTAATGCTGCGATATCCGCATCATTAACTAACTCGTGATCAACCGCTGGAATTGGATCTTGCCAGTCTAAATCTTCAGATGGTACTTCACTACCTAAATATCTGGCTTTTGGCCCCATATCACGGTGAGTTAATTTGTACCATGCACGAGAAAATGCCTCAGCAAATTCCAATGGATTTTTTTGGAAGCGGCGTGAAATTTTTTCATATTCAGGATCAAATCTTAATGACAGATCCGTTGTTAACATAGTTGGTCTGTGTTTTTTAGAAGCGTCATGCGCATCAGGGATAACTTCATCCGCATCTTTTGCAACCCACTGGTGAGCGCCTGCAGGGCTTTTAGTTAATTCCCATTCATATTTAAATAAGTTATCAAAAAAATAATAACTCCACTTAGCCGGCGTTTGCGTCCAAGTTACTTCTAAACCACTGGTAATGGTATCGCCACCTTTACCTGAGCCATGGGCACTTTTCCAACCAAAACCTTGCTCTTCTAGTGGTGCAGCTTCTGGATCAACTCCAACTAAAGCAGCATCACCAGCGCCATGAGTTTTACCAAACGTATGACCACCAGCAATTAAAGCTACGGTTTCTTCATCATTCATTGCCATTCGTGAAAATGTTTCGCGAATATCATGAGCTGCCGCAATTGGATCAGGGTTACCATTAGGTCCTTCTGGGTTCACATAAATTAACCCCATTTGTACTGCTGCTAATGGATTTTCTAAATCTCGGTCACCGGTATAACGCTCATCATCCAACCAAGTGGTTTCTGTACCCCAATAAATATCTAATTCAGGTTCCCATACATCTTTGCGGCCACCAGCAAAACCATAGGTTTTAAATCCCATTGATTCTAATGCGACATTACCGGTTAAAACCATTAAATCTGCCCACGAAATACTCTGACCATATTTTTGTTTAATCGGCCATAAAAGACGGCGAGCTTTATCTAAACTCACGTTATCTGGCCAGCTATTTAATGGTGCGAATCTTTGAGTACCTGTACCTGCACCACCTCGTCCATCGCCAATTCGGTAAGTCCCTGCGCTGTGCCAAGCCATACGAATAAATAAAGGACCATAGTGCCCAAAATCGGCTGGCCACCAGTCCTGAGAGTCAGTCATTAAATCCGTTAAATCTTGTTTTAATGCTTTATAGTCTAGCTTTTTAAAAGCTTCGGCATAATCAAAATGTTGATCAAGTGGGTTAGATAAATTGGAATGTTGGTGTAGTAGGTCTAATCTTAATTGTTTTGGCCACCAATCACGGTTTGTTGTACCACCACCGGCAGCATGGTTGAAAGGACATTTACCCTCAGACATAAAATTCTCCTAGTGTGACGACTTAAACGTAATACCCTAAATTTCAATTAATTAGGTAAAAATTTAATATAAGAGTTAAGTATAGACAGACTGAGAAAATTAAACTGTGAAATAATAAAAAAATTAATAAATTTTAGTTATAGTTCAAACGAAAGCTGAAAACTTATTTAATTAGACAATTTTAAGATGGGATTTAAAAAATGGTGCCCGGGGCCGGACTTGAACCGGCACGATCTTACGATCGAGGGATTTTAAATCCCTTGTGTCTACCAATTCCACCACCCGGGCGACAC
>NZ_JAOPFU010000005.1 GCF_025515275.1 Catenovulum sp. 2E275
CTCTCATCGTTATTTTTCTGACTAATAGCTCGCTATTAGGTACAGAAAAATGCCTTGATAGACGAAAAACTATCCTCGTTGGAACGTAAAATAAGTTTGGTTTAGCATTATTTAATCCAATTGTTGAGGATTTTACTTCAACATTTCTTATACGCACCTCAGGTTAAATAAGAAGTTAGCTAAAAACTAAAATTAGTTTTATAGCAGATAAAATAAAGGCTTATTGGATATTCAATAAGCCTTTTAAGAGATTTGGTTAACCTAAATTGTTCAAGTTAGATAATGCGATTCTCATTCAGCATTTTTTCACGCTGAGCTTCTTTTTCCATTTTAGCTTTGCGCTTATCGCAAGGATTATCACAATCGCAGGCTTTTTCAACGCCAATTGCACCTAATCCGCCACAGCTACCCGAGATTGATTTTTTCTGAATGATAAAACCAACAGACATGGCAACAACAACAATTAAAAAGATACCGAATGCTAATAAAATGGTTGTCATGATAAAGCTCACTTCATATAAGGTTTAAATTGCTCTGTGTATTTAACATCAAAGCCTGACTCAGATTTTACCACTAGGTAAACTGCAAGATCATGTTTTTTTGCAAAATCAAAAGCTTTTTCCGGTCCCATTACGTTCAGTGCAGTTGCCATTCCATCAGCAGTCATACAATCTTTACTAATCACAGAAACCGATACCAATTTATGATTAATCGGCTTAAAGGTAATTGGATCAATGGTATGAGAAAAACGCACGCCATCCTGTTCAAAATAGTTACGATAATCGCCAGAAGTTGCTAAAGCAGCATCGCCCGGCTCGATCACTTGCTGAACTGCACGGTCAAAAGTAACTGGCTTTTCAATAGCAATCCGCCAGCTTGAGCCATCTGCTTTTTTGCCGTTTAACCGCATTTCACCGCCAATCTCAACCAAATAATGATTAATACCTACAGACTCTAAATATTGGGCAACTTTATCTACGCCAAAGCCTTTAGCGATTGAAGATAAATCAACATACACTTTCGGATCAGCTTTGCTGATTAAGTTATCTTCAAGGCTAATTTTATCTAAGCCAACATGGGTTTTAATAGCCTCTATTTGAGCTTCATCCGGCACACGATTTGGTCTGCCATCTGGGCCAAATCCCCATAAATTGACTAATGGGCCAACGGTTACATCTAGCGCACCATTGGTTAACTGGCCTAATTCAATTGCTTTAGCTATAACTGTGCTGGTATCAGCAGATAAACCAATTGGATCAGTCGTTTGATTTTGATTGAATAAACTTAATTCTGAGTTTGGGCGATAAGTTGACATTTTATCGTTGACGTCTTCTAAAATCGCATCAATTTCAGTTTGCAGTTTTTGTTGGTCTAGCAGGTCAGGTTTAGCAACCAATGTGAGGTGATATGTCGTACCCATAGTACGACCTTGCAATGCAAGCGTGTCGAGTTCATTTTGCTTCGCACAAGAAACAAAAAAGGCCAGCGCTACAAGCGCTAGCCATATTTTATTAAACATTTTCATGTTAAAGCTGATTAACCACCAAAGTCATCAAGTAAGATGTTTTCATCTTCAACACCTAAGTCTTTCAGCAAGCCAATTACAGCCGCGTTCATCATAGGTGGACCACACATATAGAACTCACAATCTTCCGGAGCTTCGTGATCTTTTAGGTAGTTTTCATATAACACGTTATGGATAAAGCCTGTGTAACCTTCCCAGTTATCTTCTGGTTGTGGATCACTTAATGCAACGTGCCATTCAAAGTTATCGTTTTCTGCAGCTAGCATGTCAAAATCTTCAACATAGAACATTTCGCGGCTAGAACGTGCACCATACCAGAACGACATTTTACGCTTAGATTTTAAGCGGCGTAATTGGTCAAAGATATGCGAACGCATTGGCGCCATACCAGCACCACCACCAACAAATACCATTTCTGCATCAGTGTCTTTCGCGAAGAATTCACCAAATGGACCAGAAATAGTTACTTTATCACCTTCTTTTAAGCTCCAAATGAATGAAGACATTTTACCACAAGGTAAAGAAAGGTTGTTTGGCGGCGGAGTCGCAATACGTACGTTAAGCATGATAATACCCTCTTCTTCAGGATAGTTAGCCATTGAATACGCACGAATTGTTTCTTCGTCTACTTTAGATTCTAACTTGAAGAAACCAAAACGTTCCCAATCCGGACGGAATTTTTCAGGAATATCAAAGTCAGCATATTTAACATGGTGAGCTGGTGCTTCGATCTGAATATAACCACCTGCACGGAAAGGTACAGATTCGCCATCAGGTATTTGAAGTTTAAGTTCTTTAATGAAGGTTGCTTTGTTATCGTTAGAGATAACAGTACATTCCCATTTTTTAATACCAAAGATTTCTTCTTCAAGCTCAATTTTCATGTCGTTTTTAATTGCCACCTGACAAGATAAACGACAACCTTCACGAGCTTCACCTTTAGAAATATGGTCTTTTTCTGTTGGTAAAATTTCGCCACCGCCATCTTTAACATGGACACGACACTGACCACATGAGCCACCGCCACCACAAGCAGAAGAAACGAAAATACCAGCATTTGCTAATGCACCTAACAACTTATCGCCAGGTTTAGCTGTAATTGCTTTATCCGGATCATCATTGATCAAAATAGTGACATCGCCACTACTGACTAATTTTGATTTGGCAAACAAGATGATAGCAACAAGTGCTAACACCATTGCGGTAAACATACCTACGCCTAAAATAATTTCTTGCACGGTTTATTCCTCTATTTGCTCTGGAATTATAAAGACACGCCAGAGAATGACATAAAGCCTAAACCAATCAGGCCAACTGAGATAAAGGTAATACCTAAACCACGTAAGCCATGTGGAATATCAGCATACTTTAACTTTTCACGAACAGCTGCAAGTGCAGTAATTGCTAGTGCCCAACCAACACCACTACCAATACCAAATACAACACTTTCGCTAAAGTTATAGTTTTTCTCAACCATAAAGGCTACACCACCAAAAATCGCACAGTTTACTGTGATTAATGGTAAGAAAATACCTAATGCGTTATACAAAGCTGGAAAGTATTTATCTAAAGACATTTCCAAAATTTGTACTAAAGCTGCAATTACACCGATAAAGGTTAAGAATTTTAAGAAGCTTAAATCAGCATCTGGAAAACCAGCCCAAGCTAACGCGCCCGGCGCTAATAAGTTAGCGTATACAACTTGGTTTACCGGTACAGAAATACCTAAAACCACAATTACCGCAACACCTAAACCAAATGCTGTTGTTACTTTCTTAGATACCGCCAAGAAGGTACACATACCTAAGAAGAAAGATAATGCTAAGTTTTCAATAAAAACCGCACGGACAAATAAACTAATATAATGTTCCATAACGTCCTCTTACTTCTCTACCTGTTCTTTACGGAAAGTACGTAAAACCCAGATAAACATACCAATAATAAAGAATGCACTTGGTGGCATTAATAATAAGCCCATAGGTTGATACCAACCACCGTTAGCAACCAGTGGTAAAATTTCAACGCCAAATAAGCTACCAGAACCAAATAACTCACGGATGATACCAACGGTTAATAGTACAAAGCTGTAGCCTAAACCGTTACCAATACCATCTAAAAAGCTCATAAATGGAGGACTCTTCATCGCATAAGCTTCTGCACGACCCATTACAATACAGTTTGTAATGATCAAACCAACGAATACAGATAACTGTTTCGCGATATCGTATGCATACGCTTTTAAGATTTGGTCTACCACGATTACTAAAGACGCGATAATCGTCATTTGAACGATAATACGAACGCTTGAAGGAATGTGGTTACGAATAATTGAAATAAATAAACTAGAAAACGCAGTTACTACGGTTAATGCTAAACACATTACCACAGTCGTTTCCATTTTACTGGTTACCGCTAAGGCAGAACAAACACCTAAGATTTGCAAAGCAATCGGGTTGTTCGCCAAAATCGGGCCAAATAAGACTTGTTTAGTTTCTTTAGAAAGGGCCATGATTATGCTCCTTGACGCTGTTTTTCAAGGTAAGTTTTAAAGCCTAACTCACCCATCCAGAAATCAAATGTATATTGCACACCGTTACCGGTTAATGTTGCACCTGATAAGCCATCAATTTTATGCTCAGACTCTTTAGGCGCTTCACCTTTAACAATACTAATTGCCATTTCACCATCGTCATTATAGATTTTTTTACCAACCCAAATTGATTTCCACTTAGGATTTTCAATTTCAGCACCTAAGCCCGGCGTTTCACCTTGCTCATAGTAGTTAAGGTTGATAATGGTGTTTGCATCAGGTTTAACCGCAACAAACGCATACATAGTTGACCATAAGCCATAACCATGTACAGGTAAAATGTAGCTTAAAAATTTACCTGAATCGTCTTTTGCTAAATAAACAACTGCTTGATTTGAACGACGTTTAATACTGGCAACGTCTTGCGCACCCGTTAAATTAATCGATGTTTCAGGGTTTTTAGCACTCGCTCTTTGGTCAAAGTTAGCGGCATCAACACCTTCAACATATTCGCCAGAATCTAAATCAACAATTTTAGCCGTAATATGCGTTTTATACGCTTGCTGGATACTTTGAGCAGTAACCGTTTCAGGCAATAAATTAGCTGCAATTAAGATATTTTTTTGTTTATCTAAAACTCGGTTTTGCTCTTGTTTAGGTTTTAATGCTACCGCAGAACCCGCTACGATAACCGCGCACACTAAACATAATGAAATAACAACCGTCAGCGTTTTGCTGATTGAATCATTTCCTTTAGACATTACGTGCTAACCTCCGCTTAATGTTTGCTTGCACAACAAAATGGTCAAATAAAGGTGCAAATACGTTGGCAAATAAAATCGCAAGCATCATACCCTCTGGGTATGCAGGGTTAACGACACGAACCATTACCACCATAAAGCCAATTAAGATACCGTATGCCCATTTACCTTGGTTTGTGAATGACGCTGATACAGGATCAGTTGCCATAAACATCATACCAAATGCAAAGCCACCAATAACTAAATGCCAGTACCAAGGCATTGCAAATAATGGGTTAGTTTCGCTGCCAATTAGGTTAAACATAAAGCTGAAAATAATCATACCAGCTAATGTACCACCTACGATTCTCCACGAAGCAATACGGAAATAAATCAGTGCTAAACCACCAATTAAAATCATTAATGTAGAAACTTCACCGATTGAACCAGCAATATTACCGTAGAAAGCATCCCACCATTGCGCAGTAACAGCATAATCTAAGCTACCTTGGGCAGCTTGGCTTAATAAAGTTGCGCCAGAGAAACCATCAGCAGCAACCCAAACCGCATCACCTGAAATTTGAGCAGGGTAAGCAAAGAATAAAAATGCACGACCTGCTAACGCTGGGTTTAAGAAGTTACGGCCAGTACCACCAAATACTTCTTTACCAATTACCACACCAAATGTGATACCTAATGCAACTTGCCATAAAGGAATAGTCGCCGGCATGATAAGTGCGAATAATACAGATGTTACGAAGAAGCCTTCGTTTACTTCGTGTTTACGGATAGAAGCAAATAAAACTTCCCAGAAACCACCAACAATAAAGGTTACAGCGTAAATTGGTACAAAAAACATTGCGCCGTAGAGCATCATACTGCCCCAGCCTGTTGTTTCAGCACCTAACTGACCACCTAATAATTGGAATAAATCTGTTCTCCAGCCTTCAGCTAACTGACCACCAGCGCCTAAAGCTAAATCGGCTTGTAAACCAACGTTATACATACCATAAAACATAGCTGGAAAAGTCATCATCCAAACTAAAATCATGATACGTTTTAAATCGATACTATCACGTACGTGAGTTGTACCTTTGGTTACTAAACCCGGTGTATAAAAAATAGTTGCAGCCGCTTCATATAGCGCATACCACTTTTCGTATTTACCACCCGGCTCAAAATTAGGTTCAATTTTTTCTAAATAGGACTTCAAGCTCATATTAGCCCTCCTTCTCGATTTGCGTTAAACGTTCACGCAAGATCGAACCAAAATCGTATTTACCCGGACAAACGAAAGTACATAATGCTAAGTCTTCTTCGTCTAATTCCAGACACCCTAATGCCTGCGCCGAATCTAAATCACCCGCAATTAAATCACGTAATAATAAAGTCGGTAACACATCTAACGGCATGACTCGCTCATAGTTTCCGATTGGAACCATAGCGCGATCTGAACCACGAGTTGTGGTTGTGAAGTTAAATAACTTCTTAGGGCTTAAATGCGATAAATAAGCACGTGTTACAGAGAACATATCTGAGCCCGGTAATACCCAGCCAAATAATTCTTTTTCTCGGCCTTCTGCTAACACAGAAACCTGATTTGCATAACGACCTAAATAAGCATGTGGTCCACTTGCTTTAACGCCTGCTAATACAGAACCAGAAATAATACGTTGCTCGCCATCTGCTAACTCACCAGCTGTTAATTCTTCAATTGACGCACCAACTAAAGTTTTAACTAAACGAGGCGTTTTAACACCTGGGCCGGCTAATGCTACAACACGTTCATTTGCTAATTCACCGGTAGTAAATAACTGACCAAACGCAATGACATCTTGATAACCAATATGCCATACAGCTTTGCTCATGCTGACCGGATCTAAGAAATGGATGTGTGTGCCAACTAAACCAGCAGGATGACCGCCAGCGAATTCTTCAACCTGAACATTAGCGGCTTCAGGTACTTTTGCACCCGGCGCTTTACATAAAAACACTTTACCCGCTAACTTAGAAAGTAGCGTTAAACCGTCTTTAAATGCTTGTTCTTGCTCAGCGATCACAACTTCAGGATTGGCCGCTAACGGATTAGTATCGATAGCAGTGACAAAAATTGAAGATGGGATTGATTCGATAGCTGGAATTTTACTGAAAGGACGGGTACGAAGTGCTGTCCATAAACCTGATTCAACCAGATTTTCAACAACGTCTTCACGAGATAAATTAGCAAGCTCAGCAGACGAAAACTGCTTAAAGCTAACACTCTCATTGCCTTGTACTTCAATCACAACTGATTGTAATACACGCTTAGCCCCACGGTTGACTTCTTTAACTACCCCCGCAGCTGGTGCAGTAAATTTAACACCGGGATTCTTTTTGTCTTCAAAAAGAACCTGCCCTTTTTTAACAACGTCGTCTACACGAACGTGCATAGTTGGGCGCATGCCGATGTATTCTTCACCAAGGATAGCAACTTTAGTTACGGCTTTGCCGCTAGATATTGCTTGTTGTGGTGCTCCAGAGATTGGAACATCCAAGCCTTTCTTGATAGTTATCATACTCATTGCACTTAGTTTTAAGGTTTAAAACGAAAAAAATAAAGAAAGTTAAGCTCACTCTTTGTGCATATATATTCACAAAAAATGAAAAAATAGTTCGTATTCACCACACTTATATAAAACCCGAAGATTTTAACATTGTTTTATGCTTGGTATCCACGAAAAATCGATAAATGAACCAGTTTAGATCAAAAAAATCCTGCCGATGACAAAACTGTGAGTTTAATTGATATTTTTTTGTTCAATTTTCAATCATCAATGATTGAAGGTTAAAAAAATGATAATAAAAAGCCGACATTTAATGTCGGCTTTTTGATTAACTATGCATTATGCATCTAATTCAACCACAGGGCTGACATCTTCATCATAATCGACTTCTTCAAAGCCAAAACCAAACAGTTTTAAGAAATCTTCGTTATAAGATTTATAGTCAGTTAGCTCAAAAATATTCTCGCTAGTGACTTGTGGCCATAAAGCTTCAACCTTAGCCTGAGTCTCTGGTTTTAACTCAGGTAAATCCATACGGTAACGCCCTTCTGGATCTTTTAATGGCTCATTAGTGTATAAACCTTGTGCAAATAAACGATATGCTTGTTCAATACAGCCTTCGTGTGTGCCTTCTTCCTTCATCACTTTATATAATAATGAAATGTATAACGGCATAATTGGAATGGCAGAACTCGCCTGTGTCACTAACGCTTTTAATACACCAATAGAGGCTTCGCCGCCTTTATCTGCTAAAGTTTCATTTAATTTAAGGCTGGTTTGATATAAATGCTCTTTGGCTTTACCAATAGTTGCATCACCATAAATTGGCCAAGTTAACTTATCGCCAATATAAGTGTAAGCAACAGTTTTAACGCCATCCGCTAATACGTCAGCGTCTTTTAACGCATCAATCCACATTTCCCAGTCTTCACCGCCCATAACCGCAACTGTACTGTCGATCTCTTCCTGATTAGCCGGTTCAATAGTGACATCTTCAATCAGTAATTTATCTGTATTTAAGTTTTTAGCTGTGTAAGCCTGTTCAATTGGCTTTAACGTTGAAGAAATTAATTCGCCGGTTTTAGGGTGTTTACGACGTGGAGAAGCAAGGCTATAAACCACTAAATCAATTTTACCCATTTCAGCTTTAATTAGATCAATGGTTTGCTGTTTGCATTCATCAGAAAACGCATCACCATTAATATTTTTAGACCATAAACCTTCGGCTTCAGCAGCATGTTGGAAAGCGGCTGAATTGTACCAACCCGCTGAACCAGTTTTTTTCTCACTAGCTGGCTTTTCAAAAAATACACCTAAAGTGCTAGCACCGCCATTAAAGGCCGCCATAATACGTGAAGCTAAACCATAACCAGTAGATGAGCCAATCACCAATACATTTTTAGGCGCATTGTCTAACTTAGGTTGTTGTTTTACATATTCAATTTGACGTTGAACATTAGCAGCACAACCTTTTGGGTGGGCATTTGTACAAATAAAGCCACGAACTTTCGGCTTAATGACCATAATCTAAGTCCTATTTAATTATTGATAATAATATCTATTTTCTAAAAAAGCAGAGCGCCATATTAAGGCAACTCTACTCCCTGACGATTTTGATAATAATTCAGCTCAGTTAATTCATGATACTGAGTGACACGGCTTAAAAATGTTTTGTAAGATTGGTAAATTTTAGCGGTTTGCGGATCGGATGCAACCATCTCAGCAATCACTTTTTTACTAGCCGTTTGCAGTGCGCTGACGACTTCTGGCGGAAATTGTTTAATTTGCACCCCGTGCTCATTAATTAAACTTTGCAACGCTTTATTATTTTCAGAGGTATAAAGCGCTAACATATTTGCATTGGTTTTTTCAGCTGCGACCTCAACAATTCGCTGTAAGTCTTCTGGTAAGCCGTTAAATGCAGCTTCATTAATAATAAACTCCATTGCCGCGCCAGCTTCTTGCCAACCTGTTACATAATAATAAGGTGCCACTTTATATAAACCAAACGCCTGATCATTATATGGGCCAACCCAATCGGTCGCATCAATCGCACCGCTTTGCATTGAACTGAATATTTCACCACCCGGCAAAGATACCGGAATTGCACCTAACTCTGTAATCACTTCACCGGCTAAACCCGGAATACGCATTTTTAAACCGTTAAAATCTTCAACTGAATTAATTTCTTTTCTAAACCAACCCGCCATTTGCACCCCGGTATTTCCGCCAGGTAAAGGAATTAACCCAAATGGTTGATAAGCTTGCTGCCATAATTCTAACCCGCCGCCATAATAAAACCACGAGTTAATCTCTTGAGCATTCATCCCAAAAGGTAGCGCAGTAAAAATTTGAGCTGCTGGAACTTTGCCTTTCCAATAATAAGCTGCACCATGCCCAATTTGAGCCGCCCCACTTTTTACCGTATCAAAAGTTTGTAGCGCGGGCACCATTTCACCTGCACCATACACTTTTATTTTTAAGCGACCACCAGACATGACTTCCACATCTTTAGCAAACTGCTCAGGGACAGTGCCTAAACCCGGAAAGTTTTTGGGCCAGGTTGTGACCATTTTCCAAGTAACAGGTTTAAATCCTGATTCAGCTGATTCAGTACCAGCTTGGGATTCGCTGTCTTTGCCACATCCGGCTAGCCCTAAAACCAATAATCCGGCGGTTAATAAAGGTAAAATGCGTTTCATGCTATTCCCTACTCTTTAGTATCGTTTTATGAGTTATGGTTGATAAACAGTTTGCGGCAACCAAGTTGCTAACTCAGGCCAAATCGCCAACGCAATTAAAACAACTAACTGAATAATAATAAAAGGCACAACCCCTTTATAAATCTCCGTTGTTTTTACTGTATCTGGCGCCACTCCCCGTAAATAAAATAATGCAAAACCAAATGGCGGCGTTAAAAACGAGGTTTGCAAATTGAGCGCAATCATAATGCCTAACCAAATTGGGTCAAGCCCCATTGCCAATAAAACCGGTGCAACAATTGGCACAACCACAAAGGTAATTTCGATAAAATCAAGAATAAAACCTAATAAAAAAATCACCAGCATGACAACCAAACAAGCCGTAAAAACCCCACCGGGCAGGCTTTCAAATAATGAGTGAATTAACTCTTCACCACCTAAGCCTCTGAACACAAGTGAAAAAACAGACGCACCAATTAAAATTAAGAATACCATGCTGGTCACTTTTACACTGGCCTGACCAATTATCTTTAGCTGCGAAAACAACCGTTTTTTAACCGCCGCTAAAATGAGTGCACCAAAAGCGCCAATTCCGGCAGCTTCGGTTGGAGTAGCAAACCCCATTAAAATTGATCCCAGTACAACCACAATTAATGCAAGAGGAGCAAACAGCGACATTAATAATTGGCCGACAGCTGGCATCTTATCTGTTTCTAGCTCAACTTTTGGCATCGATTGCGGTTTGTACCCTGCAACCCATAAAATATATAACAGGTACAGCAAAACCAGAATCATCCCCGGCACAATTGCACCAACAAACAAATCACCCACGGCTAAGGTTTCGGGTGAAAATATCCCTTGTCTTAATTGCGCCTGTTGATACGCATTTGAAATCACATCCCCCAATAAAACCAATGCAATTGACGGCGGAATAATTTGCCCCAAAGTGCCCACCGCACAAATAGTGCCGCAAGCTAATTTAGCCGAATAATTTTGCTTGAGCATCGCAGGTAAAGATAACAGCCCCATAGTCACTACAGTTGCCCCAACAATCCCTGTACTAGCTGCTAATAAAGCGCCAACTAAAATAACTGCGATAGCTAAACCGCCACGAAAACGACTGAATAAAAGCGAGATAGACTCAAGCAGCTCTTCGGCTATTTTTGAGCGCTCAAGTGTGATCCCCATAAAAACAAATAAAGGCACAGCCAATAAAGTTTGATTATTTAAAATGCCAAAAATACGACTGGGCAAAGCGTATAAAAATGCAGCTTCAAAAATACCTAAACTAAACCCAATTAAAGCAAAAACTAACGCACTGCCCGCTAATGCAAAAGCGACCGGATAACCAGTTAATAACACTAGGCAAGCAACCACAAACATCACCAGAGATAAATATTCCATTACAACTTATCTCCGTTAATTGGTGAGGGGCCTGCTTTAATAATCAGCCATGCTTTACCCGCTTCGGCGACAGCTTGAATAATCAAAAACAGGCAAAATAATGGAATAAAACTTTTTAGAATATAAATAAAAGGCAAGCCACCGGCTTCGTTTGATGCTTCCATAATTTGCCAGCTATCCAATACAAACGACCAACTCATCACTAAAATAAAGACTGAAACGGGCAATAATAATAACAAGCTACCGAGTAAATTAACCCAAGCTTTACCACGCGCTGAAAACTTGGCATAAAATAAATCAACTCTAACATGCTCATTATGTTTAAGCGTATAAGCCGAGCCCAATAAAAACACCGCAGAATGAAAATAAATGACAGATTCTTGTAGCGCAATAGAGCCAATGTTAAAGGCATACCTTAACACCACAATGGCAGCCATTAACAATACCACTATAATAGACAGCCAACCCATTAATTTGCCTGTACATTCAGCAAATTTATCAATCTGGTTGATTAATTTTTTTAAAAACATAGCGAAAAAGTCTGCTCATTAAATGTTATTGGTTTTACTGCCACCCATACAATTAGGTGATACAGGCACATTATGTTGTTCAGTTTGCCACTCATCTTGAGTGTAAGTATGAATGGCTAAAGCATGCACAGCACCAGCTAATTCGTCAGCTAAACAAGCATTCACCATACGATGACGAGCAATTAATCGTTTATCATTAAATTCATCACTGACAATAATCACCTTAAAGTGCGAATCTTGCGCCGGCCCACTATGCATGTGGCTTTCATTTTGCACATCTAACACAACCGGTGCTAAGTCTTGCTTTAATTTGCTGATGATAGTTTGGTGGGTAATATTCATAATTTTATTTTCTGAAATTGAGTTAAGTTAAACCGGAAATATTTTATCCGCATAAAGATACCTGAAAGTTAAGTTAATCCGCCCTTCCGTTACCTTTGCTCTTTTTGGCAGCGAATGATACCAGAATTCCTGCGTTGTGCCTGCCATTATCAATAAACTGCCGGAGGCCAGTTCTAAATCGTAGGTTTCCTGAGTTAACCTATGTTTGAGTTTAAAAGTGCGCTGAGCACCAAAACTAAAAGATGCAATGACAGGTGACTTGCCTAACTCAGCTTCATCGTCTGCATGCCAGCCCATACAGTCTTGCCCATTACGGTAAAAATTAGCCAGTACACAGTTAAATTGAGCCTGACTGACTTGCTCTGCCAACATTTTTAGCTGTAATAAATTATCCAGCCAAGGGGTCACTTCAAATCGTTTTTTTGAATATTGATAACTTAACCCTTTATCACCGTATAAAGCCTGCAACCTTGGAATAGCATGTTCTTGTCCGTATACAACCAGTTTTTCTTGCTGCCAGCTCAGTGTGTTTTTTAATGCCTGATACCACAGCCCAGCCATTTGCTCATTTAATAAATTTTCAAAATAATAAATTTGAGCATTTTTTAAAGGTAAAGCTTGCGGTAATACGGATTGATTAAACATTCACTCTGGTCGTAAAACTAAACATTAAATAAATTGTAAAGAGCCAGTTTGAAAACTCAAATAAAAATTTAAAAACTACTGCCAGCCAGTTGCATCTGATAAAATACCAAGCTTAATTTAACCTCACAGCTAGAGTAACCGTCTGTTAATATGCAAAATAATCATCTACTGAATTTACCAAATCAAACCTCACTCACTTTATGGCGGTATCCTCAGCAAGCTGTAGATTCAGCATTGCAAGCGTGGGACAGCGCAGATGTTTTATTAGCTAAAAAGTTTATCGAGCAATCCCCATTAACTACCAGCCCTGCAATTATTAACGACCAGTTTGGCGCAATTAGCTGCCAGTTAGCGGAATTTACGCCATTAATTTACCAAGATTCAAAAGTAAGCCAATTGGCGACTTTAGCTAACTTTTCACTTAACGGCTTGCCAATTCAAGCAGATCAATTTACCAGTCAGTTAAATCAAGTCGTTAATCAAGCCGTTTATTTAATTAAGATCCCAAAAAATTTAGATTATCTGGAAGCCATTCTGGCACATTTACATTCCAATGCTGCCGATGATCTCAAGCTGATTGCCAGTGCTAAAGCCAATCATATTAATAAGTCGGTCGTAAAACTGTTCAACCGTTATTTTAGCCAGGTGGATGTCAGTCTCGCTGAAAAAAAATCCCGCACCATCAGTGCATCAATCAAACAAAAATCGCCTTATTCTTCATTCAATCCATTACAACAGTGGCAAGCCCCGTCTGGTTTAACCTTTAGCAATGCCGCTAATGTTTTTTCGCGCAGCAGTTTAGATATAGGCGCAGCGTTTATGCTGGAGCATTTACCCAATGTAAGTGGTAAACAAGTAATAGATTTAGCCTGTGGCAACGGAGTTTTAGGGGTTCATTTATTAACTCAACATCCACAAAGCATGATATTTTCAGACGATTGTTATCAAGCAATTCAGTCGGCCAAAATAAATGTAGAACAAAATTTTCCAGATTTAAGCGGATTAACACAATTTGCTTGGCAGGACTGTTTAACAGAACAAACAGCTCAAAGTGCAGATATTATTATTTGTAATCCGCCGTTTCATCAGCAACATACCATTACCGATCATATCGCTAAACAAATGTTTAGTGATGCGCATCGGGTTTTAAAACCAGCTGGGGAACTTTATATTGTTGGTAACCGTCATTTAGGTTATCACCAACTTTTATCTAATTTATTTGGCCAATGTTCAGTTATCGCATCTAACGCAAAGTTTGTTATTATAAAAGCGATAAAATAATCAATTAAGCACCCCAAGTTGCTTGAAAATAAAATTAAACAGAGGATATCATGATCAGCTTATTTCGCCGTTTTAGTGCATTTGTTTTTTTATTGGCACTCTCTACTCAGGTTTTTGCTAAACCGGATACTCAAGATTCTAACCTTTACCCTATGGTTAAAATTAGCACCAGCATGGGTGATATTGTTGTTGAGCTAAATCGTAAAAAAGCCCCAATTACCGTAGCTAATTTCATTGATTATGCAGTAAAAGGTGAATATGACGGCGTCGTATTTCATCGGGTCATTGATGGTTTTGTTGCCCAATCTGGCGGTTATGATAAAAATTATGAAGAGCGCCCTGTCGGCAAACCTATTTTTAATGAAAGTGGTAACGGCTTAGCTAATGACAGATTAACTATTGCCATGGCAAGAATGAATGACCCGCACTCAGCAACCCGTCAGTTTTATTTTAATTTAGCGGATAATAAAAATTTAGATCCGGGTCGTGACTGGGGTTATTGTGTATTTGGCTATGTTGTTGAAGGCGAAGCTGTGATTGATCAGATTGCTCAGGTGGAAACAAAATATAACGAAACCTTTGGTGCGTCAGATGTCCCTGTTCAACAAATTGTAATAAATAAGGTCAGTTTACTACCACGTCCCTAATTGCTGGCTATACTTATTAATACGACTTCATAAACGGATTTCGCTGTGAGAGTAAATCAATTTATCGAACTCAAATCGAAGCAGCTAACTTTTTATGTCCGCGGTTTTTTATCCCGAACAATTGAGTACGCTGAGCTAGATATGTTCATCTGGGATACTTTTGAAGAGTGGACTCAGGTTACTGTTTCTAAAAATGACCCATACTCAGCCAAAGAGCGAGTTTTTTGGCATTTAATTCATCAACTTAGTTTTTGGCCAAAAGATACTTTGTTAACTGACTCATTATTAAATGACGAACTTAATATTTGCTCTGACTATATTTGTGATCAAGGATGTTTTCCAATGGATTGCATTGGCATTCGTCCTTAATCTGGTAAGCTAACCAAATCATTAAAATTTAATTGCTCAGGATTTCAATGGACTGGTTAGCGCCATATAAAGATAAACGTGTCATTGCCCTTTTCTTTTTAGGTTTTTCATCTGGATTACCGCTATTATTAGTTTTTTCTACGCTCTCTTTTTGGTTACGCGAAGCTGGCATAGACAGAGCCAGCATTGGCATGCTGAGCTGGGTAGCACTTGCTTACGCCATAAAATGGATTTGGTCACCCTTAATTGATAAATACCCGATTCCGCTATTAAGCAAACGGCTTGGTCGCCGACGAAGTTGGATGCTGGTTTCTCAATTGGCGATTATGCTAAGTTTGCTGGCCATGTCACTGGCTAATCCACAAACTTTATTATGGTTATTTTGTATTCTGGCACTGGCGGTTGCATTTAGCTCGGCAACTCAAGATATTGTAATTGATGCGTTTAGAATCGATTCAGCCCCTCAAGAACTTCAAGCCGCAATGGCTGCCACTTATTTGGCTGGATACCGTATCGCGATGATAGTTTCCGGCGCGGGCAGTTTAGTATTGGCCGCTTGGTTTGCCCCCAATGAAACCCAGTTTAGCAATTTGGCGTGGCAATCCACTTACATGGTCATGGCCTTGTTAGTATTGCCCGGTATTTTAACGACCTTATGGGTACAAGAACCTAAGCTAGCACTACAAACCGAAACGGCCGACAAACAATCATTTACCAATAAGTGTATACAAGCATTTTGGTCGCCAGTTAAAGATTTTTTCTATCGTTATGGCCAAACTGCATTTTTATTACTTGCATTAATATCAGTTTACCGGCTCTCTGACGTAGTCATGGGCGTTATGGCGAATCCCTTTTATATCGACATTGGTTTTAGTAAAGTTGAAATCGCCTCAATTGCTAAAGTATACGGGGTTATTATGACTTTGGTAGGTGCAGCTTTAGGCGGTATTATCTTAAAACAAAAAGGCACCTTATTTACTTTATTTTTAGGTGGTTTATTAGCCGCAGCCACCAATTTATTATTTGTGACTTTATCGTTAAAAGGGCCGGATATTTCATGGTTAACCGCAGTTATCGCAATTGATAATTTAAGCGCCGGTATTGCCACCGCAGCTTTTATTGCGTTTTTGAGTGGATTAACGAATAAATCATATTCTGCAACACAATATGCTATCTTTAGTTCAAGCATGTTGTTATTGCCTAAATTTGTTGCCGGTTTTTCCGGCTTTGCAGTGGATGCTTTTAACTATACCGTATTTTTTATCGGAACCAGTTTATTAGGTATACCAGCTTTAATCTTGATAATAATGCTTGCAAACAAAAATATAACAAAACAGGTGCCAAATGATTAGACTCTTCGCGCTTTTACCTTTAATTACATTCGGCTTATGGTGGCTTTATTTATATCATAACGGTTGGACAATTAAGCAAGGAATGAAAGGCTTTAAAATAATTTTTATTATTAATGTTGTGGTACTGGGATTTTTTACCTTAATGTACTTTGTAACCAAAGTGGAATAACAGGCCACAAAGCATAAGAACTTCGCAATTTTGATATTAAAAAGCCTCAGGTTAATGAGGCTTTTTAATTACATCACTTTTTAACTTCAGCTTGCGGTTTGGCTTTTTGGTCATCAGCAACCGAAGTATTAATCAGGGCCGATACAGCCATAATAAACACCGCCAAAGCAACTGTCGTTAATTTAATACCACCAGCTTTATTCATCTATATTTTACACCCAATTTTTAAAACACGCTTATTGTTATTATTTTCTGCTTAATGTAATGCATTAGGCCATACTCTTGTGAAATAGTTCCCAATAATTACATATTTATCCACATAACAAATTAGCATTCATTCTGTGAATGCTAGATATACTAGCCGAATATTTAACCGCCAACAAGCCTAGTCGTTTAATATTTATAGATTTTTTTAAAGTAAACTATCCACTACCAAGTCTATTTTTAATCCACAATTAAAAATAAAAAATGATAAAGTTTTATTTTTCATACGGTTAAAGAATATTTTGGAATACAAAGTTAATTTACACTGTAAATAATTCTGTCATAAAAGCATCATAAACTTTAGACTTATCCATTATTTAACATTCACATTAGGCTAGATATGTCGCTATTAACCCCTGCAAAAGCCTGTATTTCAGGTATTTTTTTACTGACTGTCAGTTCATTTGCATTTGCTGACACAGCTCCAAAAAATATTATTTACATGATTGGCGATGGTATGGGTGTAAATTATTTAAGTGCTTATCGTTATTTTAAAATGCAGACGCCAAATCAAACTGTAAAAAATACCGAGTTTGATAAAATTTGGCGCGGCACTGCAATGACCTATCCGGCAGATAACACTTTTGTAACTGACTCAGCTGCTGCTGCAACTGCACTGGCAACCACTCATAAAAGCTATAACGGGGCAATTTCGGTTGATCATGAACACCAGTCACTTTACACCTTAATGGAAGCGGCAAAATCTGCGGATAAAAAAACCGGTCTAGTTGTAACCTCTGAAGTCACGCATGCCACACCGGCAAGCTTTTATGCACATCAAAAATATCGCAAAGAATATCCACAAATAGCCGATCAGATTGTTGATAACCAAATAAATAATAAGCCTGTCATGGATTTACTTTTAGGTGGCGGACAAGAAGATTTAATTCGGGATGACAGGAATATTGTGACTGAGCTTAATCAGCTTGGTTATCAAGGAATTACTGAATTTAAACAGCTAGATAAACTCACTCAGCTACCGGCTGTTGGGGTGTTTTACAAAAGAGGTTTCCCCTCTGCAATTGATTCAACTCAAACCCGTTTAGCCGAGATGACCAGCAAAGCGTTAGATTTATTATCTAGCAATAACAACAAAGGGTTTGTTTTGTTAATTGAAGGCAGCCAAATTGACTGGTGCGGTCACGCCAACGATGTTGCCTGTGCTATGGCTGAAATGACAGATTTTGAAAATGCGCTAAAAGTGGTTTTGAATTTTATTAAAAATAATCCAGATACTTTAGTTGTTGTCACCGCTGATCATGAAACCGGCGGTATGTCTTTAGGAGCGGATGGACAATATCAATGGTTACCGGATGTGATTGCGAAAGTGCATTCATCCAGTATTGAAATAGCCAAAACAATCGCAGCTAGCCAAGCAGATCACAGTTCTATTTCAGCCAGTTGGTTAAAGCATATTGAGTTTGATTTAACCAATGCTGAAATTGCCCAGCTTCAGCAAATAAAACATAATAAAGAGCTTACTCAAGCGGAGTTAATCACTCAGTTAACAACCCAAATCAAAGTAATTATTAACCAGCGTAGTTTTACTGGCTGGACATCGAGCGGACATACTGGGTTAGATGTTCCAGTGTTAGCACATGGAGTTCAGGCTGAGCTATTTAATGGCTTTCAAAATAATACGGATATTGCCGAAAGATTACACAAATTAATCAAACCATAAAGTTAGCTAGGATGCGGCGCTCAGCGCATCCTACTTTAAGTTATGTATAGTGAAGTTAAAACCATTTAAATTCTTAAAAAACCTCAATTTTTGCTTGTAAATAATTTAACTCTGGCTAGAGTTAAAACATTGAAAATCAAACAAGCTAAACCTATGGAAGTTGTTAATTTTAGAGTCGGTAATTATTTGGTCGCCTTTAATATTCTTGAAATTTTATTAACTGAAAAATTTACCAATGACCAAACCTCTGTACCTACAGAAGATTCTGCCTTTTTAGGGGTTAAAAACTTTATGGGCACCCCAACCCCAATTTATGATTTAGGGTTAGCAATGAATAAAAAATCAACTCAAACCCAAAATACAGATTTAATTACGTTACTTAATAAAAAAGAAGAAGAACACCAAGTTTGGTTTGACGCATTAACCCAAAGTATCAATAAAAACCAAACATTTACCCAAGCCAGAGATATCAACAAATGCGAGTTAACTCAATGGCTACAAAGTGTTAAAACTCAAAGTGAAGATTTGGCTGAGCTATTTTCAAGATTTGAACCGCCACATACCAGGCTCCATTTAATTGCAGATAAAGCGCTCACTTTGCTAGAAAACAAACAACAAGAGCAAGCCATAAAATTAATTGAACAAGAGAAAAAAACCACATTTGCAAGTTTACAAAGATTATTTGCAATAACCCGAGAGCAACTCGAACTGGCATATAAGCCTGTAACTGTTTATACCACTATTGATGGACTTAAACCTGCACTAGGTTTTGTTGTCGATAAAGTAGAAGACTCTTTAACTGTTAACAATGAACAAATTAAACCTTTAACCGATATCGTTCAATATACCGGTAATATCGACCATAGAGTAAAATCGATGATCAAAGGTTTATTATCAGGCAAAAAATATAATAGCTTGTTATTAAGTTCTAAAGCATTTATACCTACGAATAGTATTTGCTGAAACCTGATATAAACTGGTAGGATTCAATCAATCGACGCTAAACAAAAATACATTCATGTCAGAGCTCAAAATTAACTGGATAACAATTGAACATGCATCCGAAATGACTGGGGCTTCAGTTGCGATTATTCAAGATGCAATTAGAAAGTACCAAAATAAGCCTGAAGCGTTAACCTCAAAAATCGAAAATGGAACTATATTTGTGGATAAATCACAAATATTAGCTCTCTTTTCTTCTTCTGCAAATCCAATAAATAAAGACAAGATTCCTGGTACTCTATTCCGATGGTTTGATGAGCTGCGTAGAACCTACGAAAGCAGTTTAAATAGTATGCAAAAAAAAATTGAGCGCTCACAGGATGAAAGTAAACAAGAATTAAAGCATCAGTATGAAACTCGGATTTTTGAGTTAGAAGAAAATTATCAACATCAAATTAATAATTTAAAACAATCACATAATGAACAAATTAAATTATTAAAACGTAATATTTTAAGATTAGAAAAAGAAATAGAATTTTACCAAAATCAAAATGTGTCACAACAAAAGTCACTTGAACAACTTAATACTAGATATGACGCAATCATTTTAGCACTTCACCATAATAATCGAGCTGATAGCTCTGTTCAAAGTACTTCAGTTTTACCCCATCAACCAGAGGCTGAGGATGTAACCACAGCTCTCACTTCCAACTACGAAATAGAAACACATTGCCCACATATCAGTGTTGATTGGCAAATAGAAGCATTGTTGGATTCTGCCTTCCAAGCACGAGAGCAAAAAGAGTTTAAAATTGCATTTGAACTCTTTGAACAGGCTGCAATGTTAGGTAGCAATAAAGCTATGGGAGCCTTAGCTCGTAGTTACTTTACAGCTGAAGGTATAGAAAAAAATATAATTAAAGCGATCGCATGGCTTAAATTAGCGAATGCTTATCAATTTGAGCCAGCTAAACAAAAGCTTAAAAATGTCAGTGAGGAATATCCGGTTGAATTTTCTGAGTCTGATACTCTAGCCCAATCTCTAAATGAGCAAATTAAATATCATTTGGAAGAACATAGCGGTTACACCGAAGCATAACCTTTTATTGCCAGAGTTGTTTTATGAACTTAACCGAAAAACAAGCCTTATACTCAGAATTTTTTACCATTCCATTAAGTTTAAACCTTAATCTGGTCGCATTTTTACCGGATGAGCCAATACCGGATGAAAACGGATTTATCGAAGAAATGCCATTTCCGTTTAAACTAGCGACTCAGGTTAATTCGCTGGAAGCCGAATCTTTACGCAGTATTCGCCATTTAGGTAAACAAGCTGACGAATTAGTTAATTTTTTAAACCTGCAATCTAAAAAGCTCGACTTGATTATGTCGTATATCTTAATGCAAGAAGATGATACCTCAGCGCGCTTTCAAAGCCTTGATTTTGGCGCTGGCGGTTTAACGGTTAAAAGTCAGACAAAATGGGGATTAGAGCAGGTTTTCAGGCTAAAAATATTTATACCTGATGAATCAAGTGCAGTATACTGCTATGCGGAAATTATTGATGTAAGTGAAACCGAACAAGGCTATTTATATAAACTGGTTTATCGCAGAATACGCGAAGAAGACAGAGAAATATTAGTTCGCACGGCACTTCATCAGCAGAGCAAACAGTTAAGGCAGCTTGCCCAACAAAAAGCTCAGCAGTCATCAGAATAAGCTTTAATTAAACGAGTAAAAATGACAGTGAATCAATCATTTTGTTTACCTGCCGAGTGGTATCCGCAAGATGCCGTTATGTTAACCTGGCCACATGCACAAACTGACTGGCAGGCGATTTTACCCCAAGTTGAACCGATTTATGTTGAATTGGTTAAAACTATTAGCCAGTTTCAGTCGCTGGTTTTAGTGTGTGACAATGAAGCATTAAAACAACATATAAAAGCGCTGTTAGCAGCTCAGCAAATAGATGCAAACCGCATTTTTTGGGTAATTACCCCAACTAACGATACTTGGGCACGCGATCATGGGCCGGTGAGTTTAGTCAAAGGCAAACAAGTACAAGCCTTAGATTTTACTTTTAACGGTTGGGGCAATAAATTTGAAGCAAGCTTAGATAATAAAATTAATCAGGCGTTATTTAATCAGCTTAATATTAAAGATCAGCATACTATTAATCTGGTATTGGAAGGCGGTGGTATTGAAAGCGATGGTAACGGTTGTTTAATGGCAACAACAGAATGCCTGCTTAACCCTAACCGCAATCCGGATTTTAGCCAAGCAGAACTGGAAACATTATTGCTCACCCGTTTTGGCTTACAAAAAATATTGTGGCTTGAACATGGCGCTTTAGACGGTGACGATACCGATGCCCATATTGATACATTAGCGCGTTTTGCCCCAGATAATTGCATTGTGTATCAAGCTTGTACAGATCAAAATGACAGCCATTTTGCTTCACTCAATGCAATGAAAACCCAATTACAAACTTTTACGAATCTGGATAATCAGGCATTCAAATTAGTTGAATTACCTTGGCCAGATGCTCAATTTTCAGCAGAAGGTGACCGTTTACCTGCCACTTACGCTAATTTTTTAGTTATAAATCAGGCTGTATTAGTACCCATCTATGGGGTTAAACAAGACCAAATTGCTTTAGAGCAAATGCAAGTTGCCTTTCCGCAACATCAGATTATTGGTATAAACTGCCGCCCGATTATTGAACAATATGGCAGTTTACATTGCATTACCATGCAACTACCGCAAGGCTTTTTAAGCCATTATTTAAATTAATTGAATTTGGAACCTGTAAACAATGAGTCAGTTAAACGCCGCATTAATTCAGCATACCAATAGCGCTAACCTTGAACATAACCTGCAAAAAAGCATATCCGGCATTCGCGAAGCCGCAGCCAAAGGCGCTAAATTAATTGTATTGCAGGAGCTTCACCGCTCTCTTTATTTTTGCCAAACAGAAGATGTTGACCATTTTGATTTAGCCGAGCCGATTCCCGGCCCAACCAGTAACGCTTTAGCTGACGAAGCAAAAGCTTTGGGGGTTGTGATTGTTGCCTCGTTATTTGAAAAACGTGCAGCCGGGGTTTACCACAATACAGCCGTAGTATTAGACGCAGATGGCTGCATAGCCGGTAAATATCGTAAAATGCATATTCCGGACGATCCGGGGTTTTACGAAAAATTTTACTTTACCCCTGGCGATTTAGGATTTGAGCCGATTCAAACTCAAGTAGGTAAATTAGGTATTTTAGTGTGTTGGGATCAATGGTTTCCTGAAGCCGCTAGATTAATGGCAATGGCGGGCGCTCAAGTATTAATTTATCCAACTGCAATTGGTTGGGATCCTCGTGATGAACAAGCCGAACAACAAAGACAGTTAGACGCTTGGGTTATTTCACAAAGAGCACACGCCGTTGCTAACGGTGTACCGGTATTAAGCTGTAATCGCACCGGCCATGAGGCCGATCCAAGTGGTCAAAGCAAAGGCATTTTATTCTGGGGTAATAGCTTTATTACCGGCCCACAAGGTGAAATTTTAGCGCATGCCAGTGAAGATGAAGAAGAAATTTTAATGGCGGAAATAGATTTAGCCCGAGGGGAAGATGTTCGCCGGATTTGGCCTTATCTAAGAGATCGCAGAATTGATCACTACGCTGATTTATTAAAAATTTACCGTGATTAAAGCTCAATTTATCAATAAAACTTGCTAAATTTGCCCGTGTTATCGGGCAAATTTTTAACCCGCTCACAAAATTAATCCCGTTTAACCACCCTATTCAACCTGAACTGCGTATAAGAAATGTTGAAGTAAATTTTTCAATAATTAGATTAAACAATAAAAAACCGACCTTATTTTACGTTCCAACGAGGATAGTTTTTTATCTATCAAGGCATTTTCCTGTACCTAATAACGAGCTATTAGTCAGAAAAATAACGATGAGAGACGGAAAAATAGCCCGTTGGGCAAATTTTTATTATGCGCAGTTCAGGTTATTCAGCTTATATTCAGTTTACTTTTTATAGACTACTCCTATCTGGTCATAATGGCCGAGTATTGAAGGAGACTGTCATGAAAACTCAAACTAAATATTATGCCATTGGCTTAGCATTAAGCAGTTTATTAATCACTCCGGCTTATGCAAAACACGGCCATAATCAAAGAGATAATATTACCCGCGCGAAAGTCATTAGTGTAACCCCAACTTATGAAAGCGTACGTATTCATCAACCACAAAAAGAATGTTGGATTGAAACCTCCTATTCACAGCCAGCTTATTATTCTGAAAATCGATACCGCTCGCATAGCCAAACCCGTAACCAACATAATGATGCCGCAGCTCCTATTATAGGCGCGGTTATTGGTGGGGTAATTGGTAATCAATTTGGTAAAGGCAAAGGTAAACCCGTTGCAACCATTGCCGGTGCGGTGATTGGCGGCGCATTAGCCAATGAGGCTGCGGCTAATCAACCGGTAAAATATCACGACCGACATAATAATCGCTACAATGACAGATATAACGATCATAAACACTATAAAAAACAGCGAAAGGTCTGTGATATAAACCACAACAGAGTTGAATACAGACAAGAATTAACCGGTTATGACGTGAGTTATCGCTATAAAGGCCAAATTTATTATACTCATACTCGTAATCATCCGGGTAAATTTATTGATTTGGCAGTTAATATTACACCGCTGGAATAATGCAGGATAAAATTCACCAAACATAGCTCAAGGCCAGCTATGTTTGGTATGATAAGTCAGCAATTTCTTTTATTTGTGTGGGTTTATGTTAAGTTTTTTTCGTACATTATTAATCATTTTTAGCCTAATGAGTTTAACGCTCAGTGGACAAATACAGGCGCAGCCTCAAGCCCAAACAATGACCATGCGCCACGCGGTTAATACAGTGCAAAAAACTTATCAGGGCAAATTATTAAAAGCATACGAAACCCGTATCAACCAACAAACTTATTACCGAGTCAAATTATTAACCCCATCAGGCCGTGTGATTAGTGTCTTGGTCAACGCTCACTCAGGTCAAATGAAAAAGGAATAACAGTGCGATTATTACTGGTTGAAGACGAAATAACATTAAATCAGCAATTAACCAAAGCACTTACTGCACAAGGTTATGCTGTAGATTCCTCTACCGATGGCGAGGATGGCTTATTTAACGCTTTAGAAATTGATTATGATATTGCAGTGATTGATATTGGTTTACCTAAAATCGACGGATTAGAGTTAGTAAGCCGGATAAGACAAGATAAAACATTTCCAATATTGCTGCTCACTGCCAGAGATCACTGGCAAGACAAAGTAGCCGGCCTCAACGCCGGTGCAGATGACTACCTAGCGAAGCCGTTTCAGGCCGAAGAATTATTTGCCCGCTTAAAAGCGTTAATCCGCCGTAGCAGTGGTCAAAGCAATCCAGTATTAGTATTTGCCAATTTAACCATTGATACCAGTTTATCTTTAGTTTATCTCGATAACGAGCCAGTTAGCCTGACCGCATTTGAATATAAAGTGCTGGAATATTTTGTTAGAAATCCTAATAAGCTGATTTCTAAAACGGAATTAACCGAGCATTTATATCAGCAGGATTTTGACCGTGACTCCAATGTAATTGAAGTATTTGTTAAACGCCTGCGACAAAAAATCAGCCCGCAACAAAGTGATTTTTTTATTCAAACCATTCGTGGTCAAGGTTACCGCTTTAACGGTCAGCAGTAATGACAATGCCAGCGCTTGCCCGCCTTAGCTTTAAACACCGGCTGATAATTTGTAATTTACTTATCACCTTGATTATTTTGCCTTTATTTGGTTTTAGTTTATATAAAGCATTTGAAGCTCAAGCCAAATTAACCGAAGAACAAGCGCTTAAAGCCTATAGTTATAATTTATTGGCCGCCAGTGAAATTAATAATAATCAGCTTACTTTTACTGGTGAGTTAGATGCCCCCGGATTTAGCCTGCCAGATTCTGGTTTATATGCACTTATCCGCAATAAGCAAACCATTGTCTGGCACTCGGCTTCATTTATTCTGCCGGGCACACAAATTCAATGGCAGGATTCTAAAGTTGGCAACAGCCAATTTAATCAAATATCGGTTAATCACAAACCCCATTTTAACTGGCAACTCAAAGTAGAGTTTGAACAAAATGGACAAATCTACCCATACACTTTTCATATTATAAAAAGCAAACAAGATTACCAAAGCCAGTTAGATACATTTACCCGCAACCTTTGGCAATGGTTAGCCATTATCGGCTTTATTTTTATTTGCCTACAATTTTTATGGCTGATCTGGTTTGAAAAACCATTAAAACAATTATCAGCAGAAATTAGCTTAATCGAACAAGGTGAAAAAACACAAATATCGGATAACTATCCGGTTGAAATCTCAAGATTTAACCAAAATTTAAACCGCTTGATTCAAACCGAACAACAACAAAGACAAAGATATAAAAATACGCTGGCAGATTTAGCACACAGCTTAAAAACGCCATTGGCAGTTATCGTCAATCATCCGAAATTACCGGATGACATCAAACCCGAACTAAACAAAATTGATAATATTATCAGCCACCAGCTAAAAAAAGCACAAAGCGGCCAAACCAGTTGGCAGCAAGGCTGTAAAATAGCGCCAATTACCAAAGCCATTATCACCAGTTTAGAAAAGATATATCATCAAAAACAAATCGAATTTATTGCAGAAATCGATGAAAGCGCCATTTTTTATGGCGCAGAAGCTGATTTATACGAATTGCTCGGCAACCTGCTCGATAACGCCTGTAAAGCCTGCCAGCAACAAGTAAAATTACAAGTCAGTTCAACCAATGTGTTAGTTATAAAAGTATCAGACGATGGCAAAGGGCTAGCACCACAACAAACACAAGATATTTTAAAACGAGGTCACAGAGCTGATACCTATCAAGCAGGCCACGGTATTGGATTAGCAATTGTACAAGACTTAGTTCAAAGCTATCAAGCTAAACTCTCAGTTATCCCTAAAAGTGAATTAGGCGGTGCACAATTTATAATTGAATTTGGGTTTTAGATTGTTACTAAAATATATTGGCTTAATTATCTACATTATTTAGGCAACCAGAGTGCCCTGAAAAAACATTAAATTGAATTATCTAAGCTAGATTAAACACCACTCATAAAATCATATTTTTGTTCTAAAAATACTTCAATTTTTTGTTCGGTAACAGGCGGACTAAATAAATATCCCTGCCCTATCTGGCAGCTTTTTTCTCTTAAAAACTGAACATGCGCATTGTTTTCAACACCTTCGGCAATCACTTTCATATTGAGTTTATGTGCCATTGCAATAATGGCATCAGCTATCGCCATATCATCTTTATCATCTGGAATATCTTTAATAAAAGCACGATCCACTTTTAAAGTATCTACCGGAAAGCGTTTTAAATAACTCAAGGAAGAATAACCTGTGCCAAAATCATCAATTGAAAGCTGTACACCTAGTGATTTGATTTCATCCATCTGACGGATTGCTTCGTTAATATCTCCCATTAGCATAGATTCAGTTAATTCAATGTCTAACCAAGCCGGTTTTATGCTGGCATTAACTATGCTTTGCTTAATGACATTTGCAACATTTTTATCTTTAAACTGACGGGCAGATAAATTGACCGCAACCATAAAAGCTTTGTTATATTTTTGGTTTATCCTAGCAATAAATAAACTCGCTTCAGCTAATACCCACTCTCCTAACTGAACAATTAAACCAGATTGCTCTGCGACAGGGATAAAGATGTTGGGTGAAACCATTCCCCGAGTTGGATGTTGCCAGCGTAATAACGCTTCAAAACCGAATAACTCTCCACTTTTTAGATTAATCTGCGGTTGATAATATAGCTCAAACTGCTGTTCTTTCAATGCAACTCTAAGCTCACTTTCTAGTAACACAGTCTCTTGCAAAGCTTTATTAAGTTCATCACTGTAAAAATAAAAAGTATTACGTCCAGCGGCTTTTGCTTTATACATAGCTAAATCAGCATTACGTAATAGATCTTCTATATTTTGCGCATCTTTAGGTGAAATCGTAATCCCAATACTTGCCGTTACTAATACCTCTGCACTAGGCAACTTTACTGGTTGGTTAATAATGTTCTGAATATCATGAGCTAGCGCAGCAGCTTTTTCAACATTAGCGACACCACTAATAATTACAGCAAATTCATCACCTCCTAATCTCGCGATAGTATCTTCAGCTCGCAGTCGTTTAGTCAGTTTCTTAGCAATTTCAATTAATAATTGATCTCCTGCTTCATGACCCAAATCATCATTAACTCGTTTAAAATTATCCAAATCGAAATACAATAAACAGAAAGCAAAATGCCCGCGCTTAGTCATTTCCAAAGACTTGGTCAGTTGAGCCTTAAAAAAAGTACGGTTATAGAGCTGAGTTAAAGGATCATGATAAGCCAAATTTTCCATTTTCCTCTGGCTTTGCTTAATAAAGCTAATATCCTGAGTCGCCGATACAAAATGCACTGCACCTTGTTTATCTTGGGTCATTGGCGATAAAGTTTGTGAAACCCATATACCTTCCGTACCCGGTCGCTCAAAAATTAACTCGCCTTTCCAAGCATGTCCTAACGCCAATTTCTCGTAGGCACCTTCAAGCAACCAACGCATTTGTTCATCAATAACTTCTTCTATTTTGATACCTATCAGCTCAAATTCTTGCCTGCCGCAAAGTTCAACAAATTTAGGATTCACGAATTCAATTTCAAACCACTCGTTTAAAATAGCAATGGCCGTTTCGCTATGTTTAACCGCATTAGATAATTTAAGGGCTGACAATTCAGCGACTTCTTTTTCCTGTATTTTTTCATTTAATCCTTCGATTAAATGATGGATTTCGCTCGACATTTCCTCCATAGTTCGAGCCATAGTACCAACTTCATCGGAGCTTTCGGTTAATTTTCCAAGCTTTAATTGGCCTTGTTTATGCTCAGTCAAAGCTTTTGCAAAATATCTTAAACGAGATAGAACATAACGATTTAAAAACCAATAAATCAACACAGACAGCAAAAACGCCACAATTAGTGAGCCCAGTAACATATATTTCTTAAATTTTTGTAAGTAAAATTCCCGCGTTTTAAGTGAATCAGACATAGCTAAGTACCAACCTAATTCTGGTACTTGAGATACAGAAACCAATCGGCTTTCTTTATTCAAGGTAAAACTTTTAGCTTCTAAATTAGTTGTATTCTTTAAACTGGTTAAGATAACTTGATATACGTCTTGAGGGATATTTTTCTGGTTATTTAGCTCAACAAATTGTTCAGAAACAATTTGATTAAATAAATTGAGGTGTTCAGGGTGAAAAATTAAATTACTTTTGCTATCAAAAATAAATACATTCCTATCAGCCTTATTAGGCAACCACTCCAACATAATTTTATCCAAACTATCGATTAAAAAATCATAACCGGTAATTCCTCTAAATACTTTATTGGTATACACAGGGATAACCAGTGTGGTCATCCATTTACTTTGAGTATCATCGTAATAAACAGGTGTCCATATAGGTTGACCGGTAGGATTAAACTCGGGAGTTCCTAATTTATAGAATAAATCGCGATTGAAATCATATACTGCGGGTAAAGTATCAATAATCTGTGCTGGTTGGACAACGGCTAAACCATCCTTCGAAATAAAATAAGCTGCTGAAAATAATTGCCTTAATTTAGGGCCAATTTCAGGTAAAATTTCTGCGATGGCCAATGCTTCAGTGACAATTTGTTCCGAAAAATTTTGATTTGCGGCTAAAAATAACCCAACTTGATTATAATGAGCCCTGTAACTGGAGTCTTTGTGCTGGGTAAAAACAGTTTTTGTATTTGGTACTTTATTTTGAGCTTTATTTAAAGAATGAGTGATTTGAATATTTGCTAAGCTCCCAACTGTGACTAAACCATCTAAATATCGGGAGATAGACTGAGCACTCTGTTTTGCTGAATTGTCTAGGTCTGAACTTAAAATATACTCAACATATTTATCTTGTGCCTGTGTAAAAAAGTAAACACCAAATACACCAATAATAACGCAGGAAAAGAAGATCGCTATACTTGCTTTAATTGAAATAGAATGAATTATTTTTGTTTTAAGCCACTGCATTTAATGACTGAACCCCGTTCGAATATTTATCATTTTAATTATTATCGAAATATCTACCTAACCAAAGCAACACAAAGTAAATTTGTTTATAGTTTACTTCACTCCTCAAAATCATTTTGCCTAGTATTGGGAGATAAAAGCCAGTCCTTTATTATATTAGCTCACTGACCACCCGCCTATTAAAGCGCTATTTATCCTATAAATGCAAATTTTTTTAAACTCACTAACCTGAGGTGTGCATAAGAAATGTTGAAGTAAGTTTCTCAACAATTGGATTAAATAATGCCAAACCAAGTTTATTTTACGTTCCAACGGACTATTTTCTGATGTGCAGCTCAGGTTAATTATCTTTATGTGCGATTTGAGTTAACGAAATATTTATCCGATGTGTTTCTATCTGAGCTTTGTGCAGTTAAAATAAATCTATCTTGATTTAATCAAATAATAATTAGGAATTTATCCATGGCGCAATATGTTTATACCATGTCTCGGGTTGGAAAAATTGTTCCGCCGAAACGTGAAATCTTAAAAAATATCAACCTGTGTTTTTTCCCCGGTGCAAAAATTGGGGTTTTAGGTTTAAACGGGGCGGGTAAGTCAACCTTGCTTAGAATTATGGCTGGGATTGATACCGAAATTGAAGGTGAAGCGCGTGCTCAGCCAGGTATTAAAATTGGTTACCTGCCACAAGAGCCGCAACTTGATCCAACCAAAAATGTTAGAGAAAACATTGAAGAAGCTGTTTCTGTCGTCAAAAATGCAATTGCCAGATTAGATCAAGTTTATGCAGAATACGCTGAACCAGATGCTGATTTTGATGCGTTAGCCAAAGAGCAAGGCGAGTTAGAAGCCATTATTCAGGCAACTGACGGCCATAATATTGAAAACATGCTAGAGCGTGCCGCCGATGCACTTCGTCTACCACCTTGGGATGCCGATGTTAATAAATTATCCGGTGGTGAAAGACGCCGAGTCGCTTTATGCCGTTTATTACTCGAAAAACCAGATATGTTATTACTGGACGAACCAACTAACCACTTGGATGCAGAATCGGTTGCATGGTTAGAGCGCTTCTTACACGATTACGAAGGTACAGTAGTTGCTATTACCCACGATAGATATTTCTTAGATAATGTTGCCGGTTGGATTTTAGAACTTGACCGTGGTCAGGGGATTCCGTGGGAAGGTAACTACTCTTCTTGGCTTGAGCAAAAAGATGCTCGTTTAGAGCAAGAAGAAAAAGCCGAAAATGCACGCCAGCGTTCAATTAAACAAGAGCTTGAATGGGTGCGTAATAACCCGAAAGGTCGTCAGGCAAAAAGCAAAGCACGTATGGCTCGTTTTGAAGAGCTTAATAACCAAGACTTCCAACGCCGTAACGAAACCAACGAACTCTATATTCCACCGGGTGAACGTTTAGGCGATAAGGTTATTGAAGTTAAAAACCTTAAAAAATCTTACGGCGACAGAGTATTAATTGATGATTTAAGCTTTAGCATGCCAAAAGGTGCGATTGTTGGCATTATCGGCCCTAATGGTGCAGGTAAATCAACATTATTCAGAATGTTATCCGGCAAAGAACAAGCTGACGGTGGTGAAGTGATTGTGGGTGACACTGTAAAATTATCAAGTGTTGAGCAGTTCCGCGATGATATGAATGATAACAATACGGTTTGGCAAGAAATTTCCGACGGTCAGGATGTGATTCAAATCGGCAGCTTTGAAATTAACAGCCGTGCTTATGTAAGCCGCTTTAACTTTAAAGGCTCTGATCAACAAAAACGCATTGGCGAATTATCTGGTGGTGAACGCAACCGTGTACATTTAGCTAAATTATTAAAAGCAGGCGGTAACGTTTTACTACTGGATGAACCAACTAACGATTTAGACGTTGAAACCCTGCGTGCATTGGAAAACGCTTTATTAGATTTTCCGGGCTGTGCTATGGTGATTTCGCATGACCGTTGGTTCCTTGACCGAATTGCGACCCATATTCTGGATTACCGTGACGAAGGACAAGTTAACTTCTACGAAGGTAACTACACAGATTATGAAGCTTGGTTAAAACAAACTTTAGGTGAAGATGCTGTATTGAATCCGCATCGGATTAAATACAAAAAAATATCTTAACGGTTTTACTCACTCTTGGTTAAATCCAAGCTAGAGTAAAACTTGGTTAAACCAAATTAAGCTTAACCAAGTTCTCATTATCACCACTTAAAAGCAGCAAGCCATTGCTGCTTTTTTTTATATGCGCTATCTTTAAGTTTTATTTATCAATAAAAAATAATATGAACGAGCGCAGACACTTTACCCGATTTTTTTTCGCCAAACAGGCTGTTTTAAGTCATGACCATGACGACTGGTATGTCGATTTAATTGACTTATCATTAAATGGTGCTTTGGTTAGTTACCCTGAAAATGCCCTGCCGTCGCAACTTAATCATCAGGATACATTTAAATTAAGTTTTTCATTAACGGACAATGCTGATATTGAAATATCAATGACAGTGAATATAGTGCATATTGAACCCAGTGTTTTGGGGCTACAATGTCAGCAAATGGATATTGAAAGTGCCACTCATTTACGCAGAATTGTTGAGTTAAACTTGGCCGATCAAACCTTGTTACAACGTGAGTTACAGCATTTAATAGAAGATAGGCAAATATAAGAATTGAACAATAAAAAACAGAGGCAAGCCTCTGTTTTTAAAATATAAATTAAATAAGCTACTGAGCAATTAAGCCTGAGTATCAACCCCGCCAGCCGCAGAGACAATCACCATAGCCGGGCGTAATAAACGACCATTAATGGTGTAACCTTTTTGCAAGCAATCAATAATTGCATTTGGTGCAACATCTGGATTTGGGATCATAGACATAGCTTGATGAAGCTCTGGATTTAACGCATCTCCCTGCGCTGGAGCGACAATTTCAATACCAAACTTAGCTAAAGTTGAATCAAAACTCTTTTGCGTTAATTCAATGCCCTCAATCATAGGCACTAGCGCTTCATTTGATTTATCTGCTGCATCTAATGCGCGTTGTAAATTATCAACAATTGGTAATAACTCACCGGCAAATTTTTCTAACGCAAATTTATGAGCTTTTTCAACATCCTGCGCACTACGGCGACGAATATTTTCAACTTCTGCTTTAGCACGAACTACAGAATCCTGTTGTTCTGTCACTTTGGCTTCAGCTTGTGCCAGTTTAGCTTCTAGTTCAGCTATTTTCTGCTCTTGTTCGTTTACTGTTTCTGTATTTTCAGTTGATGCCTGTTGTGCTTCTTGAGCTGCTTCAACCTGCTCTTCTACTTGAGTATCTTGTGGTTCATTACTCATCTTTTTAAAACTCCAAAACGGTTTCACTTAACGAATTTCCTCAATTATGGGGACTATCTTAACTGATTCAAGGCTGATGTTAATAATTTAGAAGTCATATCAACAATTGGGATCACTTTTTGATAGTCCATCCGTGTTGGCCCAATCACCGCAAGGCTACCAACAATCTTTCCATTTGCATGATAAGGTGCACTAATTAAACTACATTCTGATAGCGTTTCAATCCCTGTTTCTTCCCCAATAAAAATTTTAATACCTTTTTCATCACGGCACCTTTGCATAATATCTACAACCAGATTTTTTTCTGAAATCGCCTCAAATACCGCTTTAATTTTAGTTAATTGTGGGCTGATATTTTCGTTTAATAAATGGTTTTGTCCGGCAACCACTACATGGTTATTATTTGCTTGGGTATGCTGCTCTGCAGTTAAAGTTAAATCGGTTAAATAATTTAATTGCGCATCATTTTTGGCAAGCTCTTTAATTTGTTTATAACCCTGACTCAACGTTTTGCCAGATAAAACCATATTCATCAATACCGACATTTTGTTTAAGGTATTGCTATCTATTGCAACTGGTAAATCCAGCACTTTGTTTTGAATCTCACCATTTTGTAATACAATAATTGCCATTAAGCGTTTTGCGCCTAAATGAACAAATTCAATTTTTTCAATTGCTTGTTCCGCTTGCTGAGGCACAGAAACTAAACTGGTTAAATGAGTTACTTCGGATAATAATTTGGACGCTTGCTGACAAACCTGTGCTGTCGATAACTGGGTTTGCAATAACACTTTTTCAAAATCCGGCAATTGATTTTGTTTGATAAACTGCTCAAATGATTGTGCGGTTAATAACTCATCAACAAATAAGCGTAAGCCAAGTGCGGTTGGGATTCGGCCAGCCGAAGTATGCGGCGATTTTAACAGTCCGGCTTTTTCCAGTGTCATCATGACATTTCTGACAGTTGCCGAGCTTGCCGAAATAGATTCCACTTCGGCCAAATGCTTAGATGAAACCGGCTGACCTTGAGTTAAATATTGCTCAATTAATACGCGTAAAACTTGTAGTGCTCTTGAATTTAAATTTACATTGGTCATTATTACTCACCAATTACTCAAATTTTTTATAAATTTATTTAATTTATATGAGGCGTATTAGATAAATTTCAATTATTTATTGATAAACTTATCGCCAAAATATATTTAAAGCTAAGGATTACCCCACTCAGATGGCTAAAATATTTAACAAAATTGGCATTGTCGGTAAAGCTAATCATCCAGAAACCCAGCAAACCGTTGAAGTGCTGCATCGCTTTTTAACCGAGCAAGGCTGTGAAGTTTATATTGAGCAAAGAGTGGCCATTAATGAGCAAAATAATGCGATCAAAGCGCTTAATTTAGTTGAGCTTGGCGAGTTTTGTGATTTAGTCATTGTGGTCGGTGGTGATGGGAATATGCTTGGTGCTGCCCGTGTATTGTCCAGATTTGATACTGCAGTTATTGGCATTAACCGCGGCAACCTTGGCTTTTTAACAGATATTCATCCCGATGCTTGCGAAGCTGTGCTTAGCCAAGTATTAAAAGGTGAGTTTTCAACCGAAGAAAGATTTTTACTCGAAGTTGAAGTACATCGGCATGATCAGGTAAAAGCGACTAACAGTGCAGTTAACGAAGCCGTTTTGCACTCGGATAAAGTTGCTCACATGATTGAGTTTGAAGTGTATATAAATGATAAATTTGTATTTAGCCAACGTGCCGATGGTTTAATTATGAGTACACCGACTGGCTCAACTGCTTATTCGTTATCTGGCGGCGGCCCCATTTTAACCCCAAATTTAAATGCTATTTGTTTATTGCCTATGTTTCCGCATTCATTAGCTAACCGGCCTTTAGTGGTAGATGCAAATTCGGATTTACGCTTGGTCGTTTCTAATAAAGCACAGGCGCAATTGGGGGTTACTTGTGATGGTCATGTGACTTTACCGGTTTTACAAGGTGATGAAGTCAGAATTAAAAAATCGCCTCATTTGCTAAAATTAATTCACCCTAAAGACTATAGTTATTTTAGTGTATTAAGAAGAAAATTAAATTGGGGCAGTAAACTATATTAGTTTATTTGCAGTATATAATATAAATTAAAATCAGTTACCCGCTACATAATATTAAACAGGGAGGCAGATAAAGTGCCTATTCAATCAGGATGAATTTGCTAGCAGTGACACTTTGAGCAGTATGCCATGAACTATATCCAAAACCTGTTTTTTATTCCTCAAAACAGTTTATTAACTGACGGCAGCTATAATATTTGGCTGGTCATTCTGTCGGTTTTTGTTGCTGTATTATCTTCTCATATTGGCCTACAGGTTTCCGAACTTGCAGCTAATGCGCGGACTCAATTACGTAAACATGTATCTTTATTAAGTGGAGCTTTAGCATTAGGTGGTGGAGTATGGTCAATGCACTTTATTGGTATGCTCGCTTTTAGCTTATGTACAGAAATACACTATGATTGGGGGATCACTCTTGCATCAATCATTCCTTCTATCCTAGCCTCTAAAATTGCATTAAGAATTATCAGTGAGAACCAGATTAACAAATGTAAGTTGTTAATCGGAGGGATTTTAGTTGGCGCTGGCATAGGTACTATGCATTATCTAGGCATGGCTGCCATGCAAATGGCCCCTTTGTTAAGATATGACCTAAGTTTATTTGCATTATCAATTGTAGTTGCTGTTGTACTAGCCATTTTGTCACTCTGGATTAAATTTGCATTAAATAACTCTAAGCGACGTCAATTTTCTAATTTAACTGTGAATTTACTGGCCAGTATTGTTATGGGCTGTGCTATATCAGGAATGCACTATACAGGAATGGCTGCAGCTCGCTTTGTCCTACCTCCAGGCATGGAGCTATCGGGCCAACCTGATGAAATATCTCTTTATTTAGGCATTGGCATTGGCAGCCTTACAATGGTAATAATCAGTTTGGTTTTAGCCGTTAATTATATTTTCAGATATAGAGATTTAACTCGACAAGCAAGTAATAATGAGAGCCGGATTAAGGCTATTATGGACACTGCCATAGATGGTATTTTAACAATGGATAAATATGGCATTATCTTGAGTGCAAATCAGGCAACAAAAAATTTATTTGGCTGGGATGAAGAAAAGCTCAAAGGGAAAAACATTGCACATTTACTTCCTGAAGAGTTGCAACAAGAATTTGAACATCAGCTAACTACAGGTGACAATCAATTTGTTGGTAAAAGCCGAGATATCAGAGTCAAGCATAAGCAAGGGCATATGGTTGATGTGCGCATCGCAGTTGGCAAAGTGATACTGGGTAGTGAAACCTTATTTGTGGCTATTGCTTCAGATCTAACTGACCGTATAAAAATGGAAGCGGCAGTACGCGAAAATGAAAGTAAATTCAGATCTCTTATTACGAATATACCCGGTATTGCATTTCGTTGTATTGATGAAGATAACTGGCCAATGGTATATATCAGCAACGCTGTCGAAACAATTACAGGCTACTCGGCCGACGATTTTCAACTCCCCAACCCCATACGCTCTTTTAAAGAACTTATCCACCCTGCAGACATTGATAATGTGATGGTATATCACGATCAAGGAAGAAGTTATACACTTGAATACCGAATTTTTACGAAAGATGGTGCAATTCGTTGGATGCTAGAATACGGTAGTCAAATTGATGACCCTTTAATTAGTTCAAAAACCTGTTTAGATGGCTTTATCATGGATATCACCGACCGAAAGATTATGGAAGATGAATTGAGGGAAGCTAAAGAAATTGCAGAACAGGCAGCTTCAGCTCGTGCCGCTTTTACAGCCAACATGAGTCATGAAATCAGAACACCGATGAATGCCATTATCGGTTTTAGCGATATTTTATTGGATACAGAGCTAAATAAAGAACAATTCAAACACCTTCAAACTATTAATCAATCAGCCAAATCATTACTTCATTTATTAAATGATATTTTAGACAGTGCCAAATTAGAGAAAGGTAAATTTGAACTGGATATAAGAGACTTTGATTTAGTTGAAGAAGTAGATGCCGTTGTTTCAACTCTATACATTGAAGCTAAAAAGAAAGGAATTCAATTAACAACTGAATTATCTCCCACACTTTCCAATTGTTATTTGGGAGATCCAGATAGAATCCGTCAAGTTCTCACTAATTTAATAGGTAATGCAATTAAATTTACCCCTAAAGGCAATGTATCAGTAAAAGTACAGAGTAATAATAACTTGATAGAAGTTATTATTAAAGATACAGGTATTGGCATGAGCCAGGCTCAAGTTAACAATATCTTTAATGCTTACGCTCAAGCTGATTCCTCTATTAGCAGAAGGTTTGGAGGCACCGGCCTTGGCACAACAATTAGCCATAAACTAGTAGAGCTAATGAATGGCCAAATTAAAGTTGAAAGTGAACTTAATCGAGGAAGTATTTTTACAGTTATCCTTCCATTACCTATTAGCGATAGATGTAAACTTAAACATTTACCACAACAGAATATATCACTACCAAATTTAAAAGTATTAATTGTCGATGATATTCAACAAAATATTGATTTGTTGACAGTTATGCTAAAACGTCAAGGTCATCAAGTATTGACTGCTAGAGATGGCGTACAAGCCTTATTACGCATGGAGAAAAACCCAGATATTGATATCGTCCTTATGGATATTCAAATGCCTGTCATGGATGGGTTAACTGCAGCAAGAAGTCGACGCGAGTTTGAATTACAGAATAATCTAAAAGTTATTCCTATTATTGCCCTAACGGCAAGTGTTATGGAAAATGATAAATTTGAAGCTAAACAAGCAGGTATGAATGGTTTTGCCAACAAGCCGGTAGATCTAGATTTATTAAATCAGGAAATGGCAAAAGTATTAAACTTAGACCTAATGCCAATAGTAGAAGGTACTCGCCATCAAGATTTAACCCTAATCAACCTCAAAAAAGGATGTCAACTTTGGGGCGACGAACAAAGTTATTTGCAAGAGTTAAAGCGCTTTGTGCAAAATCATTTATCAACAACCAATGATTGTTACCATTTTATAGATAATCAAGATTGGAATGGATTAAAGCAACTTGTCCATAATCTAAAAGGGTTATCTGGTAACTTAGCTTTGCTCCCATTAATGAATAATTTTGAAAAAATAGAAAAGAGTCTTCAAAAACAAGAAATTGAAGAAATAAAATTAATTTTAGATAAAATAAATCACCAAATTAAACAAGTTTTACAGTACACGAACTCATATTTTGAACAGCAAGATGAAAAGTCTGAACAGATTACTGGCAATTCAAATCAGTCACAACTAAACCTTATAAATGAATTAATTAATTTATTAGAAAACAGTGAGGTCGATGATGATCTACTGGATAATTTATTAGGCGGCTCAAAAGCCAATGTTAAAGATCAAATTGAATTAATTGTGAACTATGTGAATGATTTTGAGTTTGAACTTGCATTAACTGAATTGAAGCAGTTGAAAAAAGCAATAGAGCAGGAAAATTAATGTCCCAGCATATTGAAAATAAAGAAAAAGTATTAATAGTCGATGATGAACCCGCAAATTTACGGGTTCTGAAAAATATTTTGCAAACTGACTATAGATTGATTTTCGCAAAGAATGGCGAAGATGCAATCAAGCTGGTAGCTAAAGATAGACCTAACTTGATCTTACTAGATATAATGATGCCTGACATTTCCGGCTTTGATGTCTGTAAGAAACTCAAAGCTGATACCTCTACCAAAAATATTCCTATCATTTTTGTTTCAGCCCTTTCTGAAGAAATTGATGAAGCTGCCGGATTTGAGCTAGGTGCAGTAGACTATATAACTAAACCTGTTTCAGCCACAATTGTAAAAGCAAGAGTAAAAAATCATTTATCATTAGTTCAAGCGGAAGAGTTAAAACGAACCCAATTGCAAGTTATTCAAGTGCTTGGGCGTGCATCAGAGTATAAAGATAATGAAACAGGCATGCATGTAATCCGTATGAGTCACTACTCCAAAATAATTGCTCTAGCTTTAGGTTTCACAGAAAATCAGGCGGATTTACTTTTGCATGCAGCACCAATGCACGATGTCGGTAAAATAGGTATTCCTGATAGTATAATGTTAAAGCCTGCTCGTTTAACTGATGAGGAAATGAACATTATGCGTACACACCCGCAAATTGGCGCTGATATTTTAGGAGACGGTGACTCTGATTTGCTCAAACTCGCTCGAACAATTGCTTTAACACACCATGAAAAGTGGGATGGTACTGGTTATCCCAATAATCTAAAAGGAGATGATATCCCCATAGAAGGACGAATTGTCGCACTTGCGGATGTATTTGATGCACTAACCAGTAAACGCCCATACAAAGAAGCATGGAGTATTGAGAAAACTCTCGATTTCATCCACTCTCAAAAAGGAGCTCATTTTGATCCTGTTTTGGTGGATTTACTGAATCAAGAAATAGATAAAATCTTAGAAGTTTATCATAAGTGGCAGGAATAATTTTCCGTCTTTCTTCGTTATTTTTCTTACAAGTAAATCATGCGATTAGGTACAGAAAAATGCCGGATAGACGGAAATCGTTTAATTAGTTACACTTTCTTATAACAGTTTTAATTAGTTTATAATGACTTTAATATAACTAACCGCCCAGCCCCTTGATCCAAAGAGTTAATTACAACTAAAATCTCACCACTAGGGGATACTGCAACATCACGCACCCTACCTTGGTTTTTGACTAAAACTTCGTCTATGACGACTTTTTCCTCTTCAATCACCAGCCGTCTCAGTTCCTGCTTAGCCATTCCAGTTACTAATAAATTATTGTTCCATTTAGCAAAGGTTTTTCCTCTATAAAACTCAATACCACCCGTAGCTATGGATGGAATCCAATAATGTTTGGGCTGTTCCATGCCTTCTTGTTCAGTTTTATCTGTAATTGGCTGCCCATTATAATTAATACCATAGGTAATAACTGGCCAGCCATAATTTTTATTTTTTTCAATTAAATTAACTTCATCACCACCACGAGGTCCATGTTCTGTTTCCCATATAGCTTCTGTAACTGGATGTAGTGCCAACCCTTGAGGATTTCTATGACCATAGCTCCAAATTGAAGCAAGCGCTTGTTTGTCTTTTATAAAAGGGTTATTTTGAGGAATTCGTCCATCATAATAAAGACGATGGATTTTTCCATTCGGTTGGGTTAAATCCTGAGCTAAATCCATTTTTCCACGATCACCAATAGAAAAGAAAACATAGCCGTTATTTAATACAATCCGACTACCAAAATGCACACCAGCAGCGGTATGAAATTTAACATCCGCCGAATAAATTTGTTGATGCTGCTGCCATTTACCATCCATAATTTGGCCTCTGGCAATGGCTGTCATACCGCCTTTGCTATTTTTACCTTTAGCCGAAGTTGGCTCTGAATAACTAATATATATCCAAGGTTGCCTTGGGTAATTTGGGTGTACAGCGACATCTAATAAACCTGCTTGCGAATGGTACCAAACATCCGGAATACCTTTAATTTCGGTTTTAATATATTGACCGTCTGTATTTTGAATAAGCCATAATTTGCCACGCTTTTCAGTTGCCAAAATATCACCGTTAGGTAAATACGCAGCGGCCCATAATGCACCATCAAAACTCATTACAGTATCAAGCGATAGCTGGTAACCCTGTGTTTTGAACAGCTCATTGTTTTGATTATCCGCAGTAGGCGAAGCTTGCTGTTGCTGAGCTTGGTAAGCTTGCTCCCTAATATAAACCACTAAGCCGCGCATTTCTTCTTCTGATAACAAAGCTTTCCATGCTGGCATTCCAGCTTCGGCAACCCCGTTTCGGATTGTCGCTAAAATGTCTTTATCTGATGAGCCATACTGCCACTGATTATCAACTAAACTTTTAGCCAACCCACCCTGTAAAGACTCACCATGACAACTGGCACAATTTTGTTTAAATACCTCACTCACATTACCTGCTGCAAATGTAGTGTGGCAATTAAAGGCCAATATGGTAAATAAAAAAGGCATTTTAAATTTCATAAAATCTCCGTAGATTGCTATTAAAATAAAAAAACCGACTAAGTCGGCTTTTTTATTTTTGTTAAGCATGCTTTCTGAGTGAAACAATTAACTCGGCTTCGACTATTGGAATTTCACAATCCTGCGCAATTTCTTCTGCACTTGCGCCTTTGGCAGCCATTTTAGCCGCCCGGGAATAAAGTTTAGATTCAGGATCTTGCAAAGACAGTTCAGCTAGACGCTCTTCTAAGTCAAAAAAACTATTTTGTAATTGTTTTAATTTTTGCCCAATACCAATAGAACCTGAGCGAATTTCATCGATTTCATTTTTTAATAACTTAATATCCTGATTAAGCCGGTTATGATTTTCTTCTGAAGAATTCATTGTCTGGTTTAATATTTTTCTTTGCCGGACAATAATAAAAATACATAAGCAACAAGCCAAGCAAGCTAAGCCAAATGCAATCCATGAAATTTCAAACATAGTTAATTAAAACGAGTTAAGCTCGTCCCACTCTTCGTCACTTAATAGTTTGTTTAGGTCAACTAAAATCAGTAACTCGCCATCTCGGTTGGAAACGCCTTGAATAAAACGAGCGCTTTCTTCTGTACCCACGTTAGGCGTGCTATCTATTTCAGAAGATTTTAAATAAACCACTTCAGCAACGCTATCCACCAAAATACCAATCACTTGCTTTTCAGCTTCAATAATGACGATTCTTGAATTATCCGTTACAGTGCTAGGCTCTAAACCAAAACGTGAACGAGTATCAATTACTGTCACTACATTACCACGTAGATTAATAATCCCCAGTACATAACTTGGTGCACCCGGCACAGGTGCAATTTCGCTGTAACGCAATACTTCTTGTACTTGCATTACATTAATACCATAGGTTTCTTCGTCTAATTTAAAGGTCACCCATTGTAATACTTCGCTGTCTGCTGCATCTGCTGCAATGTTTCTATCAGAATTGCTCATAAATATGCTCCGCCAGAGTTAACTTGTTAGCTGTCTTGGCTATCGAGACCTTTATTCAAAAGGGTAATCAGTTGCTCAACATCCAATAAAGCACACATTTTTTCTTTTACTAAACCAGCTAACCAAGGGCGTTTACCCGCAGCTGCTCGCCATTTAATATCTTCTTGTTTAAGTGTAACTGTATTCACTAATTTTTCACAAGCTAAACCCCAGTTACTTTCTCCTAACATAATAATATATTTATAACTCAGAGTGTTAACTAATTCTGGTTGACACTTTTCTGGCATCACCCATTGTGCCGAATCAACTACGTTAATTTTTTCGTCTCGATTAAGCATAACCCCTTTAAACCAGTTGGGTTTACCAAACAATGGCGAAGTTTCAGTTAAGTTATGAATACCACCAAGCTCGGTTAGCGGCACTGCCAAAAGTAATCCAGCTACCTCAAAAAATAATGCTTGAAATTCCCCCTGCTGATACCCTTTAGCTGCGCTCTCGATGATAGACCCGGGGGTAGATTCAGCCGATTTTTTATCCGCTTTAATTTGAGTGGATAAATCAGCGGTTGAATAGACTGCTTCTTGCGAGATATTTAGCTTAACCGCGTGCGTTTCTGTCACTTCGGCCTGTACAGTAGGTACTGTTTTTTCAATAATATCTGTAACAGGTTTGGTTGCCTGTTCTTTAAATACTTCTGGTTTAACCTGATCTAATAATCTTTCTACTGGGTTATCTTGCGTTGTTAACACAGGCTTTGATGTTTCTATAGTCGGTTTGCTCTGAGTTGAAACAACTTCATCTTCAGATAATAATGCATCCAGATATTCTTCCATGATCTCTTCATTTGCAAAGCTGCCTTTTGTCATAGCTAGCTCCCCGCCTGAGATAAAAACGTGAGTAAATTCTGATAAGCGAATACCCCTCGCGATTTTGGGGTATATACCGAAGGGACAGACTGGGCCAAACTCGCGTCTCTAAACTTAGTATCAACCGGAATTACATTCGACCAAACTTTATCCACATAAAGTTTTTTTAGTTCTTTGTAGGCTTCTAACGAGGCTTTGGTTCGCTTATCAAACATGGTAGGAATAATCGTATACTTGTATTCTTTTTTTTGTGAGCGCCCCATTAAATAAAGCGTTCGCATCATTCTGTCTAACCCTTTTAGTGCTAAAAATTCGGTTTGAACAGGAATTAAAATCCGGTTGCATGCCGCCAACGCGTTTACCATTAATACCCCTAACACTGGCGGACAATCAATTAAAGCGTAATCATATTCATCAGCTAATAGGTTTAGAGATTTTTTTAAAACTAATCCCATACCACTTTGATTGCCCATGCGTCTGTCTAAAGTTGCTAAAGCCATAGTTGCCGGCAATATATCCAGATTATCCATTGAGGTCGGACACAAAGTTTGCAAAAGCTGCTCTTTGGTTAAATTTTGCCGATGAACAAATAAATCAAAAACGCTGTTATCTAAATCTTCTGAATCAATGCCAAAATAATAGGTTAATGATGCATGTGGATCTGTATCAATTAACAATACACGCTTACCTTGTTCAGCCAATATGCCTGCTAAAGTAACAGTGGTTGTAGTTTTTCCAACTCCACCTTTTTGATTAGCTATTGTCCAAACAATCACAGTACATCCTTAACTAACCGATAATCTCGGTTTGAATTCGATCTGCCATTTGCTCAAGTGAAATACTTTGAGTTGCAATGCCTGCGGAGGCAACAGCCTGAGGCATACCATATACCACACATGAAGCTTCATCTTGTGCCCAAACCACTGAACCTAAATTTTTCAGCATTCTGGCCCCCTCTCTGCCATCTGCGCCCATTCCGGTTAAAACAACAGCTAATACTGAATTTCGATATGCTTTGGCTGCTGAGGCAAATGTTAAATCGACACTTGGCTTATAGGTTAGCCGGTCTGAATCATCATCTTTGATGACCAACTTGCTACCTGCCGAATGTGGTTCAATCATCATTTGTTTGCCACCGGGTGCTAAATATGCACAGCCAGGCTTTAAAATATCACCATGTTGTGCTTCTTTTACTTCAATTTTACACATGCCGTTTAATCTGGCCGCAAACGCAGGCGTAAATGCCGCTGGCATGTGCTGAATTAATATAATTGGCACCGGGAAATGGGCAGGCAAACGAGTTAAAATGGTTTGTAAAGCAACTGGGCCACCAGTAGAAGTGCCAATTGCAACTAGTTTATAACTACCCGCCGGTCTGCTTGGTTTAATCACCTTATCGCGAGGTGAATCAACTATACTTTTATGAATATCTGCCGGTTTAGTTACACCCGAAGTGGAATGATTGGTTTTAAGGCTAACTGGACGAGGCCTTTCAATTGGTTGACTTACTGTATTTTGTTGAGTTGAAGTTGCTAATCGTCTGAATAAACGTCGTTTGGCTATTTGTTTAATTCTGGATAATAATTGAGCAGTTGCTTCTTCTCGGTTACGGGCAATATCTTCAAATTTTTTAGGTAAAAAGTCTAAAGCACCAGCTTCTAATGCTTCAAGTGTTGCTTGAGCACCATCATGTGTTAATGATGAAAACATTAAAATAGGAATTGGCTGGGTTTGCATGATCTCCCGTACAGCAGAAATACCATCCAAGACTGGCATTTCTATATCCATAGTGATCACATCTGGTTTTAAGATTTTTGCTTTTTCTACTGCTTCTTTACCGTTAACGGCAGTATCAATTACAGCCAAGTCTGGGTCTTGTTCAATAATTTCAGAGACTCTGCGTCTAAAAAAACTAGAGTCATCTACCACCAGCACATTTATTGGCATTAAAATTTCCTAATTATGATCTAACGTCTGGCATATTTTTTTAATAAGCCGGGTACATCTAAAATTAATGCGATACCGCCGTCACTTGTAATAGTTGCACCTGCCATGCCCGGAGTACCTTGTAATAAAGCATCTAATGGTTTAATGACAACTTCTTCCTGACCAATTAATGAATCAACCACAAAACCAACTTGTTTATGAGTGCTTAACTGAACCACAACCACATGGCCTTCTTTGCGACCACTCCGTTTATGCTGAGCATTAGGTCGGGTTAACCAATCCTGCAAATAAAATAACGGAATGGCTTTTTGACGCACAATCATAGTCAGTTGATTATCAACTGTATTGGTTTTCTTTAAATCTAAATTGATAATCTCATTAACGCCCGCCAGTGGCAAAGCAAATGTTTGTCCAGAAACAATCACCATTAAAGTCGGTAAAATAGCCAGAGTTAACGGAACTTTGATTTCTAACTCTGTGCCGTAGCCTTTTTCAGAGCGAATCACAACCGAGCCGTTTAACTGAGTGATTTTGGTTTTTACAACGTCCATCCCAACCCCGCGGCCTGAGATATCAGATATTTTATCTTTAGTTGAAAACCCCGGTGCAAAAATTAGATTATAAGCTTCACTGTCAGACATTCTGGCTGCTGTGTCTGAGTCTAAAATCCCGTTACGAATAGCAATGCTTTTTAGTTTTTCAGGATCCATCCCTGCACCATCGTCTGTGATGGTTAATAAAATATGATCGCCTTCTTGCGATGCAGATAAGCGCACAGTACCACAACGTGGTTTACCATTTGCAACCCGTTCATCCGGCATTTCAATCCCGTGGTCAACAGAGTTACGAACTAAATGCACTAAAGGATCTGCTAAAGCTTCAACCAGATTTTTATCTAAATCTGTTTCTTCACCTTCTAATTCAAGCGTAATTTCTTTATTTAAAGATCGGGCTAAATCTCGCACAACCCGAGGGAAACGGCCAAATACTTTTTTAATTGGCTGCATTCGGGTTTTCATCACTGCGCCTTGTAAATCACCGGTGACAACATCTAAGTTTGCAATAGCTTTAGACATTATCTCATCATTTACATTAACACCCAAACTCACCAAACGGTTTCTAACCAAGACTAACTCACCCACCATATTCATGATCTGGTCAAGTCGTTTTGTATCTACCCGAACGGTTGTTTCAGCAGCCGGTGCTGCCGGTGGTGGCTTTTTAACCGCGCTTTCTGGTTTAGCGGCAGATTTAGCTGGTGCTGAAGCAGCTGCTTTTGCTGGGCTAGGTGCAGCTTTAGCGTTAGAACTTGCTGCGGCTTGAGCTGGTTTGGGTTGTGATGTTGCGGGTTTGTCATTCGTTACTGCTGGTTTAGCTGCGGCTGGTTTGGCAGAGGCAGCTAATTCCCCCGGCGCTTTACCTTTACCGTGTAATTCATCTAATAAAGCTTCAAATTCATCATCACTGATCTCATCGGCATCAGTTGATTTAGCAGAACTTGGCTGCGCAGCCGGTTTGGCTGGTTCAGGTTGTGCTGCTGGGGTTGGATTTGCGTTACCAGAGAATTGACCTTTACCATGTAATTCATCTAACAGAGCTTCAAATTCATCATCAGTAATTTCGTCACCTGATCCAGATGAGGTTGTTTTTTTCTCAAGCTGCCCAGTTGAGGTTGCCGATTCGATTTTTGTTGAAGAACTTGGGCCTTTATTTGCACCGTGTAGTTGATCTAATAGCTTTTCAAATTCATCATCAGTGATTTCATCTATCGAGTTTGAGTTATCATTTTGGACAACACCTACACTAGCTTGATGCTGTGTAACTGCATCATCAAAATCATCTAAAACAAAATCAGTTTCATCGACAGTGCTAGTTGTTTCGGGTAGTTGAATTTGCTCCCCTTCAATTTCGGGTTCACTGAGTTGATGAAGCGCCTCCAATAGTTCTTGCGAGGCTGGTTCTGGCTCTTCTCGATTTTGAATTTGAGAAAACATTAAGTTAATACAATCCAAAGATTGTAAAATAACGTCCATTAACTCAGGCGTTACTTTGCGCTGCCCTTTGCGTAAAATATCAAATACGTTTTCTGCACCATGGCAGGCATCAACTAAGGCTGTCATAGCTAAAAAGCCAGCTCCACCTTTTACAGTATGAAACCCACGGAAAATAGCATTGAGTAAATCCGCATCTTCAGGATTATTCTCAAGCTCCACTAGCTGCTCTGATAACTGCTCTAAAATTTCTGCTGCTTCAACTAAAAAATCTTGCAGTATATCTTCATCTACATCAAAGCTCATGGAACTCGTCCCCTATTAAAAACCTAAACTGGATAACAAATCATCAACTTCATCTTGGCTAGCTACAGCATCTTCGCGATCTACTGCATCAATAATCGGCCCTTCAACACCATTCATTTTTGTTTGTTCTGTGGTTTGTTGAGATTGTTGTTCTTTTTGTGGTGTACCAAATACAGTTAATAAATGAATCAAATTATCTTCGACTTCTTTAACCAGTTCAATGACTCGGCGAATCACCTGTCCGGTTAAATCCTGAAAGTCTTGAGCCATCAATACTTCATTTAATCGAATCTGTAAATTTTCAGAATCCAACTCTGATTGACGTAAAATTTTATTTACGCTATGACATAGCGCTTTAAATTCATCCAATTCAATTTGACGATTCATTAACTTATCCCAGGTTGGGATAATTTCCTGTATATTTTGGTTTAAATCAGACGCGATAGGCAGACAAGCTTCTACCGCATCCATTGTTTTGTTAGCGGCCTGCTCTGTCATATCCATTACATAAGCGAGACGATTTTTAGCATCAGGAATATCTTCAGTCGCTAAATCTGCGATACGCATATCTAACTGAAAACTACCTAAAGAATCGTGTAGCTGGCGGGTTAATTTACCTACTTGAGCAAATAACTCTTCAGAAGTAGCTTGATTCACTTGCTGCAAAATTTGATTTGCGGCTTGGTTATCACCTTGCTCTAACAAACTAACTAACTTTTTGGCATTCTCAATACTGATTAAAGGCTCGTTAGGTAACAATTGAGTTCTCCTATCGACCTAAAATTAAGCTAGACGCTCAAAAATTTTATCTAATTTTTCTTTCAGTGTTGCTGCGGTGAAAGGCTTCACAATATAACCATTCACACCAGCTTGTGCTGCGGCGATAATTTGTTCTTTTTTAGCTTCAGCAGTTACCATCAGTACAGGAATATTTTTTAGCCTTTCGTCTGCACGAATCGCTTTAAGCAAATCAATACCTTGCATACCCGGCATATTCCAGTCTGTTACAACAAACTCATAATCACCATTTTGTAACATAGGCAAAGCTGTTGCGCCATCATCCGCTTCGGAAACATTGGTAAACCCTAAATCTCTTAGCAAATTTTTAATAATTCTTCTCATGGTTGAAAAGTCGTCTACAACCAAAACCTTCATATTCGTATCCAAAGCTTCCTCCGCCTCTGAGACTATCTCGTGGAATATTAATTTTTATATCTGTTGCCAGCTATTCAATTTAGCTTTTAACCTATGCATTGCCTGACTATGAATTTGACTCACTCTAGACTCACTTACGTCAAGCACTGCACCAATTTCTTTTAAATTTAATTCTTCATCATAATACAAAGAGAGCACTAATGCTTCTCTTTCTGGTAACGTTTCGATAGCTTGAACCAAAGCCCCCTGAAATGCGCCATGTGCAATATCTTCAAAAGGTTCATTAATATAATTATCTTCTGAGCTGCCAATTACATCTTCAGTAACACCTAAATCTTCGATACCGATAATTTTCCCACTATTAACATCATTCAGTATCTGATGATATTCAGTTAAACTCATTTGCAGCTTTTCTGCCACATCTGAATCTTTGGCGTCACGTCCGGTTTCGTTTTCAACTTCACTAATGGCTTGAGCAATCAAACGGCTATTGCGATGAACCGACCTTGGTACCCAGTCGCCACGGCGAATTTCATCCAACATAGCGCCACGAATTCTAATTCCGGCAAATGTTTCAAAACTGGCGCCTTTACTACCATCAAAATTTTTAGCTGCTTCAAGTAAACCTATCATGCCTGCTTGAATCAGGTCATCAACCTGAACGCTCGGTGGTAATCTTACCATCATATGATGGGCGATCCGCTTCACCAACCCAGCATGCATTTCAACAAATGCTTGCTTTTGATCAACTGTTTGATAAGCCGCCACTTTATTCACAATTAACTAAGCTCCTGGTGAGACTAATTGCTCTATAAAAAACTCTAAATGACCAGTTGCATTTTCCGGTACTGGCCACTTTCCGGCTCGACTAGCGAGTGTTTTAAAGGCCATTGACGCAGGCGATTTAGGAAATGCTTCAACTATGGTTTTTTGACGACGTACCGCTTTGCGCACGTTTTCATCAAATGGAATAATCGCAACCAGATCGAGTGCTACATCTAAAAATCTGTCTGCTACTTTGGAGAGTTTAGCAAATAATTCCTGACCTTCACGCATTGAGCGAACCATATTGGCAACTATTTTAAACCGAAAAACATTGTAATCACGATTTAACACTTTTATCAATGCGTAAGCATCTGTAATTGACGAAGGTTCATCACAGACAACGACCACGACATCTTGTGCTGCGCGGGAAAAGCTTAGCACCATATCGGAAATACCGGCTGCTGTATCTACAATTAATACATCAAACTCTTCTTTTAATTCACTAAACGAGCGAATTAATCCGGCGTGTTCCTGCTGAGTTAACTCAACCATGTTGCGGGTACCTGAGGTAGCCGGCACAATTTTTATACCGTGCGGCCCGGTCACTAAAATATCTTCTAATTCACATTCACCGGCTAATAGATGAGACAGGTTTTTTTCTACTCTAAGGCCTAACATCACATCAACGTTAGCTAACCCTAAATCGGCATCAAACACTAATACTCGTTTACCTTGTTGAGCCATAGAAACCGCCATATTCAGCGAGACATTACTTTTACCAACGCCGCCTTTGCCGCCTGTAACTGCGATAACTTTTATTTTGTTAGCTGTTTGGTTCATTTTTCTAAGGCCACTCGCCTGATCACCTAACTGGTTATTTAGTATCATAAATTTATTTATATATAGGTTGTCTTGTGCTTTCTGTAAACCAGTGAGGATGAGAAAATTCATTTTCATCCATTAAAGCTGCTGCTTTTTCGATTAAATATTGTGCAGTTGCAGCTTTAATATCTTCTGGCACGCGTTGCCCATCCGTAAGATACCCTATTGGTAATGCATTTTGAATGGCTACACTAATAATTTCACCCAAACTCATGCATTCATCTAATTTAGTAAAAATGCATCCGGCTAAATTCGTTCGTTTAAATTGCTGCACGGTTTCCATTAATACTCTTTGCTGCGCGGTTGCCTGAAGCACCAGATAACTGCGAATTTTAACATGAGCCGATTTCATTAAACCATCTAATTGCTCTGCTAATCTAATATCTCTTTGACCAACACCTGCGGTATCAATCAAAATTAATTTACGGTTTCTAAGTTGGTGTAGTGTTTCTGCCAACTCATCTTCGTGCCGTACCACTTTACAAGGGCAACCAATAATACGCGCATAAGTTTGAAGCTGCTCATGCGCGCCAATACGATAGCTATCGGTTGTGACTAACGCAACTGAATCTGCTCCGTGTTTTTTAGCAAAGTGGGCGGCTAATTTTGCCACTGTAGTTGTTTTACCAACACCGGTAGGCCCAACTAATGCAACTACACCACCGCGGCGCATAATATCATTATTGGTCACATTAATTTGACCAGATAATAATTCTAAGGCGCTATCCCATGCCTGATGATCAGCAATATCTTCTGGCATAAAGTGAGCAACCTGCTCAGCAACTTGGCCAGCAATCCCCATTTGAGTCAGTCTGTCAACAATATAGGCGCGGGTCGGTTCACTGCGAGCCATTTCCTGCCACATCAAACCGGATACCTGATGCTTTAATAAATGTCGTAACTCAGCCATTTCGGTTTTAATCGATTGTAGCTCGCGTTCAGTATTTTGCCCAGTATTTAAAGAGTTAGCTGGTGTTTGCTTGCTGTTTTTTTGTGTTTTTTGTTCATTAAACGACCATACGTCCATATTAGATTCATCTTCAAGCTCTGTAGATTCGACTGCCTGAACTATTTTTTGAGCACGAGCGGCTGCGTGTCTTTTTTGCGCCTGTTGAGATTGTTGAAACGAAGGCGGAGTTTGACGCATCAATAAAGATTGTAAGCTGTCTGCTACTTGCACATCTTCTTCAGTGGTTGGATCAAAATTTGGGGTTTTAATAGGCTTACGCTGGAAAGAAGCAGGTTTTGCTGCATTTTCAATTTGTTGCTTAGGTTTGGCTGGCGCTGGTTCATCAATCGCCGCAACTACTTCAACCCCGTCTGCAATTTTAGTATTAGACATAATAACAGCATCAGGCCCTAACGTGGCTTTAATTTCCTGCATTGCAGCTCTGATATCTTTTGCAACAAAACGTTTAATTTTCATCTTTCCTCCAAAGAGCAAGCTATAAGTTTCTTACCCAGACAAAATTTTGACTACTGACCTATCGAATTCACTATCCGGATTTGTTTGTCATCCGGTATTTCTTGATAAGACAATACATGCAGCCCAGAAACCGTGTGTTTGGTAAAACGAGCTAAAACTGAACGTAAGATCCCTGAAGTCAATAATACCGCAGGCTCGCCGTTCATTTCTTGCTGTTCAGAGGCTTGAGTGAGCGCAGTTTGAATGCGTTCTGCCAAGCCCGGCTCGATACCACCACCTTCTGAACCACCGGCTTGCATTGACTGATGCAAGATCTGCTCCAACTCTGGCGCCAAAGTTATGACAGGTAATTCATCTAGCCCGTTTGACAGTTCCTGAACTATCAATCTGCGTAGTGAAATTCTAACCGCAGCCGTTAATACATCAGGGTCTTGGCTCTTAGGAGCATATTCAACCAAGGTTTGAACTATGGTTCGCATATCCCGAATTACCACACCTTCATACAGTAAGTTTTGGAATACTTTAACCACAGTAGATAAGTTCAGCATGTCTGGTACTAAACCTTCCACCAATTTAGGATAAGATTTCGCCAACATATCTAATAAGTTTTGAACTTCTTCATGACCAATTAGCTGCCATGCATTATTGGTTAATAGCTGGCTTAAATGAGTTGCTACCACAGTTGCCGAATCAACCACGGTATAACCCAAAGTTTGTGCTTGCTCACGCTGCTCAGGAGTAATCCAAACGGCTTCTAAACCAAAGGCCGGATCCACTGTATTAATCCCTTGTAATTTACCAAATACTTGCCCTGGGTTAATCGCCATTTCTCTGTCGTGATAAATTTCAGCTTCACCAATTACGACACCCATTAATGAAATCCGGTAAATATTGGGTGATAAATCTAAATTGTCACGAATATGCACCGCCGGTACCAAAAAGCCCATATCCTGCGACAGCTTTTTACGTACGCCTTTAATTCTGGAAAGTAATTCACCACCTTGAGATTTATCAACCAGTGGGATCAATCGGTAACCCACTTCCAACCCAATTACATCCATAGGTTGTACATCGTCCCAGCTAATTTCTTTTTGCTCTGGTAAGTTATTAGCAGGTAATGGTTTAGCGCCACCTGCCGGTGAATTGGCAGCCGATTTTTTATTAGATTTTGGCATTAAGCTACCAGATTTTGCTTTTTTGTCAGCCCGCCCTTGCGACATATAATAACCAAGCCCAACTAAAGCAGCGGCTAATGATAAAAAGGCAACATGCGGCATGCCAGGTACAATGCCCATCACAAATAAAATGCTGGCCGCAATATATAAAGCTTTAGAATTACCAAGTTGGCTACTCAGTTGATCGCCTAACTGAACAGAGTTATTTTCGCGGGTAACCACAATTGCAGTTGCAACAGATAATAATAGTGAAGGGATTTGCGCAACTAGGCCATCACCTATGGTTAACATGGTATAAATTTCAATTGCGTCACTAAAACCTAAACCATGCTGAGCCATACCAATAATCAGACCGCCCACAATATTAATGATCATAATGAGCAAACCCGCAATCGCATCCCCTTTTACAAATTTACTCGCACCATCCATAGAGCCATAAAAATCAGCTTCTTCAGTGATCTCTTTACGGCGGTCAATCGCTTCTTCCTGAGTAATAAAACCTGCATTTAAGTCGGCATCAATTGCCATTTGTTTACCGGGTAAACTGTCTAATGTAAATCGTGCGGTCACCTCAGAAATACGCCCAGCACCTGCGGTTACTACTTTAAAGTTAATAATCATTAAAATGGCAAAAACCACTAAGCCAACCGCGTAATTACCACCAATGACAACTTCACCAAAAGAGGCAATAACATCACCGGCGGCATCACCGCCATTATGGCCTTCAAGTAATACCACCCGGGTGGAAGCAATATTAAGCGCAAGACGAAAAACCGTTGCAATTAGAATAACGCTGGGGAAAGAGCCGAACTCAAGTGGTTTTAAGGTGTAAACAACCACCAGCAACACCACCATAGACAAAGCAATGTTAAACGAGAATAAAATATCCAACATTAATGGTGGAATAGGCAAAACCACCATCGCCAAGACTGCCAATACAAATACGGCAACCCCAAGTCCGGTGATTTGGGAAAAACTATCTTTATTTAAATTAAATCTTTGCAGTACATCGGCGACTTGCATATCGTCAAAAATCCAGCATATAAAGTGACTGGAAGTCTTAATGCAAGGCTCAGACCAATTTTATAAAAGAATAATACAGAGTTATAATTAATTTAAAATACAGTAGGTTAAGATAAATTAAGCTTGGTTGATTTGATTGAGAATATCGTATAATTGAGTTGCATCCGCTTCGGTTTGCGGATTCTCCTCACGCTGATTCAAACGATAAAGTGTGTGGCGATCTAAATTGGCAAGCAATTGATCATCTAATTTTTGAGTATCGTTGAATTGCGATAAAGCTTGAGCCTGTAAGTAACTTTGTAATTTAGCTTGAGCCAAACCATTTTGATGTAGCTCAACAGAGGTTGCTACCGCACTTGTAAAAGCCGCATCATCCGCTGCCAATTTAAGATAAGTATAAACCCCTAAACTTACTTTTAACTGAGCTTCATCGTTATTTTGTTGATAATCTTGATTTTTAGCTAACTGAAATTGAGCGTGTTCTGCCACATTTGGTGTTTGACATGCCAGCATAAAAGCAAAATCAGATCTAAGCTGAGCATTAACTGCCTGATTTAACTGGCCATCAAAACTGGCTTCATTTAACGGCTGATTCAGCTGAATGTGCATATTTAACTCAAATTGAACAAAGATTATTCGTTTAATCGGCAAAATAAAAAATAACTTTAATTTTTTTAGAAAAACACTTTACAGATTAAATTTGTTTGGTAATATGCGCCCCACTTCCGGAGGGGTTCCCGAGTGGCCAAAGGGATCAGACTGTAAATCTGACGGCTCCGCCTTCGCTGGTTCGAATCCAGCTCCCTCCACCATTATTTAGAAAAACCGCCTTTTAGGCGGTTTTTTGCTTTCTGAGCCTAAAAACTTCATTTTCTTCGCCCAAATAAATTTATCCACTTTTAAAAGCTTGTACTCAGTTAAATTTCAGTAAATACTAATCTTATTGATTAGATTAAAAAAATAGCTATGTCTGCCAGTTTAAATTATTCGGATAAAAACTTTCTGATTGTCGATGATCAAAGACCTTTTCAACTTATGTTAAAGGGTATACTGGTTAATTTAGGCATACGGCAAATTCATCTAGTCACCACAGGCGAAGCTGCTGTACAAGCTTGTAAAAGTAAAGATTTTGACTTTGTTTTGATTGACTATAACCTCGGCGGACACAGAAAAAACGGCCGCCAATTAATTGAAGAACTCAAACAAAAAAAGTTACTTAAACCCGCATGCGTAACCGTTATGGTTACAGGTGAAAGCCACAGACCTATGGTATTGGGTGCAATTGAGCTTCAACCAGACGATTATGTGATGAAGCCATTCTCACAAAATGTATTAAAACTGCGGCTAGATAAAGCTTATAAAAAGCGTCAGGCGTTAAGATTTGTATTTTCTGCAATGCACAAAGGCGATATCGGCCGTGCCATTACTGAATGTAAAACTTTAATTGCAGATGATAGCCGTTATAAAAATGTCTGTAATAACCTTTTAGCTGAGCTTTTATGTGCCGCCGGAAAGTTCGAGCAAGCCGAATATTTATTAGAAAAACTACTCGCTATCAAACCCTATACTTGGGGACAAATTCAGCTTTCTCGTACCTATCTACACCAAAAGCGTTACCCTTTAGCCGCTAAACTGGCTCATCAGGTGATGTTACAAAGCCCGTTGATAATTGACGCCTACGACTTATCTGCGCAAGCGCTAGTTGGTATGGAAAGATTACCTAATGCGCTAGAGATGGCAATAAAAGCAGTCGAGCTATCACCGTTTTCAATTGAGCGCCAATACAGGTTATGTGACATTGCCAGAAAAAATGGTATGTACGATATAGTTAAAGATGCTTGCATAGCTATTTTAGAAATGAGCCGTAAATCGGTTTATCAAGATCCAGTACACTTTTTTAATTATATTCGGGCAACTATTACAGCCGCTCAACATGCCGAAGATAAACACGAAAGAAATAAACTCAAACAAGAAGCTTCGCTCGCACTGCAACGAGGTCGCCACGATGATATTAAAGAGCTAAAACTCCACTACAACCTCTTTGAGGATTTATGCCGTGCTCAAATTGAAGTATTAGATAATAAGTTGCTAACTGCTAAAAAGCAGTTTTATGAGCTACATAATAAAATTAAAGAGTCAGAACAAGCATTTATTCCTAACGAGCTGGCTTTTGATGCAGTATCGATTATGTATAACATAGGTGAATTTGAAACTGCCGAGCAAATTTTACAAAGCCCAGATTACGAATCTTCAGACAACCAATTTGTTAAAGATAGCCTTGAGCATTTAAAAACTTTACATCAAGAAAAACGAAAAACCTTTACTGAGTTAAATCGAGAAGGGATTTATGCCTATAAAGAAGGCGATTATAGGTTAGCCGTACAACGATTTGATGACGCCCTCAAAAGCGCCCCGATGAATACCGGTGGCTCACTCAATTTGATTTTAGCTATAATACAGCTACTAACAAAAACAGAAAAGTATCCGGAAGACTTGATCACTCGCTTAAAAAAAGCTTTCCACACTTTACAAGGCGTTTGCTTGCCACAAGTTCAGCAACAGAGATATGAAGAATTATACGAGCAATATCAAAAGCTAATGACAGATAAAGATGGTAAGCAAAGAAAAAAATAACACCTATACTTAAACTACTTAATACAATAGGGTGTAGCTTACTTATGCAAGAAAGCGAAAAACAGGCTAACTGTCAATTTTGTTCAAATACAGGCCAATATTGTAGTGAAATAGATATGGGAAATGGATTTTGCTTTTGGCATGATCCCAATTTTGATAAAAAAGGTATGGATTTAGCTGACAAGCTGGAGCGCTATGTTGCAAAAGGTGGTATAACCCAAGGATTACAGCTAAAATATGCAAATTTATCCGGTATTAATCTAGTTAAAAAAAACAGTAATACAGGCTATGATTTTTCCCACTCTAACTTTTATCGAGCCGACCTCTCCCACGCTCATTTATTCAGTATAAAATTGAATCATGCTAATTTAATGAAAGCCAATTTTAATGAAGCCAATTTGCATTGCGCTCAACTTGAGCAAGCTAATTTATTAGGTATCAAACTCAACAATACCAAAATTGATAATATTCAGCTTGGTAAACATATTAATCAAGAAGAGCTAGCCGCGACTTTAGCCAAACAAAAAGATACCCACAAAGCAAACGAGCTTTATTTACAAGCGGAACAAATTTATCGGGATATTAGACGCGCGGCTGAAAATCAGGGGATTTTTGAATTAGCCAGCCAGTGTATGTATAAAGAAATCACTATGCGCCGCAAACAGATGGCGTGGTTTTCTAAAGACAGAATTAGCTCAAAAATATTAGATTTATTTTGTGGTTACGGAGAAAAACCGCTGAATATTATCGCCTGTTCATTAATCCTCATTTTTAGCTGTGCACTGGCTTATTTTTTATTTGGCTTTTATCAAGGCATTTATTTAATTCAATTTAATAGCCAATTGAGTTTTGCTGATAACTTTCACCATTTTTTATTGTCTCTTTATTATAGTTTTCTGGCATTTACCACCTTAGGGTTTGATAACTTAACCCCGATAGGCTGGAGTAAAGTAGTAACCTCGTTACAAGCATTTTTAGGCAGTTTTATCATGGCGCTGTTTGTGCTGGTATTTGTTAAAAAGATGAGCCGCTAAATCTCTTTGCGGCTATTAAAGCTTTTAATTTAAAAGCTGGGGTATCTAACCTGAGCGGTATATAAGAAAATTTGCAACGGACTATTTTTCCGCCTCTCATCGTAGGAACGTAAAATAAGCTTGATTTGGCATTATTTAATCTAATAGTTGAGAAACTTACCTCAACATTTCTTATACGCACCTCAGGTTATCTAAGATTGGAAAATTATCCGGTTAAGCAATTAAATGGCTAAATTTATCTGCAAATTTAGCCATTTTTGGTGCAATAATAAACTGACAATACCCTTGGTTTGGATTCTCGTTATAATAACCCTGATGATAATCTTCAGCAGGATAAAACGGCATAGCTTCAACCACTTGGGTAATAATTGGCCCAGCAAATATAGCTTGCTGAGTTAATTGCATAATTAAGCTTTCGGCTTGCTGTTTTTGCAGCTCAGATAAATAAAAAATGGCACTTCGGTATTGTCTGCCAATATCATTACCTTGGCGGTTTAATTGTGTTGGATCATGCAAAAAGAAGAATATTTCTAATATTTCGGTATAACTGATCACCTCATCATCAAACTCAACTAATACCGCCTCAGCATGCTCAGTCAGTCCACTACACACCATTTTATAGTTTGCATCAGCAGCGTCTCCCCCACAATAACCGGAAGTTGCGCTGATAACCCCTTTCACTAGATTAAATGCCGACTCAATACACCAAAAACAGCCAGCAGCTAAAATTGCAGTTTGTTTAGTCATTCATCTTTTCTCGAAAAATAGAACTACACCTTAAAACGGCCAACTAAATCAGAGAGGTTATTGGCAAGGTCTCTAATTTGACTAGCTAGCCTTTCACTAGATTCGGCTATATTCGTTGCTGAAGTAGTTTGTTCATTTAATGAGAATAAATTTTGACTAATCTCATCGGAAACTGCAGATTGCTCTTCTGTTGCTTGTGCTGTCTGGGTAGACATATCATTCAAGCGTACAGACGATGATAGTAATGTATTGAATACTTCATTAGCTTGCTGAAATATCTCCACAGTTTGATCTGCATTTTGTTTGCCCTGAGCTATTGACTGAGAAGATTCATTAACACTAGCTTTAAGCTGCTCAATCATTGACTGAATATGGTTTGTGCTTTCTTGAGTTCGGGTTGCTAGTGTCCGTACCTCATCTGCAACTACAGCAAAACCACGACCTTGCTCACCAGCACGTGCAGCTTCAATTGCTGCATTAAGTGCTAATAAATTAGTTTGTTCGGCGATGCCTTGTATTACATCCAGTACCGAAGCGATATTCTCTGAGCTTTTTTGTAATTCATTTGAGCTATGTAAAGCCGTATCCATATTTTTAGATAAATGGCTAATAGATTTACTAGACTGCTCTACAACATTAATCCCTTGCTTAGCCATTTGGCTTGAAGTATCAGCTTCAGTAGCAGTCCCACTAGCCACTTCAGCCATTTGTTTATTCGATAAGTTCATCTCGTGTACAGCACTAACTATTGAATCTGATGCCTGATTAATTGTTGTTGTAATACTGCGCGTTTGTTCCGATGATTCAGTTAATGTCGCTGTTAGATTAGTTAAATCAGATGCTTGATCTAAAATGGTCATAATCAATTCACGTAAACTTTCTACAAACCGGTTAAACTCGGTTGCCAACTCCCCAAATTCATCATTAGTTGTAACATTAATTCTTGCAGTTAAATCACCTTCACCTGATGCTATTTCATGAATTCTAAAAGTAAGATAATTAATTTGTTCAGTTAAAACTTTAGGTATTTTATAGCTAAACCAGCCAGCAATAACTAAAACAATCAAAATAAAAATAATCGCTGTATTCTTAAATGCTGATATCTCTTGTTCAAGCTGGGATTGAACTTCAACTGACTTAAGCTCAGCAGCTTCTCCCGCTTGATCCAATACATTTCTTAAATTATTAAATTTCTCTTCGGCTTGTTGTAAAGCTTGCTCAAGGTTTTGATTAGAACTAAGACTTTGTTGTACTAACTTATTTGATGCATTTAACCAATCTTTAAAAGATTGATCAAAATGGCTAAATTTACCTACTACATCTGGATACTCGGATAAATATTTACGATATTGATTAAACCTGTTTTTAACCTGTTCTGCATTTTCCTGAATATCGTTTTGGGCTATATCAGTGTCGACTGATTTAGCTAGTAAAAGTGTTTGAGCAAGTTGTGCCTGATATAAATCTCTATCTGCATTCAAAACAACTGAAATAGCAGTTAAAAACTTTTCTGATTGGGCTTCTAAAGCTTCATCCTGTAATTTCAGTAAATGAGAAAAAGTAAAAAAGATAATTAGCAAAGCTATTGCTAACAACATAATAGGCAAGGAGCTTTTAACTCTGATGCGATGAAAGTTCATATAAGTTCTCTTAAATTAACTGTAAACAATAAAGACTAAAGTACCAAAATACCATCTTCGACTTGACTCAATATAGATAAATTTTGCTCTAGATAATGCTTCCACTTATGAGTGATTTGATCTAATTTTCCAGATACCTGTAAACGACTGACGGCATGACTCCACTTTGCTAACAACTCTGGGTCAGTACCCGGCTTTGACATAATTAAATATAGTATAGATTGATGAAATGGAAATGATTTAAATAAACCAGAGTCAACTTCTAGTGATTCTGCAACTTGGTTAATCGCACATTGTTCATAAGCTATAGCCTGAACTCTATTGGCTAATAATCGCTTAAAATTTTGTTCATGAGTAGTTACTGGTTTTAAATTATCAAATCCTCGTAAAATTAACCAATTTTCTCTAACATCGCCTCGAACGACTCCAATTCCAGGTAAGCTTTTGAGTGATTCCAAAGATTTATTTTTCACTGGTGTTTCAGCTAAAAAAACCATAGACCACGTTTTTTTCATAACAGGCATCACCCAATGAAAATCAGCTTCTCGTTCAGGAATACGTGAAAAGCTATACATCATCACATTAGCTTGCTTATAACCAATATAAATTGCTCTGGCTTCTGGCACTAATTTAATCTGAGTATTATCCCCCATCTCAGTTTGCAATGCCTTCACTATATCAGTAACGTATCCAGTTAACTCTCCGTCTTCATCAAGATAATTTGCCGGCGGCTCATTAACTGTCAATATTTGTAACTCCTGATTTGCACTCACAGAATGAATCCCAAGGACTGCAATCAGTAAACTTAACCGAAAAATATATGACAAAATAATCTCCGCAACCGTTTTTCTGTGCAACTTTGCACGTGCCTACCATTACTTATAAAACATAAGCTTAGTTTAGCAAGTTTTTAACTGATAAATGGTTTGTCCACTTGCATTATATTTGGCTTCAAATGGCGTGATGGGATGTTTAACTTGAATAGATTCTATTTTGCTGTTTAAACCAGCTAGTTTTAAAGCATACTGAAACTCTTGTAAATAAATTAACCAGTTTGAACGTAGCTCAATATGATTGCAGACACTCACTAAATCAGGGAAAACCGGCGCGCCATGCCAGCGACGTTTAATATGAGTGGCTTTTGGCCAAGGATTAGGATAAAAAATTTTATGCTGCTCAATTTTAACTTGCTGGGCATTGACTTTAGCCGCTAGCAAACGGTAAAAATCATTCAGATCGGCCCGAACTAAAATAATATTATCGGCCGTTTCGGTTCTTTGTCTGGTGATTCTATCATCCGATTTATCAACCCCGATAATTGTATGGTCGGGATATAACTCAGCTAAATTACGGCTGCTATCACCCACCCCGCAACAGGCATCCAGTATCACCGGACAATCACGACTCTGAGTAAATTCCATTACCTGCTCAAACGCAATTTGGGTATGCTCTGAAACAGGCTTTAAAAAAGTGCTGTTTAGATGACGTTTTACTATTTTATCTAAATCTTGGTGTAATCCACTTTGGTTACTTTGTATTGCTCTGGAATTGCCTGACATTAATGACGAATCCCCACACCTTTATTAAGCAGTCTCATCGCTAATAAAAATAGCGCAGCAGTTACCCCAATTAGCACTGAATAAGCGGCAATTAAGCTCACATCACTACTGCCTAAAAATCCAAATCGAAATGCATTAACCATATATAGAATTGGATTTAATTGGCTCACCCCTTGCCAAAATCCAGGTAACATAGAGACTGAAAAAAACACGCCACCTAAATAAGTCAGGGGAGATAATACAAACGTCGGAATAATGCTAACATCATCAAATGTTTTTGCATAAACCGCATTAATCAAACCACCTAAAGCAAATAAAGTTGCAGTTAATAATAACGTAGTAAATACAACAAACCAGTTATGTACCTGAATATCAACAAAAAATAAGGCAACTATCGTCACCAGTACACCAACAATAATCGCTCTGGCAACACCACCTAATACATAACCGGCAACAATCACAAAAGTTGGCACGGGCGCAACTAATAACTCTTCAACATTGCGCTGAAATTTAGCACTAAAAAACGAGGAAGATACATTGGCATAAGCATTATTGATAACCGCCAGCATAATCAGCCCCGGCATCATAAATTCAACATAGCTAAAGCCATTCACTTCACCCACTCTGGAGCCAATTAAACTACCAAAAACCACAAAATAAAGTGTCATAGTAATGGCTGGCGGCACTAAAGTTTGCACCCAAATACGTAAAAAACGATTACATTCTTTATATAAAATACTGTTTAGCGCAATTAAATAATTAGCATTCATATTAAGCTCGACCTGCCTCAACTAATCTGACAAATAACTCTTCTAACCGGTTGGCTTTATTTCTCATACTTTTAACTTCGATCCCTTGTTTGCTCAGTTGCTCAAATACCTGATTTAATGAATCTTCTTTATTCACTTCAATTTGCAAAGTATGGCCATCAATTTGCTCATATTGAGTATTTTCAAGCGCAATGTTTGGATAGTCTTGGGCTAAATCCAAAATAAAAGTTTCCACATTCAGTTTACTTAATAAAGCTTTCATACTGGTATTTTCGATAATTTTTCCTTTATCGATAATCGCAATATTACGACATAAACTTTCCGCTTCTTCTAAATAATGGGTCGTTAAAATAATAGTGACACCTTGCTCGTTTATCTGGCGTAAAAACTGCCACATTGAACGGCGGATTTCTATATCAACACCGGCTGTTGGTTCATCTAAAATTAACAACTTAGGCTGATGCATCATAGCTCGGGCGATCATTAACCTGCGTTTCATCCCACCAGATAAATTGCGTGCTGGCGTATCGCGTTTTTCCCATAGCTCAGTTTGTTTAAGATAAACTTCACTGCGGGCAATGGCTTCACCGCGCCTAACCCCATAATAGCCTGCTTGGTTAACAACAATTTGCTGAACCGTTTCAAACTGATTAAAGTTAAACTCTTGCGGCACTAACCCAATTTGCGCTTTAGCTAACTCAAGCTCAGTATCTAAATTGTGACCAAAAATATTCACCGAGCCGCTGGTCTTATTGACCAATGAACTTAAAATGCCAATAGTGGTTGATTTACCGGCACCATTAGGCCCAAGCAATGCAAAAAAATCACCTTGCTCAACCACTAAATCAATCCCTTTTAGCGCCTCAACGCCGCCTTTATAAACTTTTTTTAACTCTTTAATTTCTAATGCGTGCATATAAACCTGACTGCTTTTATTGATAACCCCAAGGGCTCATTAGCGTTTGTTTAATATTTAAATGATCTAAAATTCTGGCTACCACAAAGTTTACCAAATCATCAATATTTTGTGGTTGATGATAAAATCCCGGACTGGCTGGCATAACAGTCACACCTAAATGTGCCAGTTTTGCCAGATTATCCAAATGAATCGCTGAAAACGGCATTTCTCTGGGTAAAATAATCAACTGACCTTTCTCTTTAATGATAACATCCGCCGCGCGCTCAATTAAATTATCACTAGCACCTGTTACAATTGCCGAAACGGTTCCCATACTGGCTGGGCATATCACCATTTTTTTAGGGGCTGAAGAGCCGGATGCGACCGGTGAAAACCATTCATCTTTACCATAACACTGAATTTGTTCTGCTTTGGCATTGGTTAGTTGGGTAAAAAACTTAGCTGCTGATTCAGGTTTAGCCGGTACATTTAAGTTGCTTTCGGTTTTTAAAACCACCAACGCGGCAGAAGATATCAATAAATGAATTTTATAGTTTGCTTCAACCAGCGCTTTTAATAAATTAACCGCATAAGGCATTCCAGATGCACCGGTTAATGCTAAGCTGATTTCGCCGTTAAACTCAGTTATTGTCTGACTCATAACTTACTCTATTGTTTGCTCTACTGTTTTACTTTATTGTTACTTTATTAATAATGGTTAAGTTTGTGGCTTTAAGCCATTTAATATTTTTTGATGAATGCCACCAAAACCACCATTGCTCATGACTAAAATGTGATCTTGTGGCTCGGCATATTCAATAATTTGTTGCACCAAATCATCCAGCTTATCCAATACCTGATAGTTCAGCTTAGATGCCTGCATTATTTCATCCAAACTCCAGTTAATATTATCCGGTTGGAGCAAAAAGACTTTATCGGCCTCGGCTAAAGATTCAGCTAACTCTGTTTTATGAATACCCATTTTCATGGTATTGGATCTAGGCTCTAATACCGCAATAATACGACCCGCCTGAATATGATTAGCAAGCCCAGCTAGGGTTGTTTTTATCGCTGTTGGGTGATGCGCAAAATCATCATAAACGTTAACTTGATTCACCTGCCCTTTTAGTTCTAACCGCCGTTTCACATTTTCAAAGCGACTTAACGCAGCAATTGAATCTTCTGGCCTCACCCCAGCGTGATAAGCCGCAGCTATCGCCATAGTGGCATTATGCGCATTATGCTCGCCTAATAAGTTCCAGTTGAGTTGGCCAACTTGTGTACCATTTTGAAAAATCGTTAACTGGCTAAAATCAGATTTGATTGGCTCAAAATGCCAAGCTTTATTGTGAGCCAGTAAGGCTGTTTGACTCCAACAGCCTTTTTCTAATACCTGATTAATTTCTGGGGTATCGGGAGAAATCACTAACCCAGAACCCGGAACAGTGCGAATTAAATGGTGAAACTGCTTTTGAATAGCGGCTAAATCTTCAAATATATCAGCATGATCAAACTCTAAATTATTAATAATTAAGGTTCGCGGATGATAATGTACAAATTTACTGCGTTTATCAAAAAATGCGCTGTCGTATTCATCTGCTTCAATCACAAAAAAGATAGAATCGCCCAACCTTGCCGAAATGCCAAAATTATTAGCAACCCCCCCAATTAAAAATCCGGGTTTGCAGCCGGTATCTTCCAAAATCCAAGCGAGCATACTACTCGTTGTGGTTTTACCATGTGTACCAGAGGCAGCAATCACCCACTTGTCTTTTAAAACATGATCAAATAACCACTGCGGGCCAGAAACATAATAAAGGTTTTTTTCCAGCACAGCTTCAACTTCCGGATTACCACGCGATAATGCATTGCCAATCACAACAACATCCGGTTCATCTTTTAAGTTATCTGCGCTGTAGCCTTGCATTAATTCAATACCCAATGCGCTTAATTGGTCGCTCATTGGCGGATATACATTGGCATCTGAGCCTGTCACTTTGTATCCTAACTCTTTAGCTAATACAGCCAATCCACCCATAAAAGTGCCACAAATACCTAAAATATGAATATGCATAAATTCAAACACAGCAGTTAAATTAATAATGTAAGTATGATAACAGTTTACGGTTAAAAATGGGGTTTAGTTTAATAAAACGCGGACAAAATATCGTTTTTGTTTATCCAATTTAGTTTATTAAAAAAGTCATATTAGGTTAATAAATCAGTCATCTAAGCAGATTACTCTTCGACTGTCAGCCAAGGGCTGTTTCAGCTTTAATGATGTTAGTTTTCAATTTTGTTTGATGGAGCATAATATGGATACTTATAACGATTTATTTGCAACACCAGTAAAAAAAGCAAAATGCAATAAAAAACGTAAGTGGCGAGAAATTGAAGCAATTTTAGAAGAACGCAGCCTATATAACGAATTGAGAGAAATAGACGAATTTGAACAATTAGAAGAGCTGGAAATGCCTTTTAACTAACCAGATTTTAAACAAGAAGCCCGTTTTTAAACGGGCTTTTTTATTGCAACTCAAACCTGCCAGTTGATTGGGGCTTTACCTTGCTCCACCAGTATTTGATTGGTTCGACTAAAATGTTGGCAGCCTAAAAAGCCTCTGTGCGCAGATAAAGGGGACGGATGAACGCTTTTTAAAATAAAGTGTTTATTTGGATTGATCACCCGAGCTTTTTTATGTGCATGTGAACCCCATAATAAAAAAACAACGCCTTCACAGTGATCATTAATTTTTTGCATAACCACATCAGTAAACTGCTCCCAACCACATTTAGCATGAGAGTGCGCTTGTCCTTGCTCAACCGTTAATACCGTATTTAACATCAGGACACCTTGCTCAGCCCAAGGTTGTAAATAGCCATGATTCGGTATTTGAAAGCCAGTAATATCATTAGCTAGCTCTTTGTAAATATTGACCAGTGACGGCGGAATTTTCACACCAGGCTGCACAGAAAAACATAAACCATGTGCCTGATTTGGGCCGTGATAAGGATCTTGCCCTAAAATTACAACTTTAACTTTATCTAGTTCGGTTGAGGCAAAAGCTGAAAAAACTTGCTCTTGAGGCGGATAAATAATTTTGCCAGCTTCCCGCTCCGTTTTAACAAAATTGAGAATTTGCTGAAAATACGGCTGCGTTTTTTCATCTGCTAATACATCTTTCCAGGTTGCCATTATTCTGCCCCTTGATTGATAAGCTAAAACAAAAACGCCCTGAAATCAGGGCGTTTAAACGATTATTTTAAATTAACAGCCATTAAGCTTTTAATGTAGTAAACATATAGCTTTTTAAGGCGTCAAAATCAGCCGGTAAGCTGTCTGATAATAACTCTTTATTTGCTACATCACTTAACGCTTTAGGTAAAGCAACTGGTGTACCTAAAATGTTTTCAACTGTTTCTTTAAATTTAGCCGGATGTGCAGTACCTAAGAAAATACCCGTTTCATCATCTGCTAATGTGCGTTTTAATGCTTTATAAGCAACCGCTGCATGAGGCTCACTTAAATAACCTAAATCATTTAACTGGCGTACCCCAATTTGCGTGTAATCTTCATCAACACTTTCAGCCGTTAATAAGGCTTTATCTACTAAACCTTGCTCAAACATAGCTTCGATACGTGGCCAGTTGTTAGGAGAGCTAATATCCATTGCATTTGAAATAGTCGCAACCGTCTTTTTAGGCTCCCATAAACCACTTAATAAATAGCGTGGTACAGTATCGTTAACGTTGGTAGACGCAATAAAACGTTTAATTGGTAAGCCCATCACCTTGGCTATCATAGCTGCAGCTAAGTTACCAAAGTTACCGCTTGGTACAGAGATAACAGCCTCTGCACGTTTTTCAGCCGGTAATTGCGCAACCGCTTCAAAATAATAACAAACCTGTGCCATTAAACGCGCAATGTTAATTGAGTTAGCAGAGTTTAAGTGCAATTCTGTTTTAATTTGTTCATCATCAAACGCTTGTTTAACCAAAGCCTGACAATCATCAAATGCACCTTCAATTTCTACTGAGTGAATATTGTCACCTAATGTAGAAAATTGTTTTTCCTGCAATACACTCACCATGCCTTTAGGATATAAAATCACAACCTGAATGTTATCTAAACCATGAAATGCATGAGCAACAGCAGCACCGGTATCACCAGACGTTGCGGTTAAAATAGTCACAGGGTTATCGCCTGTTACTTGTGCTAAACATTGCGCCATAAAACGAGCGCCAAAATCTTTAAAAGCTAACGTTGGGCCGTGGTACAGCTCTAAGCTGTATACATTGTCAGCAACATGGGCTAAAGGTGCTGTAAACTGAAAGGCATTATTCACCATTTCGGTTACAGTTTCTTCACCAAACTCATCGCCAATTAATGTGTTTAAGATATAAGCACTGCGTTGTTGAAACGGCATTTCTAATAACGCATCTACATTATCTAATTTAGGTAATGAGGTAGGAAAAAATAAACCTTGGTTACGACCTAAACCTTGTTTAACCGCTTGGCTAAAACTTACAACTTCTGAAGAATCTTTTAAATTAACTAATTCCACTTATTCGTCCTCTAAGACTTGGGTTCCACGGGCATCTACTTTGCAAATATGAGCAAACCCGTTTTCGTTTTGAATATAATTTTGCTCTAACCAGCTTTTAATTTTTTCGGCTGCCTGTAAATCATCTACCGCCGCAAACACAGTTGGACCAGAACCCGAAATACCAAAAGCTAATGCGCCTTGTTGCTCAGCGTATTCACGCCCGGCATCAAAGTTATTAAGCAAAGATTTACGGTAAGGTTCTGCAATCACATCTTTCATCATGCTGGCGGCCAATACTCTGTCACCACGATGCAATGCATCAACAAATACAGCCAATTGACGACCAAACTCAATGGTGGTCGCTTTATCATATTGCTTAGGTAAAATTTCACGAGCTGCAGCAGTTGAAACACTTGCGCCCGAATAACAAATTACCCAATACCAGTCATCAAAAACTGGCAAACTTAAACTGATCTGCGTATCGCTTTCCAGCATAAGTTGTAGGCCACCTAAATAACAAGGTGCGACATTATCATAATGAATACTGCCACTAATTTGACCTTCTAGTTTTCCCATTAATCTCAGCAAAGCTTCAGCATTAAGAGGGTTACCATAAAAGCCATTTAACGCAGCTAAAGCGGCGACAATTGAACTAGCCGATGAACCTAAACCACTGCCAATTGGCAAGTTTTTCTCAAGTTTCATCTGCACAGGTTTAACATCAATGCCCAGCTCAGCCATTGCAGCCTGAAAACCTAAAAAGCAGTCGTAAACGATATTCTGTTTAGGATCGTCCGGTAATTTATGCGCAAAATAACCGGCGTTTTCTAAACTAAATTCATCCGCTTCAGCAATTACTGAAACTCTGTCACCTAACAAACTGCCATCAATTGGCGCAAGCGCCAATCCTAAAATATCAAACCCTAAACTAACATTACCGGTTGATGCCGGAGCATAAGCAGTTACAGCCATTTTAAACCTCACGCTTCCACGGCATAGTGCGCATTAAATCAGAGAAAACACCTGCAGCTGTTACATCTGCACCTGCACCATAACCTCGGATAACAAGTGGAATTGGCTGATAATATAAACTTTCAATTGCTAATGCGTTTTCACCATCTTTAATCACAAATAATGGATGATCTGCACCAACAGCCTGAATGCTACAACGGCATTTACCGTTTTCAATAATGCCAACATAGCGTAATACTTTGCCTTCGGCTTTTGCTGTTTCAGCTATTTGCTGATAATAAGCATCCGCTTTTGGCAAGTTTTGCATAAACTCATCAATTGAGCCGCTAGCGTCAAACTCAGGTGGTAAAACAGACTGGATATTAATATCATCCAATTCCATTTCCATACCGGCTTCACGCGCCATAATTAATAGCTTACGGGCAACATCCATTCCGCTTAAATCGTCACGCGGATCTGGTTCGGTAAAGCCATTGGTACGTGCAATTTCTGTCGCTTCAGATAAGGTCATTCCTTCGTCTAATTTACCAAAGATGAAAGACAACGAGCCAGATAAAATACCTTGGAAACCAATTAATTCATCCCCTGCACTTAATAAATTTTGCAAAGTGTCAATAACCGGTAAACCTGCGCCTACGTTAGTTTCGTATAAAAAGCGACGGTTCGTTTGAGCCGCAGCTTGGCGAAGCTCATGATAAAATCTCATGCTGCTGGTATTGGCTTTTTTATTTGGCGTAACGACATGGAAACCAGCCGATAAAAAGTCAACATACTGAGATGCAATTTGATCGTTACTAGTACAATCAATAATCACAGGGTTAATTAAGTGATTATCTGTTACAAACTTTTGTAAATTCTCAAGTGTAAATTTGCTTTCGCCTTGTGCTAAAACAGATTCCCATTCAGACAAATTAATACCCTGATCAGCTAAAGCCATTTGGCGGCTATTGGCCAAACCATACACCTGTAAACTGATATTACGCTCTTTTAAAATTGGTTGTTGTTTTTCTAATTGTTTTAACAGCGCTTTACCCACTGTGCCACAGCCAACCATAAAGGCGTCAATGACATGCAGGTTAGTAAAGAAATTCTGATGAGTTACTTTGATCGCATCCTGACTCTTAGTGCCTTCAATCACAGCTGAAATTGAACGCTCAGATGAGCCTTGTGCAATTGCTACAATATTCACTTTAGTTTGACTTAATGATGCAAAAAACTTAGCAGCAATGCCTTGCTGCATTCGCATTCCATCGCCCACAATTGAAATAACTGACAAATGGTCACGTAATTCAATTGGCTCTAATAATTGGTTGCTCAGCTCTAGTTCAAACTCTTGCTCTAAAATGCTTTGCACTCGTTCTGAATCGCTCGAATGGATACAAAAGCTAATACTATATTCACTAGATGACTGAGTAATTAATAATACAGACACTTTGGCGCGCGAAATAGCATCAAAAATTCGACTCGCCATACCCACCATGCCTTTCATACCTGGGCCGGCAACATTCACCATAGTCACATCATTTAAAGTAGAAATACCTTTAACAACATGATTTGCATCAATGCTCTCTTTTGAGATTAATGTGCCAGGTGCTGCAGGGTTTAAGGTATTACGGATACGACAAGGAATATGATATTGAGCGATAGGACCAATGGTTTTAGGGTGTAAAACTTTAGCACCAAAATAAGAAAGCTCCATCGCTTCTTGATAAGATAGCTGGTCAACTAATTGTGCATTGTAAACTTTATTGGGATCCGCATTATAAACCCCATCTACATCAGTCCAAATTTCACAAACAGATGCATCAATACAAGCAGCTAAAATAGCAGCGCTATAATCAGAACCATTTCGGCCTAATGTCACTAACTCACCCTGAGCATTACGGGCACAAAAACCCGGCATAACCCAAACGCTGTTTTGTGGTAATTCAGCATGTGCAAATAATTGACGACTAGCTTCAATATCTGCCTGAGATTCTAGAAAGTTACCATGCGCAATCACGAGTTTAGTTGGATCAATAATATCTGACTGTTGACCACTGGCACGAACTAACTCAGCAAAAATTTCAACACTAACAAATTCACCTAAACAAATAATTGCAGCGTTAACTGAATCAGGACATTCGCCTAATAATTGGATGCCTTCCAATCTGGTTTTCAAAAAGCTTAGTTTTTGTTCAACAACGTCAACAACACCCGCTTTATTATAATTTTCGTACTGAGCAGATAAGTCATTAATAATTGAATGAATGGTAGTTTCTAATTGGTTGAGTAATTCTTGAGTATCCTGCCCTGTTACCGCTGCATCAACTAAAGCAACTAAATTATTAGTTACTCCTTTTGGCGCAGATAAAACGACAGCTGTTGATTCGTCAGCTTGTTTAGCTAAAACAATGTCTCTGACCATTTGATAGCGTTGTGCATCTGCTAAAGAAGACCCACCAAATTTTAAAACTTGCATCAATCTTTTCCTATTTCTCAGACAAAAAAGCCCGCGACTTTTAACAGTCACGGGCTTTGCAAAAAATTAGTTATTTGAGCGCATTAGCCAGTGACCACTCCTTAAATTAAGGTAATGGTAATAATTTGGGTAATGGTAATATATGCGCTGTATTTCATGGGGCGAAACTGTGCCTGATCTGACTCAATCTGTCAATGACTATTTGGTTATATCTGCTGCTAAATCATTAAGCTCAAGCGAAAAAGAAAAATATAGACTAACAAAAGGAATAAATATGTTAACTAGCCTGATAAACTGTCGTTTTATTTCTGCCAGAGCGTTTAGACTCATACAAAGCCATATCAGCCCGAGTTAACATGTCATCATAGTTTCTTATACCTGAATGATAGCTCACAACCCCAAGACTTAATGTAGCAGCTATATTAAATGACTTGTACTCAACTATCTGATTCTCAAACGCAACTCGAATACGCTCAGCTAATTCGTAGGCACCGCGCAAACCAGTGTTGGGTAATAAAATAGCAAATTCTTCACCGCCATAACGTCCAAAGACATCATGCTGCCTCAACATAGATTGGATAAGAGCAGCTGATTCAATTAATACTTTATCTCCAGCTTGGTGACCAAACTTGTCATTAATAATCTTAAATTTATCCAGATCGAATAAAATTAAACTGAGTTCTTCATTATATCGCACCGCTGATAAAAATGCGGTATTAAACCTTTCTTCCCAATAACGGCGGTTCGCAATTTGTGTTAAACCATCTGTTCGATTAGAACGCTCTAGTTCAGCTAAGGTCAGTTTAAGTTTTTCCTGATAAAAACATACATCCGTTGCATCTTCAACGGTAATACAAATATGATCGACTTCATTTTTTGTTTTATCAGATTTTATAGGCAACATAGATATATTCTGCGCCATAAATTCATTACTGGTTGTAATTGGCCGGGTATGCTGCATTTTAAAAAGATACTGACGCTGCTCCCACGAGCTAAATGCTGGAGAGTCGAGCATAACAACACTTTGTAATTTACGAGTCATCCAACTTTTAGGTAACTCAGGAAAAACGGAAAATAAATTTTTCCCTAAGATATCAGGGGATTTTAAGGCCGGGTGAGATTGCATAAAATGATTGAAATAAACAAGGTTATAATCGGCATCAACAAGAATAACGCCAGTGTTGAGTGACTCTACAACTAAAGAATGCATATATATAACCTAGTGTACTGTTAATATTCTTCTAATATTTGATCTAACACTTGTTGGATATTTTCAATTGCAACACCCGGTATTAATAACACCATATCACAGTTAAACTCATAATCTGTAACTTGATAGCTAATCGCAACTTTTAAAGCCAGTTCCCAATTAAAAGACAAGTCTTGTAAATGCTTTTCAATTGAAGTTTCAGACGAAGAAATTACTCTAGGCGCGCTATAAGCAATTTGATTATCAATTTGCTCAGCTAGACCATTTAAGAAAGTAGTTGTTAAAATAGAGCTGATATCAGTTAACTGTTCCATTTCTGAAACTTCATCAGGCTCATAGCCTAATATGTTAGCTATATTTTTGGTATGATCTGCTCGATAAATTAAAAGTGTTTCACCTGTAATACCATCCTGTCCATAAAACCCCTGACTTAATAATGTCACACTATCATCACCATAAGTTTCAGCAAAAGCTTGTGGTAATTCAGACGAAGATACTAGTTCTATATGCGGGACTTGCAAATGTACAAAGGTTTCTAAATAACGCGCAAGTTTATCGCTAGCACGACCCATAGCAACATTAATCAGCTCTTGTAAACAGTCTCTTTGTTCTTCCGTAATCGTAATTTCAATCATAACAATCCATATTCTTCTAATATTTGGCTTAACTTTTCGGAATTTACAGGCTTCTGGATAAAAGCAAGAGCACCAAGTTCTGTCACCCGTTTTTGCATTTCAGGTTGGATATCTGCTGAAATAACGATGACATAATTAGCAAGCTTTTTAAGTTTTAAAAGCTCTAAGACCGAAATACCATCTAACTCAGGCATGGTCAGATCCAGAAATAAAACATCCGCTATTTTTTCGCGCATCATGTTAATGGCTTCTAAGCCATTTGATGCTAAGCGAACATCTACATTCCAATTTTCCGGAAAGCTTTTTTTAACTTGTTTACGGGCTAATGCCGAGTCGTCACAAATTAAGACTGATAAGGTCATTTATTATTATTCTCTGATTCTTGCTTTTTGGACTGGTCTATTTATGACTGATCAGACCACAAAATACAAGTTTTAATTATATTACGCTTGAAACAGCGCCAAAATAGCATAAATTCCAACCAACTAAAACATTTTTTAAACAATATGCTAAAAAATCATACTAGTTAACCTATTAATTATTATGGCTGAAGCCGCTCGATTATCCATTTATCTTTATCTTTTTGGTAACAAAATCGGTCGTGTAATCTGTGTTCACCACCTTGCCAAAATTCAACTCTTTGTACCTTAATTTTAAACCCACCCCAATGTGGCGGACGCTGAACCGGTTGAGCTTGATGCTCTGCCAAACTTTGATGATATTTTTGCTCAAGCAGATCTCGTGAGGCAATTGGTTTACTTTGCTCGGAAACTAAAGCTGCTACCTGACTCGTTAGTGGCCGTGATGAAAAATATTCATCGTTTTCAGATTCAGCCAAAGCTTCAACTTGGCCGCTAAAAATAACTTGTCGCTCAGCCACTAACCAAGGAAACAACACACTAACTTGCTGATTAGCGGCTAAATCCTGCCCTTTTCTGCTGTTTTTATTGGTATAAAAAACGAGACCGGAAGAATCAACCGATTTCATTAAAACCGTTCTTTGCGAAGGAATACCTTGCTCATTAACCGTTGCTAAAATCATCGCTGTTGGGTCTTTAATCGCATCAATTTTCATAACCTGCTCAAGCCAAATTTCAAATAACTCAAATGGATTATCTGTTAACTCGGCTTCGGTTAAATGACTTAAATCATATTCTCTTCTAACCTGATAAAAAATCGACATGCTGCCTCAATAGAATTAAAGATGTTTACTAAACCAATAAAATGCTAAACTTGCTTGCAGTCAGTTTAGCATTTTATTAGATACAATTTTAGAAACCCTATGGCATTTTATTTTAAATCTTCACAAATACCTGAGCTTAAACCTTATACTTTTACTCAACGTGCGCGGATCATTACTCAGGCTCAAGCTTATTTTACCGTACCGGATAAATTTATTTTAAACATTGCTAAACTTATCGTGTTATCGCCGATTTTTGTTATGGTCGCCAGATTCGAACAATGGTGGATGCTCATTCCTATGATAATAGTTGGCATTTGTTACCCATTAATTACCAATCCGATTCAATTAAATTTAGCCAAAAAATATCTGCCACAGGCACTTAAAGTTTATCAGGCAGAACAAGCGAGTTTACAAGAGGAAAACGCCTGATTTAAGGCGTTAAATTAGAGCTGTCAGTTAAATCAGCTAAATAAAGGGTAAATTTAGCTCCGCCCGCTGAACTGGCCGAAACACAACACTGGCCTTGATGCCACTGGCAAATTTTATCGACAATGGCTAAGCCTAAACCAAAACCGGCTGATTGTTTATTGCGGCTGGTTTCTAACCGTGTAAAGGGCTTAAATATTTGTTGATATTGCAAAGGGTCAATCCCTTCGCCATCATCTTCAACACGAATAATGAGTTGTTTATTAACAATTTGAGCCTGCACTATAATCGTGTTTTTTGCATATCGCACAGCATTGGATAATAAATTATCAAGGCAGCGCTCAATTAACCAGCCATCACATAACCATATAAGCGTTTGATTAATTTCAGTTATAATCTTTTTGTCAGTAAATTGATTAAACTTATCGGCCTGATGGCAAATTAGCTCATTTAAATCTACATAATCTAAATTTAAGCCTTGTGATTGATTTTCAAGCCTGGCATAACTTAATAACTCTTCAATTAACTTTTCAAGCTCAGCTAAATCCTGCTGCACATCTGGCAACTGAGTTAATGTCGTTTGAGGCAACATATTCAATGAAAATTTAATTCGTGAAAGCGGTGTTCTTAGGTCATGACTCACCGCATTAACCAATTGTTTTTGTTCATCAATTAATTGACTAATCTGAGCAGCCATCTTCTCAAAACTACTGGCTAACGGATAAATAGCTGATGTTTTTTTAACCTCAGGTGAAAATTCAAATTGCCCTTTTGCATAAGCTTTCGAGGCGGTTTGTAAGGCATTTAAATCTCGCCACAAAGGCCAAACCCAAGCGGCAATCACCAAAGCTAAGACCAAATAACTTAAACTGCGTAATAACCAGTTTAAAGTTTGGTTATTTTGCGAAAGTGTCAGCGGCCCGATTTCAATGACTTTATGTTTTAAAGGCCAATAATGATAAATAATTAACGCATTTTGTTGGGTATAGGTTGGAATACTTTGCCCTTGTTTTAAAGCCGAAAACTGGGCTTGAGGCAATAAAATATCTTGCGTTTCAATTACCCTAACCTGAGTATTTAGTGCATTAGCTAAAGCCTGAGAAAGCGCTTGCTCTGACTCAAATTTTGTTATCGCCAAAGGCAATAATTTTAAATTAAGGTTATCCGTAACTTCAGATTCTGTTGTCGTTTGTTGGGTTAACATTTTCCATGTTTGTTCTGCCCCCCAGCCAATTAAAAATAATCCGCAGACAATAATTAAATATAAGCTGATAAATAAACGCGTCATGATGAATCAGCTTTGTTCCCATGCAGTTGCACTAAATAAATACCCTTTCCCCCAAACCGTAATAATCCGGTAAGGTTTTTTAAGGTTATCCTGCAATTTTTTACGTAATCTGGAAATTCTGACATCTACGCTGCGATCAAGCCCATCATATTCTCGCCCAATCATTTGCTGATGAACAAATTCACGACTTTGCACTTGTCCAGCATGGCTGGCAAGTAACCACAACAATTCAAATTCATGTGTCGTTAACTCAATAGGTTGCTCTGCTAAAGTGACAATTCGTGAGCTTTTTTCAATGCTCAGTTGACCAAAGGTTAGTTTTTGCTGGCTAATCATATTCGTCTGACAACGACGAAATGCATTATGAATTCGGGCCAATAATACATGGGGTTCAATCGGTTTAATTAAATAATCATCCGCCCCCATTTCTAGCCCGCTAACATGATCATAATCACTGTCTTTTGCAGTTAAAAATAAAATGGGTTGATTAAATTGATGTCTAATTTGGCGGCAAACCGCAAATCCATCTAAATCCGGCAAGTTAATATCCAGCAACACTAAATCCGGCTTGTGGCTCAAAATAAATTGAACTGCACTTCGTCCGTCACTTATCCGGCTTACCTTGTAACCATTTTTATTCAGAAATTTTTCGATTAAACTCGCCAGCCTGTCATCGTCTTCAACCAATACAATATGTTGCATTAAAATAAACTCCACTGTGAATGTAAGCGCCGTCTATATTCTCCAGTTTGTTGATTTAATATCTGAATAGATTGCTCGGCAATAATTAAGTCTGGATTGAATGTATTGCTTAAAGTTAAATAAAAAGGGGTGGTTTGCTGTAAGTTTAATTCAGGTTTTATTTCACCGCCGGATAATTGTGACCAGCATTTAATTAACTCTGTTGATTGCCATAAACAAACCTGCTGAATTACCTGATTTGCTTGCCATGCAAAACGCGCAGAAAATTGGCAAACTGGCTCGTTTTGTGCCAATACACAGCGGTTTGGCTGAATGTTAAAGCTAACTATGTTGTCTTGTGCTGTAGCAAAATGCACTAAAAAACACCCCGTAATTAAACAGCTTAGCTGCCCCAAAAACTTTAAAACATTTAAAGTTTTTGGTTTAAAAGGCATAGTTAACCCCAACAAACCAAGTTGTTCTGTTATTTTTTTCAACAATTGGACTATCTGTTATTTCACTGGGTAAATGCTGATATTTAAACAAGCCAACTAAACGCCAATTTGAGTTAAAACGATAACTTGGACTTAATTTTATATAAGGTAATAAAGCAGAATCTGGCTGATAATAATACACCGAGTCTACATTATCTCGCTGTGATACCCCATAATAATAACGGCTGAGCTCTTTACTTAGCCAGTCTGTGCCAATCCCCCAGTTTAGCTGCCAGTGGTTGGTATAATTAACAACTTGCCTAAATTCAAGGTTGATATTTTCTCCATAATGAACTTGACTGACATCCGTTAACACACTGAGTCGAAAAGCACTTGTATCATTAATAAACCAGTCGAGTTGAACACCTGCATCAAGCGACCATTTACGTTTAGCTAATTGACGATAATCGAGATGGGCACTTTGTGGAGAGATTTGATTTTGATTATTGTTAGACCATTCTGCTGTTAATTTGGTATCTAATGTCGGCTCTTTAGAGTCTGAATTAACAAATTGAGTCATCAAAATATTAGCTGGGTGCCAGTCAACAAAGTGAACCACTTCTTCATTTAATCGGCTAATAGCGCTTAATGCATAATTCGGAGTTTCGACAAAGGTATAACCTAAGTCGCCATTTTCAAAAAATACATTTTCACCGTAATAATATACCGACGGCAAAATATACAACGGAAAATCATCACCTTGCACTAAAGGATTAGATTTATTACCAACCCCTAAAGAGACTGAAAAATGCCACGAGTCTACCTTAGCATAACTGCCAGAATCAGCCGGATAAGCTTGAGAATCGGCCAATGCAGTATTAAAAGTAAATAAACACCCTAAACTGAAAATAAGTGACGCTGGTTTTAACAAGTGATTTCTCTAAATTAATTTACCGCTAAATATGGCTAAATTTATCAACTAAATCAAAGAATACCAGTAAAGGTTACACTTAATAACAATTATCTAAAAATGCTCGCCATTAATGTAATATTGTTTATGACCAATCACGGTAAAAGCAACTTGAATATCTGTATTTTCATAATAAGGTAATAACGCATTGGTAATTGCTTTCGCACATTTATTTTGAATATGTAAAGCCCGTTCAAACCACAATACTTCTACTTGCGGATTACCTTGGCTTTTTTGACCTGCTTGATAAAACTGGCTCTGAATGAGCTGAATATTATAATCTTCTAACGGAGATTGGGTTAGTTGAGCAAGCTCTGGGAGTAAGGTTTCACTTAATGTTTCTGCAACTGCTTCACTTACCGCATATAGCCTTAAGTGTGGCATAAATTCTCCTAAAATAGTTGATATATCACGCTAAAAAAATTAAACCAATTGAAAAAAGCGCATAAAAAAAGCTCGTTACTTTCGTAACGAGCTTTAAAGATAGATAATTTAGCTTAAATAAGCCAGCCTAGCAAGCTGACTAAAATAAATTAACCTAATAAGGTTTTTAATTGTTGGCTCACTTGCTCAACTTGCAAAGTACCATCTAATTTACAATATTTGGTTTTACCTTGCTCTGCTAAATTTTGATAATAAGCAACTAATGGCTCAGTTTGCTCATGATAAATATCTAAACGTTTTTTAACGGTTTCAGCTTCATCATCTGCACGGATCACTAAATCCTCGCCCGTTACATCATCTTTACCTTCCACTTTTGGTGGATTATAAACAAGGTGATAAACACGACCCGAAGCTTGGTGAACACGGCGGCCACTCATACGCTCAACAATGACTTGATCTGGTACATCAAATTCTAAAACATAATCAATGTCGATGTTGCTTTCAACCATAGCATCAGCTTGTGGAATTGTTCTTGGGAAACCATCTAATAAAAAGCCATTTTCACAATCCGCTTGTGCAATACGCTCTTTTACTAAACCAATAATGATTTCATCAGAAACCAACTGACCTGCATCAATAACTTTTTTTGCTTCCAATCCAAGTGGTGTACCCGCTTTAATGGCAGCACGTAACATATCACCAGTTGAGATTTGTGGAATGCCAAACTCTTGCATTAAGTATTGCGCTTGAGTGCCTTTACCTGCGCCCGGCGCACCTAATAAGATGATTCGCATAACGACCTCTGAAAAAACTAAAAATAAACTGCGGCGAACAATACACAAAAGGCACCAAATATACAAGTTTTAATCCCGATTTGAGCCGTTTTTGCTTATTTTTGACAAATAAAAAAGGGGATATTTATCCCCTTTAATTAAATAATTATGCAGCTAAGTAGCCAGTATTAAGCAACTTTAAGCAATAATTTATTCAGCCTGCTGACAAACTCTGCCGGATTTTCTAATGAACCACGCTCAGCTAAAGTGGCTTGATCAAGTAATACTTCAACCCACTCTTTAAATGCAGCTTCATCTGCTTCATCCGCAATGCGTTTAACCAATGAGTGATCCGGATTTACTTCAAAAATGTATTTGGTTTCTGGCATTGCCTGACCAGCTGCTTCTAACAGTTTTTGCATTTGAGTATTCATATCAAATTCATCTGTTGTAATCACTGCCGGCGAGTCAGTTAATTTATGAGTCACTTTCACATCTTTAACTTTATCGCCTAAAGCAGTTTTAGCACGCTCAACAAAGCTCTTGAATTCTTTTTCTGTTTCTTCATGTGCTTTTTTAGTTTCTTCGTCATCCATATCAGACAAATCAATATTGGCTTTAGCAACATGCTGGAATTGTTTTTCGCTATATTCAGTAATATGGCTCATCATCCATTCATCAACACGTTCAGCCATTAATAAGACTTCAATGCCTTTTTTACGGAAAACTTCAAGATGCGGGCTGTTTTTAGCCGCCGCAAAAGTATCTGCAGTAATGTAATAAATTTTATCCTGACCTTCTTTCATTCGGCCAAGATAATCATCTAATGACACACTTTGTTCTGCGGTATCATTATGAGTTGAAGCAAAGCGGAATAACTTGGCAATTTTTTCTTTATTAGAAAAATCTTCTGCTGGACCTTCTTTCAACACATTACCAAACTCTTTCCAGAATGTTTTATAATCTTCTGGGTTGTTTTCTGCCATGCGAGTTAAAATTTGTAAAACTCGTTTTACGTTACCATTACGAATGGCTTGAGTGACTTTATTGTCCTGTAAAATTTCACGCGATACGTTAAGTGGCAAATCGTTAGAATCAACTAAACCTTTCACAAATCGTAAGTAGCTTGGTAAGAATTTTTCGGCATCATCCATAATAAAAACACGTTGTACATACAGTTTAACGCCGTGTTTTACATCGCGGTTCCACAAATCAAATGGTGCGCGTTTTGGAATATATAACAAGCTGGTATATTCAGTTTTACCTTCAACCTTGTTATGTGCCCATTTAAGCGGCTCATCAAAATCATGCGCAACAGATTTATAAAATTCTTTATATTCTTCATCAGTGATTTCAGATTTATCTCGAGTCCAAAGTGCAGTACCTTTGTTAATGGCTTCCCAACCACCTTCTGTTGCTGGAATATTATCACCATCTTCCACTTCCTGCTCAGGTGTTCCTTCTTGATACATTTCAACCGGAATACCAATATGATCAGAATAACGGGTAATTGTTGAGCGAACTTTCCACTCATCTAAAAATTCTTTTTCTTCTTCTCGAAGGTGTAAAATAACTTCAGTACCACGATCAGCTTTTTCAATATCAGCAATAGAGAACTCACCCTCGCCGGCTGACTGCCACTCAACGCCACGATCTGCACTTTGACCAGCCGCACGGGTACGTACTGTTACATTATCTGCAACAATAAATGCAGAATAAAAACCAACCCCAAACTGACCGATTAATTTAGAATCTTTTGCTTGATCACCGGTTAAGTTACCAAAAAACTCTTTAGTGCCCGACTTAGCAATTGTGCCTAAATGTTCAATCACTTCGTCACGAGTCATCCCAATACCATTATCGCTAATGGTAATGGTATTAGCGGTTTTATCGACAGCAACACGAACACGCAATTCACCATCGTTTTCAAACAAGGCATTATTTTCTAAAGCTTTAAATCTGAGTTTGTCGGCCGCATCTGATGCGTTAGAAATTAACTCACGTAAAAAGATTTCTTTATTTGAATAAAGTGAGTGGATCATCAGTTGTAATAACTGTTTTACCTCGGTTTGAAAACCATGTGTTTCTTTATGTGCAACTTCGCTCATGAATAAGTCTCCGCTATATTCGGTTAAATCTGATAAAACTAACTGCAAAAAACTTGCGATAAAATAAGGTTGCCAGACTAGAGCTAGCCTTGGCAGTGTTATCAAAAATGGGGGTTAGGGATAGTTTTTCAAGGGAAAAAATAATTAAACTATAAGATTAATTATTGATTTCCCCGTGCTGCCTCAAGATGTTTGATTTCAGCCGGAGAAAAATACGTAAGGTAGAACTAATTGTTAGCGCTATAGTCGCCAGAATTAAGCTAAGGATTTTCGGCCGCTAAACGCATGACCTAAGGTTTTACCGTCGATTGAAGCTAACTCACCGCCAGATGGTAAACCTTGAGCTAAACGAGTCACTTTAATTTGATATTGCGCTGCGATTTCAGAAATATAATAAGCTGTTGCCTCACCTTCAACACTCGGAGAAGTCGCTAAAATAAGCTCCTCAATATTTTGTTCCATTAATTGTTTTTCAAGTAAATTAAGCCCTAACTCTTGCGGCCCAATGCCATCAATCGGCGATAATAACCCCATTAAAACAAAATAACGCCCTTTGTAATGTCCTGTGTCTTCAATAGCCAATAAATCCATTGGCGAAGCAACAACACAAATTTGTGCCGATTCTTGCCTAAATTCAGAATGGCAAATATCACAAACTTCATGCTCTGAAAAATTTCGGCATAACTGACAACGGCAAACGCCCTGCAAAGCTGAATTAATTGCAGATGATAAACGCCTTGCGCCTTTTTGCTGGCGTTCCAGCAAACCAAAAGCAATGCGCTGAGCCGATTTAGGACCAACTCCGGGTAATATTTTTAATGACTCAATCAATTCTTCAATTAACGGCGTAAACTTCATTTAATACAACTGTTTTGGTTAAGGCTAAATAAAAATGCAGCGAGTTGCGCTGCATTTTCAATAATAATTAAAACGGCATTTTAAAGCCCGGAGGTAATTGCATACCGCCTGTTACTTCTGCCATTTTTTCCTGATTTTGCTTTTCAACTCTGCGTACCGCGTCATTACAAGCTGCGGCAATTAAATCTTCCAGCATTTCTTTATCTTCTTCTAATAAAGATTGATCAATATTAACTCGGCGAACGCCATGATTGCCTGCCATAGTGACTTTAACCAGACCGGCACCTGCTTCACCCGTTACTTCCATTTTTGCGATTTCTTCTTGGGCTTTTTGCATACGCTCTTGCATTTGCTGAGCTTGCTTCATCATATTGCCAAGACCGCCACCACCTTTAAACATAATTTTTTACCTTTTACACTATTACTAAATTTAAATTTGTTACACAGCTTTAATTGAACCGGACACAATTTGCCCGTCAAATTGCGCCAATAATGCGTTAACTTGCGTATCAGAGTCAATCAGTTCATTTGCATAAACTAAGCGACAATCTTCAATTTCTTGCTGAATTTGATAAGGCGTAGCCTCAAGTTTATCTGCTATTTCGACATTAATTTCAATATTTTGATTTAATACTGCAGCCAATTTTTGTTTTAAAATTTGGCAATTATGCTGCGTATTTAAATGTTTTTGACTCTCACTCAAACGTAAGTTCACCTGATTATTATTAAGCTGATAAGTAGAATGTAAAGCGAATTGCCGCTGCAATCCGGATAATTCTAGCTGCTCAATTAATTCAGCCCAGTCGTCAAATTGATGTGCTTTACGGATCCCTTGATGCACTTTTTGGTTAATATTTAAATTTGCAAACTCAGTTGAATTTTGCCTTGCCTGACGATCTAACTGTGCTTGTTCAGCCGTTGCTTGCCATTCAGTTAATGTTTGTGCCTGCTCCGCCGGATTTAACTGGTTATTGGTTTGCTCAGTTTGTTGTTCTGCATGCCACGGCGGTGTATCTTGTTCAAGGCTTTGCGTATGGTCTGGTTGATAGTTTTGTTGAGAGTTTTCGGCTTTATGTTCAACAACCAGCTCAGAAGCTTGCTGAGCTAAAGCGTGCACAATGTTAGGATCAAACTCATCGGTTTGAATCGTTTTATTTTGCTCTTCTTTTTTACCGGCTTTAGTTTGCCGAATAGAACTGAGCATATCAGAAATATCAGCACTAATTGGCTCATCATTTTGTTCAGCTATAGTTTGATGAGTTAAATGCTGAGTTTCTGTTGTTTGCTCTGGATCATAACCGGCGGCAAAATTCTGATAATCTGCATAATCAGAGTCATCATATTGACTGTTCTGCTGTTCATAAGCTTGATAATCAGCCGGTACAGAAAATTCATCGGCTGAATTATTTTGCACAGCAATATTATTTTCTTGCGTTGCCAATTCAATTGAGTCAGCAACAGAATCAATGGCCGGTTCAGTGCTAATATCAGTCGTTTCTATATCTACTGAGACCTGTTCAATTTCAATATGAGGTGCAGATTCAGATAAGGTCTGAGTTTCAGAGTTTGGTTTTAACTGGCTTTCAGCTAAAGATAAAATTTGTGCCTGCTGCGCATTTAATTCAACCAATTGCTCGCTTGTTTGCTCTACGTCTAAATCAAGTGGCTTTGAATCGACTGAGTCAGGCTCATCTGTTGAAGCTAAATCTGCAGAGCTTGAGTTAGCAGCTTCTATCGAGCTATCTGGTTGTGTAGTCGGCAAAGTATCAGAATCAATATGAGCAGGTTCTGCTTCTACTTGCGAAGTAGAGTCTGCTGTTTCTCCATGTCGAAACTCTGAAATAGCCTCTGATTTGGATTCTAATTCAGTCTCAATTTGCTCTGCGACTTGCTCTACATTTTGCACTGAAACAGCAGCTTGCTGTGATTGTTCTGTCAAATCTGCCTTATCTAAAGCGGTTTTACCCTCTGATTGCTCAGTTAAAAGCGAATTGGATGATGCCGGATTATCCGACTTGTTTAACTGCTTTTTTGCAGAAAATACCTCTGCTCTGTCAATTGACACCGGATTAAAGGCAAATAAACGCATCATGGTCATTTCAAGACCAGCTCTTGGATGTGCTGCATAAGGTAGATCGCGGCGACCTCGCAAACAAATCTGATAATAAAGCTGAACTTGCTCGTCCGGTAAGTTATTTGCGGCTAAAGTTAATATATCAGCCAGCTTTTCATTTAACTTGGCGTAATCAGGTAAACTTTGAATTAAGGCAATTTGATGGAAAGCATTCATCAGTTCAACTAACACTTGCTCTGCATCTACCGCTGCTTGTGAAAGATCTTCAATTGCTTGCATGGCACTGGCAAAATCATTGTCTACAATTGCGCTCACCAGTTTTGCAGTATGCTGCTCGTCTAATAAACCAAGCATGTTACGTACATTAGCTTCTTTTAACTGGCCGTTACCCTGAGCAACGGCCTGATCAGTTAAGCTCAATGAATCGCGCATACTACCATTAGCCGCTTTGGCTAATAAGGCTAACGCTGGTTGCTCAAAAGCAATGTTCTCAGCATTTAATATTTTATCTAACTGAGTTTCAATTTGGCTTAAAGTCATTGCTTTTAAACTAAATTGCAAACAACGCGATAAAATAGTAACCGGTAGTTTTTGTGGATCAGTCGTTGCCAATAAAAATTTAATGTGCGGAGGTGGCTCTTCCAGCGTTTTTAATAAGGCATTAAATGAATGACGGGATAGCATGTGAACTTCGTCAATCAGATAAACTTTATAACGCCCCTGAGTCGGTTTATATTGAACGTTATCTAAAATTTCACGGGTATCTTCAACTTTAGTGCGTGAGGCTGCGTCCACTTCCACCAAGTCAACAAAACGTCCTTCTTCAATTGCAACACAATGCTGACACTGACCACACGGCTCAGCCGTTACTCCATTTTCGCAGTTTAAACTTTTAGCAAAAATACGGGCAATTGTGGTTTTTCCCACACCTCGGGTGCCAGTAAATAAATAAGCGTGATGTAGTCTGTCGTTACTTAATGCATTACTTAAAGCCGTTACTACATGCTCTTGCCCCATTAACTGGGCAAACATTTGTGGCCGCCATTTACGCGCTAAAGCTTGATAACTCATGAAATTAAATTATTCTCCGTCAAACGCAACTAAACTATATGGCTCAACACCTAAGTTACGTAGTTTCTGCTCACCACCTAAAGCAGGTAACGCAATAACAAAAGCTGCATCTTCCACTTGAGCGCCAAGCTGGCGAACCAGTTTAACTGTTGCTTCAATTGTTCCGCCAGTTGCAATTAAATCATCCACCAATAAAACCGTATCTGTTGGATTTAAAGAGTCTTTATGAATATGTAATTCATCTTCACCATACTCTAATTGATAGGTTTGGCTAATGGTTTCACGCGGTAATTTATTCGGTTTTCTAGCCAAAACAAAACCTGTATTTAAAATATTGGCGACAGCCGAACCAAAAATAAACCCTCGAGCTTCAGTACCAACTACTTTAGTAATACCTTTATTTAAATAAGGTTGAGCTAAACATTCAACTGCTTTTTTAAATGCAGCACCATCTTCAACTAAACTGGTCACATCTCGGAAAATAATCCCCGGCTTTGGATAATCAGGAATCGCTTTGATACTGTTTTTTAGTTGCGCAAGTGTTTGTTCGTTAATCATTAGGTAAGGCCTTTACTAAATTATCGTTGCATTAAAGCAAAATAGAGCTAAATTGCAACTCTAACGCAGTAAATCTTACCTTAAAATTAAAGTTTAAGCTGCTTGAAATGTATAAGAATGCACCATGCTCTCAACTACTTTTTCCGCTGAAACTGGCTTTGCTAAACATTGCACATTGAGTTGATTAACTTTAAATTCCAGCGCCTGACTGGTATCTGTTGAAAGCAATAAAATTTGATGTGGTTGAATATTGATATCAGCTAATAGATTTTCGATTAATTTAATTCCGTCCATAAACGGCATTTTATAATCTGTGATAATAAAATCGAACTGAGTATCTTGCACTAAAGATAAAGCGGCCAGACCATTTTCAGCACAAGTAACCTGGTGCTTATTTGAAATGAGTTTTTTTTCAAGTGCGTTTAAAACACTAGTATTGTCGTCGACAATCAATACGTTCATACTACAGTATCCCTGCGATCTTCTAAGTTTTTACATTAGAGCTAATATAACTTAGAAAAGTTTCATTTTTACGAATTATATCCATTTGGCTTTACTGATAAAAAATCGAAGTAAAACGGTGTAGTATAAAAGCTGCTCAAAAAGCGTTTATCATACGGTTTTCACTGAGCAGCAATTATAGAGCTGATTATTTGCTTAAAATTAAAATCCAAGCTAAAACAGCTGGTAATAATGGCAACGCAATCGCTGCAATAGTGGCAATATGTAAGTGTAAAGCGTTGGAAGTATCCATTTCGCCTGATGTATCGTGATGACCCATAAATAGTTACCCTAAACTAGCTAATAAAATCGGCCGCTATATTAGACAATTACCGATTAAATTCCAAATTTATTTTTTAACAAAATACTCCGTTCAGCAAATTGCTGTAGGCTTAAAATTAGCCCCTGTTCAAGTTGAGTGGCGTTAATTTCAGTTAATTCTTTAACCATAAGTTGATATAAAGACTGATAATTATTGGCTAAGTTATTTTTAATTAGCTCTAATAAATAAGCTGATAGTGTATTGATCACAACAAAATCAACTTGTTCATTGTGATTACGATATAGCACTAAATAAGTCGGTACTTTATTCGGCTCTACGGGTTGATTATCCAAACTAATTTGATGTACCGCAAAAGGATAAGAAACTAACTCGGCCAAATCAGAAAAATAAAAGTTATCCTGCGTTACATCTTCAATTTGTTGTGCAGTTTGATTTCGGCTTCTTAATGATAGGTCTAATTCTAACCATTCATAATGTGCCAGTTCTTTTAAAAAGATAGGATCTTGCGCTGCAACTTGATATTCATTAGCTAAAAATTCGATAAATTCTTGAGCTATTTGACAAAAAAGAGGTTGCTGACTTTTATGCTGGCGAAGAAATAAAGTTTGTAGACGATGCCAGTCTTGCTCTGAATATAGGCTTTTGAGCACAGGAAAAGCCGTATTAATAAAACCTGATACTGTATTAAAAATAAGGGATTGATAAATATTAAGTCTGGTTTTATCAATAGCTAAATCTGATTGTTTATCCGGATTTCTAATCAGCTCAGCAAATGCATATTGTAAATCTTTAAAACCTGTCATTTTGCTTAGCCAATTGTTGTAACCGATGAATATATTCAACCTCTGTTAACAATGAATTAAGTGATGGAATATTAAAATCTCGCTCGAGTAACGTTGGATACACTCCATGACATTGATAAGCAAAAGCCAATAAATCCCAAACCTGCTCAATCACATCTGCGCCATGTGAATCAATAATTAAATTTTCAGCCTCGTTATAATGTCCGGCAACATGCCCATAAATGATTTTTTCACTTGGCAGCGCTTGTATAAACATTCTGGCATCATAACCATGATTGATAGAATTTACATAAACATTATTAACATCTAGCAATAACTGAGCACCCGATTTTTTTAAAATTTGATTCGTAAATTCTAATTCTGTTAGTTCAGTCGATAATGGGGTGTAATAAGAGACATTTTCTAATACGAGTGGCCGCTGGATTATATCCTGTACTTGGCTAATACGATCAACCACATAATCTACCGCGTCTGTGGTGAATGGAATAGGCATCAGATCATATAAATGTCCATTAGCAGAGCAAAAGCTCAGATGCTCCGAATAATGTAGAATCTCATACTTATCTAAAAACGCTTTTATTTGCTTGATATACTCAATATCTAGCGGATCCGGACTACCAATGGATAAAGATAAGCCGTGGCAAACAAAATTATGTTCAGCAGTTAACGACTCAAACAACTTAACGGCTTTACCTGACTGTTTTAGCCAGTTTTCAGGTGCGACCTCTAAAAAATCAACCTGCTGTGGAAAATTAGCAGATAAGGCTTCAATAAAGTCTCGCCTAAGCCCTAAACCTGCACCTGAAACTGTGTGTTTATTATTTAACATTCAATAAATTATGACTTCTTTAGAAAGCGATTAAACTCTAAACTGCCTGTTGCAGAAAGGATTAGCATTCTTTACTTAGCACCGCACTTGCCTTCACCACATTTCGCTTCTTTTTCTGCTTTAGCACCGCACTTGCTTTCACCGCATTTCGCTTCTTTTTCTGCTTTAGCACCACACTTGCCTTCACCGCATTTCGCTTCTTTTTCTGCTTTAGCACCACACTTGCCTTCACCGCATTTCGCTTCTTTGTCAGCTTTGGCTTGATGCACTAGCTGCTCATATCCACCTGAAAGTTGTTCAACTGAAAAGCCTTCAGCCTGAACAGTACCGGATAAACCACCTAACACAACCGCACCCAGTGCCAAATTAAGCTTTGAATTATTTAACGTTTTCATGTTTGCTCCTTAATGATAATGCTTGCTTATTAGACCAGATATACCTTATATAAATTTCAAAGAGATTAATAAAAACTGATCATTAAATTCTAGATATAAAAAAAGCAGCCGAAGCTGCTTTTTAATTCTCAATAAATATAGACACTTATAGAGCTATGTTTTTACGCTCAGCAGCACCTTTTATATAACTAATCCAACCTTTAGCTGCACGCTTTTGCTGTGCATATTCAAGACTTTCATTAGCATACTTATAAGCTGTTTTGTAATTGCCCATATTATAGTTTACTTCAGTCAATGCGATTTTAATTGCACCGGCCTTTTCACTACCTAACTCAAGTGCCTTTTCAAAAGCGGCAATTGAACTTTTATACTGTTCAGCCACAGAGAATAAATCGCCTGCTTTTTGATAAAAGTTAGCATCATTATCCACTTTAGCTGCAGCAAGGTATGATTCAGCTGCTTTTTTATATTCTGAAGCTTGATGGTAATAATTAGCCATTGCACTTAAATTTTTAGCATCTTTCTCAATTAAGCCAGACTTAATTTTAGATTCCATTGTTGTAGCAGCTTTATAAAAGATACCATTCATAGAATAAAGTTGAGCTAAAGTTTTATAGTGTGATGCTTTATCTAAAAATCCTTGTTCTTCAGCTAACTCAAAAGTAGATAAAGAATAAGCATAATTTTCAGTCATCAAATAGAACTGTGCAAGTGGTATCCACCATTTCTTATCACTCGGAAAAACTTTAATCGCAGCAGTTGTAATCTCAATCGCACCCTTATAATTTTTCTGATCTACATAAGCAGACATCTTTAATTGATAAGGATCTGGCTTAGGCTCTTTTGCATATTTAATAGCTAAGTCAGCATTCTTATGCGTTTGATCAAATTTTTTCAACTGATAATACGCCAAGGCTTTATGAGAATATACAGTTGGATCATGCTCTTCAGTAAAAGCATACCATTTGTCATATGCATCAATAGAACCTTGATAATTTTCCTCTTGAAGATTCAAGATAGCAAGTAACTTATATACACCAGCCTGATCATCCCAGCTTAGTACATCTAAGTTCGCTGCATAAGTGATTTTTTCAATGGCTTTTTTATAGTCACCTTCTTGAGCATATAATTTACCAATCAATTGAGCTAGATAAGCTTTATCAAACTCTTTCTTGGGTTCTAACTCTTCCAGTAACTTAATAGCACCTTTTGGATCAGCCTCATTTCTGCCTTCCTCTTCGTTAGGCGTTAAAAGCTCAACCGCTTCTGCTACTTTTTTACCAACTTTTTCAGACATTACCTCTACAGGCCGTGCCTTTTTCTTTTCTTCCAGCGATTGTGAGGCTGCTGCAGCTTGCATTGGCACGAGTGTAGCCGATGTAGTTGCACCAAACAAAACCGCTGTCAATATCAATCGTGAGAATTTCATACTATCTCCAGGGTTAGCCTCAAAACTTATTTAATTTAATAAGAATTAAAGCTAACCTTCCTCAATTAAGCTTAAAATCCAAACTTAGTTCGCAGCCAAACTAAAGTCTAGTCGAACTGTCAGACCTGGTTGCTTAACCGGCTTACCATCAACAATTTTTGGTTTGTATTTCCACTTTGATAACGCTTTTTTAGCCTCACGGTCAAAAATACGTTTAGGTTCTGCATCGATAACATCAACATCGATTACACCACCAACTTCATCAATAGTGAAACTCAGCTCTACCCAGCCTTCAATACCATCTCTTGCTGCTTGAGCAGGATAACGTGGTTCAATTCGAACGATTGGTGTTGCATCACCATCTTTCATAAGTGCACCACTAATATCACCTATGCCAGCATCCACACCACCGGTACTTACTGCAGGCATATCCAAGTTGATACCTCCCGCATTTGCGTCCGTAGTTTCTGGCTCAGCCGCCTCTGGCGGTGGTGGAGCCTGAGGTGGTGGCGGCGGTGGCGGCGGCGTTCTCGATCTTTCTTGTACTGAGTCTGACGGCTTTTGCATCACGATATCAATCCTAGGCGCTTCTTCGGAAGCGTCTGGGCCTCGTTGATTATTGGCAATTAATTGTGCCATCAAAACAAAAAGGCCGAATGTTATCGCTATGCCTATTGGTATGGATAACAGTAGGCGGATCATATTACTTTTTCCCCGCAACTACGATTTTATCAATACCAGCAGCCTTGATTTGGTCCATGACCTTCACTACTCTACCATGTTTAGCTTCTTCATCAGCTTGAATAATTACAGTATCTGTAGCTTGCTCTGCTAACATTTTTTCAAGGTTAGCTTGAACACGTTCTACGTCAACCATACGCTTATCCATCCAAATATCACCATTATTACTAATTGCAATAAAGATATTGGCCTTCGGCTTAGCTTCAGCTTGATTTGCTTCTGGTTTAATTACTTCAATACCTGCCTCTTTAACAAAAGAGGTTGTTACGATAAAGAAGATCAGCATGATGAATACGATGTCTAGCATCGGTGTCATATCGATTGCTGCATCTTCCTCTTCTCGGCGATGTCTACGTGCCATAAATGAATCTCTCTAATGATGTGGCAAACTGTCCACTAACTTTTCTACTTCCATTCTTACGCGTGTTTCTATTCTAGAGCTAAAGAAAACCCCAGAAAGCGCTGCAACCATACCAGCCATAGTTGGAATCGTTGCCATGGAAATACCTGATGCCATCAAGCGAGGGTTACCAGTACCGGATACTGCCATGGTTTCAAATACTGAAATCATACCTGTTACCGTACCGAACAATCCAATTAAAGGACATACCGCCACTAGGGTTTTAATCAATAGAATTCTGGCATTCAGTAATTCTGATGCTTCCGATATCCAAGCTTCACGCACTCTGTGCGCATACCAAGATGTCGTATCTTCACGCGAATCCCAACGTTGGATAATGGTTTTTTTATGTTTTGGAAATTCCACTAACATAAACCAATATCTTTCAATCATTAAGATCCACATAACAGCTAGCACCCCGAAGACGATCCATAATACATCGCCCCCGGTTGATATAAATCCCCTGACAGTTTCCCAAAGTTCTATCAGGTATAACATCTTATGCTCGCTCCTGCTCCGCGTGAGCTGCTACGATACCCGCGCTTTGCTCTTCTAAGACATGAACAATAGACTTGCTCTTAGCTGCAGTAATACTATGTAAGAAAATTAATGGTAATGCTGCAATTAGACCTTGAGCTGTAGTTACAAGTGCCATTGAGATATCACCAGCCATGATTTTAGGGTCACCGGTACCGAATAATGTGATTGACTGGAAAGTACCAATCATACCGGTAACTGTACCTAAAAGACCTAATAAAGGTGCAATAGCTGCTAAAATCTTAATTACGTTCACACCACGTTCAATGCTCGGTGTTTCACGTAGGATAGCTTCATCAAGTTTAAGTTCTAAGGTTTCTGTATCTACTTTTTTGTTAGATTGATAAACACTTAAAATACGACCTAATGGGTTATTACTCTTAGGATTATTAACGTCTTTTAATTGACTCTTAATCTTAGCACCAACCACGTTTAGCGTGATAAAACGTTCAAGAGAAATTAACATACCAATTAATAATACAACTGTAATTACATAACCAGGTAAACCACCTTGATGATAACGCTCCATCATAGTTGCTTTTTGCTTGAATATATCAAGAATTGCACCACGTGAAGGGTCAAGGTATAAACCTGTGTAACCAGATGTTGTATCGTTAAATTCAGCAACAGATGCAACCATATGGCTTTCAGGTTGACGACCTAAAGGCTCAATTTGATTACTATCTGAGTTAAATTTTAAATAGTGATCATTAGCTAATAAGTTGAATGAACCAACTCGAGTAACTGTCTGCATTGATTCAGAGCCATCTAAACCAACCACATTAGCTTCAAATTTCACAACTTTAGAAGATTCTGTCATTTCTGTTTGCAACGCAAACCATAATTCTTCTAACTCACTTAATTTAGGAAGCTCTTTCGCTTCAGCTAATTTAGCTAATAATTCAGTACGGTCTGAATATTCTGGTTGAGCACTAATGATTGATGTTGCAACACGACCAACTGTATCACCAGCGGCCTGACGAACCACACCAAACATCTCACCTAATGTGCCTTTTGCAGCATCAAGCTCTGCTGTTTTTTCAGTAATGCGTTTTTCATTATCGGCAAAAGCTTGTTGTAATTGCTTTTGACGATTTTGAGCAGCAGTCAACTCATTTTTAGCTTTATTTAATAAAGCTTGCTTTTGATCGCGAGCAGCACGGAACTCCGCTTCACGCTCTTTGTTTAATTTTGCTTCAGAAACACGATTAGCTTTAACGTCTTGCAGTAACTTATCTAGCGCACTTGAATCTGCATATGCACCAAAAGTCATACTTGTTAGAGCGATTGCTGAAGCAGTTAGAATTGTTTTAATCGATTTCATTATTCTGCACTCTCCGCTGCAAACACTGGCACTTGAATTAAATCAGGAGCAACCTGATTTTTAGCCATACGAATTACTTTGGTAACTGGTTTTAAGTATTCATCACCTAACTCTACCCAATTACGCGCATCATTATCCCAAACCCAAGCATGCTTAAGATCTAAAGATTGAGCTAATAAAGCCACACGACCGATATGAACCATATCTACAGTGATGTCATTTAATTTGCCTTGATAAGCCGAGATAGCTGAACCATAATCATTTTCAATTTGGTATGCTTCAAGAACCAAACGGAAGCGTTCAGAAGTTGTGATATTAGGATCGCTCATTAATTCACGAATACGTTCAACGCGAGCTGTACGCTGTTCAACTTCAATTGGAATATCTAACGCAATAAATTTCTCTAAAGAATCAAGCATACGATACATTAAAGGAATTACACCTTTCTTAGTATCTTCAATACCATTAATTTGACCTTGTAGAGAATCAATTAATTTTTGTTGATTATTAACCAACTTTTGAACATGGTCGTTATACATGTTTAAATTATCAGTTTCATCAACTACTTGACGATACTCTGAAAGCAAGTCAATTGACTGCTCAAACATTGCATCAACACGTTTTTGAGACTTTACAGCTGCATCATGAATAGCATGCTCTTCTTTGTGCAGATTTTCCACTGGGTCTGCATACGCAGCTGAAGACAGTGACATTGCACATGCTACAGCTAATGCAGAAGCGAGTTTTTTGCTTTTAATCATCTTTGACACGATTCCCAATAATTAATAATTGTATGGAACTTTCTAGCTGGCTGACTCAGACTAGCTCCATTATAGATATTTGTTATAGTTTTAAATAAAACTGCAACAAATATCTACCAATTGAGTCTTTCTGTCAACCGGGCCATTTACTTAAATGAAGATGTTCGTTAAGTCAAAATCCAGCACTGAAGATTTTATTAACCAACTTTCTTCTAATAGACGCAGATGAATCTTAGCGAATCTGGATACTAGATTGCAAAGATTTTTATATAAATAGACAATATTTTTTGTTTTTTTTTGATTAAATTTACATATTCAGCATTTTTTGCTTTAAATTTAATCAAATGTTAATAAAAGCTGGGTGTAGGCTTATTTATAAGAAAGGAATAAAATCAGGATTTTAACAAATTCATTTATAGTAATAATAAATATAAGTGATAATTAGTCAGCTTATTTTATTATAAATAAGCTGACTAAAAAGATAGCTACATTCTTTCCATGGTTTCAATGCCTAACACATCCAAACCTAGTTGTAATGTCTGCGAAGTCCATAAACTTAAACCTAACCGGCTCTGCTTATCTGCATCAGTTACATCAGATTTTAAAATTGGACACGCTTCATAAAAACTCATAAACAAACTTGCAAGTTCATACAAGTATGCACATAAAACATGCGGGTGAGCTTCTTTAGTCACTTGCTCCAAAATATCTTCAAACTGCAATAATTTAATTGCCAAAGCTCTTTCCTGAGGTTGAGCGACTTGTATCTGTGCTGTTAACGCATCAGGCGTAATGCCCGCTTTTGCAAAAATAGAGCGAACCCGAGTATAAGCATATTGTAAATAAGGTGCTGTAGCGCCTTCAAAACTCAGCATAGTTTTCCATGAGAAAATATAATCACTGGTTCTATGCTTAGATAAATCGGCAAATTTAACCGCGCCAATTCCTACTTTTCTGGCAATTTGTGTTTGCTCTTGCTCGCTAATATCAACAGCTCTTTCAGCAATTAAAGCCTGAGCGCGAGCAACAGACTCATCTAACAACTCAGTTAACTTAACCGTATCGCCAGAACGGGTTTTAAATGGTTTACCATCTTCACCCATCATAGTGCCAAAGGCATGGTGCTCTAAACTGATATCCGGTTTAACAAACCCAGCTTTACGTGCAATAGTAAATACCTGCTGCATGTGTAAAGATTGGCGTGCATCAATAAAATATAAGCAGCGATCAGCATTTAATGTCTGACTTCTATATTCAAGGGCTGCTAAATCCGTTGTTGCATATAAATAACCACCACCCGATTTTTGCACAATGGCTACTGATGGTTCACCGTCTTTATTCGCAAGCTCTTCTAAAAATACAACTTGTGCACCCTGATCTTCAACCGCTAAACCTTTATGCTGTAATTCGCTAATAACCCAAGCAAGTTTATCGTTATATGCACTTTCTGGCTTAATATCATCACGGCTTAAAGTAACATTCAATTTTTTATAAACAGCTTCACTATGCGAAACCGAAATATCAATAAACTCTTGCCATAGCTCTAAACAACGTTTATCACCACTTTGCAATTTAACAACATAGTCTCGGGCTTTAGCGGCAAAATCTGCATCGTCATCAAATCGTTTTTTGGCTTCGCGATAAAAATTTTCTAAATCAGCCAATGCAACTTCAGCCACAGAGTTACCCGCTAGCTTTTCTTCCAAAAACGCAATTAACATCCCAAATTGGGTGCCCCAGTCGCCCATGTGGTTTTGGCGAATCACTTTGTGCCCTTGAAATTCAAGCGCACGCACAACCGCATCACCAATAATTGTTGAACGTAAATGCCCGACATGCATTTCTTTGGCTAAGTTTGGCGACGAATAATCAACCACACAAATCTCAGCCTGAGCCGTAGTTTCAACCCCACTTCTTGAATCATGTAAATTCTGATTAAGCTGAGCAGATAACCAGTTTTCAGCTAAAAAGATATTAATAAAACCCGGACCGGCCACTTCAACTTTATCTGCAATATCACTTAAATCTAGCTTTGCAATCACTTGCTCAGCTAACGCTCTTGGATTCGTTTTTAATGCTTTTGCAGCGCCTAGAATACCGTTTGCTTGATAATCACCAAACTGAACTTGTTTGCTTAATGCAATATGTGGCGCAAACTCAGCCGGAATATCAGCCGCCAACATAGCCTGCTGGACTTTATCTGTTAATAATTGTCTTAATTTCATAATCAGTTACGCTTTTATTTAATCTTTAGTGTTCACGGGTCTGGCGGAATTTAACGTCAGGGTAACGCTCTTGTGCTAAATTCAAATTCACCATAGTAGGTGCGATATATGTTAAGTTATCGCCGCCATCTAAAGCTAAATTTGGCTCAGCTTTACGTTTAAACTCTTCAAATTTCTTAACATCGTCACATTCCACCCAACGTGCAGTGGCAACATTAATAGCTTCGTAAATCGCCTCAACTTTATATTCAGCTTTTAGACGAGCAACTACTACATCAAACTGCAATACACCAACCGCTCCAACAATTAAATCGTTATTAATGAGTGGACGGAACACCTGTACCGCACCCTCTTCTGATAATTGAACCAGACCTTTTAATAACTGCTTTTGTTTAAGCGGATCTTTTAAACGAATACGCCTAAAGAGTTCAGGCGCAAAGTTTGGAATGCCCGTGAATTTTAAATTTTCGCCCTGAGTAAAAGTATCACCAATTTGAATCGTACCGTGATTGTGTAAACCAATAATATCACCAGCATACGCATCATCCGCTCTTTCACGGTCGCCTGCCATAAAAGTGACCGCATCAGAAATACTAATGTTTTTACCTAACCTGACATGATTCATTTTCATGCCTTGAGTATATTGTCCAGAAACAATCCGCATAAATGCAATTCTGTCTCTGTGTTTAGGATCCATATTAGCCTGAATTTTAAATACAAAGCCGGTAAAGTTATTTTCAGTTGCCGCAACTTCTCTGTCGTCAGTTTTACGTGCAAGTGGTGCCGGAGCCCATTTGGTTAAACCATCTAGCATATGGTCAACACCAAAGTTACCTAACGCGGTACCAAAAAAGACAGGTGTTAAATCACCGCTCAAAAATAACTCTAAATCAAACTCGTGAGAAGCACCAATCACTAACTCTAATTCATCACGTAAAGTTTCAGCTAACTCACTACCAATCGCTTTATCTAAATCTGGATTATCTAAGCCTTTGATAATTCGAGTTTCCTGAATGGTATGGCCCTGACCTGATTGATATAAAATCGTTTCGTCACGATGAATATGGTATACACCTTTAAACTCTTTACCGCAGCCAATTGGCCAACTCACAGGAGCACAAGCTATATTCAGCTCGTTTTCAACTTCATCCAGCAATTCCATAGGATCACGAATATCACGATCCAGTTTATTCATAAATGTCACAATCGGCGTATCACGCAATCGAGTGACTTCCATTAGTTTTCTGGTTCTGTCTTCTACACCTTTAGCCGCATCGATCACCATCAAACATGAATCAACAGCGGTTAAAGTACGATAAGTATCTTCAGAGAAATCTTCGTGACCCGGGGTGTCTAATAAATTAACCAAAGCATCATTATAAGGAAACTGCATCACCGAAGTAGTCACCGAGATACCACGCTCTTTTTCCATTTCCATCCAATCAGATTTAGCATGCTGGTTTGAACCACGGCCTTTAACTGTACCCGCTTTTTGCAGCGCCTTTCCGAATAATAAAACTTTTTCAGTTATGGTTGTTTTACCGGCATCCGGGTGAGAAATGATAGCAAATGTGCGTCGTCGATTGACTTCTTCTACTAATGACATAAATAAACCTTGTTAAAAACACTTGGCAGAACAGGGAAAGGCAATTATCCCCAAACAGCATAATGGCGCGTATTATACTCAAGTGGTTTGGAAATATAAGGTTTATCTTACGATAACCGAGTGAAACAGGCGAAGCTTAATGATTAGCAAAGCAACTTACGGGTTAAATATAAAAAATAACCCGCAAGATAATAAGAAATGACAAGTTAAGTTTTACGGCTATTAATTTCATTGCCGATAACCACAACCTGATCGCCGGCTAAACGTGAAAAACGGGCTGATTTATCCAAATTAAGTTTGACCTGATCAGCTCCATTTTCTTCTCTAATCACCCCAATCACCAATTCTCCCTGCTGTTCAGCTAATGCAGTAAGCTGTTCAAGTTTTAGCATTTCTTTATCTGTGTAATAGCTAAGTGGATGTAACCTAATTTGAATACCACCGGCCTTCATTAAACTATCAAATAAAATTTGGCTTTGAGGCATTAACGCAACTTGTGACAGCATGTGACTCATAATTAATGGCGTAATAAAAGTGTCCCAGTCTGAATCATCTAAAAAGCTTTCGTTAGACGGGTCACTTAATTCAATTAAAACATGAGGTTGTTTTTGGGCATTGGATAATACTTCATCCAGCACCATAGATCCTACCAATACTCTAGCGTCAGCTTCTTCAGCCGAGTCTAATCTATCACTGTATAACAACATAACTATGTCATAATCTTCAGGTGTAAGCGCTTTCACTTCGCTCTCAACCATATAATCAGCTTCTTGGTAACTCACTATAGTTCGGCTGCTTAAAGCGCCCAATTTTTCAATTTCGGTTTGCCTACGCTCTTTTGCTAAGCTAGATACCAAAGTAACATCAAAACTCTCATCTATATAACTATCCAGCTCAGCAATAATGGCCGGAACACGTCTATTCCAACCTAATAACAGCATTCGCTTAGGTGCAGATTTAACTGTTGGCGCTTTATGGGCGACAGGTTTAACTAATTTATTTTCGGTTAATTTACTTAACTCTGTAACCTGCTCTATTTGCTGAAAGTTTTTACTAATAAACACCAGAATATCGCTGCCGGATAGTTTATGAAATGCAGATTCACCAACCGAAAGCTCAAATACATTAGATTGCATATTAATATAACCAACCAAAATAGCTTGCTGGTGCAGTTGTTTTACATGCATTATTGACATGCCAGAAAACGGCTCTGCCGTTTTAAAATAAAATTGAGCACCATCTGCTGAGGTCATCAAATAACTGTACACTTTGAGTAAACTCGGTACGACTGCGCACTGCGCAATTAAACGGCTAATGGTTTCATCCGTTGCTATGGTACTTAATCCGCCTTGATAAGACTTTCGAGCCAATTTAGCATGGCGGGCATCATCTAATTCAACAACCACTCTGGGTTTTAAACCTGTACTGTCAGCTAATACATCTAATGACAATAAAGATTTAATTGTTTCAACATCTGAGGTTATTGGTGAATCAGATCTTTGATATTGGCTGGGTAAAATAATAGCCGAAGCTCTGGTGCAAGCCGCTCTGTGCAATGCTTCTAACTGAAGCGCTTTGCCGGATCTTAATACCAAACGTTTGCTTAACTTTAACGGCATATTCAGCTCAGCTAATAATTGCTGATGAATAATCGCATTAACCGTTTCGGCCAATAAAATAATGGATAAGTCTTTATCGTGATTTAATTTTTTAAAATAATTTCGGTTATCTTCATTACCCAATAATTCATGAATAATCGGTACAGTCCGGCTGGTTTCGCCCAGTACAACCACATGGTTTTTAACACTCACCGGCGTTAACCCCTGCTCCAGTTTTTCCATAAAAGCAATTAACCAGCGGGTCATAATGGCAACCAAAGTACCCATAAATAAAACATAACCACAAATGGTTAATACAGTAGAAACAATTCGTCGCCATGCACCTTCATCATCACCTAAATATCCAGGGTCAGTTAAGCGTAAAAAAGCCCACCACACGTCTTCCGATAAGGCTCGGCCATCAAAATTAATCGGTGAAATTAACAAACCACCCGCCAGCGATATAAAAGCAATACAAGCTACAATCACAAATAGTTGATAACCCGCGCCTTTTACTAATTGGCGCTCAACAAAATATTTTAATCTATCAATTGGCTGTAAATGGGTAAATTTTAGTGACATAGCTTTTCCCAAAAATAAATTTAGACTGGATATACACGTAATTTTTATATTTAACAAGCAATTAAAGCTTATTTTGCGCTTTAGCTCTGTGATTTAATAATACTAGAACAAATTAAGGCTCATCACCAAAGCATGTTCAGAGCCAATAGGTGATGAATAATACTTTTGACGGATTGCGATTTGATTAAAACCAAGTTGAAAATATAAATTTTGAGCCGCTAAATTAGATTGCCTAACCTCAAGCCAAATCACTGCTGCTTTAATTAAATTAGCTTGTTCAATTAAAGCATTTAATAATAACTTTGCTAATCCCTGCCGGCGATACTGAGTAGCAATACATATATTCATTAAGCTGATTTCACCAACAACATTATCACTGATTAAAAAGCCAATCAGCTGATTTTGCTCGTTAACTAATGCTAAGTTGATATAACGTTGATTTAAGCAAGATTGAAAAACGGCTGCACTCCAAGGATCGGGCTGAGACTCTAACTCAATTGCCAATGCTGGCTCAATATCATCTTGGGTAAAAGGTCTAATCGAAAAAGTCATTAATTTTTGAGAGGCTTTAAGACGTTTTATCAAGTAAAGATAATACAAACAACCAGAAAGCTTTTTTGTCAGTCGCTGTCGCTAAATTAAAAGACTTATTTTCAGCTAAATTTGGATGTGTCGCACTTATTAACTGCTCATTTTGCTCAAATGACCAACTATTATTTAAAGCCCAAGTTTGCAAAGCGGCTAAATCTTGACTATCCAAAGCTGTGATATTTAATTCAACTGATGCATTATTTTGTTCAGTTTCGGCTGATTCATCAACACTAGATTGGCTAGGTAAAATCGCTGCAAGCTGATTAATCATTCGGGTTTTATCGGCAATGGTTTTATCGCGTTCAAGCTGAGATTTTTGCTCGTCCGTTAACTGAACATTGGTTTTATTTGGCTGCTGCTGAGTTTCGGCCTTAACCACAGGTTGCTCATCAGACAAAGTATCTGATGTAACATGAAAGTCTTGATTATGGTTTGACTGATTTAATTCGGACGGTTCAGCTTGAGTGGCAGCATGCATGACAGAATTTGTATCTTGCTCAATTAAATCAGGGCTTTTTACGCTAACAGATTCCGCACTGCTAACACTTGCTGATTGATTATTTTCTGCTGCAATATTTTCAGAGGATGAGTTTTGATCACTCTTAGTAAAATTAGCATCCGTTAAATTAGCTGAGTTTGAATTTGGCGCTAAAGATTCAGGCACATATTCAGAAACTTGCTCGCACGACAATACAGACGTTACCGAATTTGATTTATGCTGAAAAACCGGAATATTAAGTTCAGCCAGAATGGCTTGCTGATATAAACTGAGAGATTGGGTCATTTCAGATTTCTTGTAAAATAAGAAGAGAAATGGCAGGGGTGACAGGACTCGAACCCGTAACCATCGGTTTTGGAGACCGCTGTTCTACCAATTGGAACTACACCCCTAGCGAATTGAGACCGGATTATACAGAGGCTTTTATCTGTGTAAAGCAAATATTTCACTCCTTTTTACTGTTTGCTTATTTTACCCGCAAATAGACCATTTTTCAGTCAAAAATAACTCAATCATTCATTTTTACCACAAATTTTGCAATGTTCATCAGCGATTAAATTAAATTGATGAAAACTCATTTGCCATGCATCAAAACATAATAATTTATTTTGTTGACTGCTTTTCTTGTCCACTAACAATTTAATCGCTTCTAAAGCTTGCATACTGCCGATAATACCTAAAACCGGTGAAACAACACCCGCATTTGAGCAATTTAAATTCTCTTCACTTAAATCCGGATAAACACACTGATAACAAGGTGAACTTTGTTCACTAAAATTAAAGACCATAAGCTGACCCTCACCCCTTATGGCTGCACCAGATACCAGCGCAACTTGCTGTTGCCAGCAAGCCCGGTTAATAAAATAACGGCTAGCGGCATTATCAGTACAATCTAAGACGATATCAGCCGTGTTAATCAAAGCCGAAAAGTCGGCATTTTCGACAGTGTTTTCAATCGTATTCAGTTTAATTTCAGGGTTCAACGCTTGTAACTGATTCGCCGCAGTTTGTACTTTACTGCGCTTTAAGTGATTGGTTTTATATAAAATTTGCCTTTGTAAATTAGAAAGCTCAATATTATCTGCATCAATTAAAGTTAATTCACCTACTCCGCTTGCAGCCAAATACAAAGCAGCCGGACAACCTAAACCGCCGCATCCAACAATAACAACATGCGATTTTTTAAGTTTTAACTGACCAGCTTCGCCAATTTTATCCAACAATAAATGACGACTGTACCTCAACTGCTCTTGCGAACTTAACTGCATTAAATCACCTTATTTTATTAATATATAAACAGATTTGAGATTTAATTTAACTTAATTTAACTTAACTTAACTAACTTACATTGCGAAATTACGAGATAATTGCGCAATTGCTTTTTCGGGTTCATCAGCTTCTGTAATAGCGGTTACTACAGCCACTGAGCCTACTCCAGTTTGCCATACTTTTTCTGCCCGCTCTAAATTAATACCACCAATAGCCACCATAGGAAACGGCTGAGTATTTTGAGCATTTAAACGTAAATAATGATTAAGCCGTTTTATGCCCTGTATTTGTCCGCTCATATCTTTTGTTTTAGTCGGGTAAATCGCACCAACCGCAATATAACTCGGTTTAAGCTGCATCGCAGCTAAAAATTCATATTCACCATGAGTGCTAATACCTAACCTTAAACCGGCTTGTTTAATTAAATTTAAATCAGCACTTTGTACATCTTCTTGCCCCAAATGCACGCCATAAGCGCCATGTTTAACAGCTAATTGCCAATAATCATTAATAAATAATCTAGCCTGATACTGTTTGCCCAGTTCAATCGCGCTAACAATATCTGCTTCCACTTCATCACAAGATTTATTTTTGATTCTTAGCTGCAGTGTTTTGATGCCTTGTTTTAATAAAAACTCAATCCACTCAACCGAGCCAACAACCGGATACAAACCTAAATGTTGAGTATCGCAAGATGCAAAATCATCAGCCCAACTGGTTTGCTCAAAACCATCAATTTGCCAGTCTAATTCATTTGCTAAAGGCGAATTTGGCTGAATAATTTTTGGATATTGTTGTAACTTCAACGGCCATGGCCCCTGCCAAATTGGGCCATAAATGCCATCGAATTCAGCCGAGCGAGTTAAGCCTTGGTTAATATAAGCTTTAGCCACTGTCACCGCATCGCGTAATAAATATCCTTGAGCTAAACAAGCGGCCACAGCGGAAGCAAAAGTACAACCGCTGCCATGACTATGTTCCGTTTCTATTTTGTCTGACGCTAGCCAGTATTGATTAACCCCATTATCGGCTAAATCAACACAATAACGGCCGTCGATATCAATGTGACCACCTTTGACAACAACAGCACCAATCCCCATTTGTTGTAAGCTAGCACTTACATCTAACATACTTTGCCAATTAATAATATAAACGCCGGATAATCTTTGCGCTTCGTCTGCATTTGGGGTTAATACATCCACCAGCGGAAATAACTTTTGTTTAATGATTGGTAAAATATCTTCTTCAACTAAATCGCCACCCGCACTGGCAATCGCAACGGGATCGTAAACTACTATAGGTGGTTGTGGCCAATCCCGCTGGCAACGCATGATCCAGTCAGCAATTAAATCGACTTGTCGTTTATTAGCGAGCAAACCAATTTTAATCACTTTGGCCGGTTTATCCTGATGCAACGCTTTTAATTGGGACCACAAAACGTCTTCATTGACCGCATTAATTTCATCCACACCTAAACTATTTTGTGCGGTATTAGCGGTAATAACAGTGCAAACCTCGCAGTCTAAATTGTGCATGGTTTTTAAATCGGCCTGAATACCAGCACCACCGCTACAGTCAGATCCAGCAATCGTCCAAACTATTGCGCGTTTATTTTCTTCGAGCATGAAATTCTCTAATTTTGTTTATTTATTATTAATGCTTATTCGCAATTTTAAACGATATAACGTTTAGCTTACAGCTGATGCCAAAATGGCATGCCTAATGTTGGTGTACTCGGGTTTGCTGTATCTTTTTCCGGCATTCTTCCGGCAAGGTACCCCTGTCTACCTGCCTCTATCGCAGCTTTAAATGCTCGCGCCATTAAAACCGGATCTTGCGCCTGAGCAATCGCCGAGTTTAATAATACGGCATCATAACCCAATTCTAGCGCCTGAGTCGCATGAGAAGGTAAGCCAATTCCAGCATCCACCACTAAGCTGATATTTGGAAAACGATGACGAATTGCCGATAACGCATACGGATTTAACAGGCCTTTACCTGTGCCAATCGGTGAACCCCAAGGCATTAACACTTCACAACCTAACTCAACTAAATGGCGGCAAATGACTAAATCATCGGTGCAATAAGGCAATACTTTAAAACCGTCATTTAATAAAATTTCGGTTGCTTTAACCAAATCAATCGGGTCGGGTTGCAAATTATATTCATCACCCACTAATTCCAATTTAATCCAGTCGGTTTCAAAAATTTCACGTGACATTTGCGCCAAAGTGACCGCTTCACTAATCGAATGACAGCCTGCAGTATTGGGTAAAATCTTTTTGCCCAGCGACTGAATTTGTTGCCAAAATGCCTGCCCACCGGCCTGCTCTGGCGATTGACGACGAAGAGAAACAGTAACGATTTCAGCATCTGACTGACGAATAGATTCTTGCATAATCGCTGGGGACGGATAAAGCGCACTACCAATTAATAAACGACTGGATAATTCTGTCCCATAAACGTTCCATTTATCTGCCTGATTTTGCATTTTATCCCCCTTGCACTGGTGATAAAATATCAATCATATCACCCTCGTTTAACACAAATGCTTGATGCTGGCTTTTTGGCACAAACTGGCCATTAACAGCTAAAGCAAAAGGCGCAAGCGCACCAAAATCTTCAACTACTTTTAACAACGGCTGAGCTTGTGTTAATTCTATAGCTTGTCCGTTAACTGTAATTTTCATTTATAAAAAACACCTTTAAACCTGACGATAAAGCAAATTAAAATGGTTGTCTGATAATTCACTATACTGATAAAAATAAGTATTTTCTTGTTCACTCACACGGTTAAATAAATTAAGCGCATGCGCTATTACTGCGGGCGCTAATAAATAACCATGCCGATACAAGCCATTAATCCGAATACAGCGATTATCTTGCACAATCGCTGGTTCGTTATCCGGTAACGTTGGCCGCAGCCCCACATCGAGCTGAGTAATTTGAGCTTCAGCAAATCCGGAATGAACACTATAAGCGGCGGATAATAACTCCAGCGCTGAGCGCACAGTCATCGGGTGATCACTTTGAGATTCAATTTCAGTTGCACCAATCACATACTCATGATTTGGCTTAGGCACAATATAAATTGGATATCTTGGATGTAATAACCGTACCGGCCGGTTTAAGTTCACCTCAGGCGCATATACCCGAATAACCTCACCGCGAACACCCCGTAATTGAGTTAAATCCGGTAAAGCACCTAAACCACGGCAGTCAAATATCCAGTCAAAACGCGTTTTATCACCATTTGCCAATACCCAATCCGACTCAATGTTTGCATCATCGGTTGCGACTAAATTCACTTTTGCCTGAATCAACTCTGCAAATAAGGCAAGATATAAAGCACGGTTATCCAATTGAGCTTCATTTTCAAGCCACAACCCTTGATGAAATTTACCCCCAATTTCGGGTTCTAATTCTGCAATTTGTTGCCGGTTAACGGCCTGAATACCAGACTTTAATTTGAGCCTTTGATAAAAACTGGCTAAATCACCTTTATCCTGAGCATGAGCCAAAATTAAGCTACCCGCTTGCTGGTAAAAGACGGTTTGATTCAGTTGGCTAAGCAACTTTGGCCAAAGTTGAACCGACAATTCACCCAACCCAACCACTAAAGGGCTGGCGACTACAGATTCAGCCACCGGCGCTAACATAGCCGCAGCGATTTTACCGGCGCTATATTGCGCCGAGTTAAAATCTTTATCATACAAGGTAATTTGATAATGTTTGGCTAACTGAACGGCTAATAACCGACCAACTAGACCTGCCCCCACAACCGCTATTTTCATTTAGGCTACCACAATAATATCCGAGGAAATTCAAGACAGAAGCAAACCGCCTACCACTCAATACAAAAATGATAAACGGTTTAGTTTAACTTAAATCAGCAGTTGGCTGATTTAAGCTATTTAGCTTGAGTTGATCAGGTTATTTAGCCTGATGATAAATCTCAGAACCTTTTTCTCTGAACTCAGCTGATTTTTCTGCCATGCCTTGGTCAGGATTTAATTGCGGTTCAAGTGCACCTATTTCTATTTTTTTCGCTTCTAAATCAGCCGCATAATCACGAACTTCTTGAGTGATTTTCATTGAGCAGAATTTAGGACCGCACATAGAGCAAAAATGAGCAACCTTGCCAGATTCTTGTGGCAAGGTTTCATCATGATATTCACGGGCACGCTGTGGATCTAAACCAAGATTAAACTGATCATGCCACCTGAATTCAAAACGCGCTTTAGACAGTGCATTGTCGCGAATTTGCGCACCCGGATGTCCTTTGGCTAAATCAGCTGCATGTGCTGCAATTTTGTAGGTAATTAAACCTTCTTTTACGTCTTCTTTATTCGGTAAACCTAAATGCTCTTTTGGTGTTACATAACAAAGCATTGCACAACCATACCAACCAATTTGAGCCGCCCCAATCCCTGAAGTGATATGATCATATCCCGGCGCAATATCTGTAGTTAATGGGCCTAAAGTATAAAATGGCGCTTCATCACAATGTTTTAACTGCTCGGTCATATTTTCGTGGATCATGTGCATAGGTACATGCCCCGGTCCTTCAATCATAACTTGAACATCGTGCTTCCAAGCAATTTTAGTCAGCTCACCCAAAGTTCGTAATTCGCTAAATTGAGCTTCGTCATTTGCATCGGCAATTGAGCCTGGGCGTAAACCATCACCTAAAGAAAACGCAACATCATACTGTTTTAAAATCTCACAAATATCTTCAAAGTGAGTATATAAAAAGTTTTCTTTATGATGTGCTAAACACCATTTCGCCATAATTGAACCACCGCGCGAAACAATACCGGTTAAGCGTTTAGCTGTAAGTGGCACATAACGTAATAGCACCCCGGCATGAATGGTAAAATAATCGACCCCTTGCTCGGCTTGTTCAATTAACGTATCGCGGAAAATTTCCCAAGTTAAATCTTCTGCCACGCCATTTACTTTTTCAAGCGCCTGATAAATTGGCACAGTCCCGATTGGCACTGGCGAATTACGAATAATCCACTCACGGGTTTCATGAATATAACGTCCGGTCGATAAATCCATCACGGTATCACCGCCCCAACGTGTTGACCAAACCAGTTTTTCAACTTCTTCTTCAATAGATGAAGTCACCGCAGAGTTACCAATATTTGCGTTTACTTTAACTAAAAAGTTACGGCCAATAATCATTGGCTCTGATTCAGGGTGATTAATATTATTAGGAATAATCGCACGACCTTCGGCTACTTCCTGACGGACAAATTCAGCGGTGATTTGTTGCGGAATTTTAGCGCCCCACGCTTGCCCTTTATGCTGCTGAGTTAATATCTCGGCTTGAGCACGCTGCATATTTTCACGGATCGCAATATATTCCATCTCAGGGGTAATAATTCCCTGACGGGCATAATGCATTTGCGTCACATTTTTACCCGCTTTTGCCCGGCGAATTTTAGGCAAATGTTCAAACCGAATATGATCTAAACCTTCATCCGCTAATCTTTTCTGGCTAAAGCGTGAAGTCACCGAATCTAAAGATTCGGTATCGCCACGCTGCTCAATCCAGCTTTCGCGTAATTTAGGTAAGCCTTTGTGCACATCAATTGAAATATTAGGGTCGGTATAAGGGCCGGATGTATCGTATACACGGATTGATTCGTTTTTTTCATACTCAGGGTTTTCTTTGGTTCCGCCAACAAATGTGTCAGCTAAACTAATTTCACGCATCCCAACTTTAATGCTTGGGTCTGACCCTTCTATGTAAACTTTTTCTGAATTTGGGTAAGGTTGACCGGTTAAATTATTAATAAATTCCTGAGCGGCAGCCCGGTTTTCTCTTCTGTTGCTAATAGCCATAAAATGCCTTTATCTCTGTGGTTAAAATTTCACTAAAGTAAAGACGGAATGCAAATCTGGACAAGATATAAAAATGCTATACCCAAGTTGATAATCATTAATTATCAACCATTTAACTTTAAAACAGCACGGTTTTGCTTAAATAAAGTTAAATGTATAAACCAAACTATAAAATTCAATTTGCAACAGGCATAACAATACACTGCGTAAATAACACAAAATTGAAGATTATCGAATGGATCTATAGTGGAGAGTATAAAAAGACGTTTACTCTTGTTCCCTACGCTGGTGTTAACCAGATCAGGTTCGACGGATCCCACTTACGCGATCTCAGCCTTACAGGCACTCCGACAAGTTTTCAAAGCTGATTATACTGATTAGAAAAAATTTTAAAACTAAATTTTATTGATCATCTTATTAAAAACAATAACCCATTGAATATTAAACATAAAAAGTTAAACCACCTATATCTTAAAAAACAAGTTATCTAAAATTTATTGACGTTTCATATTCCATTTTTATGCTAACTAAAATCCCCCCAAAGCTTAGCCGGACTTGTAATTCAGGAAATTTAAATCAATAATCAAATCTAAGAATAAGTCGAAATGCAACCAACCTCATAGCCTGTTATATGATTCAAGATTTTGTAAAATATTCAAAAGTACTGATAATTGATGATCAAGCTCTTGCTCAGGCATTCTTAAAACAATCGCTTGAAAAAATTGGCTTTGAAATAATTCAAATTGCTGAAAGTGCTAAACATGCCCTACGTTTAACTGAAGAACGTAGTTTTGATTTAATTATTTGTTCATTTAACCTCAGCCGTGACAGAGATGGGTATCACTTATTTGAAGAACTAAAAAATAAAGGCGCGGTTCGTTTAGATACCACTTTTATTTTTACCAGTGCAGAAACAGACGCAGCTTTAGTTAACAGTGTTATTGAACTACAGCCTGATGATTTTCTAGCAAAACCTTTCACTGCAAGAGAGTTAAGTGAACGACTAGTTAAAGTTTTAAAACGCAAACAAAAACTTAAAAAAGTTTATCAAGCACTTGAAAATAAAGATTTAAATAACGCACTAAAACAACTAGATGACATGCTAGCTAATCCAAAACAAGCAAGTTTATACCCTTTAATAATGCGCCTTAAAGGCGATATTTTATTATTACAAAAAGATTATAGTACTGCCGCAAGATTTTATTTTGACATTATAAATGTGCAAAAATTTACTTGGGCAATGATAGGTTTAGCCAAAGCTTATTTAGGTTTAAATAAAGAAGATGCAGGCAAAGCAATCTTAGATAAATTAGTCAAGAAGCCTGAAACTCGTTTAGCAGCACTCGATTTATTAGCTCAATATTACATTAATCATGATGAATTTGATTTAGCTTACCAGCAATTTAAAGACGCTAAAGCACTATCTCCGCGTAATATCAAGCGACACCAATGTGTGATTAATTTAGCTAGAATGCTACATGACCATGGTGGGCAATATGAAGCCGCAAAAACCATGTTACGGGTCGCAAAACATTCATTACACGATAATGAAGATTTATACCTAACTGTCGCGCGGGCTAGTATAGATTATGCTTTAACACTAACAGAGCAAGAATCAGTCTCTATTGCCAGACAAACGGAAAAATACCTCAATACTTTGCGCCGCGAATTTAATCCATCAGCCGAATCAAAAAACAAAATAGCTATTGTCCAAGCACGCCTGCATTATATTAAAGACGAACAAGATAAAGCCAAGCAACTTATTGAATCTCTGAAATTTGATCAATACGAAGCGAATAATTTTGAAGATTATTTAGACCGAGCTAAAGCGTTTCATGAGCTGGGTTTTCAGGATAAAGCTGTTGGACTGTTAGAAGATATACCTTACACCTTTGAATCTGATGAAGTCGGTGAAAAAATTTTGAACAGATTTATTGCTCAAGAGAAGCAGGAAAAACGAGATATTCCGTTTTCACCAAGACAACTTAATAATATTGCGGTACAACTGTATAATCAAAAACAAATTGAACCCGCAATGCAAGCTTTTGGCGATTCACTAAAATTAATGCCGAAAAATGTGCGGATTGCGCTTAACTTATTACAGGCATTAGTTGAACAAAAACATAAAAATGAATTATCTGATTACCAGGAAACTTTGTATTGGAAATCAATCCAGGTGATTACCGAGCAAAGCCTTGATAATCAGCAACAAACTCGTTATGAAAGCCTAATAGCACGAAGTGAGTTGTATGATAGCCAAAAAAATCAACATACAGCTTAACGGAAAATTTAACTCAAACATCTACAAACTATTACGATTCAATTAACCAATAGTAATACTCTGCCAGTTTTTTGGGGGATGAGGCATTATTGAGTTGACGGGGTTTGCGATTAGATTTATTTTTTAAATAATTAAGTCCTATTTCTGCTATGGATTTATCTGCGTTATGCTCTAACAAGTAATCAAAATGACGATATAGACCACCTTGGCTTATAAATGCAAAACACCCAGTATATTCTTCTTCTACACTCCAACTGTCATAGCCGCCATTAACCTCATCAACCAAACGCTCTCCACTTTTCACATGCTCAATATAAAATCGACCTATCTCTTTAGTCGGCTTAAACTGCCAAAGAACATCTTCGTTACTAAAGTTTTTGGTAAGCCCTATCTGCCCTCTCAGAACAGATAAAAAATGTCCGTTTAATGTTTTAATCATCAAATGTTTTTCACACATAGCTTGAGCTTTAAACATAATTCCCCCGGATCCCTCAAAACATACCATTAAAATTTGAGGTTATTTATTGCTCATCACCCAACCTTATAAGGCTAAGTTCACTCAAGTATAGAATAAAAAATAAGCTACATAAGGGCTTATAAACCAAACGCTTTAAATGACCAACAGCCACTTTAAAGCAGAAAGAACGTAACTAAAAATTCATAAGTAAATAGATACGCTTAAAACATGAATAGTTTAAATTAAGAAGAAAATTGAGGAATATATGTATAACAAAATAGAATATAAAAATTTAAATTTTAGAGGTATATCCGTTAGAGTATTATAAGTGAGTAAAAGTCATTTAAAATAAACCGCTTGTTTTAACTCAAATTAGCCAGCTAAAACAAGCTTTAAAAATAGCCAAAATTAAAATTACAAGCTTAACCAAAAAATAATCGCCACAACCACCCATGGCTCAATTCTTCTTCACAACCTTTTAGCTGAGCACCGTAAATTTCGGCTCGGCGCTGTACTTTAGCCGCTACTTTTTTTAGCCATGCTTTTTTATTGTAGGTTTTTTTACGAAAACCGCCCCAACCTTCATGGTAATTTAAGTATTGATTGTAAGCATCCCACTTAGAGATCTTATTCACTTTATTGGTTTTATAAATAAACCATGCCATAAAGTCGATAGCATCATCAAAGTCATCTCTGTCAGCGCCATAACTGTCGGTTTCACGCATATAATCATCCCAAGTAGGCGTTTTAGCTTGCGAATAACCATACGCGGAGCTGGCACGGCCAATTGGAATAATCCATAAAAAATATTCCATTGGCGGCGCTGCATCATGTTTAAATGAGCTTTCCTGATACATAATTGCCATAGAAACATGAATCGGCGTTCCCCATCTTTCTTCTGCATCTTTCGCATCATCATACCAATCTCTGTGTTCAAAAAAGATTTCACACAAATTATCAGGACGCTGAGGTGGCGGAGTTGCACAACCCGATAGCGATAAAATACAAACTAAAACAGTGAGGATACTTTTTTTCATAACATCTTTATTTAACTGGAAAAATACTGATTCAAAAACGCTGTAAAGTCCACTTTATCATTTTGTTCTACACTTTGCTGACGTTTTATACTGGCTTGACTTTCTTCATTTAAAGCCTGCTCACCAAATTGATAAAAGTCACGTTCAAAACTGGCTTGTCGATACTGTTTAGCCAGTTCTAAACCAAACGCGCCATTATCTAAATTATGTTCCAATAAATAGTTTAGAATTTTAGCCGATGGCGTTAAATCGGAATCATCTACCTTTGCCTGCTGGGCGGCTAGCGCTTGTTGATACAAGTTAGTGCCGGTTTCATTATCAAATAACCTAGCTAATTCCCCCAGCGATTTAATAATATCGCTTGCCCAAGTTTTTAAACTAACCTTAACGCCTTGTTTGTTTAAACTTAATTCAGGTTTACGTCCGTATAAAATCACTTGCTGTAAATTATCGCCAAGTTCAGCTTCATCTTCACACTCAATTTTGGGTGAATCAGTGATTGCACACCAAGTAATAAATAAATCTAAAAATCTAACCTGTTCTTCTGATATGCCAGCGGCAGCAAACGGATCGATATCCAAAGCTCTTAATTCAATATACTGAATACCACCACGCTCCAATGCATCGGTTGGCTTTTCGCCTGACTGAGTCACTCTTTTTGGGCGAACTGGCGAATAATATTCATTTTCTATCTGTAAAACATTTTTATTTAATTGCTGATATTCACCATTTTCACCAGCCGGAATATGTGCAAAATCAGCCGACGGCATTTTAATTGCGCGGCGAAGCCCGGCAATATAATCGTGTAGACAGTTATATCGAATATTTAATGCGGCTTGGGCTTTATTGGTATAGCCTAAATCACTTAATCTAAGCGCGGTAGCATAAGGCAAGTAAAGTGTACCTTTACCTACTTTTTGCATTGGGTATTTAGTTGGTTTGCCATTTAAAAATGAGCTACATAATGCAGGTGATGCCCCAAATAAATAAGCTAACAACCATAAATTACGTTTTAAGTTACGTAATAAAGCTAAATAGCCAGCTGAAATAGCGGCTTGATTAAATTCGGTATTGTGGCTTTCAGCCCACGCTTGCCAAAAACTTTCAGGAAAAGAAAAGTTAAAGTGAACTCCAGAAATCGCCTGCATATAGCTACCGTAACGGTTTTTTAATCCCTGACGGTATAAAGTTTTCATTTTGCCTATATTGGAACAACCATACTTGGCAATTTCAATATCATCTTCACACCCAACAAAACAAGGCATACTCATCGGCCAAAGCAATTCATCTCCTTGCTTCTGATAAGCAAATTTATGTAAATCTAATAATTGTCTAACGCTTTTTTCAACACTTTGCTCAACTGGTGTAATAAACTCTAGCAGGCTTTCAGCATAATCCGTTGTAATAAATTCATGAGTCAAAGCAGAGCCTAAACCTTTAGGATGAGACGTTTTAGCAAGCTTGCCACTCGCTTGAATTCTTAATGCTTCTTTTTCTATGCCTCGGCTAAATTGGCTAAAATATGCAGCAGGTTGGCTTTTCAAAAAGTTAAACAGGTTAGTATTTACATTCACCTAAAAGTTTCCTTATAACATCCGCTAAGCTCTAACAGACCAGCAGTTATTATTTTAAATTGCAATCTTGTCTTATTAACTACAATAATAAAAACAATCAATGCGATGAGTAGCAAAAGTATTGCTAATTTACATGATTTAGACACTAAGTGGATAATTTGAGTTTAACTCGTATTTTAAGGCGAATTAGCGCTATACTCAAATCACAAAAAACCAAATAACCAATAAGAATCATAGGAATAAATCACAGATGTTGCTCGGGGCAAAATGGAAACTTGTAATTAAAATAATTATTTTTATTAGCATTATTTTGTTTGTGGCCTGCCTGCCGTTTATCATTCAATCGGCCAATTCAACATTAACAAAGCAAATTAATAGTCAACTTGAACGCCAACAACAAAAACTTTTGACTCAAACTAAAAATATTACTCAAAATTTAAATTATTTAATTCAACAACCAACCACTCGGGCCATTATCCAATCTCCTTACAATGATGCTTCAGTTGCTCAATTTCAAGCTATCGCCGAAGTTTTTCAAGCTCAATATCCAAAAAACTTTATTGACCTTGTTTTAGTTGATAAAAAACAACCCATTATCAGCTTTTTAAATTCCAGCTCATTACAATTTTCAGCTCTCGATGATAATCATTTTATTGAAATTCAAACAAGCCAGATATTAATCAGTTCAAAAGTACAACCTGACACAACCTATTTATATTTAGTACTCAATAAACAATGGCTGGATAATTATTTAAAGGACGGTATTTACCTATTTAATCAACAACACGACCAAATTTACCCACCTAACTTAAAATACCCAATGCAACCTGAAATTAAACTTGCATTATTCAATGACGAACTAAATGGTTGGTATTTTGCTGCCAGTCCAGACCTAATTGAAGCCTATGAGGAGTTGTTAATCCATACTGAGACGATTCAATCTATCATTTTAGTATTTGCAACTTTTATTCTGATTCTTTTGTATTGTGTATTCCGATATTTTATTGCAATTAAGCAAGTTACCAAGCATGCACTCATTCTGACAAAAAGCGAGTTTACTAATTCATTACCAGAATTAAACTCCGGTCCAAAAAACTTACCGGCAAGCTTAACGGTTTTAAATAAAACACTTTATTTTATCGCCAAGCGTCTAGCCAGAAAAAAACACTTAATAGATAATCAGAAACAACAAATCGATAGAGCACAAAATATTGCTAAAATAGGAACGTTCGAGCTACATTGTAATACCCTCAAACTATACTGTACTGATGCTTTACTCGATATTCTTGAATTGACAGACAAACCTCAAATTCAAGAGCTATTCAGTAAACTTGAACCTACTTATGCCAGCTTTGCAACTGATGCTTTAAATAAACTCATCACAGCTAAAACCAATTCCGCTACAGAATTTTTCGATTGTGTTTTTTTAACTCAAAACAATCAAAAAAAGTATTTATATATTCGTTTAGAAAAATTACCGAATGATCCAAATATTATTTTAGGTTGTTTTAATGATATTACGGACTTAAAACAAACCCAGCAAAGCTTAGCCTTGAGTTTAGAGCGTTTAGCTTATGCTCAAGAAGCAACCAATGATGGCTTATGGGATTGGGATATTCCAAATAATCAAGTCTATTTAAGCCCTAGATGGTGTGAAATGCTTGGTTATAAAGAAAATGAAGTCAGTAATGAATTAGCCAGTGTTCAAGCTATGGTTTATGAACCAGATATGGCAGAGCTGCGTCAGCTATTAGAATTTATTATGAATGGAGAACGTTCTGAGTTTATTGAAGAGTTCAGAATGAAACACAAAAGTGGAAATTTTATTTGGGTTCTTAGCCGAGCAAAAGTAGTTTCTTATGATATCCATGGTGCACCACTTAGAATAATTGGTTCAAATACAGATATAACCAAACGTAAGCTTACAGAGCAAAAACTCAGACAACTTAATGAAGACCTAGAGCAAAGAGTAGACAAACGTACAGAGCAGCTAAAACAAAGTAATACAGCTTTAATACTCGAAAAAGATAAAGCGGAGGAAGCAAACCGCATAAAAAGTGAATTTTTAGCGAATATGAGCCATGAGATCAGAACACCACTCAATGCAATTATAGGACTCACTAATGTATTAAATAAGTCAAATTTAACTGACGAGCAGCAGAAACACTTAACTCATGTCACAACAGCATCACATAACTTATTAAATATTATTAATGACATTTTAGATTTTTCAAAAATTGAAGCCGGTAAGTTAAAGTTAGAACGGATTCAATTTAATCTTGCAGAAATAATTAATAATATTAGTAATATGTTTGCGCAAAAGGCCCAGCAAAATGGACTTGAGTATATAGTAAATATTGAGCCAAATGTGCCCTACTCCTTGATTGGTGATCCTCACAGGCTAAACCAGATTTTGATTAATTTAATTGGGAACGCAATTAAATTTACAGAATACGGTCAAATAGAATTGTACGTCAAAATAGCTAGCTGTAGTGATCATAATGTCCGATTAAAATTTACCATTAAAGATACAGGAATAGGTTTAACAAAAGAGCAAATTAATTTGTTATTCAAATCTTTTACTCAAGCAGATAATTCAACTTCTCGTAAATATGGCGGTACTGGTTTGGGTCTAACTATTTGTCGCCAGTTATGTCAATTAATGCAAGGTGAGATAAAGGTTGAAAGTGAAAAAGGTCAAGGTTCCAGTTTTATTTTCGAGTTACCTTTTAACCTAAATAACATCTTACAGCCAATGTTTTTTGCAGAACATTTAATTGATAATCAAGCACCGGTTCTTATTCTTGAATCCAATCCACAACTAGCTGAAATTTATCAAGATAATTTACGCACTTTTTCGTATCCGGCTCTATGTTTTGATCAATTTGAAATTTTATATCAATATTGCCAATCACAACCAACACATCGGTTTAAGTTAATCCTAATTAGTTGGGATATTTTATCTGATTCACCTGAAAACTTATTTAAATTAACGGCTTTATCAAACTGTAAAGATGCACAACTGGTTATGCTAGTAACACAGCATACAAAGCCAGATATACACCTCCCAGAACAAACTATTATTCAGCCTAAACCACTTCACATTTGGGATTTATTTAAATTACTTAAAGTAACTGTAGGTGAAACTCAAGTAGATAACTCAAGTTCATTCACCCCAACAGATTTAAGCTACAGTAACCAATTTAAAAATGTGCGAATTTTGGTGGCAGAAGATAATGAAATCAATCAGGAGGTAGCCAAAGCAATTCTGGAACATCATGGAATTGATGTTACTTTAGCTAAACATGGAAAAGAAGCTATTCAAAAATTAACTGAGAGTAGCTTTGACTTAATATTAATGGATATACAAATGCCAGAGATGGACGGATATCAAGCAACTGAAATTATTAGAACAATGCCTGAGTTTGAAAATTTGCCAATTATTGCGATGACAGCTAATGTGATGTCTCAAGATATAGAAAAATGTATTGAACATGGCATGAATGGTCATGTAGGTAAACCAATAGATGAAGAAAACTTACTCACCACTTTAGCAACATGGTTAGGGCAAGAGTTGCTCTGTCCAGCCTTTAAAACCCAATTGGCTCCAGAGAAAAATGTCCCTCTAAAATCTCAATTTATTAATGAAAAATATGCATTAGCCCAAGTATCAGGTAATGTAGATTTATTGCACAAGTTGCAGAAAAAGTTTATTCAAGATTTTAAATCCTATGATATTCAGCTAAAGAATGACATTCAAAACCAACAAATAGACCATGCTAAAAAGCGTATTCATACTCTGAAAGGTGTCTGTGGCAATTTAGGCTTAGATAAACTTCATTCAATGTGTAAGTTATTGGAAACAGAGCTAAAGCAACCAAACTATGCTCAATTAAAATCCTTAACTGATGAGTTTACTCAAGTGTTAGAACAAACCTTAAATGCTTTAATAAAAATTCAGCCCGCTAGTTCAATCAATACAATAAAGAGTCAGGAAATCAATCAAGATCATATTGTACAACAATTAAATCACATCAAAAGCTTACTTGAAAAAGACGAATTTATAGACCCAACAAACTTACAGTCTCTTGCCGGTTTAACCCACTCAGAACTTGCTTCTGAATATAAAAAGTTGATTGACTCTATTGAACATTTTGACCACCCAAAATCCTTAAAAATCGTCCAGGTATTGCTTAATCAATATGAATTAAACCAAGAAAAGACATAATAAATTCGACTCATATCCTGAATCTTGTTAGAATTTGCGCCAAACCATGGGGTGTTCATAATTTAACGCATATCCAAAAGTTAAATTAAGGACTGAGAGGCGAACGCTAACCCATTGTACCTGTTCAGGTAATGCTGACGTAGGGATGGTGTTTATGGATATCTCTGCGTTATAAAATTTTCACAACACAGAGAGCGCAATGAACCATAAATTATCTTGTCTTACACTCGCTTTAATCTCAAGCTGCTCATTATTTTCAAACTCAGTTTTAGCGCAGCAAGCAACATCGTCAAATACTCAAGCCGAAACCGAAGTTATCAAAGTAAAAGGTGACTTTAGAGAAAGCTCAATTCAGTCCAGCGCAATTGCCGTTAGTGTAATTGGTGCAGAAACCATTGAAAGAAACTCAGCTAATCATTTAGAAGCCATTTTATCTTCGGCAGCTAATTTAAATTACGCCGGCGGTACATCACGCGCCCGTTTTTTCCAAATTCGAGGGATTGGTGCACAAAGCGAATATGACTCGCCAACCAATTACCCAGTTGGTTTGTATATTGACGGAGTGGATTATAGCGCTGTAGGCAGTGCAGCAACTTTATTTGATATTGAGCAAGTAGAAGTTTTTCGTGGTCCACAAAGCTCGCGTTTTGGCGCTAGCGCTTTAGCGGGTTTGATTTTTCTGCAAAGTGCTCAACCCACAGAGCAAGCATCCGGCCGAGTTAAATTAGGCGTTGGCAATTATGGCACTCAAGAGTTAGGCGTAGCTTATAGTGACGGATTAACCGATACCACCAGTTTCAGGGTATCTGCTCACCAATATTTAAGTGATGGTTTTATCGAAAATACTTATTTAGAGCGCGATGATACCAACAACAGAGACGAATTAACCTTACGTGGTAAGTTACGTTTTCAGCCGAATCAGGATGTACTTTGGGATTTTAATGCCACTCATATCAAAATTGATAATGGCTACGATGCGTTTAGTTTAGATAACACTCGCGAAACTTTATCGGATCAACCGGGTAAAGATAAACAAACCACAACTGGGTTAAGCAGCCAGTTAAAAATAAAACTGAATGAACAAGCGTCATTTGAATCGATTCAAACTTTTGCCACTTCTGAAACTGATTATGGGTTTGATGAAGATTGGACTTATGTTGGGATTGCGCCGGGCTGGGAATATTCAACCACCGACAGAAATCAACATGACAAAAAAAATTACAGTACAGAATTTAGGTTTTTATCTGAGCCTCAAGGCCGTATCTTTAACCAATCAACTGACTGGATTGTCGGCGTTTATTGGCAAAAAACACAAGATGAATATCAGCGCACCCACACAAATTCAGATTACAATTTAAGTTCTGATTTTGATAATAACAAACAGGCGATTTTTGCCCAGCTCGATAGCCAGTTAACTGAAAAGTTAAGTTTAACCACAGGGTTAAGATACGAGCACCATAAAATGGATTATCAAAACTCTAACGGAATCGATTTAAGCCCAAGTTATAACTTATTTGGCGGTAAAATCAGCTTAAATTATCAAGTGTCTAATGACTTATTCTGGTATGGCTCAATCAATAAAGGGTATATGAATGGTGGCGTGAATTCTGACGGCACTTTGCCGGATGATGCCCGTCATTATGATCCTGAATATGTCTGGAATTATGAATCCGGCGTTAAATATCAAAATGCAGGTTTCACCGCTAATTTAGCTGCGTTTTATATGCAGCGCAAAGATATTCAACTGAAAAAGGACTTTATTATTTATGCTCAAGATGGCCGTGTAGAGCAGTTTATTCCTTATATTCGTAACGCAACTGATGGTACCTCTCAGGGGATAGAGCTGGATTTAAGTTATCTAATCAGCTCATCCATTCAAACTTATGCCAGCTTGGGTTATTTAAAAGCTGAGTTTGATACTTATCAGGATGAATCCGGTAGTGAAACTTACCCCGCCCGAGAAGTCTCTCAATCACCTAGTTACACTTATAACTTAGGGTTTAATGTTAACCTGACTGATAACTTTTGGTGGAATATCGAAGCCGAAGGCAAAGATGAGTTTTATTTCTCTGACGATCATAACCTTAAATCAAAACGCTACAATTTAGTTAATACTAGCTTTAATTATCAACTGCATGACGTGTTAATTAAATTATGGGCGCGTAACTTATTTGATCAGGACCACTATATCCAAGGTTTTGATTTTGGCGAATATGGTAATGACCCGCGTAAAGAATATGCGCCAGAGCCTTATTTCCAATACGGCGCGCCTAAGCAGTTTGGGATCACCGCCGAATATCAATTTTAAAAATAATATCTAGGCCGGATAATTTATCCGGCCTAGTCACTCAATTTTAACGCTACATTGAATTCAGGAAATATTATGCAGTTATCTGTTGAAATCAGTTTATACCCGCTTCAGTTTGAAGATTTTGAAAGTGAAGTTTGGGAGTTTATTAAACGCATTCGCACCTACTCTGAGCTTCGTATTGTTACCAACGGCATGAGTAGCCAGATTTTTGGTGAATACGATGCTGTTATGGCTTGTTTAAATAAAGAGTTAAAAATCACTTTTGAGCGAACAGGCACACAAATATTTGTTTGTAAATTTTTAGCCGGTGACAGGTCAAGTGTGAATGAATGATATTTTAGCCGAGCTTTCAGTTATCACAACATGGGAAGCCATCGCCCTTATTTTTAGTCTGGCGTATGTCATTTTTGCAGCTAAAGGTTTTATTTGGTGCTGGCCGGTTGCGTTTATTGCCAGTGCTATTTATTGCTCCATTTTTTACAGCGCGCACTTGTTAATGGACAGCCTGCTGCAAGTATATTACATGGCAATGGCAATTTATGGCTGGTTTAGCTGGAAGCTTAGCTGGAATAAAAAAGATCAGCATGTTAACTACACAAGCTGGCCACTTAATCATCACTTAATCACCATTTTAATTTTTACGCTGCTCAGCCTTGGTTTAGGGTACTTTATGGAAAACTATACCAATGCCGATTTTGCGATGTTAGATACGTTCACCACTGTATTTAGCATTTATGCCACCTATTTATTGGCAGAGCGTGTTGTGCAAAGCTGGTTATATTGGGTTGTGATAGATGCGACCTCGATTTATATTTATCTCAACAAGTCTTTGTTTGTCACTGCATTTTTATTTGTTTGTTATACTGTTTTGGCTATTTGGGCTTATTATCAGTGGCGCAAACATTATTACACAGAGCAAAGTAAAACGGATACTGAGCTATTGTTAGAAAGCGAGTAAATCCGCCAGTGCATCCATATTTTAATCAGCAGGAATTAGACTGGCTCAAAGCCCAGTTGGGGGACTTATTATCTGTCTCCCCCATTTTAAACAGCCATACTAATCAATGTTTTGAAGTGCGTTTTATTCCACAACCAGCACTTGCCCACAAACAGCCAAATACCGTTTTGGTTAAAAAGTTAAATACTAAAATACTATCGCCACAAAGCATACTCAATGAGCGTGCTGCCCGCCGCTGGGTGCAGCAATATAAAAGCCATTTAACCCCAACTACACTGGCGGAAAATGAGCAATTAGGTTTAATTGTAGATAGCTTTATCGAGCAAATACCACAACATAATAAAGCCCAACAAATTAATCAGTTAGCGAAACTTATGTTTGCGCTGCATCAACTGCCAAAACCAGAAACACCCGCAATCCTTAAACAACAAATTTATACTGATATTAAAAACTTACTAATTGAGCTTAATTTAAACCCCGATAAATATGGCGACTTACTCCAAGCCGCCTACAAGTTGGATCAACAAAATCGCCAACTTTGTTTATGCCACGGTGATTTATCGTTTGAGAATATTTTATTTGCAGAACAACATTATTTAATTGACTGGGAGTATGCTCGCCTTGGTGAACCTGAGTATGATCTAGCTGCCAGTATTTTAATTAATCAATTCAGTGAAACCGAACAGCAAAGCCTGTTAAATTGTTATGCCAAACTCGCTCATCAGGATTTAACTGAGCTGTCGCAACATACCCAAAATTATTTAATGGTTTTAAAACCATTAAACCAACTTTGGTTTAACCATAAACATCAGTTACAATAACCACCAAATTTATATTAACCGGATATTTATAAATGAAAGCTTGTGGTGTTGAATTAAAAGGCAGCGAAGCCATTATTTGTTTATTGTCATTAGATTCAGGCTTATTTGGTGTGCCTGATTGCAGAGCACAAAAGTTTGTTTTAAAAGGCAATTCACAACAAGATATAAAAGACTTTCAATTTGCATTTCAAAAACTAATGCAAGACTACAAAATTGAGCATGTGGTGATTAAAGAGCGCCCTACCCGTGGTAAATTTTCAGGTAGCGCAGCGGGCTTTAAAATGGAAGCCGCAATTCAGTTAATAGATACGCTGGAAGTTAGCTTACAGCTTGGTACAGCAGAAAAAGCTTGTATAAAACGTAACCCGATTCCGGTTGAGTTTAAAGATACTGGCCTAAAAATGTTCCAGCAAAGCGCTTTTGAAACTGCGTATGCATATTTAACCAATATGCATTTTGGTGTTGAAGACGAAGAAGAAATTAACCCAATTTATAAAGACTAACTCTATCGATAACTGCTTTCTGCGTTATCCTATCTTCTGAATTATTCAGTTGTTCGCGGAATGGCGAATAAAAACTCGTCATTCCGTACAGTGAGTAACAAACGTATAGCAAAATCTAGCGCCTAAACAAATTAACCTAAGCTATGGTTTTTCCATTCTAATGACAACACGGCGGTTTTTACTACGTTCGATCACATTTTGGTTAGAAGCGATATGACGTTTTTCCCCATAACCTTCAATCTCAATTCTGTCTTTATCTACCCCGTTATCGACAAAAAATTGCTGAATCGCACCCGCTCTTTTTTCAGATAATTGTTGGTTCGGCCAGCGTCCACCATAACTATCGGTGTAAGCATCCACTAAAACTAAGTCTAAATCAGCATCCTGTTTTAAATACTCAGCAATCATAGCCAAACGTTTTTTTGAGGCTTTACTTAATTCAGATGAATTTTTTTGATAAGTTAAAACGGTTAATGAAATATCCTCAAACGCATACGGTAATAAATTATCTATGCATTGCAAAAATTGATCATACGCATGATGAAAATTAGCCGCACTTAACCCCACTAAAATACTGTCAAAATCACTATACCAATCCTGATAATAAAAAGTCGGTGTCATTCCTTTTTCTAATTCTGTTAATAAGGTCCAGGCGGGCTTTTGAGTGAGTTCACCATCAAATTGTTTTAATAATTTCATTTCACTTACCGATTTACTGGGTATACCCGGTTTATAACTCGGCGGTACCGAACTAACTTTAGCAAAACTATAATTGTCTGGCAGCCTGAGCATATCTAAAGTGAAATTTAAATTAAGAGAACGACTCGCCTGACTCGAAAAAACAGCTTTTCCATACCTTGGAATTTGGTGCACCAACTGACACTCTAATCTATTTTGATTAGACGCCTGCCAGTTTGAGTCATCTAAACTCGCCTGATATTGCCGCACATCGGCAAAAGTTTGACTCGATAATAAATAAACACCACCCAATAAACAGGATAACTTTTTCATGCGTGTACGCCTCACGACAAAGAATTGACACTAATCACGTGAATTCCGGTTTAATTCTTAAATCTTTAACTTGATTAATTTATTTATCTGATAAAGCAAATTTTAGACCAGAGTTACTGAAAGAAATATTAGGTTAAATAACAAATTTATACAGCAATAGAAAATTAATACAAATATCACCGCCATTTCGTTCCATGAGAAATGAGCGTATTGCGGAATACCTTGCCAACTATATATCACTAACATCAAAACCTAAATATCGAAGTTACTTGCCAAAGATTCCCGCCTCCGCGGGAATGACGATTTAATCCTGAATCCATTCAGTCGTTCGTGGAAATGACGGTTAGATTGAACTGTCGCCATATCTCAGAAATGACGAATAAAAACTTGTCATTCCGTAAAGCGGGAACGTGCGTGTTGCAAAATCTCCACCCAACAACTCAGAACCAGTATAAAAACTGATTTTACTCTGACTTTCTGGCATAATAACCAACAAATAAATTAATCCCATTTTGCATGTCTCAACATAACTTAAAACAAAGATTCCGTGGTTATTACCCAGTTGTTATTGATGTCGAAACCGCAGGTTTTGATCCTAACCAAAATGCGTTATTAGAAATAGCAGCAACAGTTACTGAGATGGATGAAGACGGTTTTTTACACCCTGGTGAAACCATTCAGTTTAATATAGAACCATTTGAAGGCTCCACTTTAGAACCTGCGGCACTTGAGTTTAATGGCATAGATCCAACCAATCCACTACGTGGTGCAGTGAGCGAGAAAGAAGCGTTAACCGAAATATTTAAACTGGTGCGCAAACGCCAAAAACATTACGACTGCCAGCGAGCCGTAATGGTCGCGCATAATTCTGCATTTGATATGTCTTTTGTTAATGCGGCAATTAAACGGGCAAATATTAAACGTGTGCCTTTTCATCCGTTTGTTTCTTTTGATACCACCAGCCTTGCAGGGTTAACACTAGGGCAAACAGTTTTAGTAAAAGCGTGTCAGGCTGCGGGAATAGAATTTGATAACAAACAAGCCCATAGCGCGTTATACGATACAGAAAAAACAGCTGAGCTATTTTGTTATATGGTAAACCAATGGAAACAACTTGGTGGCTGGCCGTTAAACAATACGGACTCTGAAACAGAATAATAACGCCTTGTCTATTCTGCTTTAAACTCAAATCTTTGATAAAAATGCATAAAAAAAGCAGTGTTTTTTCAAACACTGCTTTTTTATTGTTAACTTTTTAAAAGAATCTTAGTTCGATTTGTAAGCGTCGTTATGAACAGACGATACCGCACGACCAGATGGGTCAGCCATTTTAGAGAAGCTTTCATCCCAAGCTAATGCTTCTGGTGTACTACAAGCAACTGATTTACCGCCCGGTACACATTCAGCACATGAAGGATGTGGGAAGTGTTCTTCAAAAATGCTTCTGTAATAATAAGCTTCTTTAGTATCCGGCGTATTATGCGGGAATCTGTGTTCAGCATTTGCTAGCTGATCATCAGAAACATTCGCTGCACAGTGCTCTTTTAAGCTATCAATCCAGCTATAACCTACACCATCACTAAATTGCTCTTTTTGACGCCATAAAACTTCATCCGGCAAATAACCTTCTTTAAAAGCTTCACGTAAAATGCTTTTCTCTGGCTTACCGTTTTTACACATTTTAGCTTCTGGGTTAATACGCATTGCCACATCCATGAATTCTTTATCAAGGAAAGGTACACGTGATTCAACACCCCAAGCAGACATTGCTTTGTTTGCACGTAAACAGTCAAACATGTGTAGTTTGTTTAATTTACGGTTAAGCTCTTCATGAAACTCTTTTGCATTTGGCGCTTTATGGAAATATAAATAACCACCAAAAATTTCATCCGCACCTTCACCAGAAAGTACCATTTTGATGCCCATCGCTTTAATTTTACGAGCCATTAAATACATTGGCGTTGATGCACGAATTGTTGTTACATCATACGTTTCAAGGTGATAGATAACATCTTTAACTGCATCAATACCATCTTGAATGGTATAAGTCATTTCGTGGTGAACAGTACCAATTGCATCAGCTACTTTTTTAGCCGCTTTTAAATCTGGTGCACCTTCTAAACCAACTGCAAATGAATGAAGTTTTGGCCACCAAGCATCGTTTTGGTCGTCTTCTTCAATCCGTTTTGCGGCAAATTTTTGAGTGATAGAAGAAATAACAGACGAATCTAAACCACCAGATAATAATACACCGTAAGGTACATCTGACATTAAATGTGATTTAACTGCTTTTTCTAATGCTTTGTTAATGTCTTCAGGGTTAGCTGAATTATCTTTAACTGCATCGTATTCCATCCAGTCACGCTTATAATATTTGCGTAACTCACCATCTGCGCTATGTAAATAGTGTCCCGGAGGGAACTCTTTAATAGATTTACAAACAGGTACAAGTGACTTCATTTCAGAAGCTACATAGAAGTTACCGTGCTCATCCCAACCCATATAGAGTGGGATAATACCAATATGGTCACGCGCAACTAAATATTCATTTTTAGTTTCATCATAAAGAATAAAAGCAAACATACCTTTAAGTTCATCAATAAACTCAATGCCTTTTTCTTTATATTTAGCCAAAATAATTTCGCAGTCTGATTTAGTTTGGAACTGAAAATCAACTGTTAAATTTTTCTCTAGCTCTTTGTGATTATAAATTTCGCCGTTAACCGCTAAAACATGATTTCGATTTGGATTGAAGAGAGGTTGGTCGCCTGAATTTACATCAACAATAGCTAAGCGCTCATGCGCTAAGATTGCATTATCACTAGAATAGATACCTGACCAGTCAGGGCCACGATGGCGCATTAATTTAGACAGCTCTTTAGCTGTTTCTCTCAATTCAGCTCGATCTGTTTTTAAATCGAGAATACCGAAAATTGAACACATAGAGTTTATTACTCCCTCTTCAATCAATAAATCTTAAAAGTTTCGAAATCACCGAGTTAATTACTCGAAATCTGGGCTAGTCAGCATATTCATAAAAAAATAGAATACAAGAATATATTGCCGTTTTGACTTAATTTTTTTAGTTAATTTGGGCTTTTTGTACAAATTCAAGCGCAACAGCCGTTTTTTTGTACATTTACCTGCATTTATATGCCTGACGAAAGCATTTGATTATATCAAAGCCAAATCCGCATTAACATCATATTTAGATTTTAGTTTGTAGAGTGGTTGAGCGAAGGTTGAACATAAGCCACCAAGAAGGTTTTAGATTTTAGGGAGACTATGCACTTTTTAAATCGAAAATAAAAATCGTCATTCCCTGTGGTGGGGTTTAGCGAAGCATGAGCGTAAGCCACCAAACACCAGAACGAATTACGGAATCGGCTCGCAACGACTCTGCACTGGCATAAAATTCAAACAGCACAACAGCTTGCCTGTGATTCTCGGTAACTGTTCCTGACGTTACCCTACTTCCTAAATCCATTTAGTCACCATGTCTCGGGAATGAGATTAATATATGTTTATAAACCTAGCGTCCTATAAACCTCCCCCTAGAAAACTAGCATCTAAAACTAATTTAGGTTTAAAATAGCAGCAGAATTATCTTATTAAACAGACCAAATACAGGAAACTCTATGTCATTCGATTTTGATCACATTATTGACCGTAAACCCACGCATTCTTTTAAATGGGATAAATACCAAGGGCAAGATGTGATCCCAATGTGGGTGGCTGATGCCGAATTTAAGCCACCACAAGCTGTTATTGATGCAATAAAAGAGCGTACTGAACATGGTATTTTAGGCTATACCCTGCCTTATGATGAATTAAACCAAAGTGTGGTTGACTGGGTTGCCAAACAACATAACTGGCATATTTTGCCAGACTGGATTGTCTGGACTCCCGGTGTTGTTCCTGCGTTTAACGTAGCCTGTAAAGCCTATTGTGAGCCGGGCGATAAAGTATTAATTCAAGTGCCTAATTATCCGCCCTTATTAAAAGCACCATCGCTAAACCAGTGTGAACGAGTTGACATTCCAAGTGTATTAATTGATGGCCGCTGGCAATTAGATTTAGTCGAGCTAGAAAAACAAGCAGCCGATCCAAAATGTAAACTCTTTATTATGTGTAACCCTATGAACCCTTGTGGTTCAGTTATGACAGAACAAGAGTTAAAACAAGTTGCAGAAATTTGCCTGCGCCATAATGTTTTATTATGTTCTGATGAAATTCATTGTGACCTCATTTTAGAAGAAGGTGTAAAGCATATTCCGGCACCTGCCCTGCCTGAAATAGAAGGTCGCGCAATTAGCTTAATGGCACCTAGCAAAACCTTTAATATCGCAGGTTTAGGCGCATCATTCGCAATTATTCCAGACAGCCGGGTTCGTATGCAGTTTAGAAACGCAGCACTTGGCATTGTTCCTTGGGTACAGGTATTAGGATTAGTCGCAACCGAAGCTGCATTTAATCATGGCCACGACTGGCACAAAGCCTTAATTGAATATTTACGTCAAAACCGAGATTATTTATACCAAGAGATTAATTCACTAAAAGGGATGAAGCTCACTAAAGCAGATGCAACCTTTTTAGCTTGGATTGATTGCAGCGAGTTAGGTGTAGAAGATGTACAAAGCTTTTTTGAAAATGCTGGGGTTGGTCCATCTCCCGGTCGGGATTTTGGCGAACCAGAATACGCCCGTATCAATTTTGCTTGTTCTCGCACACAATTAATTGAAGCCGTTGAGCGTATAAAAAAAGCACATGCTCAACTATCATTATAAAACCGCCATAAATTCAGTAAGCATTCTGAATTGGCAATTTTAAATTAAGGGGTAATCAGGCGCAGTATCTGCGCCTGATAAATTAAAATTATGGTTACAGAATCGCAAGCTTATATAGAGTTAATCGGCTATTTCACCGAAAACGTCGTCTTGTTTGAGCAATCAGCAGACAATAACAATGCACCAACCGTTGGTGAATTAATAGAAACTCAAATATCTGAAAATGTAATGGCATTTTTTGAGCAAAACCCAGACTTACCGCAAGATGTTCGTTTAGATGTTGTTCGCGAAGCCGATACAATCGTTGTCGATTTAGAAGAGTTTTTATCACGCCGTTTAACCCAAAAAGCGACACAGGATCAACAAGCATTTATTGTTGAATTTGCAGCCTTAATTAAAAATTTATTCGACTCGGCTTTTATTTAAGCCGAGTCAAACTCACTGTAAAAACCAAATTGTGAATAAACCGGATAAACCCGGTTTTTTTTATTGTATCTGAACTAAAATTCTCTAGAATACGCCGAAATTACATTTTATAAATTGATGGAGTGTTCCTGCATTGACCGATTCTTCACGCAAAATCAAATTACATGGTTTTAATAACTTAACTAAAAGTTTGAGCTTTTCTATATATGACATCAGCTGGGCTCGCAGCGAAGCGCACCGTGGCGAATATATAGAATATATTGATGAACAATATAACGCAGATCGTTTAACTGATATTTTAAACGAGGTTGTCGAAATTATTGGCGCCAATGTATTAAACATTGCCAGACAGGATTATGACCCTCAAGGTGCCAGTGTAACGATTTTAATTAGTGAAGAGCCTGTGCTTAACGCTTCACAAGTTAATAATGATGAAACGCCAGGTCCACTGCCTGACTCGGTAGTTGCGCATTTAGACAAAAGCCATATTTGTGTACACACCTATCCTGAAAGCCACCCTCAAAATGGGATCAGCACATTCAGAGCCGACATTGAAGTATCAACCTGCGGCATTATTTCACCATTAAAAGCATTAAACTTTTTAATTCACTCGTTTGACTCAGACGTAGTCACCATTGACTATCGTGTACGTGGTTTTACCCGAGATGTAACCGGCAAAAAACACTACATTGATCATGATATCAGCTCAATTCAAAACTATATGTCAGAAGATATTCACGATTTATACGACATGATTGACGTAAATGTATATCAGGAAAATATCTTCCATACCAAAATGGTTTTAAAAGAGTTTGATTTAGACCATTACTTATTTGGCACAGGTACTGAAGAAATGGGCGAAGCAGAAATTAAAGATGCCAAAAAAATGCTGCAAAAAGAAATTCAGGAAATTTTTTACGCCCGTAATATCCCTAACTTATAATTTTATACCTGCTCTTATACTAATCCCTGCTTTGGCAGGGATTTTCAAAAGCTTGTCATTCCGCTGTAGGGTGGTTTAGCGAAGTATGAGCGTAAGCCACCAAACACCAGCACGTGTTACGGAATACTTCCCAGTAACACAGCTACCAGCATACAGACAAAGCTTAAAATTCTGCTTTAAGCTTTTCCAATACCTGATTAGCTAATTTAACAGCCATTTCAACCGAATCAGACTCCGCATAACACCTTAATTCAGGCGCGTTGCCCGATGGTCGTAAATGTACAATATTACCGTCGGCTAAAGTTAATCTTAATCCATCAGTCGTGTTTACATTGGCAATAGTTGGCGCTTCAAATCCTAACTTTTTCAATAATGCTTCCGGCTTGTCTTTAGCTTGATTAATAATGGTAAGACTTTTTTCGGTCGCAAAATTTTGAATTCGGTCACTATGAGTATATCTGGCTGGTAATACATCTAACAAACTGACTACGGTTTTCTCCTTACTTGCCGCTAATAACATTAACGCAGGTAAAACCGCATCACGCGTAGGCAAGGCTTTTAAAGTTTGGCCATTTATTTGAATATCAGATCCCAATAAAAACCCGCCGTTGGCTTCAAAACCAGCAACCGAGCTAAATTCCTGATTCAATTGCTCAAACTCAGCAATAACATAAGGTGAACCAATACTAGTACGTTCTACTTTTTTAAATACACAACTTAACTCAATTGCCGTATTACAACTTACTGGCACAGCTAAAGCATCAATATTTAAAGCTTGAGCACATAACAAACCTAAAATATCACCACGCAGCCATTTGCCATCTTCGCCCGCTAATAAAGGTCTGTCACCATCACCATCGGTAGAAAATATTAAATCAAAACCAAACTCTTTTGACCAAGCAAGTGCTTTTTCTTTATCTGCTTCTGATACTGCTTCGGTATCAATTGGTACAAATTGGTCACTTCGCTCAAGCGGCGTAACTTTAGCACCTAACTGAGTAAATAAATCCTGATATAAATCCCGCCCAGCACTAGAGTGCTCATAAATACCAATATGTTTACCGGCCAAAAAAGATTGATCAAATAAACGGGTATAACGCGCAATATATAATTGAGCGGCTGCAGTGTCTGTAATCAATTCAGGTAAATCGGTTAAGGCCGTAAATTCAACTGCCGCAGTATTAATAGTTTGCTCTTCTGCTTTGGTAATTTCACCATCTGGGCGATAAAACTTTAAGCCATTACGATCAAAAGGAATATGGCTACCAGTCACCATAATTGACGGAATATCAGCTTGCATAGCTGCATAAGCTAAAGCCGGGGTCGGCACAACACCATAATATACTGTTTTTAAATTAGCCTGCTCTAATGCGGCGCTACAAGCCTGCGCCATTGCATAGCTGCTAGGGCGATTATCGATTGCAATTGCAATCGTATCAAACTCAAAATTTTGCTGCATAGCTGCAATAAAAGCATGAGTAAAAGCTGCACAAACATCAGCAGTAAAATCAGTTACTAAGCCACGCGCACCACTCGTACCAAATTTTACGCCCGAGTTTTCCAATACATTTTTTGTTATTAATTGAGTCATAAGTCTCCAACCTTAATTTTGTCTTCCAATTTTGAGCGATTTATAAATAACAGACAGGAATAATCTAAACCTAAGCAATAATAATGAATTTAAGTTTACCTTTTTTTGCGCTTAGGTTTAGCTTTTTTATGAGAAGTATTACGATTTTTATGCAGGATTCTTTTTAACCGTTACAACCGTTATTCTAACGACTGAACCTACTCAGTGAGCATCTATAAGAGCTAGGGTCTTTTTTAGTGAGTCACAAAAAATTACTTTAATAACATAACGCCTGCATGGCACTAATACCTCATTCAACCGGACAAGGGTATCTTAAATACCTATGCCCTAGTAAGTGCTTAAGATGTAAAATAATCCTTAGTATAAGGATGAACAAGGTTACTATCTTTAATCTCTGAAAGAGAAAACCAATGGTAACTCTCGTGCTGAGCATTATTTAACTGCACTTCATTTAATTTTAATTTATACGCCAAAACAATATAGTGAGTACTAATACTATTCTCGACAAAACTATCATCATAAAAATGCTGGTAAATACCCTCAAATACAGCTTTATCGAAAACGATCGTATTACCTAACTCAGCTTTGGTAATACGACTAAAAGCAGCTTCTAATGTTTCGCCTTTATAAATACGTCCGCCAGGTACAAACCAATAATTTTGCGCCGGTTTATTAATACGTTTACCTAATAAAAATTCACTCTGTGCATTTTCAATAATTAAATCAATTGAAATCAGAGGGGCATTGGCTATAACAGTTTTAAAAACTTCTTTATCTAAAAACATAAACTTGCCGGCATAAGACTTTGGATCACTAAGATTCCCGCCTCGATAACTACTTCCTGCGTTATTCTACCTCCTGAATCCATTCAGTCGTTCGCGGGAATGACGGTTAATATTCGCCCCAGAGACCTAACATCTAGCAGTGCAGCGCTGTAGGTACAGCACCCTCAAAAACTAAGCTCTGCCGTATCTGTCTTCAAAACGGACAATGTCATCTTCACCTAAATACGAGCCTGACTGCACTTCTATTAATTCCAAAGGTACTTTACCTGGGTTTTCCAACGCATGGATAACACCAACCGGTATATAAGTTGATTGGTTTTCTGTCAGTAAAATTTCATTTTCACCATTGGTCAC
>NZ_JAOPFU010000060.1 GCF_025515275.1 Catenovulum sp. 2E275
AATTCTAAATTCTAAATTCTAAATTCTAAATTCTAAATTCTAAATTCTAAATTCTAAATTCTAAATTCTAAATTCTAAATTCTAAATTCTAAATTGAAGATCGTTTGAAAATAAAAATGAAAGGGAAATTATAAAACTAGGCAAAAGCAGCTATTAATAAGCCGTTTTCTTTGTCGGATAAAATTTTAGATTGCTGGATAACTTCAATCGCATGTTTGCGGCATTTTCCGCATTGATCGGCGATATCCATTTGTTGTCTGAGATCAGCAAGGCTCTCACAGCCATTTTCAACTGCTTTTTTAATGGTTTTATCTGTAATGCCGTTACACAAACAAACGTACATAAAGCTACCTCACTTAATTATTAAACTTATTATAAATGAGAAGTGTTCTTATTAGCAACCATATTTTTGTGAATGATCACATTTTTGTCATTACAAATTAATTAATCTTACTCAGCCAAAAATTAAAATAAAAAATAACACTTTTTAGACTTGGAATTTTAAAGATAGCCCATATAATCTTTTCACATATTGGTTGATTAAGATCAAACAATTAGTCAGTCAATTCGTTTCCACAATAATATGAATGGAGAATATCAATGTCAGTATTAGTAGGTCGTCCAGCTCCGGATTTTACAGCTGCAGCAGTTTTAGGTAGCGGTGAAATTGTTGAAAATTTCAATTTAAGCGAGCAAATCAAAGGTAAAAAAGCAGTTATTTTCTTTTATCCATTAGATTTTACTTTTGTTTGTCCTTCAGAATTAATCGCTTTTGATAAGCGTTTTGCTGAATTCCAAAAACGTGGTGTTGAAGTTATCGGTGTTTCTATCGATTCTCAATTCACTCACAACGCATGGCGTAACACGGCAGTTAACGACGGTGGTATTGGTCAAGTTCAATATCCTTTAGTAGCTGACGTTAAACACGAAATTTGTCAAGCATACGACGTAGAGCATCCAGAAGCTGGTGTTGCTTTCCGTGGTTCTTTCTTAATTGATGCTGACGGTGTAGTTCGTCACCAAGTTGTTAACGATTTACCATTAGGCCGTAATATTGACGAAATGTTACGTACTATTGATGCATTAAACTTCCACGAAGCTCACGGTGAAGTATGCCCAGCTGGTTGGAAAGACGGTGACAAAGGTATGGACGCGAGCACAGCTGGTGTTGCTTCTTACCTTTCAGAAAACGCTGACAAGTTATAATTCTAATTTTTTAGAGTTAACTAAATTAAAAAACCGCTTAGTGAAAACTAAGCGGTTTTTTGTTTTTATTTTTGCACAATTTTTGATTTGCCCTATAGTTAAAATGTAGTCAATAAAGCAAGTTAAGTTTGCGTTTAGCTTAGAACTTTTGCTTTATTAGCAAATATGTGTGCTTGAGGTATCTTGCCGGTTTTTAGAAATGAAAACCGGCTTTTTTGTTGCTTAATTTAATTCCGCTATTTAAAAAAGGTTGAATAGGTAAACATAATACCTAAGCTGGAATCTCTGTCGGTTAATGGGCTGTCTGTGATGGAATCGTCATACCATGTATTACTAACACTGGTTCGGATAAAACCGTCAAACATAGGGGTTGATGCAGTAAAAGTTACATTTTTATTAACCGCAGAGCTTGCTTGATAAAAAGGGCGATCAGCAGTGGCCTCATGCGCTCTTACGCCATAATAATAATCTACATTATTTTCATCTAAATAAGTTAAACCCAAACCCGGCTCTAAAGTAAACTTACCTAACCTATAGCTTTTAGTGAGATTTAAATTAGCCTCATTACCATTTGAACGACCCAGAATATCTGTTCTGATTTTGCTGCTAACACCCCAGCTAGCTTGTTTATAATCTAATCCTACGCCAGCATCCATTGAAAACTCTCTGTCATCCATATCTTTAAAATAAGCGCTGTCGGATTCATCAAAGCCTTCAAATCTTGGAGAAATTAAGCCAGAGAATGTCCATTGTTGGTTCTGGTAAAGTTTATAACTAATAAAAGGCCCAAATACACTTAGTTTTTCACCGTGATAGCCAATCACTGGCAGCGGAATAAAACGCTGATCATAACCTTTATAAATTTCACGTTTAACCGCTAAACCTAAGCCATAAGTTAAACCTTGTGGCTGCATATTGGGTTTTTGAGCTGATTCGGCAATTGCGGGTAGTTGAATAAGTGAAAAACTAAGCAATAAAAATTTTGAAAAATGTCGCATTTTTTTATCCATTGTTTTGTTTTAATCTGTTCTGTTTAAAATTATTACGTTATCAATATCCGTTTGGATTAGTAACCGTGTGGTTAGCTGGGTTCAAGTTATCATTGATATATTTCTAACTGATTAACTTCGCATGCCACTTTAATTTGTTTAAGTAACTGCTCACAAAGTTGTCGAGGCTCATCTGCAGCAAGCTGTTGAGTATACACTAAAGTATATTGCTGCGTTTGCTGATTGAATTGATAACTGGCTTGAGGTTGCATATTCGCAAGCTTATTTTTAAGCTGTAACCAAAATACTTTCAGTACAGGTAAAGAGTTAAAGCTTGGGCCAATAGCGGCATAGTAAGTGCTGGTTTTATATTTGCTTAAAAAAATATCCATACCATTGGCAATTTTGCCTTTACCTGAAAATATAATATGCATAGGCGATGCTGGTTTGATTTTTTTCTGCTGTAAATACGCATCTGCGATCTTTATTTGGTATTGCCCCGGTGGAATATCGGTAAATAAATAATAACCGTCAAACTCACTGTCTGTGGTCGCGACCACTTCGTTTTTATCATTAACTAATTGAATCGGAACATAAGTTGCTGGCTGATCACTATCAGCCATAAATACAGTGCCTTCAATTTCACTCGACATAACAATGGGTACGTCCAGCATATCGACATAACCATCTCTTGGCGTAATTGAAATACCTTTATGGCTTGGAATAGAAAATGGGTCGGGCAGGGTGGCCTTATCAATTGCAATATCCGTTGTTCGGCCAGAACTTAACGAACGTAACAAAGCAAGCCCAAGCTCGTTAGTATCAGCACGCCTACCACCTTGTAAGGCGGCAACTTTAACCCCCTCTAAAGGGGTTTCACCAATATCATACTGGCCGTTTAAATTTTTATCTTCAAATACCCTAACAACAACAGAGCCGCCATTAGTGAGCGAAATTTTATTTAAAAAATAAATGTTTTCTTGCGCATGAAAGCCAAAACTAAAGTTAGATGACAAACCAAGCCGCCATTTATCGTCACTGTCGTAATCAAAATATCCTGATAAACGAAAATTTTCTTCACTCCAAGTTAAGTTGGTTTGAATTGAGTGGTAATCGGTTGTATTAAGCTGATAATAATCTAGCTCAGTGCTGAGTGAATTACTAAACGGATATGAAAACTCAGCTCGGTAAGCAGTGATTTCTTCAGTTGGTTCAATAGAATAGAGCGCGCTAAAGCGGGTAGATAAACGATAAAAACGTTTTTGGAGTTGGAGTTGCCCATAGCTGTTTGTTGTTTCAAAACTGCCGAATTCACTTTTTTGCCAGCTCAGCTGATTATTTAAGTTTAACCAAGGCGTATATAAAGCCAAAGAATTGGAAAAGCGCTGCGATTTTGAATCGCCAGATTGATTAAACGACAGGTTATTTTGATGGCGTAAACTTATTCTGTCGTAACTGAGTAGATTACCAGCTAAGCTGGAAGATAAAGTTTGGCTGCTTGTATTATCTTGGTTTTGTCTGGACTGAACATTAATATTAACAGATTGATCGCCAAATTTTGTTCGCAAAGCCGCTCTAACACTGTGTTCATCATTGTCATTTGCATCTAAGCTCAGGTTTAAAATAGCGCGGTTAAATAAACTTAATTGGCTACCCAAAGCATACTGGTTTGCATTTTGCTCGTTATCTAAATATAAAGCATGGCCAAAATAAACCGAAGCCCAATCACTAAAACCATAATCGTAGCGACCCGAAAGCAACCAATTGGTATCACGATGATTTTGATTTAACACGCCATCAAATAACTGGCGACCTTGTTCAGTTATCGACAACTGATAAACGAATTGGTTATCCTCAACCGGATTTTGATCAACAATAATTTGTTTTGATTCGGTTTTAACTTGTCCTTGCGGGCCATAAAAAACAACCTCAAACTGGTTGTCGCCAAACAATAGTTCAATGTTATTAAACTCGTAGCGGCCACTCTCGTTACTTAAACTGGACGCTACTAATATTTTATTGCGGTATAACTCAACATCCCAACCGGGCTGAATATCGCCAGCAAAGCTCGTAGTTTCACTGTTTATTTCCCTAAATAAAGGGCGGTTACTTACATTTAACCCCTGACTTACAGAAGCTATACTGTTGTAGCCAATATTCACTGGCTGAACATCGCCAAATTCATACCGGCTGGCATTTAACGGGCCTAATAAATCATTTTGTTGTGATGTTTCAAATAAATTTAAACGAATATCTGTAACTCTGGCTGAGCTGTTGCTTTGGTCACTGGCGCGAAGATAATAACGGCTCGATAAATAGGCTAAATCGTGCGCGCCAACTAGCGAGGTTGTTACATTAGAATGACCCGGCTTACGGTTTGAATAAGTGATTTGAGCATCTAAAACCGGTGATGAAAATAATTGATAACTGCTTTCACGCCAAGGTAAAACCGCTGTGGATTGTTGCTGGCTGTAGCGGGCTGTTTTATTTTTGCGAGCAAGCCTTTGCTCAATAGGTAAAGGCTGAGTTGAGCTAATATTTAACTCTAAATTACGGTATTCAATTTCTAATGTTAGTTTAAACCATTTTGCAAGTTCACTTGCTTCAATATAAATATCATCATCTAACTGATAATCAGCAGCATCAAGCGAGTATGTTTCACCGGCGCTTTGTACCTGCTGACTTAACCTATTTAAATTAAGGGTAAAAGTTTGCGCTTCGGTTATAAACCAGCCGCTGGCGGTTTGTTGCTCAAGCGATACTTCAATGGCAAAATCCAATACATCGGCTAAGTTTTGTAAACCAATTAAAGCGCCTTTATCGCTTTTTATCGCAAAAACATCTGCAAGCTGCAAGTGACCTAACTTAATTAATAATAGGAGTGGCTCGCCAGTTGGAATTCCAGAGTCATTAATCAACTCAGTTTCATTTTGTTGTTGTGGCTCTGTTTGTTGAGCGTAAAGATCAAAAAAACAGCCTGATGTAAAAAACATCAGGCTGCTGATTAAACCACATTTAAAACCTTTTGCTAATCTTGTCATTTAATAATTAAATTAGACGCTAAATCGAATGTTTTGTTAATAAATACTTTACCGTTAAATTCTTTTTTACCGGTATATTCCACTCTTAAACGCCCATTGGCTGCGTTAAAATCTAGCCAGTCTAAACTAAGCTGATATTGGCTTTGATCCGGATAAATATTATAGCCATGTACCTGAGCAACAATCTGCTCCTCTGCATTTGGGTTGGGTTGCCAATAAACCAGCATATTCCCTGTGGTACTGTATTTTCCTGCTTTATTTATGGTTAATAAAACCTGAGCAGAATTTTGAGCTTTATTTTTAATGACAGAAAGTTGGTTAATATCGACACTGGCTTCAACCTGACCTTGACGGGCTATAACAGGGATTGTAAAAGCAAGAAGAGGCTCAACGTTAATTTTCATACTTGAGTTGGTTTGGTTATTCGGCTTTTTTTCAATTGGAAGTGGTTTAAATGCTAAGTGAGACCTATATTCAGCATCTGGTAGATCTTTAGGTCTACGAAACATCAATCTTACTGATTGTTTCTCATTCGGCTGTAATGTGACTTGTCTTGGGCTAATTCTTAGCATAGGACTTGCTAAATTAAAATTTGAGTTATTTAACTCATTATTAGCTAATGCCTGATATCCTCCGGTACTTTTTGCTACCTTCTCTTCCCATTCAATACGGTAAGTCCTTACCTGATTAGTTGGATTGATTAAAATAACTTTTGCTGAACGCTGCCTTTCATCTAAAACTACTCGAGTGGGTGTAATTAAAAGTTGAGCTTGGGCTGTTTGATTTATAAAAAAAAGTAAAAAGGTTAAAAATGTTTTTCTCTTCAGCAACATTTAATTTCTATCCTTAATTAATAATTTAACGTAATTCTAAAATTAGCCATATATTCAGTATTTAAATATGTTTGGTTATTTCCAGTCGTTTTTAATACAGCTCCGACATATATTTTAGCTTGTCCGACGCTGTCGGCTGTTATAGGTGAAGGGAAAGCAGCAACTGAATCTACGACAAATTGTTCGGTATCATGAAAATTAGATTTAGCAGTAGGTGTTAATATATCAATTTGTACATTGATTTCTCTATACGGTGGAAGGTTCGTCACTAAAAACTCTGCGTTTTGCCCTTCTTCTATTAACCATATGTGATTATGTGCTTGTGTTACCCCTAGAGGTGATACCTCAATGTAACTGACCTCATTGTTTTTCCCAACAACAATAGTTCCAAAACTTAACGGTTGAATCATCTCTATTTGCGACATGCAAACAGATGGTATTAACACGAATAATAAAATTAAATGTTTCATACAGAAAAAGCCAAAAACAAAAGAGTTTGTTTTTGGCTTAAAATTAAGACTAGTAGTCAACTTCTACAGTATAACTACCTGAATATGGCGCATCATTATAAGAGGCTTCATCATTATCTATATCTAAGGTTTGATCAACAGTAATTGTTGCACCAAGATTAAAAGATAGGGAGCCATCAGCACTAGTTCGTACTTGATCACCAGAAACGAAGTCTGTATTTGGGTTCGCTCCTGTTGTTACAAAACCAGCGAAATTAGACATAGTAAATACAGGCGTTCCAGGAGCGCCTGTTGTGATGCCAGCTGAATCAGCCGTTACAGTAACGGTCAAAAGTGCATAATTCGCTGCCCCTCCAACGCTAAAAGCAGCTGGTTCACCATCTTCCATGCTTTGAATAACAGATGTAGTCCCTGGTGTAGTGGATACGGCACTACCATCTGGGCTAATAGTTAAACTTGCAAAAGCGGATTCAGCTCCCCCAGTGACATCTGAAGCCAGCTGAGCTCGAATTGTACCAAAACTTAACGCGGTATCTTCTGTTAGAGTCAGCGCATTTTGAACTGTAACCGATGTCGTAAAGTCATTAGAAACAGCCATTGCCCCATTTGCTACAAATAAACTCGCTAAACCCAAGCTTAATAGTTTTAATTTCATTTTGTTTCTCCTAAAAAATGATACTTCTTATTTCAACTAAATATATTGTTGTAACTAAACAAGCTTGTTGTAGCTAAAAGCGAACATGAGTGCGCTTTCCTTTGCTAAATTCGCCACTTAGTCTGTTTGTTTATCGGTCATAACTGGTCTGACTTTAGGATTTTAGTGATTCATTTCTCATTTTGTCAATTTAAAACTTGCTACCGGTGTAATTGGTTGTTAGGCAGCTTTGTTTATTTTGTTTTAATTGCTGGCAAATATTGTTCGCCTCATTCTTTGAATAAGGGCCGATTTTTAAACGATAAAATGGAATGTTATCTTTAGTGATGTCTTCAACCAAAGGGGTGGATTGTTGACTAATTTGTGGAAATTTTATTTTAAACTCACGCCATGCTTGCTGATACTGATATTTAGATGAAAGTGATGCAATTTGCACTGCATATTTAGGCTGGCTTGCAGGTTGATGATTGGTCTGCGAGTTGGTTTTAGATAAATTATCTAAGCCAGTTAAATTATCTAGGGCAACTAGGTTATCTGGTTTTAACTCTGGTTGAACCGTGTCTATCTGCTTGTTTTGCGTGGTAATTGGCGTAACGGTTATGGTCGAGCTTTGTTTAGTATCTAACTGATAACCGGGTAAATCGGCTTGTTGGCTTAATGCGGTGAGTAACAAATCTAAGTCTGCTTCTTTTTGTTTGAGTTTACTCAGCGTTTCTTTTTCTTCTTTATTGGCCGTTTCTAATAACTCAATTCGCTGTGTAAGCTGGTTTATTTGCTGCTGATTATGCTCGGCTGTATTGGTACAAGCCGTGAGTAAAGTGGGCAATAGCATAAAGGCAGTACGGGCATAGCTTAATTGAGCATTATCAGCTTGTTTTATAAAAGAGGTTAAGTTCCGTTTACACATATTTTGTGGGATCGTTAATTTGCAATACAACTAATTAATTTACATTTGCGATATTCGACAGTTTAAATATATATCGCTGGTTTGGCTAGTCAGTTTATGTGAAAATGACTTTTTATTTGCTCGCCTTATTTTTTGTTTTATCGGTTTATAAACATAATGAAAACTGCTATCGCCCAAGTTAATTTATCCGCTTTGCAACATAACTTATCCCAAGTAAAACAATTAGCCCCTGATAGTAATGTATTAGCTGTGTGCAAAGCTAATGGTTATGGACACGGTTTGGTTGAGGTTGCGCAGGCGTTAGAACAAGCCGATGCGTATGGCGTTGCCAGAATAGAAGAAGCTTTTCAGCTACGCACCGCTGGCATAACTAAAACCATTGTATTGCTGGAAGGTTTTTTTCAAGCCAAAGATATTGCCAGTATTGCAGTAAACCAGTTTCAAACCATAGTGCACTGCGAACAGCAGTTAATCGAGTTAGAGCAAGCCAGCTTACATTTATCCACGCATTCACAAATTAAAGTTTGGTTAAAAATAGATACCGGCATGTCGCGTTTAGGGGTTAATCCTGCTCAGGTAGATGAATTTGTTGCCCGTTTACAGGCTTGCCCTTTGGTGCATTCTGAGCTTACTTTTATTACTCACCTTGCTTGCGCCGATGAATTAAATAACGATTATAATCAGTTGCAACTTAGTTTATTTGAGCAAGCTTGTCAGGCTTATCCGTTTGCCCAGTCAATTGCTAATTCGGCTGCAACCATGGTGCTCGAAAACACCCGTAGAACTTGGGTGAGACCGGGTATTATGCTTTATGGTGTTTCACCTATAGAGGGTGAAGCCGGTATTGAACGCAACCTAAAACCTGTTATGACATTGTCGAGTAGTCTTATTTCGGTTAAAGCGATTTCTGCCGGTACTAAAGTGGGATATGGCAGCACTTGGCAGGCAGATAAACCAACAAAATTAGGGGTAGTTGCAATTGGGTATGGTGATGGTTATCCAAGGCATGCTAAAAATGGCACTCCGGTTTTGGTAAATGGGCGAATAGTGCCTTTAGTGGGGCGTGTCTCAATGGATATGATTATGGTTGATTTAGGCATAGATAGTATAGAGCAAGTTGGTGACACCGCAATATTATGGGGTGAAGGGCTGCCAATTGAGCGAGTGGCTGATTCAGCCGGGACGATTCCTTATGAAATCTTATGTCAACTAACAAGTAGAGTTCGCTGGCAATATGTTTAACAAATGTCAAATTTGTAGATTGTTTCACAAATTAAAATAGCGTATAACTGTACAAGGATTGTGCATCGATGCAGGTTCGATGTGGCTCAACTGTAGTTTAATCAGGGTGTAGGGATTAAGTTGTAAATGAATCAGTATCACATTTTAATTGTGGATGATGTAGCCGATAATATTCAGGTTGCAATGAATATGCTAAAGGAGCAAGCTTATCAATTCACTTTTGCGCTAAATGGACAACAAGCGTTGGATCTTAGTTTACAGCACAACTTTGATTTAATTTTGCTGGATATTATGATGCCAGGAATGGATGGGTATCAGGTATGCCGGTTATTACAGCAAGATGAAAAAACCAAAGATATTCCAATTATATTTTTAACTGCTAAAGTTGATATAGACTCAATTTCTAAAGGTTTTAGGTTAGGTGCAGTTGATTATATTACCAAGCCATTTCACTCTGAAGAGTTAATTGCTCGAGTTAAAAATCATCTTGAATTGTATAGTGCACGTAAAACCCTCAAAACTTTAAATCTAAACCTGCAAACCAATTTAATTCATAAAGAAACCCGCTATATGACTGAGTTAGAAGACAGTCAAAAAGAAATGATTTATGTTTTAATGGAGTTAATGGAAGCCACCTCAGATGAAACCGGTAGTCATATTCAGCGGGTGTCAGAATATTCTCGCTTATTAGCTCATTACTACCCAAGCCTTTCCGAAACTGATTGCGAAACGATTTTTCATGCTGCTCCTATGCATGATATTGGTAAAATTGCGATCCCTCACGATATTTTACACAAGCCTGGAAAATTAACTGAAGCTGAGTTTGAAATTATGAAAACTCACACTACAAAAGCGCATGAAATATTAAGAATGTCGAAGCGAAAATATATTCAGGCCGCTGATGTAATTGCCCAGCAGCATCATGAAAAATGGGACGGTTCTGGTTATCCTAAAGGATTAGCAGGGAAAGATATCCATGTTTATGCCCGAATTGTCGCACTGGCGGATGTGTTTGATGCGCTTATTCATAAACGTCGATATAAAGATGCTTGGTCACTTGATGATGCCCGTACTTATATTATTGAGCAAAAAGGGCGTCATTTTGAACCTTTACTGGTTGATTTATTTACTGAACACTTTGATGAGTTTACCAAAATAGCAAAGCAACATGATTAAATATTTTCTGATAGCTATAGGATGGCTTATCTCTTGTCAAATTCAAGCTATAGAGTGGACAGAAACAGAAGCATTATGGTTAAAACAACAGCAGTCCAGTAATAAAATTATTAAACTCGGAGCCGATTATGCATGGCCGCCATTTGACTTTGTTGATGACCAATATCAACACCAAGGTATTGCCGCTGATATTATCGCATTAATTTCAACTAAAACAGGTATTCGCTTCGAGATAAAAGCAGATGTGTGGGATACTGTTATGCAAAAAATGCAAACTAAACAATTAGATGGTTTAGTTTGTGCTGCGCATACGCCTGAACGAGCTAAATATTTAAATTTTACTCAGCCATACACTGTAATGCCATTAGCTATTGTTGTACAAAATAGTGTTCATAACATTAAATCAATGGCTGATTTGAAAGGGAAAACAGCATCACTCAACAAAGGGTCGTACTTACATGAATGGATGGTCGAAAATCATCCCGAAGTCCGGCTTTTATTAACTTCATCCAACATTGAGGCAATCGAAGCCGTTTCATATGGGCGAGCTGATGCTTACTTAGGTAATATAGCTGTTGCTACATACACTATAAAAAAGCACTTTTTTACTAATCTAAAAATTACAGCAAAAGTTAATGAGTTAGCAACTAAGACATCATTAGCCATTGATAAATCACAGCCTGTTTTATTTTCTATTATTCAGAAAGCTTTAGCTGATATCAGCGCAGAGCAACATATTGCGATTCAAAATAAATGGTTTAAGGTCGCCGAAAGCCAAACGTTAAATTTAACTCAAGATGAGCAAACATGGTTAGCTCAACATAACAAAATCAAAGTTGGGGTTGATATATTCTGGCGACCTTTTTCGTTTAAAAATGATTTAGGAGAAATAACTGGTTTATCAATTGATGTATTGAATCTTGCAACTCAAAAACTTGGAATAGAGACTGAGTTTGTTGAAAATAACTGGGATGACACGCTTACATTAATTAAAGACAATCAATTAGATTTAGCTATCGCTGCATATAAAACAGAATCTAGAGAACGGTTTGCTTTATTTACTCAGCCGTATTTTAGCGCTGATAATTACTTTTTTAAGCGAGATGATATCGCGGGTAATAAACTAACAGATATGCAAGGGAAGGTGCTGGCTGTTACAAAAGGTCATGCTTATGTAACACAGTTAAAAGAAACACTAAAAGATATACATATTTTAGAGACTAATAATATATCTGAGTCGATTAACGCTGTTTTAGAGAATAAAGCAGATTTAATTTATGCTACTTATAGTGTATTAACTTCGGCGTTAAATCATCGCCAGATTCATAATATTGTGCCTTTTTTAGCTGCGACAGAGCATAAATCAACACAGTTACATTTTATGGTTAATCAATCTAGTCCGCTGCTAAAAAGTATATTAGATAAAGCATTAGCCTCAATCGATCCAAACGAAAAACATAAAGTTGAACAATCTTGGTTTGAATCATCTAGGGTTTCTTCTAATCACAAATTTGCGCAGCTATTTTCAAATGAAGAAATTAATTGGATGCAGCAAAATGCCCAAGTTAGTTTTGCTGGTGACCCAAATTGGTTACCGTTTGAAGCAATTGATAATCAAGGCCGTTATATCGGAATTGTATCTGACTATTTACAACAAATTGAGGCTCAAAGCCCTTTAAAATTTCAATTAAAGCAAACAGCAAACTGGCAGGAAACTTTAGCTCTGTCTATAAAGCAGGATGTTGATGTTATTTCTGGCGATATAGATGATAACGTATTAACTCAGAATTATCGTCCAATCCAAACCTACTTAACCAATCCTATTGTTATTTTAATGTCAAATGATGCTAATTTTATTAGTAATTTGAATGAATTAAAAAATAATAAAATAGCTGTTATTAAAGATTATGGCTATACCCAAAAAATATTTAGCCAATACCCTAATTTAGACTTTATTGAAGTTGAAAATGCAAAAGTTGCTGTTAGTGGTTTAAGTGATGGGCTGTTTTCTGCTGCCGTGATGTCACTTGCTAAAGCCCGAACTCTACTGATAGACGGTGACTATTACAATGTTAAAGTGGTTGGCAAAACAGATGTCGATATGAAATTAACTTTATTTGTAAATAAGCAAAAACCCATGCTGCATTATTTACTTGAACGGTTAATGAGTGATATTAGTCAACAAAAAGGTAATGAAATTTTAAACCGTTGGACTCAGTTAGAGTTAGCTGAAAAAACTGATTATGAACTTATCTCTAAAGTCGTAATTGGTGCAATTACTGTTTTATTATTTATTGTTTTCTGGAATATACGACTTAAAAAAGAAGTAAATCAGCGTAAGCAAGCAGAACAACAGTTGGCTGTTGAAAAAGAAAACTTCCAAGTTTTATTTGAGCAGGCAGCTGATGCTCATATATTACTTAAAGACGATAAAATCATAGGCACCAACCAATCGAGTTTATCTTTATTTGGCATTAGTCATAAATCACAATTTATTAATACCAGCTTATTAAACTGGTCCCCAAGTTTTCAGTTTGATGATCAAAGTAGTTCCAAAAAATTAAAAGATGCATTAAGTATTGCTCAAGTTGAGGGGGAGTATCGTTTTGACTGGCAATGCCTACCCATAAATAATCATGTGTTTTGGGTCGATATTGTTGCAGTACCGATTAAGTATCAGGGCGAAGCGTGCTTGTATCTAACTTTGCGTGATAAAACTGAACAAAAACGTTTAGAAGCACACTTAAAAGATAATCAGGCACAACTTGAGTTATTAATTAATAATTTACCGCTGAACGTAATGGTTACGGATATTCATGGTGCTATTTTATTAGCTAATCAAACCGTGTTGGATGAATACCACTTGAGCAAAGAGCAAGTTAATCAATTAAACATCCAAGAATATCTCCATAGTATCACTGATAAAGAAAACTTAATTCAGGATATTAATCAAGGTAGAGCGATTTATCAGCGTATTATTCAAATGAAAAAATTTGGAGGTGGGGTTAAATCCATGATGGTATCTGTGATCCCCATTCAATTTGGTGATAAAGGGGCCTTACTTATTATTGCCGTGGATTTAAGTGAGAGAATAGAAATGGAAACTCAGTTAACGGCAGCTAAAGAGTTAGCTGAAGCCGCTAATAAAGCTAAGTCTGAGTTTTTAGCTAACATGAGCCACGAAATTCGTACCCCAATGAATGCTATTATTGGTTTTACAGAGCTCTTAGATGCACAAATTAAAGATGAAAAACTAAAATCATTTGTCAAAATTATCCAATCAGCAGGAAATACCCTGTTAATGTTAATTAACGATATTTTAGACTTGTCAAAAATTGAATCAGGTAAATTAAGAATTGAAAACCGTGCAAATAATATTCGGGAGTTATGTAGTGAAGTTAAAAGCGTTTTTCAGATAAAAATGCAGCAAAAAGACTTAGCATTTGAAATCACCGTAGATGATAAAATTCCGGATGCTATTCTGATTGACGCAACCAGACTGCGCCAAATTTTATTTAACTTAATTGGTAATGCTGTGAAGTTTACCGATCAAGGTAGTATTTATTTAACTGTTCAAGCTCTAAATATTGATGAGCATTTAAGCAAAATTGATTTGTTAATAGAAATACAAGATACAGGGATTGGCATAGCACCAGAACAGCAAGCCAAAATTTTTGAAAAGTTTGAACAGCAAGATGGTCAGGACATTAAAAAATTTGGCGGTACCGGACTTGGACTGTCTATTACCAAGCGTTTAGTTGAAATGATGAGTGGTGAAATTACAGTCACCAGCGAGCCAGACAAAGGTGCTTGTTTTAGAGTGCTGCTTAAACACTTAGATATCGCTGCGATTAAAGCAGATAAAAAATTAAAAGCATCACTCGACTTTAATCCAGATTTAGTTGAATTTTCGCCAGCCAATATTTTAGTAGTTGATGATATTGAGAATAACCGCGCATTGGTACGTAATAACTTTGAAAAAACTCAGCTTAAAATTTATGAAGCTGAAAATGGCCTACAAGCGATAGAAATGTGCGATTCGCATTTAATTGATTTGGTGATTATGGATATTAGAATGCCGGTTATGGATGGTTATCAGGCGGCTGAAAAATTAAAAACTTTATACCCTGAATTACCCATTGTCGCCTTGACCGCTTCTGTTATGCAGGACGAATATGAGCAACAAAAACAGCAGTTTTTTGACGACTATTTAAGAAAACCAGTTTTAAGAACCGATTTATTCTCAACATTAACTCATCATTTAGCTTATAGCATTAACTCGGTAAGCCAGTTAAATAATAATGATCTTAATATAGAGCAGCTTACTCAAGCAGAAAAAGCTGAGTTTAAAAAGGTATTAACGGCTGATTTATTAGCTGCGTTTTCTCAAGCTAAACAAAATAATCAAGTTAATACGATTAAAGCTTTTGCCAAGCAGCTGGCTGATTCAGCTAGCCAGTTTGAAAACCCTAAATTAGATAAATTTGCCAGCCAACTACTCAGTAAAGTGGATAGTTTTGATATTGCGGGGATGAGTTTATTACTCGACAAATTTGCTAAATTAGTTAAAGAACTGGCGAAATAATAGGATTAAAAATAGCCTAGCATCATTTATATCAATGTAGATTGGCTTTAGTTCGTTTTACGCCTGTCGCTTTGATCGCTATAAATGGGAATGTTACTAGTGTTTCAAAAATACAGAATCTGGTTTTTGATCCCTGGTATTTAACTGGGTATGATCCGCTTGGTTTTGATTTAAATTAAGCGTTATTCCTTTAGCTGGTTTGCTCAATTGGCTTTGGCCTAAAGCTAATTGTTTACTTGCTAAAATATGCTGAGAATCTGAACTGACTAAATTAAGTTGCAATACGTGCGTTTGTAAGTTACCGGCTATGGGTAGACTATATAATACACTATTAAGTTTTGAATTTTGTTTATTACTTATTGCTAAATTCGATACCTCGATGCCTAATATTCTGGCTTGGCTGAGCAAAGTTTGATGCAGCAATTCAGCTTGTAAGCTATATTGGTTGTGAGCATCTACCGGTGCAATATAAATAGCCAGATGCGCTATTTGCTGATCGCTCAATTGGCAGGCTAAATCAATTAATCCACTACGAACCGTTAATTCAAGTTGATTTAACACCGACGATTTTTGATTGGCTTGTGCAATTTCTAAATTTTCCTGATTGCGGCAGCTTTGAGTAAGCGCTTGCATTTGCTCTGAAACCGGCTCAGCTTCTACCTGTTGAGTCTGTTCTGATGTAGTCTCATCTTTTTGCCCGAAAGAAAATAAATAGCCCGGCGATGTCATACATGCGCTCAATAAAATTGTACTGCTCAGCATTAGTGTAATTTTAAGTTTCATCTTGATTACTATTATCCGGATTAATCTTAACTGCGTTAAAGCAACAATAATGCCAGAAAAAACGTCAAAAAATTATCGTTAAGTTTTATAGGCGCACAGGTTATTTAGAGTTGAGGTTATTTAGATTAAAGCTACAATACGCGCCTTTATTGACGGTTTATGTATTGATATGGCTGAAGCACAATTACAATCTGATAATATTGAACGCTTGGTTTTAGCACCAATGGAAGGTGTAGTTGATCATATTATGCGGGATTTATTAACCCAATCTGGCGGATTTGATTTATGTGTGACTGAGTTTTTACGGATCACTGAAAGCTTACAGCCTGTGCGATCATTTTATAAACTTTGTCCTGAGTTAAAAACCAATGCCAAAACTCCAAATGGCACACCACTTAGAATTCAGTTATTAGGCAATCACCCCGGTTTTTTAGCAGAAAATGCGGTTAGAGCAATCGAGTTAGGCTCACACGGCATTGATGTTAATTTTGGCTGTCCGACCAAAACAGTGAATAAATCTAAAGGTGGTGCGGTTTTATTGCAAGAGCCAGAAACTTTATATCAGGTTATGTCTGCTATTCGGCAAGCTGTGCCGGATAATCACATTGTGAGCGCAAAAATTCGTTTAGGGTTTGATGATACTCAGCTTTTTCATGAGAATGTGGATGCGATTCAATCTGCCGGAGTCAACGAATTAGCAATTCATGCCCGTACTAAAAAACAAGGTTATAAACCGCCTGCGTTTTGGCACGAGATCTCATCCTTAAACCAATTTTGCACTATGCCGGTCACCGCCAACGGCGAAATCTGGACTAAACAAGACGCCATTTTATGTATGCAAGCGGCAAATACTAACCGGTTAATGTTAGGACGGGGGGCTTTGGCTGTACCGAATTTGGCTGCGGTTGTGCGTGGCCGCGCAAACAAAATGCCTTGGCAGCAAGTGGTTGGTTTATTAAAACAATATGCTGATTTTAAAGTAGAAGGCGATGTGGGGTTGTATTATCCAAACCGGGTTAAACAGTGGCTAACGTATTTAAAAATAGCTTATCCGCAAGCTCAAAAATTATTTTTAAATATTAAAACGCTAAAGAAAAAAGCTGAAATTTTACCGTTTTTAGACAGCGCAAATGATTAAACATAAGCAGCATATAAAGAGTTAAAAGGAAAATTGGAAAAAGAGCGATAAGGTTTAATTTATCGCTCTTTGTATGATGAGTCGGTTATCATGAGCGTCAGGCTGTTAGGCTTGAGCTAGTCTTTCCTCTGGTATATTTTGCTCTGCCAATAAATTTAAACTCTCTTTGGCAAAACCAGCCCCAATCTCTTTATGATAATTAAAAACAGTATGTGCCCCTGATTTGAGTAATATTTCACCATCATCCGCATATTGGGCAATGGCAGCAATGCGGCCTTGGTAATGGCTGAACTTGAGCTGAGCAATAACATTTTTCATATCAGCCAGCGATGGCAGTGCGATCATAATTAATTTCACCTGACTCAGGTTTACTTGTTGCCAAAACTCAATATCTTCTGCGTCAGCTAAAGCGACATTACGGTTATGAATTTTGTGTTTTTCTATTCTGTCTGAGTCTGCGTCGATTCCCCAAACTTTATCGCCTATTTCGCAGGCCAGAGCATCGTAACTACCACTACCAACTCGGCCCATACCCACAATTAAAATTTCGGCTGTGGTTGGCATGTTTGGACAGGTGTTATTAATGGTATCTTCGCTTTCAAATTTGAGGATTTTATCTTTATAACGGCTGTAATAAGTGTGTGCATGTTTAAAAACAAAACTACTAATTACAAACGAGAAAGTGACAGACATCGCAATGGCAACTAGCCATTGCGGACTTAACCAGGTTTTTTCAACACATATTTTGGCGACAATTAACCCAAATTCGCTAAAGTTCATCAGTGCCATAGCGGTTAAAAAGCTGGTACGTGCCCTGAGTTTAAATTTAACCAGTACAAAAAAGAAAATTACAAACTTAACTGCCATTAATAGGGTTAAGGCTAATGCTAAGCTGACGGTTTCAAACGTAGGCAGTGCGGTAAAGCCGATAGATAAAAAGAATCCAATTAAGAATAAATCTTTAAAATGCATTAGCGATTTATATAGCTCGTTTGATTTTGCATTGGAGCTTAATAACATCCCCATTAATAAAGCGCCTAAATCGCCTTTTAAATTAAAAGCGTAAAAAAGTTCATAAGCGCCAAAGGCAAAACAAAATCCAACTAAAGGCAATAATTCGCCGTGACCTGTTTTTTCAAGTAACTTACCAAAATAAGGTTTTAACGGAACTAATAAAATAAGCCCAAGCGCCCAAACACTTGGTAAAGTACCCAAAGCCGCAACTAAAAAGATCACTGCTGCAAAATCTTGAATAACTAAAATACCAATAGAGACTTTACCGTGGCGGGTTTTTAATTCACCGGTCTCTTCTAAAATTTTGGCTACACAAACTGTGCTTGAAAAACTTAAAGCAAAACCAATAAAAGCAGCCGTTTGCCAGTCAATATTAAAGAGGTTAATTGAGGTAACAAACCCAAGTAAACCAGTGCCTAAAGCAACAATTACGGTTACTGCAAACATAGGCACAATCGAGCCGCCTAAAACGACAGTGTCGGTTATATCTTTTATTCGTACTTTTAAGCCAATGGTGAATAACAGTAAAGTAATGCCTAAATTGGCAAAAGTTTCTAAATTATCAATTGGCTTTAAGCCGTAGGCATTCATTGCAAAACCGGCAACTAAATAACCTATCATGGGCGGCAGACCAATTTGTTTAAGTGCAAAACCAAAAATAAAGGTGATGAGAATCCAGTATAAATCCATTAGATTTCTTTTAGATAGAAAAGCGTTGAAGCTATCTTAAAACAGTCGATAGAATAAAACAAAGCTTTATACCCGTGCTACCTCAAGATGCATGTTTCAGAGCTATCACAGCGCTTTCAATACAAAACAGATTGGTGAAGGAATGTAGGCACCTTTCAAAC
>NZ_JAOPFU010000061.1 GCF_025515275.1 Catenovulum sp. 2E275
GCGTCAATAGCTAGTCTATTGCAAGTGAATTTAACGCAGTACCCGCGAAAAAAGGCCGTTTGAAACATATTCATTAAACCGAATTGAGGTTAATTTAATGAGTGATAATTTGGCCGTTTAATCAACTAACCCATAATCACGTTTTAAGATTTCAATGATTTCAGCTTTTGGATTATCCGATAAGTTTAACGCTTGGCCGGTAATTTTTTCAGCAATCGCCACATAAGTGTTAGAAACATCCATTAAAACCTCAACGGGTAATGCATTGTCTCTGGCTAAAGCTTCGCGCTCATTCATTCTGTCTTTATTTAACAAAATATCCGGATCTGGAAAATGATTAAGTAATAATTGTCTAAAGCCTTCTTTTGAGTTTTCGACAATTTTGCCTTCGCGGTAAGCTGGGCCATCCCAAATACGTGACGAGTCAGGTGTACCAACTTCATCCATATAAATTAATTTTTCAGTGCCGTTTACATCTTCGACATAACCAAATTCAAATTTAGTATCAACAAATACCTGATCAAGCTCAGCAAGTGCTTGGCTAATTACTGCAAAGCCCTCACTTAATAATTTTTCATAGAGCTGAATATCTTCGCTGGATTTAAAGTTAAATGCTTGATAGTTATCTTGAATATCCTGACGAGTAATATTAACATCATCTACTTCAGGCACATTTAGAATGCCTTTTAAAATCCCTTTGGTTGACGGAGTCATTAATAACTCGGGTAATTTTTGATCTTTGTTTAATCCTTCCGGTAACTCGATACCACAGAAGTTGCGCTCACCTTTTTGATATGCCCGCCACATTGAACCGGTAATGTACTGACGACAAATGGCTTCAATTTTGACCGGTTTCGCTTTTTGCACAATCCAGACAAAAGGGTGGGGAATATCCAGAATATGGCTATCTGCTAAGCCATTATCTTTAAATAATTTAAACCAGTGGTTCGATATTGCATTTAACGCTGCGCCTTTACCCGGAACGCCTTGTAAGCCTTGCTCACCATGCCAGATGCAGTCAAAAGCAGAAATACGATCACTGATCACCATAATTGCAAGCGGCGCATCAGGGCGCACATTATAACCTTTTTCTTGAATTAAACGGCGGCTATCGGCTTCGGTTAACCAATAAACAGAGCGAACTTTGCCGCTGTGAACCGGTTTGTCAGTACGGATCGGTAAATCATCATTTACAGCTAATACTTTATCAGCAAGGCTCATCAATATGTTTCCTATAGAAATAAGATCGGTCAAGGACAGCTTTAAGCGTAATCAGCCTAAAAATGTGCTACTTAACTCGCTAAAGTTACGGAAAAAGTTACGGAATTTAAATTGCGCGCAATCATATCAAAACACCGACACCTGTGTCACCTCAAGATGCATGTTTGAGCGTTATCACAGCGTTTTTAAGGCAAAGCATTTTGTTCCTGCTGCTTGAGGTTGCACGGGTATATAATACGTTAGTTTAAGAGGTTGACTTGCTCATAACAAATAAGCAATGAGCAAGTTTTAAAACAGGATAGGTTTAGATTTAAGCAGAAGTTAAATAATCCAATACAACCTGATGATGGTCTTTGGTCTTAAACTTATTAAATACATGCTCAACTTCGCCATTTTGGTTAATTAAAAAGCTGATTCTATGAATGCCATCGTATTCTTTTCCCATAAACTTTTTTAAGCCCCAAACCCCAAATGCATCGGCAATTGCATGATCTGGATCGGCTAATAAATCAAAATTTAATTCATGTTTTTCAACAAATTTAGCCAGTTTTGTACTTTGATCCGGGCTAATCCCAACCACTTTCGTATTTTGTGCTTCAAGCTCGGCAATGCTATCGCGTAATCCACATGCTTGGGTTGTGCAGCCCGGTGTTAACGCTTTTGGATAAAAATAAACTAAGACTTTATGAGTTTTGAGCAACTCAGCCAGTTTAACGCTTTGTTCGTTCTGGTTTAGCAATTCAAACATTGGCGCTTTTTCGCCAGCGGTTAAAGTTTTCATTATTTTTGTCCTTTCAGTTGGGTGAAAAATTGGGTTAGTTGAAACAAATGATAACAAATTTTTGTGCTTTTTGGGGAGCTGCCAAGTGGTAAGAATTAAGATTAGCCCTGTATTTTGGGCGATTGACAGTTAAATTTTGCTATTTCTTTAATTTTTGTTGATTAATTTACATCAATTAGCGCATTAATATTGTCTTTCTTTGCACTCAACAGTACCATAGTGCGCTTGATTTTATGGGGGCATTAAATGATCCGAGGAAGTATTGTTGCGTTAATTACACCTATGCATGCAAACGGCGAGGTGGATTACGAATCACTTGAAAAATTAGTTGAGTTTCATGTTCAGGCTGGCACTGATGGCATTGTTGCTGTTGGTACAACTGGCGAATCTGCAACTTTACCTGTTGATGAGCACGTGAAAGTTGTTGAAACTGTAGTTAAAACAGCAGATAAGCGAGTTAAGGTTATTGCCGGTAATGGTGCTAACTCGACTTCTGAAGCGGTTGAATTAACTGAGCGTATGAGCCAGATCTCTGGTGTTGATGCTTTCTTGTGTGTAACGCCCTATTACAATAAACCATCTCAACGTGGTTTAATTGCTCATTTTGAGGCAATTGCAAATAGCAGTGAAATTCCTCAGATTTTATATAATGTGCCAGGTAGAACTGCGGTTGATATGTTACCTGAAACGGTTGCTGAGTTGAGCAAACACGACAGAATCATTGGTATTAAAGAAGCAACTGGTAGTATTGACAGATTACATGCGATTAAAGCTTTAGTGAGCGACGATTTTAGTTTGCTAAGTGGTGACGATGAAACCTCTCTGGCTTTTTTACAGGCTGGTGGTCATGGGGTGATTTCTGTTACTGCGAATGTCGCACCAAACGAAGTTGCACAAATTTGTGAGCTGTCCCGTTTAGGTCAGTTTGAAGAAGCTAAAGTCATTGATGATAAAATTTTAATTTTGCATCAAAAATTATTTGTTGAATCAAATCCGGTACCGGTTAAATGGGCATTATTCCGTATGGGGTTAATTCCTGTTTGTGTTTATCGTTTACCTTTACTTGAGCCGGAACAAAATTCAAAATTAGTAATCGAACAAGCTTTACAACAATCAGGTTTTATTCATGCTTAAATTAAAGCATTTTGTTAAATGGACAAGTTTGGCCGTGGTTGCAGGCGCATTAACCGCCTGTGCCGGTAAGCCAAACAAAGCTGACGGTAGTTTTGAATACACAGATGCCGAGTTAAAACAGCCAGTTAGATTACCGGCTGAATTAACCCGAGCTCAAGTCAGACAAGATTATTATGTGCCTAACGCTAACTTATCTAACGGTAAAGTGGGCGAGGCCGTGTCAATTTTTCCGCCGCGTTTAATTGCGCCAATCGTTAATGCTAGCCATATTGATGAGCAAGATCCCCGATCAACAATTTGGTTTGAGCAAACAGAGCAAATTGATGATTTAAATCAGGCGATTTGGAATGCGATCAATGGTTATTTAAATAAACAAAACGTGACCGTACTTAATTTTGATAAGCAAGCACAGGTTTTATTAACTGACTGGATTACTGTTAGCAGAGAATCCGGCTGGTGGTTATGGCGTGAAAGCCATGACGTGGAACGTCAAAAATATAAATTTAGCGTTACAATGAAACCACATGGCCGCTCTGGTAGCTTAAATGTTGAGTTAGTTGAGCGCCAGCCAATTAATAAAAATGATCCGGCTTATCAGGTTTATAGTGAGCAAGCAGTAGAAACCGAAATGGTTAATGCACTGGTTGGTCATTTTGAATATAGATTACGTTTAGATGCCGAAAGCCGCCGAACTCAATATGTTAAAGGTTTTACAACCGGACAGGGTAAAGCACCTAATGGCGACGATGCATTTATTTTAAATGTGCCTTATGAGCATGCTTGGATCAGAATGATTGATGCGTTAGACCACTATGGCTTAATTTTAACTGATTTAAATAAAATACAAGGGCGAATTTATGCCGCAGTTAAATCAGATAATACCGGATTTTGGTCTAATTTATTTGGTAGCTCAGACGACGGTTTAGGCCTTAAAAAAGGTAGCTATGTAATTGAAATTATTAAAGGCGGCGATACAACTGCTGTGGTATTTAATGATATTACCCTAGAGCCGATTGAGCCTGAAAAGCTAGAAGATTTATATCAAAAACTGGCTGAGCGTTTAGCACAAGATTTAGAATAAAAAATAGATTATTGTTAAATCATTAAAAAAGGCATCATTGATAATGATGCCTTTTTTGTAGCTGAGAGCTGTATTCAATTTGACACTAGAATTAAAAGTTATAAACCAATGTAATAGTATTGCGTTTATCGTCAGTGACTACACCTTCATTGGTATTTTTACGATTATTAATCGCCGCTTTTAATGAGAGTGAACCATTTACCTGCATGGTTAAGGCAGTTTCAAAAATAGATTTGGTATTATAGTCACCTTCCTCAATTGAATAGGCTGACTTAAAATTGATATTTTCCATGATTTTTCGCTGGTAAGTAATGGCCGCACGCCAAATCATTTGCTGTCTGTCTTCGTAATCGTATTTTGGATAAATTACATCACCACTGTCGTCATAAACCAAGTTGCCATTTCCATCAACTCTTTGGCCTTGATCATTGGTATATACTTTTAAGCTGTCAAACGCATAACCCGGACCAATGGATAAATCTAAAAATCCGGTTTTGGAATCTAAAACTCGGGTATTATAACCGGTCGCAATAGAGGTTTGATAGTGGAAGTCTGAAAAACGGTCGGCTTCGTAGGATAAGAACGCTAGAATCGCATCACCGCTATCGTTAACTTTAAAGTTGGTTTGAACTGAAGCTGAATATTTTTCTTTGGTAGTTTTTTTATCTTTATATTTGCTTCCGTCACTTTCTATAATTTCAACTTCATCTTGTTTGAATAATGACTCAAATGAAAATTGGTTACGTAATGATTCAGTTTCGTTACCAATATCGACTTTAACTATGGTTGAGGTAGTATCATTATTATTGGTACTGGAGGTCATAATGTAGCCAACTTCTACTGATGCTACAAACGTCCCTAGTTTGTCTTGCTCCTTGTTTGCATGTGCTGCTTGAGTTGTTAACATGCAAGCAGTGGCGAGAAAGAGTTTAGATTTCATTACAAATAGACTGATTTCGTTAATAAGTTTAAGCAAAAGCTCGATTGTAAAGACTTCTGCTTAAACCTCAATGGCGGAACAGTTTTTTTTATAAAAAACTATTCAACAAAATATTACAAAGTGTAAATTATCACACTTTGTAATAATCTCTGTACCAATCAACAAAGGTTTTCACTCCGGTAGATACATCCATCTGTGGTTTGTAAGCAGTTACAGCCTCTAAATCCTGTGTATCCGCCCAAGTTTTGTGGACATCACCTGGTTGCATTGGCATAAAGTTTTTATCGGCTTCAATACCAACTGCATTTTCAATTGCTTTAATAAATTCCATTAACTCAACTGGAGAGCCATTACCTATGTTATAGACATGGTAAGGGGCGGAGCTGTCTTTGGCGCCGCCATTTTCTGGTTTCCAATCTGGGTTTGGCTGTGGTGGCTTTTGAGCAACACGCAAAATACCTTCAACAATATCATCTATATAGGTAAAGTCGCGCGCCATATTACCATTATTGTATACGTCTATTTTATTCCCTTCTAAAATGGCTTTAGTAAATTTAAATAAAGCCATATCAGGGCGTCCCCACGGACCATATACAGTAAAAAAGCGCAAACCAGAGGTTGGAATACCATACAAGTGTGAGTAGGTATGACTTATTAATTCATTGGCTTTTTTGGTTGCCGCATAAAGTGATACCGGATGATCAACGGAATCAGAAGTATCAAACGGCATTTTTTCATTTAAGCCATACACCGAGCTTGATGATGCATAAACTAAATGTTTTACATTATGATGGCGGCAGCCTTCAAGAATAGATAAATGGCCTATTAAATTTGCATCGGCATAAGCAAACGGGTTATCTAAAGAGTAACGCACCCCAGCTTGAGCCGCTAAATGAATAACCTGATCAAACTGTTGAGTTTTAAATAAATCAGCCATCCCATCTCGGTCAGCTAAATCCAGCTTAATAAAACTAAATTGTTCAAATGGTTCAAGTTCAGCTAACCGATCTAGCTTTAACTGAACTTCGTAATAGTCATTTAAATTATCAATGCCGACAACCTGATGGCCTTGTTGTAGTAATTTTTGTGCGGTATGAAAACCAATAAATCCGGCTGCTCCGGTGACTAAATATTTCATTGTTGAGTATTAACCTTTAAAGCCATTTGGATTATTTTTTTGCCAGCGCCAGCTATCTTCACACATGCGCTGTAAATCAAATTGAGCTGTCCAGTTTAGTTCATTTTTAGCCGCTGTTGCATCGGCATAACAAGCGGCAATGTCGCCAGGGCGTCTGTCGATTATTTGGTAAGGAACAGGCTGTCCAGAAACTTGCTCAAAAGTTGTTGCCATTTCTAATACTGAATAACCAACGCCTGTACCTAAATTATAGGTAAATACCCCAGTTGATTGCTTTAATTTTTCCAGCGCTTTTAAATGGCCTAAAGCTAAGTCAACTACGTGAATATAATCACGTACACCTGTGCCATCTTTGGTATTGTAATCATTACCAAAGATACTGAGTTTATCGCGTCTGCCCACTGCGACTTGAGTAATAAATGGCATTAAATTGTTTGGAATACCGTTAGGATCTTCCCCAATTAAACCAGATTCATGTGCACCAATTGGGTTAAAGTAGCGTAAAATGGCGATCCGCCAGCTTGGATCTGATTCAGACAAATCACGCAGAATTTCTTCAATCATTAATTTTGAATGGCCATAAGCATTAGTCGGTACACCTGTTGGCATAGATTCAACTAAAGGCAAAGCTTGAGGATCACCATAAACGGTTGCTGATGAGCTAAAGACTAACGATTTTACATTATATTCAGCCATCACCTGGCATAAGGTGATCGTGCCGGTGACATTGTTATGGTAATAAGTGAGTGGGATTTGAGTGCTTTCACCAACTGCTTTTAAACCGGCAAAATGAATGACTGCATCAATATGGTTATGTTTAAAAATCTGACTTAAAGCAGCTTTATCTAAAATATCAGCCTGAAAAAATACAACATGCTTGCCAGTGATTTTTTTAACTCTTTCGAGTGATTCTTCCGAAGCATTGCTTAAATTATCTACTACTATGACTTGATCACCCTGGCTTAATAACTCAAGCACAGTATGACTACCGATATAACCGGCACCACCGGTTACCAATATAGTTGAGCTCATGATTTATCCTTATTAATCGCTATTAATCGCTTCAATTTGTAATTTTGCGCTAGTTTAACCAATTAATATTAATAAGGCTAAACAAAAGCCTGTTAAATGTGCATGTATCATAAATTTTGCACTGCTTTAGTTTTTAAAGTTCGCAATTGTTCATCTTAAAAAATCAAAATATAAACTTATCTATTTGTTTTTAATTGTTTTTTTGTTTTTGGCACGTGGGTTGCTAAATACCTTTTGTCAAAGGCGACATTTAAAAAATTAATTTGGGTTAAAAGTTGGGTTTAAATTATTAAACCTTTTTTTGGCTCGTTCAGGCAAAGAAGCCCGCGCACAATCAGCATGCTTATATGTTGATTGTACGCGGGCTTTTTTTTGGGAAATTTGGAGATATAAATGAATTTAACATCAAAGTTGATGCAAAGTTTTAAATCAATGTCGGTAGCAGTTTCTATTTTAGCCGGAACAACAATATCTGTTCATGCAGCACAAGAAATAGGTTGGCCAGAAAAAGAAGAATTAAAATTTGGCTTTATTAAATTAACCGATATGGCACCGTTAGCCATTGCTTATGAAAAAGGCTATTTTGAAGAAGAAGGTTTGTATGTGACGCTTGAAGCGCAAGCAAACTGGAAAGTTTTATTAGACCGTGTAATTGATGGCCAATTAGACGGCGCACACATGCTGGCAGGTCAACCACTTGGTGCAACCATAGGGTTTGGTACTAAAGCCGATATTATTACCGCCTTTAGTATGGATTTAAATGGGAACGCAATTACGGTATCAAACGATATTTGGCAGCAGATGAAGCCGCATATTCCGCAAAAAGATGGCAAGCCAGTTCACCCAATCAAAGCCGATGCGTTAAAACCTGTGGTTGATAAATATAAAGCACAGGGTAAACCATTTAACATGGGCATGGTATTTCCAGTTTCTACTCATAACTATGAATTAAGATATTGGCTTGCTGCGGGCGGTATTCATCCAGGATTTTATGCGCCAGAAAAAGGCGATACCAGTGGTCAATTACAAGCCGATGCACTTTTATCTGTCACCCCGCCACCACAAATGCCAGCCACAATGGAAGCAGGCACTATTTATGGATACTGTGTAGGTGAACCTTGGAATCAGCAAGCGGTATTTAAAGGAATTGGTGTACCTGTCGTGACAGATTATGAAATCTGGAAAGATAATCCGGAAAAAGTATTTGGGGTAAGCAAAGCCTGGGCAGATAAGTACCCAAATACTCACATAAGAGTGGTTAAAGCAATGATCCGCGCTGCAATGTGGTTAGATGCTAATAACAATGCAAACCGCCCAGAAGCAGTCAAAATTTTATCGAAAAGCCAGTATGTTGGTGCTGATTACGAAGTAATTGCAAATAGTATGACAGGGACATTTGAATACGAAAAAGGCGACAAACGCTCAGTGCCTGATTTTAATGTGTTTTTCCGTTATAACGCGACTTATCCGTATTACTCTGATGCGATTTGGTATTTAACTCAAATGCGTCGTTGGGGACAAATTTCACAAGCAAAATCAGATGATTGGTACAAAGAAATCGCTAAAAAAGTGTATCGCCCAGATATTTATGCTCAAGCCGCTAAAGCTTTAATTGCTGAAGGCAAAGCCAAAGCTTCTGAATTTCCTGAGTTTGCTACTGAGTCTGGCTTTAAACCACCACAAACCCACTTTATTGACAATATTGTATATGACGGCTCACAGCCTAATGCATATTTAGAAAAATTTGCAATTGGGTTAAAAGGCGACAGCAAGCTGTAATTTGATGCTGAGTATTATACCGAAAGGCGGCAAAGCAGCCGCCAAATTAACTGGTTTAAACCGGTTTAACAAAGTTGTTAGGAGTTGAATATGTTAAAAACAGCCAACCTCAGCAAAGTCACTGTACTGGAAATTAAAACTGCGGTGAATACAGATTTTGCTAAAAAAATTAATAATTTACTACTTTTACCATTAATTGGCTTAGCCGTATTTATGTTTTTATGGCATGTAGCCGCCAAAAATATTGATACTTCTTTAGGGCAATTTCCGGGACCTGCTCAGGTATTAGAACAAGCTCATACTTTAGTTGATGCACATTTTGTTGAAAGAGAAAAAGCTGATGCTTTTTATTTGCGTCAAGAAGAGCGTAATGCAGCCAGATTAGCGCAAGACCCAACTTATGAAGCTAAAATAAGGCCCTACACTGGTAAGCCAACCTTTTTTGATCAAATCTGGACCAGCTTATATACAGTCATGGTTGGATTTATTATTGCTTCTTTAATTGCTGTTCCTCTGGGTATTTTATGCGGTTTGAGCCAACCAGCTTATGCAGCAATTAACCCTTTAATTCAGCTATTTAAGCCAGTATCACCGCTTGCATGGCTCCCTTTAGTGACTATGGTGGTGAGTGCGTTATACGTTAGTGATGATCCACTATTTTCTAAATCCTTTTTAACTTCAGCGTTTACCGTTAGCTTATGTTGTTTATGGCCAACTTTAGTTAACACTGCGGTTGGGGTTTCTGGGATAAATCAAGACTTACTCAATGTCAGTAAGGTTTTAACTTTAAGTAAGTGGTCACATATTCGTAAAATTGTTTTACCTTCATCTATTCCAATGATTTTTACCGGTTTGCGTTTATCACTTGGGATCGGCTGGATGGTATTAATTGCCGCAGAAATGCTTGCACAAAACCCGGGTTTAGGAAAATTTGTTTGGGATGAATTTCAAAATGGTAGTTCAGATTCTTTAGCCAGAATTATGGTCGCTGTATTAGTTATAGGGATGATAGGTTTTATTTTAGACAGACTGATGCTGACGATTCAAGGTTATGTTAGCTGGGATAAATCAGCCGTTTTACGATAAGCAAACCGTATTTTCAAATAACTTGAGCAGAATTGTCAGAATCAGGAGCTAAACAATGAATACACTAACAGACAAACATTTAGAGTTAACTCAGGTTGGCATTGAGTTTCCAACCCCAAAAGGCCCATTTTGTGCGTTAAAAGAGGTTAATTTAAAAATAGCTAAAGGCGAATTTATCTCATTAATTGGCCACTCAGGCTGCGGTAAATCAACCGTGTTAAATATTGTTGCTGGTTTGCACCAAGCAACACAAGGTGGTGTTTTACTGGATAATAAAGAAGTTAATCAACCAGGACCTGAGCGAGCAGTCGTTTTTCAAAACCACTCATTATTACCTTGGTTAACGGCTTATCAAAATGTAGAACTGGCTGTTAAACAAGTTTTTCAGGGCAAAATGAATAAAGCTGAAATGAAAGACTGGATTAACCATAATCTTGAGTTGGTACACATGACTCATGCCGCAGATAAACGCCCAGATGAAATCTCCGGCGGTATGAAACAAAGGGTTGGTATTGCGCGGGCTTTAGCAATGCAACCAAAAATATTGTTAATGGATGAACCTTTTGGTGCATTAGATGCACTGACACGGGCACATTTGCAAGACTCATTAATGGAAATTCATGCTGATTTAGGTAATACAGTGATTATGATTACTCATGATGTGGATGAAGCCGTATTGTTGTCGGATCGAATTGTGATGATGACAAATGGCCCATCAGCAACGGTTGGTGAAATCCTAAATGTAGATTTAGCAAGGCCTAGAGACAGATTAGCATTAGCTGATCAGCCTGAATATAATCATTACCGACATCAGGTTTTAAAATTTTTATACGAGAAACAACGCAAAATTGAACCAGTTTCCGCTAAGAAAAAATCACAGCTTAAATCGGGTGACAATCAAGTGGCATAATGTTTGCTTTTCTTGCTTATTATCACTGTTGATAAAGGGAGAGCCGGTTATTGACTGGCTTTTACCGATCCCAAGCAAAGAAGCAGGAGGACGTTTTGTCTACTAAACAAAAAATCGTTGTAGTTGGTAATGGTATGGTTGGTCACTATTTTGTTGATCAGCTTGCAGCACAAGCAGAGCAAACCGTTGAAGTTACTGTGTTAGCTCAAGAGGCCAGACTAGCTTATGACAGAGTCCACCTATCTGAATACTTTGCCGGTAAATCCGCAGAACAACTCGCATTAACCTCAGAAACGTATTACCAATCTTTAGGTATTCATTACCATTTAAATAGTCAGGTTGAGCAAATTGATAAACAGGCCAAAACGGTTACAACCTGTCAGGGCAAAACATTTGCTTACGATAAACTGGTATTAGCAACTGGCTCTTACCCATTTGTGCCACCAATTCCAGGTAAAGAACGTAACAACTGTTTTGTTTATCGAACTATCGAAGATTTAGACCAAATTAAAACCGCAGCCGATACTGCAAAAGTAGGCTTGGTGATTGGCGGGGGGTTATTGGGGCTAGAAGCCGCTAATGCATTAAAGCAGTTAGGCCTAAAAACGCATGTGGTTGAATTTGCTCCGCAACTCATGCCGACACAAATTGATATTGGCGGTGGCCGCCAGCTTAAGAAAAAAATAGAAGAATTGGGTGTAGAAGTGCATACCCAAAAAGCGACCAGTGAAATAGTCGACGGTGAAACTTGTGTGCATAAACTGGTATTTTCTGATGGCAGTGAAATTGAAACGGATATTGTTTTGTTTTCTGCGGGGATTCGTCCGCAAGATACATTGGCACGTCAATTTGAATTAGCAATAGGGGAGCGTGGCGGTATTGAGATTAACGACCAATGTCAAACCTCAGATCAAGATATTTATGCAATTGGCGAATGTGCGTTGTGGCAACAACGTATTTTTGGCCTAGTATCACCTGGCTATACAATGGCGCGGGTTGCTGTGGCTGATATTTTAAATAAAGCCATGCAGTTTAAAGGTGCGGATATGAGCACTAAACTTAAATTAATGGGCGTGGATGTTGGCTCAATAGGTGATGCACATGCCAGAACTCCTAATGCACAAACTTTTAGTTACGAAAACCCGCAAACTGGTGTTTATAAAAAAGTGGTGACCAACGCCAGTTGTAGTAAGTTGATTGGCGCTGTATTAATTGGCGATACCACTGAGTACGACAATTTATTGCAATACTGTTTACAGGGGATTGAGATACCTGCTAATCCTGCATCATTAATTGTGCCTAGTTTGCAAGATGAGCCAGAAAACCCAGCCGATAAAATGGATGATTCTACTTTAGTTTGTGTTTGCAATATGGTGACTAAAGGCGACTTGGTAAAAGCAATTAGCGAAGGAAATGATACAGTTGTTGCATTAAAATCCTGCACTAAAGCCAGTACCAGTTGCGGAACCTGTGTCAATATGGTTCAGAATGTAATTGATTCTGAAATGGCTAAATTGTCAATTGAAGTTGTGTATAGTTAGAGCGTTAACCAACTTTAGCTATTTTTAATAAACTGGTGCGCAGCCGTTTGCTCCGGTATTTTATTTGCTCTGCTGGCACTGTAATGTTGATTAAAAATGGCAAAATAATTATCTAATAACTGCGCTGCAGTTTGCTCGTTACATTGAGCCAATGCAATTGCACCCGCCTCAGCCGTTGAAAGTTGATCTGGATGAGGCGCTTTGCGTAAGCCATAATTTGCTTGGGCTGCGATATTCAAATCTAAAGTTGGGAAGCTTTGTAGCCACTGGCTTAAATTAAATATTTTTTTACTTTGCCGCCAAGTTCCATCGATCACCACTAAAGTTAACTTTTTCCCGTTGACTAACTCATTTGGAGGGGTGGAATAGCTAGCTCGGGTTTGTTGAGCCGGGTAAACAATGATGACAAATCGTTTTGGGTCATTGAGTAATGCCAACAATTTAGGATCTGGCTCTGTTCTTGCCCATTCAAACGCAAAGCAATTATCCGGTAATATATCGCTGATTAAGCGACCTGTATTGGTTGGTTTTAAAATCTCATCCGTATGCATCAACAAAATAACATCTAACTTAGTATTGACGGTTTTTTTCCATTCACAAATACAAGCGAAATCGGCTAATAAGCATTGACTACAGCGTTTTTGCAAAATGCCGCGAGCTAAAAAAGGGCGAGTTGCTTTTGCTAATCTGTTTTTTCGTAAATGGTTAAAAGCGTATAGGTTTGTCATGAATCCAAGATTATCTTGTAGAGATTGTAGGGCGCTGCCGGATTATAACTGTTTATCATAATAGCGAAAAATATTTTTTGACTTAATGATTGGCACAAGCTTTGCTTTTCTTCACTTTGATAACCTTTTTCGTCAATTTTTTGAACCTGTCAAAATACTAGCATTGGAGTGTACTATGGAGTTAGTGATTATAATTATGATGATGGCGTTAGTTGTTGTTGCAACTGTTGCTATTCGTTTAACCCAAACTGGCTCACCTTTTCCATATAAAAAAAATACCGCTTTATTTACTGAGGCTGAACGGGCATTTATGTTAAAACTTGAGCAGGCCGTAGGCGATCAATTTAGAGTAGTGAATCGGGTACGTTTATCGGATGTGGTTTCTGTCACCAGCGGTATTCAAAAGCGTGCAGAGCAGGCTGCCAAATTAAAAGCTTCAGCTAAGACGCTAGATTTTGTTTTATTAAACCGACAGACTCTTGAGCCTGTTGCAGCAATTGATTTGGTTAATACAGACTCTAAAGAAGGGTATAAAACCAAAGCTGATTGGTTTGTGAAAGGTGCGCTGGAAACCGTAGGCATTCCGCATGTCAGGATCAGGGTTAAAGCCGGTTATAAATCTGCTGAAATCAGAGCATGTTTAGCTGGCAAAATAGGTCAGGGCCAGTTAGCACCATTAAACGTACATAAAGTGATGAGCAAAGGCCCGACCAGACCAATTAAACCACTCAGACCAATGAGTTCAAATGTTAATCAGGCGGTTGCTTAAAAGCTATAGCTAACTTTTTATCCTGTGTTGTAGTTAATCTATTTGGGTTAAGATTAAGATTAATTGCAATTCATTAAAAACTTCAAGTATAAAAACAAAAAACGCGCGTCTTTATTCAAGAAGCGCGTTTTTTATTAGTCGATTACAATGAGTTAAGCTAATGTAATTTTAGCAAATTTACGCTTGCCAACCTGATAAACTGCGGTTGAACCAAGAGGTATTTCCAGTTTGTTGTCGGCAACTTTTTCACCGTCAATTTTCACTGCGCCTTGTTTAATCATACGCATTGCTTCACTGGTACTGGCAACTAAACCTGCTTCTTTTAATAAAGAAGCAATACCGGTTGCTTCGCCTAAAGTTAATGTGATTTCTTCAATATCATCCGGAATCGCATTTTTTTGAAAGCGCTGGATAAAATCCTGATGAGCAGCTTCAGCCGCAGCTTCGTCATTAAAGCGGGCAATTAATTCTTTTGCTAATTCAATTTTCACATCACGTGGGTTTTTGCCATTAGCTACTGCTTGTTTCAGCTCTGCAATTTCTTCAAGTGGTCTGAAACTTAATAAATCAAAATAACGCCACATTAAATCGTCTGAAATTGACATAACTTTACCAAACATATCGCTTGGCGCATCGGTAATACCAATATAGTTATTGAGTGACTTAGACATTTTTTGAACACCGTCTAAACCTTCTAATAATGGCATCATTAATACAGTTTGTGGTTTTTGACCTTCAATTTTTTGTAATTCACGACCCATTAACAGATTAAACTTTTGATCTGTGCCGCCTAATTCAATATCAGATTCTAGCGCAACCGAATCCCAACCCTGTACTAAAGGATATAAAAATTCATGAATAGCAATAGGTTGACCATTAGTGTAGCGTTTTTTAAAGTCGTCACGTTCAAGCATACGGGCGACGGTTTGATTGGCTGCCAATTTAATCATACCGGCTGCGCCTAACTGATCCATCCATTGCGAATTAAACACAACTCGGGTTTTCGTCGGATCTAAAATTTTAAAAACCTGCTCTTTATAAGTCTCAGCATTTGCTAATACTTGTTCTTTAGTCAGTGGCTTACGGGTGACATTTTTGCCGGTGGGGTCACCAATTGATCCAGTAAAGTCACCAATTAAAAAAATGACTTCATGACCTAATTGCTGAAACGCCCGCATTTTATTAATCAATACAGTGTGGCCTAAATGAAGATCAGGCGCGGTTGGATCAAAGCCCGCTTTAACTTTTAAAGGTTTACCTGATTTTAATTTTTCTACGAGTTCTTCTTCTACCAGAATCTCTTCTGCGCCACGTTTGATTTCTGCCAGCGCTGCCTGCACATCTGTCATGCTTTACCTATTTTAAATTTGTTTAAGAAATTGGAACATTTTCAATTGAACTGTGTCATAAGCGATTTAGTAACTTTTAAGCAAAAGTTAACAGTTCATACTGATACATTCAGTTTATTAAATATAAGCGACTTATTTAAAACTGAAGCTATATAAATTAAAACTCAACATTCTATAGCGCAATAGTGCGAATTTAAAGCATAAGCAGGCGTAATTATTTAAATTAAGTTGCTTTAAGTGAGAGTTTAAAGCTTGAAAGCAAAATATTCAGTCGCAGATTTTTGAAGTTTTACAATAATAGTGCGTTTAAATGTACAAAAGTTTAAAAAATGTTGAGTGTTTTTTAAACTATTTGCTTTGCAAACTGGTAAATAGGCTTGATTCAGTATATGCTGGAAACGATTTTTTTTGAGGGGTTGTAGAATGCGAGTAGTCGCACGATTTTGGCGTGATTTTCCCACTTTGCATAAAGTGTATATAGCTTCAATTGCTTTTATTTTAGCGATTTTCATTATTTTTCCTTTCGAGGATGCGACTGCATCCCGTCAAAATGAACCTGCTAGTAGTCGTTTAAAGCCGGGTGTCCGATATAATTTGGATCTTGAGCAAGTTGAACCACAACATAATCAAGCTCATCAAACAGATAGCCTTAATCATACGATTGATAACAGTGCAGTTGATAAAGAGCGTGACTCAACAACATTAACTAATAATGAGGCGATTGCTGAATCAGTTAAGGTAATGGATGAAGTCGCAGAGAAAGAGCAGATCCAAGCTGAGCCAGAACTTGACTGGAAAGATGTTAAAGTATTAAAAAATGATAGTCTTGCTAAAATTTTTGACCGTAATGGTTTATCTGCTAAAACCTTGTTATTGATTACTAAAAGTGGTGATGCAGCTAATACTTTAGTCAGAAAGCTTATGCCAGGTCAGGTAATTCAGTTAGGTTATCAAAACGATGAATTTGTCCAGTTAGTGTATCCACTTTCAAAAACTGAGTTGATTGAGATTCATAAAACGCAAGATGGGTTTAAAGCTCAGGAAATTAAAAAGCAAGTTGATGTAAAAGAAAGCTTTGCTGCGGCCAAAATTACTTCGAACTTTTGGAATGCAGGTTTACAAGCTGGTTTAACAAATACTCAAATTATGAATTTAGCGAATGTATTTGGCTGGGATGTCGATTTTGCATTGGATATTCGTGAAGGTGACAGTTTTGCTGTGGTATTTGAAGAACTTTATGTTGAAGGTGAGTATGTTGGTCCGGGCGATATTTTAGCCGCTGAGTTTATTAATCAGGGGGCTAACTTTGCTGCGGTCAGACATACGGATGGTGAGTATTACACACCAGAAGGTCGCAGTATGCGAAAAGCTTTTTTACGTGCACCAGTTAACTTTAAGTACATTAGCTCTAACTTTAATCCGCGCCGTTTACATCCAGTGACTGGTCGTGTGGCTCCGCATCGAGGTATTGATTATGCCGCTAGAGTAGGTACACCAGTTGTTTCTGCTGGTGATGGGCGAGTGATTAAGTCTGGCTATAATAGTTTAAATGGTAATTATGTATTTATTGAGCATGGTAAAACATACATCACTAAATACCTTCACTTAAATAAACGTTATGTCAAAACTGGGCAAAAAGTTAAACAAAACCAAAAAATTGGAACTGTGGGGGCGACAGGCCGGGTAACAGGTGCACATTTACACTATGAGTTTTTAGTGAATGGTGTACATAGAAACCCAAAAACAGTTGAGTTACCTAAGGCTTTACCAATTGACCCGCAAGAAAAAATGGCCTTTAGCCAAATCTCTGACAAAATGATAGCCATGATTGAAACCAATAAACGCGTATTGGTGGCTGCTAAATAATTGTAGGCTAAAGCATGCAAGAGCTTTATATTGGTTTAATGTCTGGCACCAGCGCCGATGGGGTTGATGCCAGCCTTATTTCGCTGGATAACGGCAAAATAACCTCCTTATCTCAATCTTATCTAGCTTTCGATCGTCAATTTAAACGTCAAATTATCGCTTTATATCAAACCCAAAAAAATGAAATCGAAGTGTTGGGTCAAACAGCTTGCCAATTAAGCGAAGTTTACGCTCAAGCAGTATTTGATTTATTAGCTAAAAGTAATGTATCAGCAACTCAAATCACAGCAATTGGTTGCCATGGTCAAACAATTCGGCACCGACCTGATTTAACAACGCCATTTACCCTGCAAATTTGTGATTATGCTAAATTAGCAGAATTAGTTGGAATTGATGTTATTGGTGATTTTCGTTCAGCAGATATTGCCGCAGGTGGTCAGGGAGCACCTTTAGTCCCTGCATTCCATAAAGCTATTTTTCCAGCCGCTGAGATTGATCAAGTAGTTGTGAATATCGGTGGTATAGCAAACCTGACTCTAATTAAAAACAATGGTTATATCGCAGGGTTTGATACCGGTCCAGGTAATGGTTTGATGGACGAATGGTGTGAGTTTAATACCGGTCAGCCTTATGATAAAAATGGACGTTGGGCTGGCAGTGGGCAAAGTATTCAAACATTATTAGATAAGTTATTGACTGCGCCTTTTTTTACTAAAAAAGGCCCTAAAAGTAGTGGTAGAGAAGTGTTTAACTTATCTTGGCTACAGCATTATTTAACGGAAGTATATTCAGCTCAGGATGTACAAGCCACGTTATTAAACTTGACCAGCCAAAGCATTGCTCAAGCGATTCAAAATGTGAGTCATACAGCCGATGTTTGGGTTTGTGGTGGTGGCGTGCATAACCAAACTTTAATGCAGCAATTGCAAGCTGATTTAGGTTATAACTATCGTTTAAATTCGACTCAAGTGCTTAATATAGCGCCCGATTGGATAGAGGCAGATTGTTTTGCTTGGTTAGCCTATTGCTTCAAACACAAAATCCCAGCTAACTTACCACAAGTCACCGGCGCTAAAAAAACAAAAATTTTAGGGTGCTTATATCCATTTTGAGTTAACTGATTTTATATTTAGCTAAAGTTGGACTGCAAATAAATTTAATCAAACCTCCTCTTAAATAAGCATTTTTAATGCTTTTGCCGTTTTTACCGATTTCTTTAATTAAATATTTATTAAAAATATTTAATTTTCTTTTGGTTTCACCCCTCCATAAACCCCGATTGTATATCGTCAGCGATAAAAAAACTTTAGCACTTTTTTTGCGATATTTTTGCATTTTTTTATTAAAGAAGGGGATTTTAACTCC
>NZ_JAOPFU010000062.1 GCF_025515275.1 Catenovulum sp. 2E275
TTCAAAATACGAAATTAATATATATAAAAGATATTAATATCATAATGTTAAGGCTAGTATGTTGATGAATTTATCCAAAAACAGTCAAACACCCTTGCTTGGCGCAGAACATTAAATTTTTATTATTCACCAACGATAAACTCGCATGATTTTCATGCGAGTCGTTTGAATTGCTATTTATAATGATATTTGTAATAGAATCATTATTAAAAATATTAAACAAATCATGTTTTTAGTTTCAATATTCATGCTTACTCCACTTTTTTTAAGAAAAAAAATGGTATCACGTTCTTTAATTTGTCAATTGAAGTAGAACGACGAATTTCGCATGTCTACTTTTCGATTTAATTGAAATTAATTTAACATAATTTATATTATGAGCTTTTTTGTGTGGCATTAAGTCTGCTAACTTTTTAAAAGCTTAGATTTTAATACACAGTTTAATTTAGCTATCGAAAGTGCAGATACAGCTAGTAGCGCTGGAACAGTCCACTCAGTTAGAATTTTCTTGGTTGGCCATATTAACTTAATGCTTTCACGTTCAGAGCATTAACTCTATTCCAATGGGGCTTAAAGCCCCTTAACTAATTCATCTTCAATTTTCTGCAATCGCGACAATTCATCCCAATCATCGTTATCAATAGCTTTAGCCTTTGTGTTTTGAATGGCTGTATAATCCATATTTTTAACATGGCGTTCGTAGTTTTCATTCGCTTTAAACTGTGACATCTTTTCCCCTCTCATTCCAATATGTTAAACGTTGTAGTCAATCAAAACTGAGCTAGCTGATAAGTTACCTTCACACGGGTTATCTAACTTCATTCCTCCGCGATTTCCAAGCTCGTATTCAACCCACTCTCTAATCTCTTCGTCAGTCGCATTTACTGGGACAACTGCTTTGAAAGTAACCTCTATTTCTTTGTAATCTGACATAGCTAACAATCCAACATCTTCCATACAACTGTCATTCATTCGACAAAACAATGTGGCGCTATGCTTCTTAACAAGCAATTTGTCCAGGCTCAGAGCCAGCTGTCTGTACTCCGCTGCAGGAGACTGAAAGGTTGATATCCCGGCTTCAACGTAAATAGGAATAAAATACATACGACTCAAGATTACACATCGAATAACTGTTTATGTATACAGTTGTTTTAGCTTTTTATTGGATAGAGTCAATTTGCCTGTTGTGGGAGAATAAAAAAGTTCATACTAAAATGGCAGCAATCACATAGGCATGCTGCCACCTCAAACCGGCTGAACGTAATTACTCAGTGGCAGGTTCACTGGAATCAGCTTACTTTTATTTATGATTGCAGCCTGAAGTGTTGTGAAGAAATCTCTCATTTTCTTTCGTTGCGCAACAGAATACGCTTTCCTCAGGTATGGATAACTATATAGCGAAGGTATTTATCGAAAAAAAGATTTTAAATTCGGATATCTACTGGTAACTGTCGTTTTTGTTCAATCTTTCATATCACCCATCACCTACTATTTTCGTTAGAGAAAGCGGCACTTCATCTCTGATGCAGCTCTTTCATTCGTGATAACACTACATCCATAGTTAGGAAAAATAGCCATGTTAGAAATCAAGCCAATCGAAACACTAGAAGTAATTAATGAACTAAAAAAACAGTATTTTGAAAAATCGACAGCACCACTTGATGGTATGTGGCACTTTGGTTTTGTTCCCATCTCTTCTCATTTTGGTTTTTATGAGGACGATACTTTAGTTGGGTACTGCTGCATTGACGGAGACGGCTATATGTTGCAGTTTTATTTGTCACAAGCAGCCCAAACTAAGGCGAAAGAACTGTTTACTTTGATCACTGAGCAAAACAGCTCAGTGATCGGTTCCATTAAAGGTGCTTTTGTGAGTACTGCGGAACCTTACTATCTTTCGCTTTGCTTAGATAACTCATCTTCGTTTAAAATAAATGCTTTAATGTATCAACAAGTTACCCCATTTGTTTCTGCAAACGTAACAAGCTTGGATATAACTCTTGCACGTCAGGAACAATTGGCTGAGTTCGTTGAATTTGCAGTGAGTAATATTGGTGCTCCAAGACAATGGTTGTCAGAGTACTTCAGTAATCTAATAAAACGAGAAGAGCTTCGGGGATATTGGAGGGATGGGAAGTTAATAGCAACGGGTGAGTGTCGTCTGTTTGATGAACATCAGACTCAATATGCAGACTTAGGGATGATTGTAGCCGAGTCAGAACGAGGTCAGGGGATTGCCACTCGTGTACTAAACAGTTTGGTAAAAGTAGCCAATGAATACGGTTTAATTCCTATCTGCTCAACTGAAAGTGGCAACTTTAGCGCTCAAAAGGCGATACAACGAGCGGGGTTTGAACCACTAAACCGCATTATCCAGATTGAATTTGACCATCAATGGTCAGTTAATGGGTAAGACTTTGCGCCAATCTGGTCAGCGTTTATTTATGAAAATGCTAACCTAGCATATAGTGATAGTTGATACCGCGAATTGATTGAGAATATTATGATCCATTGGCTAAAGCCTTCAAAAATACCCGTAGTTGCAAAATACATTGAGTGTTATTGGTTAATTGAAAAGCGTCCCGATGCAAACATTTTCGATTACCCGAAATTAAACCCTGATCCATCTGCTCATCTGATTATTTCTCCCGCCAAACAAAGCTATCACTATGATATGAACCCTGGATCTGCTGATGGTAAAGGGAGCCACTGGTTGTTTCCCCATCATCAGACGCTTCAACTCGATCACTCAAAACCTTTTATCCATCTTGGAATCAAGTTTCATATTGGAGCTTTTTATCCACTGAAACTATTCTCAGGTCACCAGACACTACTTGATTGTGTTGAAGAAGTTCAGCTAAGTACACTGTTTTCTGATCTATTTGAGGGAGAGATGAAACTGTTTGAGCTGGCACGAAGTAATCCAGATTTGTGTTGTAACAAATTGGATAGTCTGTTGTTGCCGTTGGCTTTGAACAGCCATGAGGATCAGCATAGCGAGATTACACGAAAAGCTCTTCAGGCGCTGGACTCAGTGTCAATTTCAGAACTGGGTAACCAGCTATGCTGCTCACAACGTACAGTAGAAAGAAGCTTTAACAGGGTGACAGGTTTAACGTTAAAACAGTGTCAGTCTATGAATAAACTTGAGGCTATGCTGGAGTACCTTTACCAACGCGAATCTGATGATATCGATTGGGTCGACATTGCACTTCGATTTGGTTTTAGCGATCAACCTCACCTCATCCGCTACTTAAAGAAACAAATTGGCGTAACACCTAAAACATACGAAAAAGAGCGAGGTTTAACTATTGATGTGTATGGCGGCGTTAGCTCTAAGTAATCTGTCGGAAATGTTCAATCAAGTCGATAGTCACATAGGTTTGCTGCCATTTCTAAAACGTTTATGTTCAACGCTTAGCTAACAATTGTGACTAGCTCGGTTATGCCCCAAAACGTGTTTTGGCAAATGCCTCAAAGAGCGAATTGCAGAGCCTCATACTAACGTATTTAGCCGATCCCAAATGGCCGCTATAAGAATATTACGGTCAATCTTAATTCATGATTTTTAATTCAATTAAGTCTCATATTGTTTGATTTCATAACCCTACCAAAAATTGTGTGATTATTTTTACGGTTTTTCTTGGTTTACTTGCTTTGTTGTTAGTTCGTTTGATAGATAAAGGTCAATAAAATACCTAGCAGGATGCAAAGTCTCTTTGCTCTGGCATATTTACGAATCCTCCAGTGCCATAATTATCAATAGAAGTACGTCCGTTAATCAGTGTATCAATGTCCAACTTTTCATTTTTAAACATAGGATTTCCTTTTTTCAAGCCTGTTCAGAGCTGTTTGCTGCATTAGAATTTTTGATATTAAGGAGCTCTGGCATTTGTTGAGCAACAAGTTGGTTACGTTGATTTCTGGCATCTATTTCAGCTTTTATTTTATCGTAAGCTTGTTGTAGTCGAGATTTTGGATCCCAGTCATCTGTTTTTGGCACAGTTGGAAGTTTTGCCAACTCTTGAAGTTCTTCTACAAGCTTAATTGCTATCAAACCAAGTTCCGCATATTTTTCTATTCGAGCTTCGAAAAGTTCTTCATAGTCTGGAGGATAAGAGGCATATTTCCACTCGGTACTGATATAGGCATTTGCATCATGAACACGGCTGGGCAATCTTAATATTTTATACATCAAGTTTGTTGGTAAAGATTTCCAGTTAACATCGACTTTGAGTGGCTCAAAAATCAGGTGTTTTGACCTGAGGCGAAAGGCGACCTTGTTCATCTCTTCGACCATGAAAAAGACCATCATCGTACGCTACTTCAAGGCATCCAGAAGTAAAACGTTCCAATAAGCAGCTAATCTGAATGGCTAAGTAAGTCTACTCTTTTTTCTTTACACGATGAAACCACCAATCCTTTGCGGTGGCTAACATAGCGCCGATGATAACACCGGCTAGTCCAATAATAGCAGCTTCTAATTTCATTTTTATTATTCCTGTTCAAACTTAAGCACCTTGCTACAACTAGGTACGTTGCTGCAAAGTACCGCCGTGATGATTCAAAATCATCAAACTCAGGTTGGATATTCCCTAAATACCCAACGCAAATGATCTTGGTTAGCAGGCATTAGTTCTGTTTTGTTTAGAGACAGCAATCTTTGACCGGCGCTTCGAACGATAGACTCTGGTAAAAAATCACGGTATACAAATTCAGTTAGATGGTTTTCTATTTGCTGATAAACGTTGTAAGCATTATCAACGGGCACAAAACAAATCTGGCATTCATTTCCCTTGGTGCCGATAAATACTCGTAACTCATGGCCTCGAATCATCCCTAGATTTAGCTGCTCATATTCTGGTAAATTTCCGATAAATTGATGAATAAAGCACACATTGATATCTCTTAATGCTGCTTTTGAACCATCATAAAGGACTTCCCAATCATCCGCTTGATAAATTGATTTCGGAGATAATTGTTGGTCTTTGTTGAAAGTAGAAAGAAATGATTGCCAATTAGGCAATAAAGGTTTGAATGACTGGCTCTTCACCAAGCAAGCGACTTGAAGTGGCGGCAAATCTCTTAATTGATATGGCAGACGCTTGACTGAATAAAGCAGATGGTTAGGATTCGCCAACAGTGACATGTGCTGCATTATTGATATGACTTCGTACTCTCTTGATGTATTCCCCATGTTCATTTCGCTGTCGTCAAATAAATCAAAATGGTCATTTCGATATTCAATTAGAAATGCCAGATAACTATCACGGCCAGCACCAGGTCTCCCCTCTAAAGCAAAGGCATAAATGTTTCGTATGGATTCTTCCATATCAACAGCATCGCGAATAATTTGAATTATTGCGTCTTTGGAACCGTAAGTGGTACGGGGAAGTTTTTGTCTTACGACAGTTGCATTTGTGTTAGCTAACACCAACTCGATTGCTGGTATGTTCATATTTTTCCTTAGCACATTGGCATTCAGCCAAAGCATTATTAAGTAAAATTGTGTGGCGCCATCAGTTCTCTGAAAAGCATTTGTTCACAATATCAACATTTACCAACCTGAGCAATATTAAATTTACTCTCTAATATTTTCGAGTTATAAAAAAGCCCCGCAGCTAGTTTAGCGAGTGTGAGGCTTTGGATTCAATATAGATAACTTATTTATAGTTTGGACTATTCGAGTCGAATGATTTACTTAATTCTTCTTTAAAAGCTATGTAATCATTCCATTTTTTAGGTAACTCAAATACGCTTTCGATACCAAAAAAATCTTCCAATTCGTATGAGTATGTACCGGTTTGAATATAATCAGAAACATACTCGCTAATCCAAGGTTCTTTAAACATATCTCTCGTAATTTTTCCGTCTAAAAACTGCATCGCGAACTTTTTGAGACTCAAATCTCCAGCTTCAACTTTTTCGAATGCGCTAGAGTAAGGCTCTTTAGTTAAATCAGATGCCAATAAATCCTTAGATAATGCCCATCCATAAAGGAGTGTGAAAATTGGTAAAGCATCCTCAACACTTTTACTATCTGGCTCATAGCCTTCATAGTCTTCAATAGATAAAATCAAATTCAACTTCAGTTACTCCTGTATTTTAATAGGAGGCAATGTTCTCAAGAACTGCTTCTTATTATGTGTCATGACTTGCCATTCTACGGTTGTAGGGCCTATTTGTGTGCCTGTTCCCTGTTCCGTAGCGCCAACAGCACCAATTTGCAGGTCTTTTTGCATTTGGAAAGTCTGGAACGTACCACGTATTGCTAGTTTACCAGCTTCAACCGTTCTTGAGATAGGGTTAAGTTTTTTGGTAATAGAAGCAGGTCCTTTTTTCTCTTTATCCTTCATCGTCTTAATCTCAATCAGACGAGTTTTATCTCCTTTTTGCGCAACGATATCCATAACTCTTACGGCAGTATCGCCTCCACCCATATCAACATTCATACGCACTTCATTTCGAACATTCCAGCCCTGTTTCTTGAGCTTCTGGCTTTGAATCTTAACTGCTTGTTCATGTCGTTTTCTATTTTCAAAAATATCTGCTTCCCTTCCATCAGGGTCGATATATTTATGCGGGTTGTTATTGGCATATGTATAACGGTTAAACCCATGAAGGTTTCCTTTGCTCAAATGTGCTAAAGAATCAACCGGATCATTCGAATAGAAACGACCTATGACTGGATCATAGTATCGTGCCTGCATATAAATGAGCGAAGATTCTTCATCATATACATGCCCAGTGTAACTAGATTCATTATTTAATGAATCTGTATTATCCGGTTGTCCGAATGGAGTGTAGTGCAATCTGTCTGTCACAGTGCCATTGCTATTAGATTTGGCAATGATAGATCCCTGAAAATCTGTATGAATATAAACTATTTCTGCATTTAGATAGCTAATATTTAACCAAAATAATGCTAAAAACATCGCTTTCAAAGTATTCATTATTTAATTCCTTTTAATAATCTATTGTTATATCAAGACTAATATTGGCACTTGAGATTCCACCATTCCCATCGCTTATAGTGTATGTAATCGTTTGATCAGATAAGCTATTCACGATAATGTAGGTTCCATCAGAACTAATACTCACCTCTTTTCCAGTAGCACTAGTTAGGATTAACCGATCTCCATCTGGATCAGAATCATTCACTAAAGGATAAATTACTGTTGTATACTCACCATACTCAAGAATCGATTTGATTGTGTCATTTACTGCGGAGGGAGGGTGATTTCCAGTGTTGGAATCAGTTGTATTTTCCGCAATAAATTTTTTGCCTAGATAAATGTTATTTGTTAATAACCCAGGTCTTTTTTTAAATATTAACTTTCCTTCATCGTTATAAAAGAAATAATTTTCGACACCTCTTACTGATTTTTTTACTCGTTTATCTTGGCCATCGTAGGTAAAACGAATATAGTCTTTATTTGTAATAACATTTTCAGCCAAATTATAGGTAAAATTAGTATTGTTACCATTAGTTAATATATTTCCGCGACCATCATAAGTAAACTGATAATTAGTAGTACCCCCGACAGATTCTAGTCGTTTATTTGAATCATAACTGTAGACTAAATTCTTATTTCCTAGTGTGTAAGAAAGAATATTTCCCATGGTGTCATATGACAACTGCCCGCTACCTTGAAAACTGTCATTGATAGCATTGAGTCTGTTCACCCCATCATACCCCAAATCAAGTGTGTAGTGGCTGTTCTGGTCATCCCTTAAAAACGTTAAATTACCATTACTATCAAAATCTAAATAATGGTCAAAAGCTTGCGTACCTAAACGAACATCATAGATATCTTTAGGTAATCCACTATTATGTTGCGTTACTGTATGGATAAATCCATTTCCGTAAGTAAACGTTCGAATCATGCCATTGGCAAAATATTTTGCATTATTTGCGTAATTTGAAGCCTTGGTAGCTTGCCCTAAAGCATTCGGAGAGTAACTCACGATTTCACCGTTTGGATAAGTAATTGAACTTAGGTTACTATTTGCATCATATCCATATGCAAGCAACCAGTTATAGCCATCTATCTGCAATCGTTCTCTTGTAACTTGATTTAAATCATTGTAAATATAAGTATTAGTTACTCCATTTGACACGATTGACAATAGATTATCGTTTTCATCATGAGAGTAAATTTTGGTTGGACTCCCATCACCGTAACTTACGGTAGCTAGGTTTCCATGGAAATCATAAGTATAAGCCGTTATCTCTGATGAATCGAAAATTGTGTCACAACTATCGATTGCCGAGCCGACTGAAGCGCCATGAACCATTGTTGTAACTTCACCTAAAACATTATAAGTGTAAGCTCTGTTGCCAATGTCTGGGCGAACTGATTTACATAATTGTTGATTCGAGTTGTAGACTAGATTTTCAGTTGCCCCTCCTTGAGTTATTGATATCAAATTATAGTGAGTATTGTATTCATACTCTGTACGGATCGACTCTGGAGATTCAATTAAAGTTGCGAGTTTATAATTTGGAGCACCGAAAGCCAGATATGTTGTGATTGTATGGTTGTTTAAATTGTCAATTTTAGATATGCGATTATCCGAATGATAAGTGAAATCTATTTGCCCAGTGACTGAGTTATCGTTCTCTACAACAACTCGTTTCAACATATCATATTCAAATACCGTCCCATAGAGTGTTGATTGCTCTGAGGACGGCTTACTTTGATAAGTAATTTTATTGTCGATATCCCAGTCAGTTCTGGTGTATCGCATTGTTGAGTTGGGCTCTGAAACATCCCACTCTTTGGTAAATCTTGGGCGAAGAAAGGAATCATAATAAGTAACATGCCTGCTATTACCGCGACTTACTGATTGCTTTAACATACCAACATCTATATATTCAAAACCAGATTCCTGTGTTGAAACTGATTCATAAGAGATATTTATATTATTCCAATACGTATTACATGGGGATACTAATGTTATTCTACCCAGTAGATCATAATCAAATTCAATACATTCTCCTTCGAAGTCGTACTGTTTTGTAATAAAACCATCGTCATTTATTGTCTGTGTAGCGTATTGAGTATCTGTATGATCTTCCGTAGAAGGGCGAACAATTGTTTGAGGGATCCCACGTTTATAGTTGCTATAATTAAACCATCTACCTGTCAATATTTCACTGACTCTTCGAGGATTACCTAAAGTATAACTATTAAAGAGTTTATAAGTTAGACCGTGTTTAGCCAGTGAATATGGTAAGGAACTATAATTATGCGTTGAAGCATAATAAGTAATATTATTAACCAGTTCATAAGTATCAGTCGAATCACCTATATAAGTTTTTTCTGGCAAACCAAAAATCCAGTTTAAAGTATCGTGTTTATAGGTGTATTTTTTATATTTTTTTTCAGAACTGAAGTCATTATACTCTTCGACAGTTAAGGGATAATCGTAATCTCCAAAACTTGTAATATCTGTTGTATATGTATTACTCTTTAAGTCTTCAAATATAGTTACTTTCTTGGAAACCAATTTCGGCTTTTGGGAATTTTGGCTTGTCAAATTAGTCTCAGTAGGAACAAAATCTGACGCATAGAATGTTCCAGGTTCATAATTATATAAAACCTCTTTAAGCGGGGTGCCATCAACATTGTAAAAAATTTCTGCAAATAGTTTATTTTTGAAATAACTAAACGCATCTCGGTTAAAATAGCGCGTGATGTAACTATTGTCTGGTCTAATTATTTTTGTCCACTTGTAATCATAATTATTGATATTTCGAGGTATTTCACCGGAAAACATCATGTTTGAGTCGATGTTGTTATAATAACTTTCATCATGTGGAACATCTCTGTAATATCCTTCATTTAAAGAATATTCATAACGCCAAATAGACTCAGGAACTCCAGTACCAGAAACAGATTTTTTGAGCAAACTATAAAAATAAGAACAGCGGGATGAAGTTGTGTGTATGTTGCCTATCGGGCCGGAATTTTTAGGATCAATTTTTGCTGTGCCATGTGTTGTAAAACCCAGCCAAAACTTACCAACAGCCCCATCTGGATGCTGTATTGTAATTGTTGGCGTAGCTGTTAGAGTATCAGTTCCTTGTTTATTTGAAATAACTCCATCACCGTCACCATTTTTATCACCAATTATATTTTCGATATCACACCAAGAGACTAATCCGTCATTAGGATACTTGTTACTATCCCTTTTTTGTAGATTGTATATCCATTGTTTACCATCCGGTCTAGTAACAGTGCCAGTTGAATAGATTGCATCTTCAGTTAAATCATACAGCCATGTTTTTCCATTCGCGGTAGCCGTTGTCAATTTATTATTTATATAACCTATTGAAATATTTCGGTTATCACTGCTAGTAATACTAGTTAGCAAGCCATCGATATTTCTATTATATTTAACCCAATTTCCGAATCTATCTTCTACTTTAGACGCATAAAAATTAACACGATACATTTCGTAAGTTTTATTAGACTCTTTAATTTCATTATGAGAATAGTTTGCTACAATCTTTGTATCAAATGTATATCTGACCCCTTTGGGAGAAACTGCTTCATACCAAGAACCGCTACTACTTTCAGAGGTGACACAGCTCACGACCCACTTGGATGCTGTGGTAAATATGTGCCCCGAACCATTATAAGGAAGAGTTTCATTTTTAAAGTGTAGGCTTTCATTAATCTTCCCAGGAATAATCAAATTTGGAGGGATATTCTGCTTATAACTTTTCATGAAATAGCCTTCACCAGAACCAAATTCACCTAATGAAATGAAAATTGGATTAGCAATATGACTTTTAGTGCAATCTTCGCTCGCCACGGCTTTGGGCCCATAACCTACAACCTGAAACTCCAATCGAGGGGTTTCAGGTAAAGACCATCCTTTATCTTGATAGGTCGTACTAGTTGAATATGTTCGTCTAAAAGCAACCTCTATATCAAAGTTACCAGGTATATTTATATCTATATACTCGAACTTCACCCTACCTGAACTTTCGTCAATTTTTTCTCCTAAAACAGTGTGGTCATAAGGGGTAAGAACATAGTTTCCTTTATTAATATCGTAAAAATCAAATTCATAGTTATAGAATTGACCAGGTACGCCAACTCCATCCTCAGCATAAGATTTTTTTTGGGGGGGGAGCAAGAAAAAAAACGCTAAAATCAAACTACTTGCAAATAATTTTCCAATCATTATTAATCCTTTTTATAAGTGTTTAAGATTTTCAACTTAATTAGATGTTCAAATTTAATCTCTTTAGAACAGAATTATCTATGTACTAAACGATTGAACTATTACAAATTTTCAGTAATTTCATATATTTCATAAAAATTTAATATTGAGTGATAGACTGTTAGAGCCTGAATCGCCACTAGTTTTCTAGACATCTCATAGTTAGATTTGGAATGAAATTAATTTCTGATTCGTTTTTTGTCTGCTTTGCTCCAGAATTTAATACTGAGGGATCAAAATACCCAGTTTCTTCTTCTGGCACGACACTGACCCAAAACGTGTTTTGGCGAATGCCTCAAAAGAGCGAGAAGCAGAACTTCATCAATGTGGGATTAAACGTCCGCTAACCAAGACAAATCAGTCCAGAGAAAACAGATAAAACATTTAATCTAGTACAAATACGTTTTTTCAGTTTGGTAACTATAATGTCGAGTTCCGATCTCAGCCCTCACAAATTCTAAAAATGGTGGTTTATACATATTCCCACTCTCAATAATTAAAACTGTATATTTACAGCGCTATTAGCGTTAAATGTTGTCCCCCTAATGATCATACGTATATTTGATAGAGTTTTTCTTCAAATCTACTATTATTAAGGAAACAATTATGAGCAACGAGATCAGTTTGGAAAGTACAGAATTTGAAAAAACAGTAGCAGAAATGCATAAGTTGAACGCAGAAACTCGTAAATTGCTTAGCGAGCAGAGTTTTAGTGATAAAAAAGCCAAGTGGTATGAATTAACACTGATTTTTGCCGCAATAGGTTTAACTATAGCTTTTACAAAGCTGTTTTTATAACTCAAAAGTCTAGACATAGACATTAATCTTATGTGGAGTTGTCTTTTCAACTCATTATTGTCCAACGCTTAGCTAGCAACTGTGACTAGATCGGTTATGCCCCAAAGCTTGTTAGTTCCATTACTGCACGTTTTTGCGCAAAAGCACACCCAAATATGCAACAGAGTGATATTATTGATAGTGCTATAACCGCGTATCCTATGGTTCAGAAATTAATCCACAGGACTAAAGAAAGAAATAACTCGGTCAGAATCATGAGTAAAAATAGTAAGCTTCGTAGAGATGCTAAACGGAAAAAAGCTAAAAAAACGAACAAAAATACAAATGCTATCCCACAAAAATCAGACACTGCTTCTATGCCAGTTATGACACAGGTCAACAATCCATTTTCTGGATTATCCGACGAACAACGCAAAGAAGCACTATCTAAAATGGGAGAAAAAAGTAAAGAGATCGTTATTGAATCTCTCGATTTTTTTGAGGACACGTTGCGTAAGTATGACGCTATAACATTGATCTCTAATATTGCGTGTTATGGCCTTACTATTGGTGTAAGTGATTCAGGAGTATCGTCAAGGGGTTCTGCCTCAGGAGTGCAACAAGCGCATGTAGAGTTACTTCAAGCAATTTTGTTAAAAATACCTGAGGATGAAGTTGGTTTATACCCGATAACTCCAGATGTTGTGCAAACTGTTATAGATAAGCTTCAGGAAGTTAGTCATGCGTTTGCATTTAGTCGAATTAGTGATAGTTCGACTGAACTTTCCGATAGCGAAAGTGCAATAAGCCTCATTCAAGAAAAGCTAAGAGGTCACACTCAGATAGTTCGAAACTGGGGTTACTACTCTCAAGTAAAAACGGTGTGTAAAGAGTTATACTCAAATTTCGATGGCTTGCTGTCTAATAAGTTGGGCTTTACCGCTTCAGATATCATTGCAACTTTCGAAGCCCTAACAGACATCATGGAAGATAATTTATCACAACGCTTTAAAGTCTTGTCTGAGCTTACCAAGGCAAAGAAACCATTTGATCTGCTGTTAAGGTATCACCAGTTGATTGGTCAAGGACAAAAGGAAGCTGAAGAATTTGCACGCCAGATAGATATATCACGCATGTCTAAGCAGAAAGTGTTTGCAATGTGTTTGTCCCATTTCGATTTGAGAATGGCAGACTACTATCTGATTGACTTTGATAAGGTCTCTGAAGCAACAGGCTTAGAACCTTGCAAAGTAAAAGAGATTGCTGATTTGTTCTCGTATTCTCCTGGTGATTTAAAGAATAAAAAGACCTTCTTCTTTTTTCTAGATAACCCTGTTTGGCACAAACCAATAATTGTTTCTGGAAACAAGTACTACTGCATACTACCTCAACTATTCTTTAGCTTCGCTCTAGGTACGTTAGACGAGATAGTTGAACAATATGATAAAGAGGGGCTACATAAGCGGCGAGCCTTATATTTAGAAAATAAAATTGAAAGCATTGTAAAGACACGCTTTCCTACGTCTAAAGTCGTTTCTGGGATTAAGTGGAGCCATGATGATGCGCAGTACGAAACTGATCTTATCGCTTTTATTGATTCGCATGCGATTATCATAGAAGCCAAATCTCACAAAATCTCAAAACCAGCGTTGAGAGGTGCACCAGATCGAATAAGAAGGCACCTTCAAGAAGTACTGATTGATCCTAGCGTTCAGTCCTATCGTTTAGAGCAAAAACTTAATGAGATTCGAGATGCAAATTTACTTGATGATTTAGTTGAGAATTTGCCGATTAATATTCACAACATTAATAAGGTTCTGAGAGTTTCGGTATCATTGGAAGACTTTGCTACCCTTCAGTCAAACTTACGCTTATTCGAAGCCACTGGCTGGCTTCCTGATGAGTTTGTGGCTTGTCCTTCTATGAATATCGGGGATTTCGAAACCTTGTTTGACCTCTTAGAACATCCAGTTCAGATAGTGCATTACCTATTGAGAAGGATAGAACTTGAAGGGAGTTACAAGTTTGTTGGTGATGAATTAGACTTCTTAGGACTGTATCTTTCAACTTTGCTGAACATGGGAAATATGGCTGATGATCCATCTATGGAGGTGATTATTACTGACATGTCAAATCCAATAGATCTCTACTATATGTCTAAAGAACAAGGGATTAATGTAGATAAGCCTCAGCCTAAGACGTCGCGTTGGTTCAGAGATATATTCCACATACTTGAACAAAGAGCGACACCGCGATGGAGTGAGATCGGCTGTATTTTGAATCGTTTTCCTCCAGACGATCAAAGAAAGATGGTGAAGCATATTGCAGACCTTTCGAAAGTTGTCCAGAGAAACTGGGAAATCGAAGGTCACAAAAATAGCCTGATCTACAGTCCACCTGAGAGTTCAGAGTATGCTTTAGCTGTCGTGCTATTTAAAAATGAAAACCGTGAAAAACGCTACGATTTTATTGACAATGCATCGTCAATGGGACTGGAGCCTGACCATGTAAAATACTGCCTAGTTATTGCAGTGAATATTGATCAGGAAGACCAACCTTACCACTTCATTGCACTGACTGAGAAAGAAATATCAAATGCCAAGAGTCTAGAAGAAGTAGCTAACGTAAGTTAGCACTTAGCTTAGCTCCAACTTTTGGTGGACAAGGGAAGTCCGCCAGCCACATTAAGGCAGGTCATTTAGCTGCAATATTGGAAGAAATCCGAACAGTCAGATTCCTCCATGGGTAGTAACTCACTTTTGTCCAAAATCGAGTTTATCCGACCGTCTGCTTCTATCCCATTTTTGAAATTGATGACCAGATATTTTTTGTACATAAAACGTTTTAAATGGAATCGACGAAACATTCAAAATACGAAATTCATACATATAAAAGATATTAATATCATAATGTTAAGGCTAGTATGTTGATGAATTTATCCAAAAACAGTCAAACACCCATAATTGCTTGCTAATGCATAGCCAACTATCAAATAATCCCAACATGCTTGTTAATGTTAAAATAAAAAGACTTTTAAATTAAATATAAGAGATGTTATAGTTTTATTTAAATTATGGCATGTTGGGATTAACAGTAAGTGACTAGTAACTTTTAGGGAAACTCAACAAACGTTATATTATTATTTGATGATATTGCCGGTAATGTTATACGCTCACGAATCCCCTCATAATATTGAAAAGATTCAATCATATAGACACGCATGGTGCAATTTGAGCTAATTAATTTCGCCAAAAACGCTTGGCTTTGGTCAACTCGGACGAAAAAGCCCAATCAATGCAAACCTGTATTTATACAAAGGAAAAGACAAAGGTCGCAAAGATAAACGCCCATCAAATCGCCAAACTTTATGCCAAACGCATGCAAATTGAAGAAAGCTTTCGAGATGTGAAAAGCCCTCAATATGGGCTTGGCCTGCGCCATAGTAATAGTCGTGATACAAAGCGGTTTGATATCTTATTATTGATTGCCATGTTAGAAGAATGGGTATTGCGACTAATCGGTCTGATTGCCCGTCAACGTGGTTGGGATAAAGTATTCCAAGCCAATACCATACGAAAAAGAGCTGTACTATCGACTATTCGTTTGGGTCGTGAAGTACGAAAACGATGGCGAGAGTATCGAATATCAATGAGTGATATTCACCAAGCAATAGCCCTATCTACCAAGCTAATACAACAAGAAGGAATGGCTAAATTATGAGAGGATCCCCCAGTGTCATACGTTGAATCCAATCATCAAAAGCCATATAGAAATGCCCAGGGCGGCAAATATGGCTCGCATTTAATTACACAAATGCGAGCTTTGAGAATTTTAACTTCAAAAGTAAGCTTATATTAACTTTGTAGAGTTATAATGCTTTAACACATAATAAAATCCGCATGTGATATTTTTATAAATAAATTTTTACCGGATATTTTCTCAATAGTAAATACAAATATCTATCCAGGATGTAGATAACTGTGATAGATATGATTTTTCTAACTATGTTGAACTTGATAAAAACAAATTGTGTCTGCGATTGAACAATTAGCATATCTAATAAACAGATCGGCATCGACGCTCTAAGCGTCTTACCAAATTAGGTTATTTCTGAAAGATCGAGCTGTTTAAGGTAGTAAGTCTTTAGGCGAGCATTTTAAAACTGATGCCAGAGCATAAAGCTTTTCTACTGTAATATTCATCTCGCCTCGTTCAATTCGACCTATGTAACTCCGGTCCATGTCGGCCAGCTCTGCTAATTTGTCCTGTGCTAATCCAATATCTGTTCTCTTTGATCGAATATTGGCTCCTAATTTTTTAGCTAAGTCTCTCATTTTTTGTAGCTTTAAAAATAAAAGACTATCTTTTTTTGCGGTTTATAAATCCACGGCTTATAATCCTCTTTTTTTTATTCTCTGATATAATAATGCCTAACTCAAAAGTCACCTTGATAAATCCGACCCTTCATAAAATATTTTTAAATAGCAATAATGTTTATATCGACATCAAACATATTAGAGAGCTTTTCATTGAACAAACCAAACTAAAAGTTTCAACGGAAGAGCTGAATAAGCTTCTGTACCGTCAATTGAGTCGGCTCGTTAAATATAAAGCTCTAGAAAAAAAGAGAGCAACTGGTAGTAAAAAAGTTATTTACCGAAGTTCGCGAGAATTCGAAAATATGAATTTTAAATTTAAAATTTTCTCATTAGAGAGTGAGCAGAACTCCAGTGCAGTGGCGGCTATTCCTGTCTCAGAATCCTCACAAACCATACTGGTGCGTGAATTAAAAAAATATGAAATTGATTTTCAATCATCTATTGCAGAGTCTGAGGAATATAAGCGTCTGCTTTCAATAGTTCCGGATATGAAAAAAACCTTAGAACAGCATTATTTAGTGGCTTGTCATAAATCAAATGAATTACTGGGGAAAATAAAAGCAATTAAGACCGTCCTTCAAAATATCGCTGCGGATTAACAATGAAATTACGAAATTGGCAAAACGAATGCATTGATCTTGCGTTTAAACATTACCTAAATCAACGCCATTTTTTATGTTTAGCAACACCTGCAGCTGGCAAAACGATTATGTCCGCAAGTTTAGCTAAAAAGTTATTTGTTGAAGATAAGATAGATTTCGTTATTTGTTTTTCACCAAGTGTGACAACCGCTGAAAATGCAAGAGATGTGTTTGAACGAGTAATGAGTTTGAAATTTGATGGTTTGTTTGGCTCAGTTGGACGTTCTATGACCTACCAAGCAATGTTGCACTTAGATTATGATTTTTGGGATATTTTAAAATCACATCGAGTTTTTATTGTATTTGATGAAATTCATCATTGTGCCGGTAGTGAATTCGTTCATGGAAACGCCTGGGGACAATCTATACTCAATAATATCAAAGATAAAGCTGAATTTATTTTAGCTATGAGCGGTACGCCTTGGAGAAGTGATTCGTTACCAATCACTTTAACTCATTATGCAGATTCTAATGGGAGAATTAGTACGCATTATCGATATGGCCTTGCTCGCGCTATTTCAGATAAGGTTTGCCGGGTACCACAGATCACTTTAATTGATAACGACAAAATTCTAGTCACACACAAATCAGAGCAAAGCAGTTATAGAAGCTTTCAAGAATTATTTAATCAAAAAGTGGTTAGTTATAGCGAGCTACTGCACAATAAAAACGCACTCAAATATATTCTTCAAGCCTCAGTAGATAAATTAGCTTCAATTCGAGAGAGTAACCCAAATGCGGCAGGGCTTGTTGTAGCGACATCGGTTTCACATGCGCAGATAATTCAGAAGCTAATGAAAAAAGAATTTGGACAAATAGCAGAGATCGTTAGCTACAAAACAGAGAACTCAGCCAAGAGAATAAGTAGGTTTAAAGAAAGTTCTGCGCCTTGGATCATCAGCATTGGAATGATTTCAGAAGGGACAGATATACCTAGGCTCCAAGTATGTTGTCATTTAAGCAGAGTGAAAACTGAATTATACTTCAGGCAAATTATTGGGCGAATATTGAGAGTCACAGGCAACCATACTGAACTAGCATGGTTATACACTTTTGCTGAACCAAACCTCAGCAATTATGCTCAGCGATTAAACCAAGATATACCGAATTACAATGTTATTTTAAATGATAAAAGTGAGATAAATAAATTAAATTTAAACCCAGCAGTTACTGAAAATTTGAAAAGTTCAAATAAAAAACCTTCTCCAGTAAAATCAAACAATACGACAGACAATATATTACTTGAGCTAAACTCAAAAGCTGTTTTGACTGCAGAAAATACTCAAGCTTATACTCACTGGGACATCCTAGGCCATTTTAGACAGCAACTCATTCATGCATTTCAGTCTCCTTTTTAGGAAGAAATTGAAATGGCAGCCAATATAGGAAACGCAATTGAACCCGTCCAGTAAACTAAAATTATCGGCAATGTCAGACTGTAACGGTCAACTAAATTTGGAGACATGTTTAGGCACTTTTTAGTAACTTCTGCTCATATTGGACAGGTGAAATATTTCCCAGCTTATAGTGTTTCCGTTTTTGATTATAAAATGGTTCTATGTAATCGATTATGTCAGCCATTGCCTGATGGCGAGT
>NZ_JAOPFU010000063.1 GCF_025515275.1 Catenovulum sp. 2E275
AACCTCAATTCGGTTTAATGAATATGTTTCAAACGGCCTTTTTTCGCGGGTACTGCGTTAAATTCACTTGCAATACGACCCCATGGATGGGGGAGATAGAGCGACGTCGGAACTAAAGCCGAGACTAGCTATTGACGCGTGAATTTGCCTTGTCCGCACAAAAAAATTCTCGTTAGAAACCATGTAGAATGATAAGGTTAAATAATTCAATTAGTTAGAATACACCTTAACCCGAGTTGAGGTTAAATAACTTAATCCGTTTAGGTATATAAACATTTTTAAGCAATTAACAGCTAAACCATGTTTGAGCTGTTAATTGCTTTTTTGTTTGTGTAAAGCTGTTCTGGTATCTCATAGCGGCTTAGGCTAAACTGCTGCGCAATTTTATGTTTGAAAAGAGAAGCTGATTTGAACGATTTGATTTGCCTGCAATGTGGTCAACTAAATGACCAAAATGCTAAAAAGTGCAGCCACTGCAAACAGCCGCCGCTATTAACTAAAGCTCAGTTTTTATGTAAATCTTGCAAAACTAAAGGGTTTAACCAAAAACAATGTGCAAATTGTAAAGGTGCAGTTCAGCCAATTGCAGATATACAGTCGGCTAAGTTTGATCCACAACTTAATGCTAAATTTGCTGAGCAAGCCGAATGGTTAAAAGTGTATTATTATCAGCTTATTAGCAAGGTTGAAATTAAATTAACCATCCGTTTAATTTGTCTTTTAGCTGCGGTATTTGGGATTACATGGTATGTAGGCGGGCAAGAAACCAGCCAATTTACCTTGTTTATTTATGGTTACATGCTCATTGCAGCCACTATTATGTTTAACTTTGTTTTACACATGATGTTTGGTAATAAATTGTGTTTAGAAAAGCTCGAACAATTACAGGTTAAAGCCGAAGATAAACAAGTGATAGAAACCGATATGCCGCGTGAGTTAGTGATGGCGCTTTTACATTACAGGTTAAGTGAAATGGCGACAGGCTTTACCCGCAAACATTATCAAAAATTGATCCCAATCGTGATCGAAAAATATGTTGAGTGGAAATAACGCCGTTAGCTGCTAATCCCCAAAATGTATTAAAAGCGCTTAAAACCGTTTAAGTTAACTTAAACGGTTTTTTCTTTTATGGTGTTTATTCGTTTTTATTTTTAGTGCGAAATGATTTTCAAGGGTTTTATTTTGAAATGTTATAGTGTATCATTTTTTAATTGTTACGTTATAACGTATTTAAAAGAGAATTTTAAAAAGAGAAATAACAATGAAACGCGCTCTATCAATTACTTGCTCAGTCACCATTTTAGCTTTTCCTTTTTCTGCTATTGCTCAATTTATTCAAGGTCAGGTAACAGATCATAACAACCAGCCAATTAGTCAGGCAGAAGTTGAACTTATCGATACTAATACCAAATTTACCACTAATTCAAACGGGCAATTTAGTATTAATAATATTAAACCCGGACATTATGAATTGCATTTAAGTGCCAAGCAGTTTGCCCATAAAAATGTGCATTTAGATGTGCCAACTCAAGGGGTTAATGATTTAGTTATTCAGCTTAACTCTTCAAGCATTGAAGTCATTGATGTGACTGCCAGCCCATTTCATGGTTCTCAAATTGAATCTGCCCAGCCGGTTAGTATTTTATCTGGCGAGCAATTAAAAGCGCAGCAAGCCGCTACCTTGGGCGATACTTTGAAGTATCAGGTTGGGGTGCATTCAAGTTTTTATGGCTCGGTGGCTAGTTCACCTATTATTAGAGGATTAGATGGGCCTCGAGTTTTAATTGCACAAAATGGATTAGATGTCGGAGATGTATCCAGAGTTGGACCAGACCACGCAGTTGCAACCAGTGCGGCGAGTGCTGAACAAATCGAAATTTTACGAGGTCCGGCAACTTTATTTTTTGGAAGCGGCGCAATTGGTGGAGTGGTGAATATTGTTGATCAACGTATTCCAAAAGATACGGTCACCGAGGGGCAATATCAGCTTGAATATAATACAGTTAATCAGCAAAAGCAGGCGAGTTTGAGTGTTAAATCTGGGCTTGAAAATTTTGCCTACTATGCCGATGCATTTGTGAGCGATAGCCAGTCGTATAACATTCCAAGCTATCAACTTGAAGAAGATCATGACGAAGAGCATGAAGATGAAGCAGAATCTCATCAGCAAGAATCTATCGACAAAGTTAATAATAGCCAAGCAAAGTCCAGCGGTTTTACATTAGGTTCAAGCTATTTATTTAATCATGCCTCAGCCCAAGGGTTTGTTGGATTATCCTATGGATATTTAGACAGAGAATACGGTATTCCCGGACATTCACATGGTCATGAAGAAGAAACAGAATCAGATCATAGCGAGGATGAAGCTGGTGTATATGCGGATATGCGCCAACACAGAGTTCAGCTATTAAGTGAGATAAACCTAACGGATGGTTTTATTAACCAAGTTAATTTAAAAGCGGGTTATACCGATTATCAGCACAAAGAAATTGAAGATAATCAAGTTGCTACTTTATTTACTAACGAATCAAACGAAGTCCGTGCCGAGCTAATGCATAAGGCGTTAGATGATTGGCGCGGTGGTATCAGCTTGCATTACAAAAAAACAGATCAAGCGGCTGTTGGCGAAGAAGCTTTTACCCCAGCGTCCAGTACCGAGGAATATGCACTGGCATGGATGGAAGAACGACATTTTGGCAATTGGTTAGTGCAGTTAGGTGCCAGATTTGAACACATTAATATTGAAGCCCAACCCGATTTTGCTAAAGAATTAGACTTACATTCAATCGATGAAAACCATGACGAAGATGAGCACGATCACGCACATGGAGAGGAATCGGATGAGCATTTATCGCTGGCAGAATTAAATCAACTTGAATTTAATCCATTGAGTTGGTCAGTTGGCACGGTATGGGATTTTACACCGGGTTATAATATCGCGTTATCTTATTCGCAAGCAGAGCGCGCGCCAAGCAGTGCCGAATTGTTTTCGTTTGGTCCGCATTTAGCGGCTAATACTTATGAAATTGGTGCTATTTATCAGCTTCATCAGGATGAAACAGAAACGCATTTTGAAATAACCGAAAGCCGCCTCAAACTGGAACGTTCAAATAATATCGATTTAAGTTTACGTAAATTTGAAGGCGATATTGGCTTTTTACTAAACCTGTTTTATAACCGGGTAGATAATTATTATTATCAGACTCATACAGGGTTACAAACGCCTATGCATGCCGAGCATGAAGATGAATCAGCAGCCGTTGAAGAAACCCATGAGCATGACGCTCTGCTGCCAGTTTATTTATTTAATACTGCGGATGCTAAATTATATGGTTACGAAGCTGAAATTTTCTGGCAATACAATCAGGCTTTAAAGTTTAAATTACAGTCTGATTATGTCCGCGCGCAGCTAATTGATGAAAAGACAGATTTACCAAGAACACCACCACTTAGAGTGGGCGCTAATGTGAATTATCAGGCTGATGATTATAGTTTAGATATGAGTGTGCACAGATATTTTACCCAAGATAAAATCGAAGCATATGAAAGCGAAACGCATGGTTATACCGTGCTTGATTTCAACGCGAATTATTATTTATCCGGCTTTTCACAAGACTTAACGTTATATTTTAAAGCGCAGAATTTAACGAATGAGTTGGGGCTAGTTCATTCTTCATTTTTAAAAGAAAAAGCGCCTCTACTCGGACGTAATTTTGCAGTTGGTTTTCGAGGATATTTTTAATTATTAATAGCTTATTCAATTAGCTAAGTTATTTTATTAAACAATTATCCAAGTAAAATCGGCCATTGTCTGCCCAAGCTAAAAGCTGCTAAGATTAAATCTGAATGTTTATTTAAAAGGATTAACTTATGCAGCTTTTATCAATTAATGTTGGCAAGAAAAAAAGCATTGCTTATGGTGAGCGCCAAATTGAAACGGGTATTTTTAAACAGCCGGTTGCTTCACCCGTTAGAGTTATGCCGGACCATATTGAAGGTGATGAAATCGCTGATTTAAAAAATCATGGTGGTTTTAGTAAAGCAGTATATGCCTATGGTTATCAGCATTATGATTTTTGGCAAAAAGAGTTAAACCAACCCGCGTTACCTTATGGCAGTTTTGGCGAAAACCTGACCATTTCATTATTAGATGAAAACGACATTCATATTGGCGATACATTTCAGTTAGGCCAAGCTGTATTAACTGTTACTCAGCCCAGAGTACCGTGTTTTAAACTTGGGCTTAAATTTGATTTGCCTAAAATGCCCAGACTGTTTTCTAACTCATTAAAAACCGGATTATATTTGTCTGTAATTGAAAGCGGCGATATTTCGGTCGGCAATACTTTTGAGTTGATTCATAAACAACAAAACAGTGTTTCAATCCTAGATTTGTTTAATGCTTATTTTCATACAGATAAAGCCGAGGCTAAGCCTGTATTACAGCAAGCTTTGCAAGTTGAAGCTTTATCACCAGAATGGCGTGAGCAAATTGAAAAATATTTGACCTAAAGTCATATTTTTAAGAAATGATGTTGTAAGCTTGCTATAATTCAATTACTTGAGACGTTTCGAAGTAGGTTACTATGAAATATATAATTCCATTATTCATGTTGGTTTTTTCTCATTTTGCTATCGCAGGATTTATACCTGTTGGTGTGCAAAATAATATTATGAAATCAACCATTACCGGCGAATGGGAATGGTCACTTTGTCATAGTAGTAACTATGAGGACTCAACGTCGATTAATGATATGTTCAGCCAATGTGGTGGGGATTACATAATGCTAGGCGCAGGGTTAGCTAATGATGATTCACTAGCCTTACTTGCTGCTGCAATGTTTAGCGACATTACTACCTATACAGCAAAAAATGAAACACATGCCGCGAATGGTTCTCAGTGGTATTTTAATGGATTATCAATGGGCTTTGCTGGTATTGATGATTTAATTGAACAAAATGCTGCTGACATTGAAGGTATAGATGAAAATGATAGATTAAGCTGGCATACCAGCACAGATGGTGCAGAATGGGAACATGATTTATTAACACCTGTTTATGTTTTAAACGGTTGGCGTGCAGGAAGCGAGATTGATATTTATGAAGGAACAGATTGGATGCGCTATGTATATACTTATTCATCTAGTTTAGCCATCCCCGTTCATGAGCCATACAGTCTAGGTATCTTCATGTCCGCTTTAGCCTTGATGTTTGTCCGTCGTAATAAAATTTGATAGTACTAATTTTAGGCGGTGATATTACCGCCTAAAAAAAAATTAAAAAATATTCAATTTTCCCCTTGTTTTGTTAATCACAAACCCCATTTAACAATCATCTCAAATTTACTGGTACTTAATGTATCGGTTTTTTAAAACAAACAATATAGTGTTAATTAATTTCTCAGGAGAATGGAGAAGATGAATATTCGTCCTTTAAATGATCGCGTTATCGTTAAGCGCTTAGATGTAGAAACTAAATCGGCTGGCGGTATCGTTTTAACAGGCAGTGCTGCAGAAAAGTCATCTAAAGGTGAAGTATTGGCTGTTGGTAATGGCCGCACTTTAGATAATGGTCAGGTGAAAGCTGTTGACATCAAAGTTGGCGAAACCGTTTTATTTGGTAACTACATTGAAAAAGTAGAAAAAATTGACGGCGAAGAAGTATTAATCATGAGAGAAGATAACATTTTAGGTGTTATTGAAGGTTAATCTTAACTTTAATTCATTTTTATCACTATTTAACAGTATCTTAGGAAATAAATATTATGGCAGCAAAAGACGTAAAATTCGGTGAAGACGCACGCGTAAAAATGCTTGCAGGTGTAAACATCTTAGCTAACGCAGTTAAAGTTACTCTAGGTCCAAAAGGCCGTAACGTAGTTTTAGATAAATCATTTGGCGCACCTTTAATCACTAAAGATGGTGTATCAGTTGCTAAAGAAATCGAACTTGAAGATAAGTTTGAAAACATGGGCGCGCAAATGGTTAAAGAAGTCGCGTCTAAAGCAAATGACGAAGCTGGTGACGGTACAACAACTGCAACTGTACTAGCGCAAGCCATTGTAAACGAAGGTTTAAAAGCGGTAGCTGCGGGTATGAATCCTATGGATTTAAAACGCGGTATCGACAAAGCTGTAGCAGCTGCGGTAATTGAATTAAAAGCTTTATCTCAACCATGTGCAGATAACAAAGCAATCGCTCAAGTTGGTACTATCTCTGCTAACTCAGATAGCGAAATTGGTGAAATCATCGCCAGCGCAATGGAGAAAGTAGGTAAAGAAGGTGTTATCACAGTTGAAGAAGGTCAGGCACTTCAAAACGAATTAGACGTAGTTGAAGGTATGCAGTTTGACCGTGGTTATTTATCACCATATTTCATCAACAACGCTGAAAATGGCACAGTTGATTTAGATAACCCATTTATTTTATTAGTAGATAAAAAAGTATCTAATATCCGTGAATTATTACCAACATTAGAAGCAGTTGCTAAAGCGGGCAAGCCGTTATTAATCATCGCAGAAGATTTAGAAGGCGAAGCATTAGCTACTTTAGTTGTAAACAACATGCGTGGTATTGTGAAAGTTGCAGCGGTTAAAGCACCTGGTTTTGGTGATCGCCGTAAAGCCATGTTACAAGATATCGCGGTATTAACCAGCGCAACGGTTATCTCTGAAGAAATCGGTTTAGAACTTGAAAAAGCTCAATTAGAAGATTTAGGTCAGGCAAAACGTGTTGTTATCTCTAAAGACAATACAACCATTATTGATGGTGTTGGTGAAGAAGAAAACATCAAATCACGTGTTGCTCAAATCCGTGGTCAAATCGAAGAATCAACTTCAGATTACGACAAAGAAAAACTTCAAGAGCGTTTAGCTAAATTAGCTGGTGGTGTTGCAGTTATTAAAGTAGGTGCAGCAACAGAAGTTGAAATGAAAGAGAAAAAAGCACGTGTTGAAGATGCGTTACACGCTACTCGCGCGGCGGTTGAAGAAGGTGTTGTACCGGGTGGTGGTGTTGCATTAGTACGTGTTGCAGCAAAAATTGCTGAATTAACAGCAGACAACGAAGACCAAAACCACGGTATTAAAGTTGCACTACGTGCAATGGAAGCGCCAATGCGTCAAATCGTATCTAACGCAGGTGAAGAAGCATCTGTTGTTGTTAGCAAAGTTAAAGAAGGTACTGCAAACTTTGGTTACAACGCAGGTAACGATACTTACGGTGATATGTTAGAAGCGGGTATTTTAGATCCAACTAAAGTAACACGTAGCGCATTACAATTTGCAGCATCTGTAGCTGGTTTAATGATCACAACAGAAGCTATGGTAACTGACATTCCTAAAGATGAAGCTGGTGCACCTGATATGGGTGGCATGGGCGGCATGGGTGGAATGGGCGGCATGATGTGATAAACATCTTCCCAAGCATCTAAGCTTTTTAAAAACCCAGCTTCGGCTGGGTTTTTACTTTTTAGAAGTTAATTACCAACCATCAGTGTTAAACCCACTTGAGTGATAGTTTGTTTAAAAACAGCAAAAGGACAGATTAAAATGAACCATTATATTTATTTAGCCATTGCCATTGTGGCAGAGGTGATTGCAACCAGTGCGTTAAAAGCATCAGATGGTTTTGAAAAAACTATCCCAACTATTTTAGTGGTCGCCGGATATGGTATTGCGTTTTATTGTTTGGCGGTAGTGCTTAAAACCATACCTGTAGGCATTGCGTATGCTATTTGGTCTGGTTTAGGTATTGTATTAGTGACTTTGGTTGGGCTATTTTATTTTGGACAAAAATTGGATTTAGCAGCAGTATTAGGGTTGCTATTAATTATTGCTGGTGTTGCTGTTATTAATATTTTTTCCAATAGTGTTAGTCATTAACCTTAACTCAGAAAAAATAACCACTAAAAAACGAATTTAAACTAGCAGCCGATAAGTTTAAGGTATTAGTTAACTTCTTATCCAGAGCAGAGGTTCATTAGTTCGTGCTTAAAAAACGATTCTAAATTTTTAATACTTAATTAGGCAGTAAACTTTAGCCAGTTTTATCATTAGTCGGAAATTAAATATGAATCCAATTATTATCAGTATTGGTTTATTAATTTGCAGTAATATTTTTATGACATTTGCTTGGTATGCTCATTTAAAAGAGCTGAATAATAAACCTTGGATTATCGCGGCTTTGATAAGCTGGGGGATCGCTTTATTTGAATACTTATTGCAAGTACCGGCTAACCGGATTGGTTATACTGAGTTGAATGTTGGGCAGCTTAAAATTTTACAAGAAGTGATTACACTAATGGTATTTGTACCATTTTCGGTTATGTACTTAAAAGAGCCACTTAAATTAGATTATTTATGGGCTGGTTTATGTTTAGTTGGTGCTGTTTATTTTGCGTTTAGAAGCAAGTTTTAAATACTCAAAATATGATAGGTTCCGATAACTCTAGTGTCGTTACTGATAAATTAACAATAACTCTTCTAATCTGCAGGTTTGAGGTTTTTTGTGTTATTAACTCTATTCATTATTTTTTGGTAGCTTCCATCGTCTTTCATTGCTTTTAAAACTTTAGAGATCTTTTCAGACAATTTTTTGCCTTTTATCGTTAATTGAAAAGCATAAAAAACATCTTGACTAGATAAAGGAGCATGTGGGTTATATTGTATTAAGTGCTCATAACCCGTTTGTGAAAATGCCTGAATACCTGAAAACTCTTCAACAACAAAAGCATCAATTCTCCCATTGACTAGCTTTTTTATATTGCTTTCATCACTTTCAGCAATTGATAGATTAAATTGTTCATTTTCTATAAGTTCCCGAGAATATGGGTAGCCACGAGTAATGCCTATTTTATATTTAATGAGATCATTAAATGAGTTTATTAGAGGTTTACTTTTTAATGAAAAAGCAAAATCCTGTTTGATATAAATGAGTTCTTTAGATTTTAAGTACTGTGCGTCTTGAGGAAAGCTAAAATCTAATCCGGGAAAGAGAGCATCTACTTTTTGTTCCAAAAAATAATATATAGCTCGCTTGGGCGGGAGCACTTTAATTTCTATATTCAGATTAGCTCGAGCTGCAATTGCTTTTGTTAATTCAACGAATAAACCCGATTCTTCGTTTTTTACCATTAGTGGGATAGGAAAAGTAGCAAAGATTAAGTTTTCTTTCGAATAGGCATTAAAGCAAAGTAAGTAGAGAGCAAATATAACAGCTATAGACCGAAAGGCTATTTTCACGGGAATTTAACCAATGGAAAATGTAAAAAGCAATGAACAAAAACTATTAAAAACATGGAAATTTAAACCTGAATTTGGTTAAGACAAAAGGTATTAGGTAACAACAAACGGACAATTCCTTGAGATTCTAAGTGAATGCCCTAGGTTAATGCAATAGTTGTCGTTTAGTAGCATATGTTAAAAACATGCACGTCACATTTAACATAAAGCTACAAAATAAAATTGATAATAAAAATAATTTGCAATTGCATTTAATTTAATTAAAATGCGAACCATTCTCATTTCATGTTTGGTTTTCTATGGTTAGGTTTAAATACCTAAATGGATTTATTATTGTTAGCGCTTGTAGTGTAGCGCCTTTGGCTTGGGCTGAATCGACAGCTCAAGCCCAAATGGAACATATTGTTGTATCCGGTACTCGCACCGCAAAATTACTCAGTGATTCACCAGTTTCTGTGCAGGTTATTGAAGCCGAAGATTTATTAAAAGTGAGTCAAGGGACACTGGCAGAAGCACTTAATTATATTCCGGGTTTGGTTGTGATGCGCAACCAAAAAGACGGCTATACCATTCAAATGCAAGGCTTTGACAGCGATAACGTTTTAGTTTTATTAAATAGCCAGCCGCTTATTACGCCAACAGGTTCAGCTGTTGATTTAGACCAAATTGGTTTAGCAAATATCCGACATATTGAAATTATCCGAGGCAGTGCAGCCGTTTTATATGGTAGTGCCGCTATGGGTGGGGTGATAAATATAATTACCGACACTCAGGCGCAAACTCAAACTCGGTTGAGTTATCAATTAGCCAATTATGCAGATAATCAAATCGATCAAACCTTAGAGCATCAGGTTAGGCTAAATACCGGCATTAATCTGGCTGACTGGCAATTAGCAACCAATTTAAGCTACATCTCTAATCCGGGTTTTGATTACGACGAATCATCTAGCAGCCAGTCAGCTATTGGTGTTGATAAAACCTTTGCCAACTTTAGTGTAAGTAAAAACTTTAAAACGTTCACGACCAGTTTTAAATATCAATATTTTGAAGAAGATAAACAAAAAGTTTTATCACGCATTCCGGGTCAGTCTGCCGGTTATTTGTATTACCAGTCAGATGTCACCCGACATCAGTTTGATACTTTATTGGCATCGTCAAGCGTAAAGCAACCTTGGAAAGTAAACGCTCGTGTGATGCAACATCAAGAAACCAGCGGCCAAACCGGTAGTTTAAGAGATACCGAAATTGTATTAGCTGAACTTGACGGTCAAAAAGTCTGGCAAGGTGAGCAATGGGAGTGGGTTGCTGGAGGGGTTGTTCATTATGACGGACTCGATCAAGCCAAAGTAGCGAGCAGCGAGCAAGCTGAAATTGACGCCAAAAGCAGAAACAGTGTTGAAGCCTTTAGCCAATTAAATTGGATTGAACAAAACTGGCAACTTATGGGTGGGATTCGGGCACAAAACGATTCAGATTTTGGCGGCCATTCAGCAGCCAGTATTTCCGGCTTAATAAAACAAAAATTTAATCAGGCACAGATTGAGTGGCGTACAGATTTGGGTCAGGGCTATCGTGTACCTAATCTTAAAGAACGTTTTTATCGTTTTGATCACCGTAGTTTAGGTTACATGGTTTTAGGTAATGAAAACCTGCAACCCGAAGTCTCTAATGCAATAAATTCAAGCATGACTTTGCGCACCCCGGTGTGGAATAAACAAGCCGATTTAAAACTCGAATTACATGGTCATTTTTCAAAAGTCGATGATTTAATTGAATCACAATATGACGCGCAGGCAACCGCCGATGTTAATTATGAGTACGAAATATCGCGTTATCAGAATATTGAATCGGCTGATATCTCAGGCTTTGACATAAGTGCTCAACTTAATTTAACCCAATGGCGGTATCAGTTTAATTACAGCTATTTAGACGCTAAAAATGAGGCCGGACAGCGGCTAACCGATCGCCCGCGTCACCAAATAAAAAGTAACTTTGCCTACAGTTTAAGCCAATACGATATTGACCTGCTTTTGTACTGGCTGTATCAGGCAGATGAAGCCGTTAGCACAGATTTTAATCAGGTTGCCAATAACAGCTGGAGTAGCTGGAACTTTAACTTTAGCCAGCAAATCACTCAGCAGCTTGGCTGGCGCTTTGGGGTTGACAATATATTTGATACTCATGTTGATGAAAATCAATTAAGAGCCGGTGCCTTTGATGCCAGACCAACTTCGAGCCGACGGATTTATCTGGGCGCAAATTATCAGTTTTAACCATTTTTATGCAGGAATAGATTCAAATGGAGTTGTCACAAAAGGATTCGTTTTAAAACATTTAAGAGAGATATAATAATGAAATATTTACACTTTTTACCACTTGCCAGTTTAACTTTAGCTTTAACAGCTTGCGGCAGCAGTTCAGATTCAAACGATAATACCGAGCAAGATAAAGAAGATAATACGCCGGTTGTTTCTGCTTATGGTCCATACAGTACAGGTACATCATCTGATTCAAATTTTGTTTATTTTGATTTAGATGCAGGCACAGCACTGGAACTAACCGAAGAAGAAGCGATTGTCAATGCCGACTGGGATATTGCATTTAAGCGTACTGGTGTTTATTTAAATACCCATGCAGATAATACCACAGTGGCTTATTTTACTGCCAACAACGCCGATTTTTATGATGAGCAAGGCACAGCGGTAACAGAAAAGTTTTTAGCAGCAACAGCTGAAACAGAGCTAGAAGATTACACCTCAGTCACTCTGGCGGATGTACCGGCTGACGACAGTGCATTTGTGGCCGACCAAAGCTTAAATATTTTAGATGGTTTTTATAATTATGATATGACCACTCATATTGTAACAGCAGCAGATGACCACTATTTTGTGGTTAACTCAGATGATACTTTTAGTAAATTCCGTTTTACTGAAATCACTACAGAAGGACGCTACCTTGGCTCATTTAAGCTGGGCATTGCTAATCAAGGTATTTCAGCTACTGAGTTTGATACAGAAACTGAATTAAGCATTGATGCAATTGCTGCTTGTGCTGCATGGTCAGGTGTTTATATCGATTTTGATTTAAAAGCTGCGGTTGCCTCAACTGATGCTTACGATATTTATTTACCTTGTAATGATGACAACAGTGCTGCTAGTTTTGAGATGCATTTGGCGTCAGATGCGACCGCTATTCAAGATTTTTCCAACGAACATACCGGCATAGATACCAGTGTATTACGTTATTATTATTTCCAATCTGATATTTATAATGTACGTGCGTTTGATCAAGCCAGTTGGTATGCCTACAACCTTGAAGGCAATCATAAACTTTGGTCACAATATGGTGTGTATTTAGTTAAAACGCCAACAGCAACCTACAAATTACAAATTACCAGCTATTACAACGAAGCTGGTGAATCAGGTAACTACAGTTTCCGTGCGGATGCATTAACCGAATAATCCTTCACCCAAACCTGCACAGCCATCAAAGGTTGTGCAGGTTTAAGCCACTTATCGTAAAAGCTAATTAAAATGATCACTCAAATCGAAAATATGATGTACCTGATGTCAGACTTTTTTATGGCACCTGTACTTATTCTGCTTATTTTATTGTTTATCTATAGTTTGTTTGCTATTGGTCAGTGCAGTGCACAGGCATTACAGCGCAAACAAAACCTGTTTCACTTTTCCAGCTTTTTAGGCGGAGATACAAGCAGCGCGCAAAAACTACAAGGCTACCCGCTGGCGGCTCTGGTACAAAAAGCCAAAATAAACGGCAAACATATCAGTAAAGACTTATTAGATGTTGCCGCATTAAAAGAATTAGAAACGGTACGTAATGTTAGCCGGTTAGCGCCAATGTTAGGGTTAATTGCCACTATGATCCCAATGGGGCCAGCACTAAAAAGTTTGGCCGATGGCGATGTGAAGGGCATTAGTGAAAACCTGATTATTGCGTTTTCAGCGGTTATTTTTGGTTTAGTGATTGCGTCAGTCACTTTTTGGATTGCCAGTGTTAAAAAGCGTTGGTTGGCAGAAGAGCTAGTGGCTATTACTGACGATAATCATCAACTCATTCCGTTTACCCGCCCAATATCGTCTGATCCGGAGAAACAAGATGCGGCTGCTTGATGAAGACGAATCAAACAATCCGGCCTTGTCTGTAGTTAATTTAGTTGATGTTTTTTTAGTGTTAATTGCCGCTTTATTAATTGCTATTGCACAAAATCCAATGAATCCGTTTTTAGAAGAAAACGTCACTGTGATTAAAAATGCCGGTCAGCCAGATATGGAAATGATTATAAAAAATGGCGAAACCATAGAAACCTATAAAAGCAGCGGAGAAATAGGGTCAGGTCAGGGAGTTAAAGCCGGTGTCGCTTATAAAATGGCAGATGGCTCAATCGTTTATATTCCTGAAAAAACAGAATAACAATGAGTACAAAAATGTTGGTTCAATTAATTAAAAAATGCCGGTTAACCATTAAGGTTTTAACTGGCTTTATCTGTTTGTTAAGCTGTTTTAGCGCAAGCAGTGCCGATAATATTTTATTTATCAGCGGAAGCCATAAAAATATGGCAAAAGTTAATTTATTTAAACAAGCTGCTGAGGCACAAAACATAGTTTTGAGTCATCAGTCAGCCAAAGATTTAGACGACTTAAACAAGGCTAAAGCCCAGTTTTCACAATATAAACTCGTAATATTTAGTGGTGTTTCTGTGCGTGATGCAAACGCTAGTTTTGCTCAGTTTGCTCCATTAACTGCGGCGGTTAATCAAAGCAGCCAAACTAAATTTATTGCCCTTAACTGGGCAGAAAATAAAGCTCTTAACTTGGGGTTAAGCCAATCTGAACAGGCTGATATTGCTGCTTATTATGACAATGGTGGCCAAGATAATATGCAGCGGCTGGCTCAATTTTTAGCTGTAAATGTATTTAATGCTGCTAACGCGAATGATAAAAATATAAAGCAAAATAAAGTTTTACCGCCAATTATTTTTCCAACGGCCGGTATTTATCACCCCAATGCCGACAATAAAGTATTTGAAAACCTAGCCCCTTATTTAAGTTGGATAAATCAACAGCAGCCAACTCAAAACCCAAATGCAAACCAGCAGCGGGTAGGCATTTTATTTGCCCGTAATTTAATTGAATCGGCCAGTACAAATTTAGTGGATGCCACTATCAAAAAATTGGAAGCTAAAAATATTACTCCGGTTGCATTTTATTTTGATTTAAGTCCGGCAGCTGGTGATTACAGCTATTTATTAACCCAAAACGACACAGTGGCAATTGATGCAATTATTAACTACCGTGCTATTCACTGGGCAAGTAAACGCAAAGCCGAGTTTGAAAAATTAGGTGTGCCGGTTTTACAAGGGTTAACTTATTACGATGGCACTCAGGCTGATTGGGAGGCTAGTTCGCAGGGGATTACGCCTAATATGGCGCCATTTTTATTGGTCTTGCCAGAATCGGCTGGGGTGACTGATCCCATTATTGTTGCCGGAATGGATCATAAAACCGGTGAAACCCAAATTATAGATTATCAACTAGATCATTTAGTTTCACGCGCGGCAAACTGGTCTAATTTAAAACATAAACAAAATCAGGATAAAAAGATCACGGTTATGGTTTGGGGTGACAGTGATGTCGGCGCATCGTATTTAAACGTGCCGGAAAGCTTACGCAGTATCTCAAATACGCTTAATCAACAAGGTTATCAGATTAATGCGGTTAACACAGATTATTACACCGCAAAAGTGGATGATATTTTAAGTCCTTTTTATCGCAGTTTTGAGCTGGATAAATTAATAAAAAATGATTTAGCCGAGTTATTACCGCTGGATGAATATTTAAGCTGGTTTAATCAATTACCTGAAAACGTTAAAGCACCGATTAATGAATTTTGGGGTGAAGCCGGTTCAAAAACTTTTATGATGACAGAGCAAAATGGTCAAAAATATTTTGTGATCCCGCGGATTCGTAACGGCAATATGCTGGTTATGCGCCAACCGCCACGCTCTGAAAATCAACAAGATGAACAAAAGTATTATCATGAAGAATCTATCCCGATGAATCATTATTATCTGGCGGCTTACTATTATGCCAGAGCGTATTGGGCAAGTGATGCAATCGTGCATTTGGGCACTCATGGCTCGCATGAATATTTGCCGGGTAAAGAGCGCGGATTATCTTTGTATGATCAAAGCAATTTAGCAACATGGCATACGCCGGTCATTTATCCGTTTATTGTGGATGATGTGGGTGAAGCAATGCAAACTAAACGCCGTGGCAGTGCAACCATTATTGCTCACATGACACCACCTTTTGCCGCTGCTGGTTTGCAATCACAAATTGCAGATTTGCACGAGTTAATGCATCAATATAAAGCGATGGATCAAGGCGGCGTTAAACAAAAAACCGCAAAGCAAATTAGCCAGCGCTGTTTTGACGAAAATATTTGTCAGGATATTGGCTGGACAAATGAGCAAATTAAACAGGATTTTGATAACTTTTTAGCTGAACTGCATATTTATCTTGAAGAGTTAGCAACTCAAAATCAGCCATTAGGGTTACATACCTTTGGTGAATTGCCGGAGCAAAAATTGATTATTTCTACTCTGGTTCAAATGATGGGAAGCAGCTTTCGCCAATTGGCAATTGAGTTTGACGCCGAACATGAACATGGTGGTGAGGCGCATTTTCATCAGCAGGATATCGATGAACATAAAGACTTTATCACCGGCGATATTGCCGATATTCCGGGTTATCAGCTCATTAAAAATTATGTGATTGAAGGGCAATCAAGTGAGCATTTATCGGCTGAGCTGATTGAGCAACTAAATAAAGCTCAAACCCTGTATCAAAACTTTACCGGTATTAAAGAGCTGGAACATTTAAGCGCTGCATTAAATGGCGCTTATATTCCGGTTAAAACGGGTGGCGATCCTATTCGGCATCCCGATTCGCTGGCAACTGGCTACAACCTATACGGATTTGATCCTGCACGAGTACCAACTAAAGCTGCTTATGAACAAGGCCGAGAATTAACCGAGCAAACTATTGCTCAATATTATCAACAACATGGGCGTTATCCTGATAAGTTAGCGTTTTCGTTATGGTCGATGGAAACCATGCGACATTATGGGGTACTTGAATCGCAAGTATTGGCGGCAATTGGGGTTAAACCTGTGTGGAGTAGTGACGGACGGGTCACTGGAACGGAAATTATTCCGGCCAGCGAATTAAAACGCCCTCGGGTTGATGTTGTATTATCGGCAACCGGTTTATACCGAGATGCATTTCCTAACGTTATGTTATGGATGGCAAAAGCGATCCGCGAAATTACCGAGTTAAAAGAAGCCAATAACTCACTTTGGGATAACAGCCAAAAAGTAAAACTAGAATTAACCCAAGCCGGAGTAGATGCAGACGAAGCAGAATATTTATCGAGTGTGCGAATATTTTCAAATGAATCAGGTAATTATGGTTCAGGTTTAGGGGATTCAACCATAGCTTCTGGGTCGTGGGAGCAAGACAGCAAACTGGCTGATTTATATTTAGCCCGCATGAGTTACATATATGGTGAAGACAATAGCCGGTGGGGTGAAAAACTAGATAAGGTTAATTTATATGCTAAAACCTTATCGGGGACTGATATTGCTATGTTTTCCCGCTCATCCAATATTTTTGGTATGTTAAGTTCAGATGATCCATTTCAGTATTTTGGCGGCTTAGCTTTAGCGGTACGTAATCTGGATGGTCAATCACCTGAAATGCGGATCAGCAATTTACGCGATGCAAATCAGGCTAAATCAGAAAATGCCGCCACATTTTTAGCTAAAGAGCTACGCACCCGCAATTTTCATAAGCGCTGGATTGAAGAAATGAAAAAAGAGGGTTATAGCGGCGCTGTCACTATGGCGAGTAATTTAAATAACTTTTTTGGCTGGCAAGTGATGGACCCTAATTTAGTGAGGGCAGATCAGTGGCAAGAGTTTTATCAGGTTTATGTAGAAGATAAACTTGAGTTGGATATTAACCAGTGGTTTGAACAAATTAACCCAAGATCTCAGGCCGATATGTTAGAGCGAATGTTAGAAGCCAATCGCAAAGACTACTGGCAGGCCGATAGCGAAACGCTGAAAAACATGATGCAGCGTTACCAGCAATTAGTGGTTAAATATGACTTAGTGGTTGATAACGACAAATTAAAAACATTTGTTGAGCAAGGCGGGCAAGGTTTTGGTTTAGATTTAACTTTACCAAGCCCTGAGATGCCAGCCGTTGAAATCGCATCTGGCGAAAATCAGCAGGTAAGTGGACAAAAACTTGAGCAGGTTAAACAAAATCAAAATAACTCAGAGCCGGATTATACTTTGTATTATTTATTCGCAGCCTGTTTGTTATTTATTTTTATTGGCGCATTAAGGCAATACTGGCCTAAAAAATAAACGCTTACATTGCTCTAATTAACGCAATTAACATAAACAACCACGCCTAGCGTGGTTGTTTTGTTTTCGGCTACAAATACTTTGCTGCAAATGGACAAATCAATAAATCAGATTAAAGTTAATGATGTTTAAAAACAAAACCCAGCCATTACCTCGCTAAATAAAAATTAAAGGAGCAAAAAATGTCGATTAACTTGTGGGGATTTTTAAGTATCTGTGTGATTTTTGGAATATCGATTGCCATGTTTGCTATGTATCTTAATCATAAAAAAGAGATGAAGCAGCTTGAAATCGAGCAACTGAAATTAAATTCAAATAAGCCGGTATAAATCTGCTCGTTATACCGGCTTAATGTTAGTTATTATTCAATTTTCGTAGGTTGGGTCGAGCGAAGCGAATCCCAACAATCGAATTTAATAGTGCACGATCTAATATTTATTCTATAACTATATAACAGGCTGATT
>NZ_JAOPFU010000064.1 GCF_025515275.1 Catenovulum sp. 2E275
GTATCTGCTGGTGATAATCGCTCTGACGATAAATCAGCTACCGCAATGGGTCTGATCGTTTCATCTTCACCACTACTGCTACCACAGCCTGATAAAGCTAAACCAACACTGACAGCTAAAGAAGTACGCAGCCAATAATTTTGTTTATAAGTGTTACTCATCTATTACTCCAATGAATCTAAAGTGAAAAAATAATTAAATTTTAAATGTAAAACTGAGCTTGGCCGTTCTTCCCGGAGACGGTACTAAACCTAACCCTAATGCATCGAGATAATATTGATCCGTGACATTATCTATATTGAAATCAGCAGTGAGCCGTTCAGTCATTTGATAACTGATAAATAAATCCCAAAGGGTATAGCTATGCCATTGAATGGGTTCATTAAATCCTAGTTTGGTTTCGTCATTACTCACTGGTACTCTGTTTCTGGTTCCCATAAAGGTACCGCGGGCACCTAGCTCTAATTTTTCCTCAAACAAACGAGTGCCAATTAATAGCGACGCATTCCAGTTAGGCGGAATCATGTTATTAATATACGAGTTAGCAATACCATAATCGGTACATTCTTCACGTCGATAGCTGCCAACATGGCACATTTCAATATGGTGGTAACGGGTTGCTGATACTTTTGAAAAAGTAAATCCAGTATCATAATCCAACGAAATTTCATAACCGTATAATTCGAGGCTATCTATATTGCGGGTCGTAAAAAAACGAGAGGTAGCTTCCCCTTCTTCCCATACATTTGGAATAGTACGAGTCAAATAGTCTTCTGTTTTATTTCTAAAATACGCCAGTTTAAATTTAAGCGTATCGGCAAATAACACATCGTGCCGCCATACATTTAAGCCTATTTCTTTGTTTTTAGTATGCTCTGGTTTGAGCGTAACATCTAATGAAGGCGAAGATGAAAAGCCACTAGTGGTTTCAAATAAGCTAGGTAATCTTAGTGCTTCTGCATAACGCAAATACCCTTGAAAACCATCAACAGGTTCCCATAATAAACTGGCAATAGGTGCAGTACCTGAGCCATCACTGTGATAAAACAACTCATCACATTCACCATCTGCATTGGCATCTTCACAAAATACACTATCTGAACTTAAATTAATTGGATTATCATCATTTGCTTTAAATTTAGTATAACGCGTACCTAATTGTCCGCTTAATGTATCAGTCAATTGCCACTTAGTATTAAAAAAGGCACTGAGTTCTTTTCGCCCACCTCGTCTATCTGTTTGCCCCGGAACAGCTGCGCCTTGAGCATCTAAGTTTCGATTATCAACCCATTCTTTTTGCCAAGCAAAACCGAATGCAAACTCAGTGAAATAACGATTGCTTAAACGGGCTGTATTATTAATATCCGCACCCCAGCGTTTATATAATTCATCCGAACCAACCATACCGTTAAGCATTACAGACATATCTTCTGAATAGTTGCGGTTTTGGGTATCGGCTTGGGTATGCCAAATATTGGTTTTTAAATCTATATAACTATATTTTTCAGGGGTAAAGTTGTACTGAACTGTGTATGTATCTACATCAACCTCACTACCATCGGTTTGGCTGACTTTGCCAAACCAAAGTAGTTGTGATGGCATTAGCTCACCATAAGTACTTAAATATTTCCGGTAAGTTGTTTCGAGAGTATGCTCCTCTGTTAAATAAAATGTCCCTTTTGCAATGTAGGATTCACTTTCAAAATTAGAATTAGCGATTCTTTCATTGGCTCTAAACCGACTTGCACCATCTATTTTTGCCCTAACTTCTGTATAAAAGCCTCGATCAATTTGATCAGAAATATCTAAAGTTGGTGTAGGTCCATTTGAACCCGTGTAATAATTGCCCTGTTTGCGTCTAGCATAGCCTAATACTAGATCGACATTTTCAAATTGATTGGCAAAAGCAATACTGCCAGCAAAGCCTTTAAAATCTAATAAATGTGGGCGTTCTAAAGTATAGCCTGGGCCATAAGCATTATTTAAATTATATGCTCCGCTACATAAGCTTTCGGTTCTACAATCTGTGCGATAGGTACCAGATGACGTTGAACTCTGCGCGCTTAATCCCGAAAAAGTACCAGTTTCAGCGGCTGTCCCGCTATTATTACCAATTGCCGATAATCTGACCCTCAACCCCCAATTATTACCGGGTTCAACAATATCTTTTGCTCCTATTGTTTTGGCGATAACAATCCCACCGGTGGCGCCCGTGCCAGACGCATCCATAGTCGGCCCTTTAGAAATTTCCATGCCACCGATAAGATCTGGATCTAAATATGAACGGCTTGCTACACCCGCATAACCTCGATAAACAGTTGTTTCCTGACGAGAGCCATCCACAACTACAGGTACGCGCCCCTGACCTTGCATACCTCGAATATTGACATCTAAGCCACCACTATTGCGATTTTCACCAATCAAAATGCCACTATCGCTTTGAAAAATATCGCCAACTGAGGTACCGCGAAATCTTTCAATTTCTTTTTGGCTAATGTAGCTGGACGAGCCAGCCGTATTGTATGGAAGATCTTCACTATCAGGTTCGAGAATAGCTTTAACAGTAAGCATATCTAAAGCCATTAGAGGCTCTTCCTCATAACTCTGCTGCTTTTTTTTTAATACAATTGTATTAGAAGATGTTTTTATCCAAATCAGGTCAGCATTGAGCAGTAGTTTTGCCAATGCTGTATCTACCGAATATACGCCTTCAACAGGAGCAGACATTTTTCCTTCAAGTAATTCTGATTTTGCAGAAAATTGCATTCCCGTTTTTCTTGAGAATAAATCTAGCGCTTCCGGTAATGATTGAGCCTGAATATCAAATTGGATATCCATAGAATGAGCAGTAGATGAGAGCAGACAAATGCAAACAAATAATACTGAATTTATTTTTCTCTTTTTAAATGCTTTTGAATTTACAGGTAACTTCAAACCAAACCTCGATAATGATAATTATTTACATTTCAATTATCAAAAACGATTGAGATTTAATTTTGTTTCATAAAATAAGGTAGAAAAATAAATTTTTTATAAAAAGAACTAAAAAACTTACTTATTTGCCGGTTCGGGGCGTAACCATAACCAAATAAAAACACTTAACATACAAATGCTGCTCATTGCAGCAATCCAGTAATTAACATTGAACAACCAAATTATTCCAGCACATATCAACATACTAGTGCCGGCAACAATTTTAGATTTTCGACTAACATAACCACCATTATGCCAGTTAACTAAAATTGGGCCTGTGATTGGGTGTGATAATAATTTACTCGATAACTTTGGAGAACATTTTGCCGCAGCCCATGATGACATGAGAATAAATACAGTGGTAGGTAAACCCGGTATAAAAATCCCTAAAATACCCAAGCCTAAGCTGACAAAAGCAAACGCTAACAGCAATATTCGTGTAGAAAAGTGACAATACTCTGTAAATCGGCTTTGACCTTTAGTTTTGGTATATTTCATATAATATTTTGAATAGTTAAAATGATAAAACGATCGATACTATGATTCGTTTCATTAATTAATAGTATTTGTGAAAACTGAACAATTAGCAAAGAATAACCCAGCTTATTCGCTAATTGAGTTTAAACCATCTAACGTTATCTATTAACAATCAAAATGTAAGGCGAAATTGAGGTCACTTTGCCACCATAAGGCCTAATCACTGCTGATAAGGCACTTTCAACTTGATTAAGCTGAAAACTCCCTGTTACTTTTTGCTCCAAAATAGAGTCGTCCGCAACATAAATATATCCGCTAAAGTAGCGTTCTAAAGTATAGATAATATCTTTAACCTTACGGTTTTTAACAAATAAGCGACCTTCTCGCCATGAGCTGACATTATGTTGAGCCGTATTAGATATGGTATTTTCCCCAATTACAGGCTGTATATTTAACAACATACCTTCTGTTAAAACATTTACCTGATCATTTGACTCTGCTTTAACAACGCCAGATTCAACACCTAACCAAGTAGCCTGCTCCCCTAATTCTATATCAAAACTAGTACCTAAAACCTGAACATCTAAATCATCAGATTTAACCAAAAAAGGCTTATTTGGGTTATGAACAACATCGAAATAAACCTGTCCCTGAAGTATCTCGACTTTCCGGTATTGCTCGTTAAATTCAACTTTAATTGCACTATCTGCCCCTAGTGTTAGTTTGCTACCATCTTCTAAGCTAATGGTTTGCACTTGCCCAGCCTGAGTATAATAATCCGTAAAAAACACATTCCATAAGCCTGGTAACATAGTCAATAACAAACAAGCTGCACTAGCAAAATAAAGCACAGAATTAAAAAAGAATTTTTGTTTACTTTTATTTTTTTCAGGTTGTTGAGGGGACTCACTAATATTATTTGATACAGTGTCTAAGTTGCCCAATAACTCCCAAACATTCTGGCTCTCTTGCCAGACTCTCTGGTGGTTCTCAGAGCTAGCAAGCCAATCTTTATGTTGTTTTAAGACATCTGAATTATCCGGATTATCCTGTAATAAAAGGATCCAATCTAATGCTTCTTCCTGTAACTTTTCTTTAGAATCATTCATTTTTGATTCTGCCATTTTATTTTTTTCTAACACAACTATAGCGCCCTAACCCGTCCCACACATTATAAATACGATTAATCATCGTCCTTTTCTTTATCAGTTTTAGGGGTTAATTCTTTCATTATGGTTAAAAAACCTTTTTTAATAAGCCGATGGACTGTTGCATTAGACACATTCAAATGTTGTGCTATTTCAGAAAAAGAACAGCCTTCAATACGATGCTTTTGAATCGCTATTTTTTCTTTCTCTGGCAATTTATCTAATGCATTCACTATTTTGCTGATTTCTTTTTGCTGTGCTAATACAGTTTCCGGGTTTGGCGTTGCACTAGGCTCAATCCAACTAATAATATGAGTTGATTGATGACGTTTTTCCATTGCTGATCGGCGAATAAAATCAATGGCCAAGTTTTTAACTGCCTTGTATAAATATCCTACACCTTGCTTTGGGATACAGCTTTGCTCATTCGGAATAGTTCGGATAATGACTTCTTGAACTATATCTTCTGCTCTGGATCTACAACCTAAGATAGGTTCAACATAATCAACCAAATTTTGCTGAATTAAATTAAATTCGCGGGTATTTTTTCCAATTTTATTCACGACAGATATTCCAAGTTCCCAACATACAATATTAGTTTTTGGCTAAACAACTGAATATTATTCTAAAGCTGAGCAAACATAACACAAATGAGATTCATTATCACTTAAAATAAATTACGAATAGCCCATGATTGTGTCGCTCGGATAAAAAACCTACCGTTTTTTTAATAAGTGCAGTGCTATAAGTGTAAAAATAACACTTGGCATAATTGCCCCAACCACTGGGGGAATACTATAAACCAATACCACTGGCCCAAAAATTCGGTTAGCAATAAAAAAACCGAAACCTGTCATGACACCCAATAATATCCTTGCACCCATAGAGGTACTGCGCAGAGGTCCAAATATAAAAGATAATGCCATTAACATCATAACTGCTACTGTTATGGGCTGTAATATTTTCCGCCAAAATGCGAGTTGATAACGACTTGCATCCTGCTCATTTTGATCCAAGTATTCCAGATAATCCGACAATTCCACTAAAGATAATGATTCAGGTGTTGACGACACGACCGCTAATTTATCTGGTGTAATGTTTGACTTCCAATCACTTGAATCTTGTTCAAATCTTTGAATAGATTGTTCTGAAACCGAGGTAATAGATAAATCTTTCAACTGCCATTGATGATTTTGAAAAATAGCATCTTGTGCATGAGTTACCTGAGTGAGCTCCAGCTCGTCAGAAAAGTCATAAATGGTAATATCTTTCAGGTGCCCTAAGTTATTACTGTCACCAACATGGACAAATTTTGCACCGTCCTTTAACCAAATAGCCTGAGCCGCAACTTCGGCTTTACTGCCATAAATAGCATTATCTTTCAGCTTTTCAGCTGTTTGCTCCATTTTAGGCGCTAAAAATTCCCCAACCAATAAAACTAATACCACCATAATAGTAGTTGTTTTCATCACAGACTTGATTATGTCTAACTTAGATAAGCCTGCAGCCTGCATCACAATTAATTCACTATTAGTCGCCAGAGCACCAAGCCCTAATAAACCACCAAGCAGAGCGGCCATTGGGAAAAAAACTTCCAAGTCTCGAGCTATCGAAAAGATCACAAACATAGCAGCGTCAGACATTGCATAGCTGCCACGGCCAATCAATCTAAGTTGTTCAACAAATCGAATTAACCCACTTAACGCAGTCAATACCAGTAAAGCAAAAAATGTAGACGTTACAATTGCCCGGCCTATATACCAATCTAGAATCCGAATCATACCCGACTCCTACGAAAGAATAGTGCTCTAAATTGACGACCTATCGTTCGTTCCGTCGTGAATAAATATAATCCATAAGTCAAACCACCAAGATGTATCCACCATAGCCCTATACTAGTTGGAATTTTACCATCCTCCAGTGCAGAACGACCTGCCATTAGTAATAAAAAGTAACAGAGGTAAATGGCAAAAGCAGGCACTAATTTGGCAAACTTGCCTTGTCTGGGTTTAACTCTAGCAAGAGGTACTGCAATAAGTGCAACAATAATCACACTTAGAGGCAACGATAAGCGCCATTGCAGTTCGGCAATTGCAGCACTGCTTTTAAGCTGAATTAAATCCAGAGTTGGAACAGCCATTAACTTTAAGCGTTGTTCTTCAATTGTTTGTTCTTTAATGATCATTTTATAGTCAACAAAATCAGTAATGGTATATTCACGACTGTTAATATTGCCTTGATACGCTGTGCCTTCAGATAATACCAAACGTTCAGCTCCCTGATTAAAGGCCTCGGTATAACCACTTTTGGCATATAAAACATAAAAGTCATTTTCCTGCTCATCAGGAGTTAACTGTGCCACAAAAACTCGATTTAAATGACCTTCGTTTTGTTCATTATCATGCACAAATATCACGGCTTTTTTATTACTAGATTGTTGAAATTGACCAGGGACAACCGAAGATAAACCTATATTAGCTTTAATTTCCTGACGTAGTGCTTCACGCTGCGCAAATGAACTGGGCGTCCACCATAACGAATGCAACGCGGTAATCACAGCAATTAAAATTGCCAGTACCAAAGTGACCCTTGTGATATACCACTCACTTATCCGGCAAGCCTTTAAAACCGTCATTTCACTATCGGCATACATTTGCCCGTGGGCGAGGAAAATACCAATAAATAAACTAAGAGGAAGGATTAACCCAGCTAAAGATGGCATGGTTAACATAAGCATATTAATGACCATATCCGTGGGTAATTTTCCTTCCATTGCATCATCTAATACACGCATTAGAGTCTGGGAGGTAAAAATGGTCATTAACACCGCAAAAACGGCAAACTGAGCTTTAAATGTTTCAGTAAATAGGTATCTAAAAATTATCAATTTAAAGTCCGTTAATATCGTATTTTGCTGCAATAAAGCAAAATATTAAGTAAACTCGGTATTTTTACAACAAAATACTGTCAATCTAGGCCAAATTAAACAGAATTTGAGTTAAAATTATAAATATTGTTCCGCTTAATTGAGTAAGCTGAATTTTATTTCACAAATTGTAACTGATATTCAGTTTTTTATTCAGTGTTAATTTGCCAAAATATCCGGAAAACCAGAGCTTATCTTCATTTTTCGGGTTTTATTAATTTTGATCAAACTCAAATTTTGATTGGCGCGCATATATTTAAGCATTAGGAGTCAACATGGAATTTAGCGTTAAAAGCGGCAGCGCAGAAAAACAACGTAGCGCTTGTATCGTGGTAGGTGTTTTTGAACCTCGCAGATTAACTTCTGTTGCTGAGCAGCTTGATAAAATCAGTGACGGCTACATCAGCAATTTATTACGCCGTGGTGATTTAGAAGGCAAAGCTGGCCAAATGTTATTGCTGCATCATGTACCTAATGTATTAAGCGAACGAATTTTATTAGTCGGTTGTGGTAAAGAAAGAGAATTAGATGAACGCCAGTACCGCCAAATTATCGCTAAAACGATTAATACATTAAATGAAACCGGCTCAATGGAAGCGGTTTGCTTTTTACCAGAAATGCACGTAAAAGGCCGTGATACCTACTGGAAAGTTCGTATGGCTGTAGAAGCAACTCAAGATTGTTTATACACCTTTAACCAGCTAAAAAGTAAAAAAGAAGAACCGCGTCGTCCACTACGTAAAATTGTATTTAATGTTCCAACCCGTAAAGAATTATCTATTGGCGAGCGTGCAGTTGAGCATGCATTAGCGATTTCAGCCGGTCAAAAAGTTTGCCGTGACGTCGCTAACCTACCGCCTAATATCTGCAACCCTGAATATTTAGGTAATCAAGCATTAGAACTTGCAGATAAATACGACAATGTTTCAACCTATTTAGTTAAAGAAAAAGAAATGCAAGAGCTGGGTATGGGCTCGTATTTAGCGGTTGGTCGTGGTAGTGAAAATGAATCGGTTATGTCGGTTATTCAGTATCAGGGAACGGACAAAGAGACTGCTCCAATTGTTTTAGTGGGTAAAGGCTTAACGTTTGATACTGGTGGTATTTCATTAAAACCTGGCGCGGGCATGGATGAAATGAAATACGATATGGGCGGTGCTGCCGGTGTATTAGGTACAATGCATGCATTAGCTGAGTTAAAGCTCCCGATTAATGTTGTCGGCATTTTAGCTGGCTGTGAAAATATGCCAGATGGCCGTGCTTATCGCCCTGGAGATATTTTAACGACCATGTCTGGTTTAACGGTTGAAGTGTTAAACACAGATGCAGAAGGCCGCTTAGTTTTATGTGATGCTCTGACTTATGTTGAGCGTTTTAACCCAGATTCAGTTATAGATGTCGCAACATTAACCGGCGCTTGTGTAATTGCTTTAGGCCACCACGCAACCGGCTTAATGAGTAATCATAACCCACTGGCGCACGATATAGTTAATGCATCTGAGCAATCAGGTGACAGAGCATGGCGTTTGCCTTTGTGGGATGATTATCAAGAGCTATTAGAAAGTCCGTTTGCTGATATGGCAAATATTGGTGGCCGTGCTGCTGGTAGTATTACTGCGGGATGTTTCTTATCCCGCTTCACCAAAAAATACAACTGGGCACATTTAGATATTGCAGGTACAGCGTGGAATAGTGGTAAAAATAAAGGCTCAACCGGTCGCCCTGTTCCATTGTTAACTCAGTATTTAATTAACCGGGCATCTAACCAAGTATCCGATTAATAAGCCAGATAAATGAGTCAGATTACTTTTTATTTATTACCTGATAATACAGCCGAATCATCTGATTCGGCTGTTGTGCTATTTGCCTGCAAATTAGTGGCCAAACTGTATCGCGACAAACATAAAGTATTTGTATACACAGATACTCAGGCTCAGGCAGAAGCAATAGACGAAATGTTATGGCAGTTCGATGCGACCCAGTTTGTCGCCCATAACTTACAAGGTGAAGGACCAAGTTATGGTTCACCGGTAGAAATTAGTTGGCAAGCTCCGACTAACCGCCGTAGCGTGTTAGTTAATTTAAGCCAGCAAGTGCCGACATTTAGCAACCAGTTTCAACAAATTTTTGATTTTGTACCTGCTGCTGATAAAGCCAAGCAACAGGCCAGAGAAAGATACAAAGCTTTTAGACAAGCAGGCCATAGTTTATCCACTAGTCCTGCACAAATCGCATAATTTAGAGTAAATATATTTTATGGAAACCAAATTTAATCCATCCGCTATCGAACAATCTTTGTACCAAGCATGGGAAGAAAAAGGTTATTTTAAACCGTCAGGCCAAGGTAATGCTTACAGCATTATGATCCCACCACCCAATGTAACCGGCAGTTTACACATGGGTCATGCTTTTCAGGATACCATTATGGATACCCTGATCCGTTACAAACGCATGGATCAATATAATACCCTTTGGCAAGTAGGTACTGATCACGCAGGTATTGCCACTCAAATGGTAGTTGAGCGCAAACTGGCAGCGGAAGAAGATAAAACCCGTCATGACCTTGGCCGTGAAGCATTTATTGACCGTATCTGGGACTGGAAAAAAGAATCTGGCGGTACAATTACTAAACAACTTCGTCGCTTAGCTGCATCTGTTGATTGGGACAGAGAACGTTTTACAATGGATGATGGCCTATCTGAAGCAGTTAAAGAAGTATTTGTGCGTTTGCATAAAGAAGATCTAATTTACCGTGGTAAGCGCCTAGTTAACTGGGATCCTAAATTACACACCGCAATTTCAGATTTAGAAGTTGAAAATAAAGATAAAAAAGGCCACATGTGGAACTTCCGTTATCCTTTGGCTGACGGTGTGACAACCAAAGACGGTAAAGATTATATTGTGGTTGCCACAACCCGCCCTGAAACCATGTTAGGCGATACCGGTGTTGCGGTTAACCCAGAAGATGAGCGCTATCAGGATTTAATTGGTAAAGAGATTATTCTACCCATTGTTAATCGTCGTATTCCAATTGTTGCCGATGAACATGCGGATATGGAAAAAGGCACAGGCTGCGTAAAAATCACCCCTGCGCACGATTTTAACGATAATGAAGTAGGTAAACGCCATCAGTTACCTATGATTAATATTTTTAATCAGGATGCAGCCATTTTACCAGTTGGCGAAACCTTTACTTTTGATGGTAAACCATTTGCAATGGATGCACCGATTCCTGAACGTTTTCACGGTTTAGACAGATTCGCAGCGCGTAAAGCGATTGTTGCTGAATTTGAAGAATCGGGGTTATTGGAAGTTATTGAAGATCACAGCTTAACCGTACCTTATGGCGATCGTAGTGGTGTTGTTATCGAGCCTTTATTAACGGACCAGTGGTACGTTCGAGTTGCACCATTAGCTGAACCTGCGGTTGAAGCGGTTAAAAATGGTGACATTAAATTTGTCCCTCACCAATACGAAAATATGTATTTTTCGTGGATGAATGATGTACAGGATTGGTGTATTTCACGTCAATTATGGTGGGGACACAGAATTCCAGCTTGGTATGACGACGCTGGCAATGTTTATGTTGGTCGAGATGAAGCTGAAGTTCGTAGCGAACATAATTTAGGTGCTGAGATCAAACTCACTCAGGATGAAGATGTATTAGATACTTGGTTTTCATCTGCACTCTGGACTTTCTCAACGTTAGGTTGGCCAGAGCAAACACCAGAACTTAAAACTTTCCATCCTTCAGAAGTTTTAGTTACCGGCTTTGACATTATTTTCTTCTGGGTAGCCAGAATGATTATGATGACGATGCACTTTATTAAAGATGAAGACGGCAAATCACAAGTGCCATTTAAAACCGTTTATGTGACCGGATTAATCCGTGATGAAAACGGCGATAAAATGTCAAAATCTAAAGGTAATGTATTAGATCCTATCGATATGATCGACGGGATTGATTTAGAGTCTTTAGTGACAAAACGCTGCGGTAATATGATGCAGCCGCAACTAGCGAAAAAAATCGAAAAGAACACCCGAAAAACCTTTGAAAATGGTATTGAGGCTCATGGCACAGATGCATTGCGCTTTACTTTAGCGGCAATGGCGTCAACTGGTCGTGATATCAACTGGGACATGAAGCGCCTGGAAGGTTATCGTAATTTCTGTAATAAACTGTGGAATGCCAGCCGCTATGTATTAATGAATACAGAAAGCGAAGACTGTGGTTTAGACGGTGGTGATATTGAATTATCACTGGCAGATAAATGGATTTTAGGCCGCCTGCAAGAAACCATTGAACAATCGCGTAAGTATATTGACAGCTACCGCTTTGATTTATTAGCACAAACACTGTATGAATTTACTTGGAACCAGTTCTGTGATTGGTACTTAGAGTTGACCAAGCCTGTCCTGCAAAGTGGCAGTGAAGCACAACAACGTGGTACACGCAAAACGTTAATTCAAGTATTAGAAAGTTTATTACGCTTAATGCATCCAGTCACACCTTATATTACCGAAGAAATTTGGCAAAAAGTCGCGCCTTTAGCTGGCGCAACTGGCGAAACCATTATGCTTCAGGCTTATCCAAAATACGAAGCTGACAAGGTGGATGAAGCCGCCATTGCTGATGTTGAATGGTTAAAACAGTTTATTTTAGGTGTACGTAATATTCGCGGCGAAATGAATATTTCCCCTAATAAACCGATTCAGGTATTACTACGTAATGCAGGTTCAACGGATAAACGTCGATTAGCCGATAACCAAAGCTTTTTACAGTCGTTAGCTAAATTAGAAAGCATTGATGTATTAGCTGAAGGTGATAAAGGCCCAGCGTCGGCAACCGCGTTAGTTGGTGATATGGATTTATTAATCCCGATGGCGGGTTTAATTGACAAAGATGCAGAACTTGCCCGCCTTAAAAAAGCGATGGATAAAGCACAAAAAGAAGTGTCTTTTATCTCAGGTAAATTAAGCAACGAAAAATTTGTCAGCAATGCGCCAGAAGCAGTTATCAGTAAAGAACGCCAAAAGCTTGAAGAAGCAGAGTCGGCTTTATCTAAATTACAACAACAATTTGATGAAATTTCTGCGCTTTAATTTTTAACTGCGTAGGTCGGTTTATTTGTCGCGTAAGCCGAAAGATCAATGTATAAAAAGCCGGATTCACATCCGGCTTTTTTATTGAATCAAGTACATCTAATTAACATTGTAGGTCAGGCTTTAGCCTGAAATAGGTTCGTAAAATTCATGATTCAAAGCAACAAAATATTTATTATTGGTCTGCCACGTACTGCAACCACCAGTTTATCAGTTGCGATGCTCGAACTGGGTTTTAAAACGGCTCATACCGCATATACTTATCAATGTTTTCAACAAGCAGAAGTCATCGCCGATACACCGGTATTTTATGATTATCCGAGTTTAGATAAAATTTATCCAAACAGCCGTTTTATTTATTTGGAACGTGATTTAATCCAATGGCGACCATCCATTAGGCAATTATTAAAACGGATGTCCAAAAATTTATTAGTAGCAAATGGCGGATTTAACCCTGTAATAAAGCGCTGTTTTACCGAAGTTTTTAGCCCCTTTAATCTAACGAACCTAGAATCTGATGACTTTTTAACAGCCTGTTACCAAAAGCATCGATCTCATGTTTTAACCTATTTTAAAAACAGACCTGATGATTTATTAATACTCAAACTAGCCGATAGCAACAGCTTTTTACAATTAATTGAGTTTTTAAAACTAGATGATATTTCTACAGCACAAATTCAGTCTGGATTTAAGCCGATTAATATTGCCGGTAAAGTAACTGCTTGGAACCAAATTAAGCACCCGTTAAAAATAGAATCTACCCGCAATGGTAAAATCGATAAAATTGATTACCAAAAACTCACGTTTGAGAATGGCACAAAATAATTTAGCCCTTTTCCTGACTCTGTCAGGCAGGTAAAATCAACATCTATATAACCTTAGATTCGACTTAAAAGAATACTCCATGTTTGAATTAAAATATAAAACCCCGTTTGAGTGGACCAAAGCTGTGCTAGCTGATTTTAATACTTTTTTGCAAGATCACGCTGCGGCTGAAAAAAAAGCGTCAGGAATGGCGATTTCTATGTTGTCACACTACCCTGACAGACGAAAATTAGTTCGTGCGATGACAGATTTAGCACTTGAAGAATTAATTCACTTTAAACAGGTTTTAAAGCTGTTGGATGAACGGGACGAAATATTAGGTGAAGATAAACAAGATCCCTATATTAAACAAATTCGCTCAGTATTTAGAAACGGTAAAGACGTGTTTTTAATGGACAGACTACTGGTTGCCGGTGTGATAGAAGCCCGTGGACATGAGCGCTTTGCATTAGTTGCAGAAGCCTTACCTGAAGGCAAAGACAAAGACTTTTATCAAATGATTGCTAAATCAGAAGCTAAACATAAAAATTTATTTGTTGAACTCGCCTACGAATATTTTGATAAACAAACAGTAGACTCGCGCTTAGAAGAAATTTTAGATTTTGAAGCCAAAATTTGTGAAAACTTACCTTTTCGGGCTGCACTTCACTAATTGACTGCATAAGCTAAAATGTACCAACTCAGGCCTTATCAACAAGAAGCTGTCGATGCGACTATCAATCATTTTAAACAGTCGGATCGCAGCGCTGTTATTGTCCTCCCCACAGGAGCGGGAAAAAGCCTAGTCATTGCTGAACTAGCTAAAATAGCCAAAGGCCGGATTCTGGTATTAACTCATGTTAAAGAGCTAGTTGAACAAAACCATCAAAAATATCAAAGTTATGGTTTAACAGCCGGTATCTATTCAGCTGGACTTAACCGTAAAGAAACACACCATCAAGTTACTTTTGCCAGTGTGCAATCGGTTGCCCCTAATTTAACCCAGTTTGATTATCCATATAGCTTACTGATTATCGATGAATGCCACCGTGTTGCTAACCCAAAAATGGAAGTTGATAAAATAAATAAAAGCGCAACTACAGCTGCTCAGCCAAATTCCTCTTCCCCTAAAAAATCGACCGATAATCAATATCAAAAAGTAATTCAAAAGCTAAAAATGAATAACCCTAGGCTTAAAATTTTAGGCTTAACCGCAACACCATACCGGCTCGATTTTGGTTGGATTTATCGCTATCACTATTTTGGTTTTGCCCGTTCGGAGTCAGACTGTCCTTTTGAGCATTGTATCTATGAGTTACCACTCAGATACATGATTAAAAATCATTATTTAACCCCACCTAAATTGGTTAATGCCGCAACAGAGCATTATGATTTCAGTCATTTACAAGCAACTGCCAATGGTGAATATAAAACCAATGATATTAATCAACTTTTAATTAAATACCCAAGAGTCACTAAAGCAATATGTGAGCAAATAGCCCAGCAAGCAATAACCAGACAGGGGGTTATGATTTTTGCAGCCACTGTACAACATGCACATGAAGTTTATACTTATTTAAGTCAGTTTAGCGAATCAAACCTCATTGCAATTGTAACTGGAGATACAGCCAATAAAGAAAGAGATAGGATCATTGAACAATTTAAACAAAAAGATATCCGTTTTTTAATTAATGTAGCGGTATTAACCACAGGATTTGATGCGCCGCATGTCGATTTTATTGCGATTTTAAGGCCAACTCAGTCTGTCAGTCTATATCAGCAAATAGTAGGTCGCGGTTTACGTTTAGCTGAGGATAAAACAGATTGTTTGGTGATAGATTATGCTGGTAATGATTTTGATTTGTACGATCCAGAAGTTGGAAATGTACGTCCAAATAAAAACACAGAGCCTGTGTTAGTTCCTTGTCCTGAATGTGGTTTTGGCAATACATTTTGGGGTAAAACAGATGCTGACGGAGATATAATCGAACACTTTGGCAGACGTTGTTGGGGGTTATTATCAAACAACGAAGATGAATTACCTGTGCAATGCAGCTTTAGATTTAAATTTAAAACTTGCCCACAATGCCAAGAAGAAAACGATATTGCAGCTAGATATTGCCATCAATGCCAATATGCTTTGGTTGATCCAGACGATCAAATCAAAGACGCACTTAAGCTAAAAAATGCTATGGTGATCCGCTGCCAAGGTATTCTTATTAGCGAAATTAAAGATCAACTAAAAATCACTTATTTTGATGAAGATGCTCAAGAACTCAGTGAAATTTTTAATCTGAATAGTAAAAAACAAAGAGATAGATTTAATCAAACTTTTGGCAGGCGTTTAGCCAACGGAGCCAAGCCTAGTGAGTTCAAAACAAATCAGCAGGTATTAGATTCAAAGCACTTAATCCCTTATCCAGATTTTGTCATCGCCCATAAGAAGAAACAATTCTGGCAAGTGACAGAGCTTATTTTTGATTACCAAGGTAATTTTAGAAAAGCCAATCAGCTATAAAATCAGGCGAATTTAACTTAGGTTATTTGAATTAGTCTTAACTTTATTACGTCTAAATACAGCTAACCACATTAACCCCTCAAATATAATACCAACAACAAATAAGATGGCGACACCTTTAAGGTTAGCAATCGAAAAACACAATAACGCCAATAACAAAAATATAATCACCTTTAACCAACGCATTTTGATACTCCTTTTAATAAACAGTGCTGCTACATAAATTATTTTGCGAATCTGGCTCAGAAAATACACCTTGTTTTAAAAACGAAACAACCTGCTTTTCAACCAAATCATTTGTCATCATAAAAGTATGGGTGACTGGTAATGCCACAAAACTACACATACCTTCAACTTTTGTGCTTTCAACTGTCACTTTGCCATCATCTTTATTAGGAAGAATAGCAGATAAAATCCAATTGATTGTTTTAGTCCCTGCAATAATCCCAAGTTCAAAATCAACAGCGCCAAGCTGATTAACCAAACTCGTTTTTTTTGTGCCTAATTGCTGTCCCGCAGGACCATTAATCCATTCAAAAATTTCTAAATCTTTTAATTCATCGACTACTTCACTTCCTTGGTTAGGCGGACCTAACATCACCACTCGCCTCAAATTATCAACTTCCCTTTTACTCAAAAAATAACGAACTAAAATACCGCCCATAGAATGAGTCACAAAATTAATTTTTTCTGCCTTCTGCTGTCTGCAAGAGGCAATTCCTTCATTAATAGCCAGTTCAGCTAAATATTCAACTTTAGCGTCCCGTGATGGATAATCAATATTAGCAACCGTATATTGAGCTTGTTTCAATCTATCTTCTAACTGTTCCATAGAAGAGGCATTACGGGCTAGGCCATGCAGTAAAATCACACATTCTTTAGAGTGTGTTTCAGCAGAATAGACAGGAATTGATACAGATGATAAAAAGATAAGAATATAAGGAGTAATAGAAAAAATAACAGATTTCATCAAATAAACCATCAATCATAAATAATAAAAAAGATTAACAAGCCAAAAATAAAAACACCAGACTTTTTAAAATGAAGATGAAAAATAGAAATGAAGCTTTTGGAAATTAAGGTCAGTCATACAAACGAAAAAAGCCCGGCTCTTTCGAGTCGGGCTTAATATCTTGTGCTCATCTATCGAGCAAATTAAGAGCCTGGCAGTGTGCTACTCTCACATG
>NZ_JAOPFU010000065.1 GCF_025515275.1 Catenovulum sp. 2E275
CGTCGCCCTACCTCCTAAATCCATTTAGTCGTGTGCGGACCCGCATGCAGGGTGTTGTGGGGGCTGAGGGCTAAATACCCTCGGCTACCCGATTAGAGCTGACTCTTAGCATCATATATTTCCTTGTATTCTGGATGCTTCGCCTTTTGTGAGCGGGTTAAAACGGTGCGCAATGCATTAGCCAGCACCCACTTTAGATTTGAGTTTTGCTCTTGGTAAAACGCAGCTAATAGAGCTTCGGATGCCGTTTCATTAGCGTCTTTTTCTGTGAGGGCGCGAATAACACCCTCCCTAATTCTAGGGTGATGCTCAATATCAAGGTGCTTTACTAATATTGAATATGCACTCGCATAGCCACCTTCAAACTTACGCAGAAACTCATAGCGATTATTGTTGTTGACAAAATCCCAAACTGATTCGACTTCGTAACCCGCTTCAGCTAACTCTTCGATTAGGCCTAGTTCGTCCGCCGCCAAAAGAACTTCTCTCTCTTTTAGTTCTAGGTCTTTACGCTTTCGCATCTCCTGATATTCAGGATCAGCTTCAAGCTTTTTCATTAAATCACTGGCTTTCATTCGTAATTACCAAGAGCCTTAACGCCGCAATATGGGGCGCGAAAAAGCTTGGCTAAAATTAGCGACGAAGGAGCGCAAGCCAAGCTTTTTGCGTCCCATCATAAACCGTTTGTTAGGTACTACTTCTTGCACAGTTGCAGTTTGCGTTTTAGATAATATTCAGCTTTGCTCAGATCAATTCCAATGCCAAATGCTTTCTCACCTGAGCCATGCCTGTAGTAGAGTTCTAAGACATGTATTGCCTCACAGCTATTTAACTCCGCTGCTTTTAACAAGCATGACCAAGCAATAGCTGCATCTACTTTAGGTGGTGTGCGTGCAAAATATCCATCTTGTTCTGTATTGCTTTTGGTATATGCAGTATCGAAAAAGAGAGAATACATTTGGGGAATATCATCTTTTATGGGGCATTCGCCCGCATAAGCACTCTTAGCCGAAATAAGCAATAGTCCAACTATGCAAAAAAATTTCATGTAGTACCTAACAGCTTAATCATCAGAAGTGCGTATAGAACTTTTCAACATTGAGTCTATCAACACCATTCTAAGAAGTTTTAAATTAATAATTTCATAAACTTAATTCTAGATTAAATAAAATGCAATAATATTTTTAGGGTCGAAACCAAGCCAACCGTCAAAGCAAGCCAAATATAGGGGCGTTATGTAAACTTATTATGATAAAAAATAAATTCAAACTGTTAATTTATATCATCTCCATGAAACCAATACCTTGTTAAAAACAAAGTGAGAAATAATTTGAGTTTTTGGCGTATCGCCATTATTACTGTGTAAATGAACAGTGGTTCGAGTCGGAGGGGTTATTGATGGCTAAATCTCAACTTATCGAGTTAATCAGAACAAAATTAGGCGTACGGAGTCTTCAATCTTCAAATAGTCAATCCGGTGTCTGCTTTGAGTCTGGGAGCCAGCATTCAGCTAAAAGCTAATTAGGATCTGCTTTTCGCTCATTCCTGATATCGGGTTAAGTCGGCTTACGCGCCCACGGCGCTAAACCGACCTACTTAAGCAGGAGTGAGGGTAATCCCTAAACCAACAATCCAGCAATACTTCTTATCCCAACACCGGTTGCGCCTGCGGCAAATAATTGGGTGTCGCTTTGGTTAAATGCAGCGGCTAAATCTATATGTAACCAGCCTGTGCCGGTTTCATTAACAAAGCGGGATAAAAATCCGGCCGCGTTAGATGCACCGCCTGCACCACCGCCTTTAACTGTGCTGCTGTTTGCGGTATCTGCGTAAGGAGACGGGCATTTATCCTGATGATATTTTTCCAGCGGTAGTGGCCACGCGCCTTCATTATTTTGTTTCGCTGAGTTTAGTGCGTTATTCAGCAATAATGAATCTAACGCAAATAACGCATTATATTCACGCCCAAGTGCAACAGAGGCAGCGCCAGTTAAGGTAGCGGCATCAATAATTTGTTTTGCCCCTAGCTCGGTTGCCATAATTAAGCCGTCGGCCAAGACTAAGCGGCCTTCGGCATCGGTATTAACTATCTCGACTTTGGTGCCATTTTTATACTCAATAATATCGCCTAATTTAAATGCGTTACCTGCAACCAAATTTTCAGCACAACATAAAATGAGTTTAATTCGTTTTTGGCTGCCTTTTAAAATGGCTAATGCAAGTGCGCCAGCCACTGTTGCCGCGCCGCCCATATCGCATTTCATGGTTAACATACCCTCTGACGATTTAAGCGAATAACCGCCGCTGTCAAACGTAATGCCTTTGCCTACTAACGCATAATCAATTTCGGCTTGTGCATTGCCACTTGGGTTGTAATCCAGCACTAAAATGCAAGGTGGATTAATACTGGCTCTGCCAACCGTATGAGTGCCAATCCATTGATTTTCTAATAATTGCTCACCAACTAATAACTCACTGGTGACTAAATCGGGTGCTAAATTGCTGATAAAGTCGGTCACGTTTTGCGCCAAACTTTGTGGGTAAATTTGGTTAGGCGGTTGGTTGATTAAGTTTTTAGACCAATCAAATACCGTTTTTAATTGGTCTAATTCTGCGCTATTTTCGGTTAACCATGTAACGCTTTGCTGTTGTTTTGCCGTTACAAAACCTTGATAAAACGCCCATTGTTGCTCTATTGTCCATTGCCCTGTTAACTGAACTGAATTTACCCCAAATGATTGAATTTTACGTGCGCAGCTTTGAATAACGGTTAATTGTTCCGATTGCTGAAAATTAGCATGAATGGTAAACCCCCGCGCATGAGTTGAGATTAAGGTATTGTCAGCCCAGTGTTTGGCCGGTGCATCGTTTGATAATAAAACTTGTAATTGGTTAGCCATAATATTTGTTTTATGAAAAATGAATACAATCAATATACGCCAATTTTGTCTGCAAACCAGCTACCTATTTTGATTTTATTGTAAAAAAGAGTTGAGAATATAACTGGCTATTTTCTTTACTTTAAATGCGCTAATGACTTGTTTGGCTGGTTGTCATTACCTACAATGACGCACTTTTATTTTTTAGTTTAGGTTTTCAAATGAGCGATAATAAACCAGCTTTACCCGATCGTCTTTCTAGCGATTCTCGCAGCAAGTTTTTTGTAAAAGAGTGCTTTGACCATGAAATTGGGATTAAAGTGAATGGCAAAGAGCGTACTAACGTTGAGGAATATTGCATAAGTGAAGGTTGGGTTAAAATTCCATCTCCAAAAGCATTAGACCGCAAAGGCCAGCCGCTATTAATTAAATTAAAAGGCACAGTAGAAGCTTTTTATAAATAACAGCGAATCATTTGCCTTGCCCGAAGCTGTCTAGTACCGTTTCAATAAAGTTTTGAATGTTTGAGCGCACTTTGTAGTTCGGCGTTTACGCCGTTGAATATTGCAGTTTAACGGCGTAAACGCCGATCTACAGTAAAAATTTGAATTCATCAAAATTAAATGAAAAAGGTACTCGTTTCGGGTGATTTATTTGCCTATCGGCCATATTAGCTTTAATCGCTTACTGAGCATAAAAGCTATAAACGCATTGCCCTAATCCCAAATTCAATTCTTTGTTGTACCGCATTTGCTATATTTTCAGGCATTAAGCTGCGGTTTAGAATATCTTTAAATTTGTTTTCTACTGTATCTACTAATTTTTGACTGAAAATTTGTCCTTGTTTAAAACCAAGCCCAATGTTTTCGGCAAGCAAAGCAAAATCTTCGCTTGTGTAATAACCAAAGTTGTCATAAGCCTTTGAAAAATCACCTTGAGTTTCTGATTCTAACAAAGATAAAGACAAATATTCGGTGGCATAATTTGGATAAGGCGCAACGCTTAGAATATCGTATAGCGGAGTAAAATTTTGCATTATTGTACTGCGGCAACCTGGTTCCCGATATAAAGAAAAATTTTTCAAATGTAGATCGTTATTTCCAACCAAATAGGCAAATAATACTTGCCTGAATCCATTTAACAACACGGCTTTATTATGTCCGCTGGCGATAAATAATTTTTTTAATGTCCATTCATAAGAAAGCTCATCAGAACCTTTATTCTTCGGGTGTATGTTGCAAAGCGATGCGGCATCTTCAATTAAAAAACGGTCGCCTTGAGGGCGAATATCAAAACGCTTAACAACATATCCGAGTTCGCCATTTTCAAATGGGACAAGTGAACATTCAGCTACATTAAAACCAACGGCTTGCGCCAGTCTCATTATCGCAAGTTCGTTTTCTGGTAAGTGTTTAAAGTTTTTTGGGGCAGGTTTTACAATATATTGAGCACCCGTTTGTTTGGGCACTAAACGGCCGTTTTCAAGCGACATTAATAATTTAGTCTGGACACCTGAAACAGAATTTCCTTTTACATATTGGGGTGCTAAATGTTCAATTTCTTCCGCTGTACCCTTAATCATAAGGTCATTTATTGGCATTGCATTTAAAGCAAACATTTTTTTAAGGTGAGTTTTGCTATAACGCCCTTCAAATTGATTTGCTTGAACTGGCTTTAGGGTTCCATTACATATTAACATCTACAGGCTCCACAGATAATGCGCCGATAATGTCTTTGCCATTGGCGAGCAACAGACCAAATGAATCTTGTTTATCCAGTTTACCAATTTGGCTTTGATGAGTTCTTACCCAGCCTTCTGATATCATATTTTCAAAAAATGGTGGTAGGTAATCAAATTGATACTGAGTTTTATTAAAAGGAAATGCATGACCAATAGGGTCACCTGTCAAAATATAAGCTTTGTCATACTCAAATAAGTAACTATCTTTGCCACCGGTTAAATCTGTTTTAAATTCAGAAATACAGCCAGCATACTGACCATTGCAATAAATTAACCCTTTGCGACTAGCTTTCATTATTTATGTTACCTATATAAAGCTGTTTTCCCATGACATTTAATATCGCTTCAATACTTTTTATATTGCTATTACCCGGATCCTGCATTGTGCGGGTTAATGTGGCTCTACCAATATTGGCAAGTAAAGCAAAGTCGTTTAGGTTAATTTGATTGTCTTTGCAATACTGGCTGACCATTGTTTTTAGCTGATGAATTTGAATATAAGACTGGTTTCGAGAGTGAGCAGACTGCTGGCCTGTTTGCTGTTTGAGAGCAGATAATAATGTTTCTATCTGCTCTATTTGATTTACTAAACTAAATTCATTCATTGGTTAGCTCAAATAATCATTTTAGATTAATTTAATTTAAATATAACACTATATGATTAAGTTGAACTTTTCAAACTAAAAAATAATCGGATATGATTATTTTAAAAGCTAAACTTTAATTTGTAATCATGTAAGATTTTTTATGTATTTTTGTAATCATTTATGATTTTTATTATTTTAAATAAATCTAATTTGATTAAATTTAATAAACCTCTCCTACCTGCTCTAAATGAGTTAAATAAACCCGCATATCAAATTCAAGCTGGTGGTAATCTGGTTGCATATATTCGCAGAGTTTATAAAACGCTTTGTTATGCTCTTTTTCTTTAATATGCGCAAGTTCATGTACCACTATCATATTTAAAAATGCCTCTGGTACGTTTTTAAAAGTCGATGAGATTTTAATTTCGTTTTTGCTTTTTAATTTATTGCCCTGTATTTGTTTTTTATAGGTGTGCAGCCCAAGTGCGTTGTTAACCACATGAATTTTATTATCAAATTTAACCTGACTCAGCGGCGATGATTGTTTTAAATATTGATTTTTGAGCGCTAAGGTATAATCCCGCAATGCAGAATCTGAGTTTATTTGATGAGTATTTGGATATTTATTACGTAAATAATCAGCTAATTTATCTTGCGCAAGTAAATGATTAATACTGGATTGTAAATGTTGCGGGTAATGCGCAAGATAAATAAGTTTTGGAGCCGACATTTAATAACCTATGGTTTGCTGTAATTGGATTATTTTACTTTAATTTAAAGCCCAAATTAAAATGAATCCTAGATAACTAATCCGTCTGCTTAATTTACCGGTATAAGATTAATTAAAATCAGATAAAGGATTGCCTAATGAATCAATTAAAACTGAATAGTTTTATTCTCTCTTTATGTTTTTTGCTATTTAGCTGTACTAATGTGCCTGAAAATATAACGCCTGTTGACGCGTTTAAGTTAAAACCTTATTTAGGGCAATGGTATGAGATCGCTCGTCTGCCGCATAGTTTTGAAAATAACTTAACTCAAGTAACGGCTCAGTATCAGTTAAATGAAGATGGTTCGGTTAAGGTAATTAACCGTGGTCTTAATTTATGTGATAACAAATGGGAGCAAGCCGAAGGCGTTGCTAAATTTGTTGGTGAGCAAAACAAAGGCCATTTAAAAGTGTCGTTTTTTGGCCCGTTTTATGGCGCTTATGTTATTTTTGAGTTAGGTCCGTTAAGTAACGGCCAATACCAATATTCGTTTGTTTCAGGCCCGAATACTGATTATTTATGGTTATTGGCTCGCCAGCCGGATGTATCTGAAAAAATAAAGCAGGACTTTATTAAGCAAGCTGAGTTAGCCGGTTTTAATACTCAAAACATAATCTGGACTCAATTATTAACTTTATGCGCAGATTAAGTTGAGGTTTTTCCTAACTCAACCAAATATCGCTTTTAGCTTTTCACGCCAACCAGTTTTTGGTTGTGATGTTTGTGGATCTGCAATAAATAACCTGAGTGAGGCTGGTGCATCTGGCCCCCACGGCCACCAAGCAGCCATTATATTTGCTTGTTGATTGTCGGGTTGGTTGCTAAATAATAACTGGCGGTTTTCCATTTGGGCAAATAACCCTGCACCACGGCGAATGGTTTGTGGTGCTTTACGAATGGTTTTTTTATCCCAGTTTTCGGTAAATACTTGTGATAGCTCATTTTTAACCTGAGCCATAATTGGTTTTGGGACTTCTGCAACTAGGGCATCAAATCTTTTATCTGGTTGCCAAATCAGTTTTTCAGTTAACTGAATTACAATTGGGTGCGCTGTTTGTTTTAGCTTTTCAAACTGCAATTCATTCATATATTGTCCTTAAATTTAGTGTTTCTTTAAATTTACTACAAATAGAATGAATTGCCTGAAAAAAATATGAAGAGTTAATGAATTTCTTTAACCGACATTAACTCAGCTTCAAGCGCTTGTTGTTCGTGGCCTCTCGGTTTATGGAATTTAGCGGTTGCTAAATACACGACCGGCGTTAAATACAATGTAAATAATGCTGCCAAGCCTAAACCGCCAAACATAACCCAACCAATTGCGCTACGCGCTTCTGCACCAGCGCCTGAGCTTAAAATAAGTGGCAGGCCGCCTAATACAGTAGAAACCATAGTTAAGGCGATTGGGCGCAGGCGCACATTAGCTGCTTGCTCAATGGCTTGGCGAATATTGTAGCCTTTGTCTCTTAACTGGTCGGCAAATTCGACCATTAAAATGCCGTTTTTCGCCATTAAACCAATTAGCATAACCAAGCCAATTTGCGAATAAATATTAACACTGGTGCCGGTAAGCCAAAGTGCATAAATTGCTGCGGCTAACCCAAAAGGCACAACTGTCATAACATTTATTGCGCTGGCAATCCCTTCAAATTGGGCGCATAACACTAAAAATACAATTAATAGCGCAATTGCGTAGGTAAAGGCGACCTCGTTTGAGGTTTCTTCCAGCGTTTGTGCTTCGCCTAAAAATATCATGTGAATATCATCCGGCAAAACTTGCTCGGCAATCGCCTGCATTTCTGCCATTGCATCGGCCAGCGGGTAACCTTCGGTTAAATTGGCGCTAATTTCAATTGCGCGGCGCTGGGCGTGGCGATCTAGCTCGGCGGCGACGCTGTTTTCTTTCATTTCGACAACGCTGGATAAAGGTAATTGGCGACCCGATGCGCTGGATACATATAAATTAGCTAAATCCTGCGGAGATGAAACTCGGGTTGAGGACGTTTCCAATATAATCGGAATTGATTCATCGGCAATGCTTAAATCGACCAAATCCCAACCATCCACTACGGCGCGTAAAGTATTGGCGATTTCACTTAAAGATATGCCTAAATCAGCTGCTCTGCGTCTGTCTATTTCAAGTGACAATTGTGGCTGAGTTGGGCGATACGAAATATCCGGTTGAGTAATATGAGTGCTTTGCTCGTTTATTGCATCGACCATAGCTAAAGTGGCAGCATAAATTTGTTGATAATCGTTGCCTAATAGCGCCACTTCAATGCCACCAACATTGCCTCGAATCGCTAAGCTATTTGGGCTGCTAACTCTGATTCTTGCACCCGGAATTAAACTCAGTTGTTGATTTAACTCCGCCTGAACTTGTTGTTGGCTGATGCTTCTTTGTTCCCAAGGTACAAAAGGTAACATGACCTGAGCGCGGTTTGGATCATACCGTCCAACCGTGGTAAACATATCTGTGATTAAACCTTGTTCCAAATACGGTTCTGCAATCGCTTCTATTTGTTCTGCCTGACGGCCAATATAATTTAAACCCACGCCATCTGGGCCGGTGGCGTCAACATAAAGTACGCCTCTGTCTTCGCTTGGTAAAAGCTCATTGCTTAATTTTGGATAAATCCAACCAGCCGTTGCCGCTAAAACTAATGCTAAAACAAAAAATAAAATGGCTCGGTCTAAAACAAAGTGAACCGAGTTCATATAAACCTTAGCCAGAGCTAAACCTAAGCGTTCTAAAAGATTGGGGTGGTCAGATTTATTGGGTTTAGCCAGCGGAAAACGAGCCGCCATTGCCGGTACAATTGATAAAGCGACAAATGATGAAATAATCACAGCGCAGGCCAGCACAAAACCAAACTCGCGGAACATTTTACCGGCCGATCCCGGAATCAGCGCAATTGGCACAAATACGCTAACTAAAACGGCGGTGGTAGCTATAACCGCAAAAATAACTTGTCTTGTCCCTAATACTGCCGCGGCTCTTGGTTTTAAACCTTGCGCGCTTACTCTTTGAATATTTTCTAATACGACTATGGCATCATCTACCACTAGGCCGGTGGCCAGTACAATGGCTAATAATGTAGTGATATTGATGGAAAACCCCATTAACCAAATACCGGCTAAAGTGCCTATTAGTGCAAGTGGAATTGCGGTACTTGGGATTAAGGTTGCGCGTAAATTACCTAAAAATAACCAAAGCGATGCAACGACTATGATAATGGTCATGGCTAAGCTGGATAAAACTTCGGCTACCGAACTTTCGATAAAAATTGCGCTGTCTTCGGTTATAGTGAGTTGAATATTGTCGTATTTTTTATTTAATCGCTCGACAACTTTATTAACCTGTTCTGAAATTTCTATGGTATTAGAGTGCGCCTGACGAATCACACCTAAACCAATCACCGGGCGTTTATTTAAATAAACGAGCGAATCAACATCTTCTGGACCAAAATAAACCTGAGCCACATCACCAATTCGGGTGGTATCTTTAATGATGATATTTTTAACTTGTTCTTCAGTAACCGTTGTTGCGTTAGCGCGAACCAATAATTCCTGATCCTGAGCTTTAAAACTGCCGGTAGGAACATCCAGCGGCGCGTCGTATAAAACATTGGCTAAATCATTAACGGTTAAACCATAACTAGCGAGTCTAAGCGGGTTGATGACAACGTGTAATACTTTTTGCCGCGCACCAAATAAAGGAACATCCGCCACACCGTTAATCCCGATAATTTCAGGCACAATATCTTTTTCGATAATGCGGGTTAGCTCTTCTTCTTTTAAATGTTGGCTGGTAACGGCAATATTTATAATCGGTCTGGCATCATCCTGAGCTTTCACTACGCTGATTTGCTCAACATCGTCTGGTAATTCACGCTGCACCTGATTAACTGCTTCACGTACATCTGAGGCGGCTGTCATTAAATCTGTATCGGCGGTAAATTCGGCGTGTACCCTAAAGTTATTTTCTTCACTCGATGAGCGAATATTTTTTATTCCAGAAACCCGTGCAACGGCACCTTCGATTATGCTGGTGACTTCTGCATCCATTGTTTCTGGTGTTGCTCCCGGTAATACGCCTCTAACTGATACAACGGGCTGATCAACATCCGGTAATTCGCGCACTTCAACATGGCTTAATGCGGCAATACCTGCCAGCGCAATTAAAAGATTGATAACTAAAATTAAAAAGGGTCGGCGAACGCTTAGCGAGGCTAAATCGTCTTTAATTATTTCACTCATTGCCTAATAACCTTTGCTGAACTTGAGTTGAAACATCAGTAACTTTCATGCCTTCGCGCATTCGCTGAATGCCTTCTTTAACGACTAATGTGCCAACCGGTAAATCGGCCTCAACTAAAATTTCACCTTTTAATCTTTGCACAACAACAACAGGCATACGTTTGGCTTGGCCGTTGTCAATTTTCCAAATATAAGCACCGTCGCCACCCCATTGCAGTGCGGTTTCCGGCACAAGTGGATATTGACCAGAAACCAAATTCAGCATGACTTTAAAACTCATCCCCGGACGGTATAAATCAGCCTGATTATTTAATTTGGCTTGCACGGTAAAGGTTCGGCTTTGCGGATCAACCCGGCTGTCAATATCAACTACTTCGGCTTGTGCAATTTGAGCTGCATTTTGCCAAGGCGCAACTTCAACCTGCTGGCCTATTTTGAGTTGACCATAAAATGCCTCGGCTACTTCAAACATAATTAATAAGCTGCTTCTGTCATCTAAACTGACTAATGGGGTTTGAGTATCAATATAAGCACCAGGATCAAGCTGAGTTAACCCTAAATGCCCGCTAAATGGCGCTTTTATAAAATGGTAATCGAGTAAAACTTTAGCTCGGTTAAATGCAACCTGAGTACTGGCTAAATTGGTATTGGCTTCATCCAGCATAGATTGAGTAACGCCGCCACTGGTGACTGCCGCCTGATAACGCTTGTAGGTTCGCTGTGCATCGGCAAGGCTAATTTCGGCTTGTTTAACTAATAACGTTTGCTCGTTTGCATCCAGTTCAATCAGGTTTTTTCCGGCTTTAACCATTTCTCCGGCCTGAACATTCATCGACTCTATAATGCCGCTAATTCTTGGATACAAAACAACAGATTTTAACGCTCTTGATGTGCCAACCGCCTGTATATTAACGGCTTTATGATGCATACTAACGGCTTGAGTTAAAACCGGTTCTTCTTTTATTTTGGATACGCTGGCGGTTGGTTGTTTTTCTTCGGTGCAGGCGGTTATTAATAACAAACCTGAAATGAGATAAATACTTTTTAATAACTGTGGCATGGATAATTCCAGATAAACAAGCTAACGGCTGAAAGTCTTTGACAAATTATGACAAACTATAAGTGATTTAGACTAAAAGTTTAATCAATTTCAATGTAAAGATACTGTAAAGCGAAATAAATTAACTTAAAACGTTGGCCTTATTTTTGTTTGTTTTTAACGTTTTACTCTAATCAAATCAATTAGCGCGGCTCACTTTTAATTATGCAAACATTATTTAATTCGGGGTTTTTACTGGCGTTTTTTGCTGTCGCCTTATTTTCCAGTAAATCTATTTTTATTAAATACGCCTATCAATATGGGGTTGATACCACTACTTTATTAGCTTGGCGAATGCTGATTGCATTGCCGTTTTATGTTTTTGTATTGTTTGCTTGCCTTAAACAGCGCACAGAAAACGCTCCTAAAATAAGCTCAAATAGCCTGATTAGTATGATAGTGTTAGGAATTTTAGGTTATTACGCCGCCAGTTGGATGGATTTAGAAGCGCTGCATTATATTAGCGCGCATTACGAGCGTTTGGTGCTATACACCTATCCGGCATTTGTATTAATTATTAACTTAATCTGGCAAAAAAGGCGGATTACAGCAGCCGAAGTCATTGCGCTGAGCATTGCTTATTTGGGATTGTTGCTTATTTTTGCGCACGATCTCACCTTATATGGCGATGCCATTATTTTGGGGACTTTGTTAGTATTAGCCAGTAGTTTCAGCTTTTCTTTTTATGTGGTTGGCAGTCAAAAATATAGCAGTAAATACGGCAGCAAATTGTTTACCTGTATTGCCATGCTGGCTGCCAGTGTGATTATTTTTATTCATTTTATGGTCACTCAGCCAATCAGTAATTTAGCGCAACCTTGGCAAGTTATTGCACTGGCATTTGCTATTGCGGTGATTGCAACGGTTATTCCGTCGTTTTTAATGAACGCAGCAATAGCCCAAATTGGCGCAAATAAAGCGGCAATTTCCGGCAGTTTAGGACCGGTTTTAACCACAGGTTTTGCCATTTTATTATTAGGGGAAGAATTTACCTTATGGCACGCCTTAGGTATGCTACTTGTATTGGTTGGCATTTATTCGCTCGCCAAACGAAAAAATTCATAATTGTTCGGTTTCAATGCTACAATCGAACTCACTTTCAGGATTAATTTTCAACAGCAGACAAAGATTATGATTAACGCTAAAAAACTTGAAGATATTGCAAAACAAATTTCAGACGCTTTACCGCCGGGTGTTAAGCAATTTGCTGACGATATGGAAGGGAAAACCAAACAGGTTATTCAAAACAAATTAGCTCAACTGGATTTAGTGACCCGCGAAGAGTTTGATGTACAAACCAGAGTATTAATGCGCACCCGCGAAAAATTAGCCGACTTAGAACAAGTTGTAGCTAAACTAGAAACTCAGCTTAATGGGCAAACTGAGCAAGCGCAGTCACAACCAGAGCAATTACCAAATAAAGACAGCGAATAATCTATACTCGTGCCATCTTTAAAAATGCAGGCGCTGTTTAGGCTAGCCTGCATTTTTGCTAATCATCATGCTTAACCTCTCCACTGTTTATTCTCTTTAACTATCCCTTGTTGTTCCCCCCGCCACTTAATTAAAAGCTAATGCTTTAATTTAAATCAAAAAATATCAATATCGTATGACTAATCTGCTTATCTTTTTGTAAATAATATGCTAAAAAGTGTTGGATTTTTTAAACAAGCAGTGCTTTAATGGATTTGTGACATATTATGTCTTTGCCGTTTGGCATCCCAAGCTGAATTAAATTTAGCTTTACTATCAAAGAGGATAGCGTTATGGATTTAGTGTTTGAATATATTTTAACTGTGCAGTTTGCACTGTTTGTATTTGTTGTAGTTACCCTTAAATCATCAATTAAATTTGTGCCGCAAAACCGGGCCTGGATTATCGAACGGTTTGGTAAATACCAGTCAACCAAAGAAGCCGGTCTTAATTTTATTATTCCATTTGTGGATAAAGTCGCAGCAGATCGTTCGCTAAAAGAGCAAGCGTTTGATGTACCTAGCCAAGCGGCAATTACCAAAGATAATATTTCCTTAACGGTCGATGGCGTATTGTATTTTCGGGTGCTTGACCCATACAAAGCGACTTATGGTGTAGAAGATTATGTATTTGCTGTAACTCAGCTTGCGCAAACGACGATGCGTTCTGAAATTGGTAAAATTGATTTAGATAAAACCTTTGAAGAGCGCGATATGCTCAACGCAAAAATTGTTAGTTCAATTAACGAAGCGGCTGAATCATGGGGGGTTGCCGTATTACGTTACGAGATTAAAGACATCACACCTCCTGGCACTATTATGGAAGCGATGGAATCGCAAATGAAAGCCGAGCGTGAACGTCGGGCAAAAATTTTAGAATCAGACGGTGAAAAACAAGCTGCTATTAATATCGCCCAAGGTGATAAACAAGCACGCGTTTTAGCCGCCGAAGCAGAAAAACAAGAGCAGGTTTTAAAAGCCGAAGGTGAAGCAAAAGCCATTTTAGCCGTTGCCGATGCTCAGGCTGAGGCGCTACGAGTTGTGGGTGAAGCCGCAGCAACAGAAGATGGTCAAAAAGCCATTCAGTTAGATCTGGCAACCAAAGCCATTGCCGCAAAACAAGCAATTGCCAAAGAATCCAGCATTGTTTTATTACCAGATGGCAGCACTGAAGTTGCTAATGTTGTTGCTCAGGCGACCAGTATTTTAAATGTGCTGAATAATAAGTAGGCTTAGTAAACAAAACAGAGATAAAAATATGAACTTTATTAGCGAACATTTTTCTGAGGTTTTAATTGCTCTGGGTATTATTTTATTGGCAATTGAAGTCGCAATATTAGGCTTTGCAACTTTTATTCTGTTTTTTGTTGGTATCTCGTTAGTGATTACTGGCGTTTTAAGCTGGGTTGGACTGTTACCACAAACTTGGTTAGCTGTATTATTAGCCAATGCAATTTTAAGCAGTATTTTGGCTTTAATTTTATGGAAACCGTTTAAAAAGTTACAAAACCAAACTGAACAATCGCCTGCTAAAAATGATTTTGTTGGAGTTCGCTTTGTTACCGAACAAGCCATTTCAAAGCATCATTTTGGTCAATATAAATACTCAGGTATTACTTGGAAAGTGAAAAGTGAATCTGACATTTTGGCGAATACAGAAGTTGAAGTTGTAAAAGCAGAAGTCGGTACATTTTGGGTTAAAGCGGTATAACCCCAATCGACTTCACTATTTAAAAACGTACTAAAAGGAAATGTACAATGTTAAAAACTCTACGAGCATTTAGTCTAGCTGCTATTTTATTACCTGCCTTTGCAATGGCTGCGGATAAAGCAAGTTTGATTAATGAAATTGTTGATAAATCAGGTTTAACAACCTCTCTTGAATCTTTACCTGCGCAGTTTCAGGCTCAGGCTATGCAGCAAAAGCCTTATGTGAAAGATCCGCAAGCAGTTGACTCTGTTATGCAAATCTTAAGCAATAATGTTGATAAGCATGAGATTAAACAAACATTAGTTGACACTTTTGACAGCAAAATGAGTGTAGCTGAGCTTAAAGAAGTTAAAAGCTGGTTAGATTCAGATTTAGGTTCACAAATTGCTAAAGCCGAGTTAGAAGCTGCTGATCCTGCTAATATGCAAGAAATTCAAATGTTTGCAGCTAGTTTTCAAACTCAGCCACCAACACAAGAACGCATTGTAGCAGTGCAAAACTTTGTTGAAAAAAGCAAGTTAGTTGACGCTGCCATGAATATGGTTGAACAAATTATGAGTTCAACTATAAGTAGCATTGAAAAGTTTAGTGACAATCCTGACATGGCAAAAGTTGAAGATGCAGTTGCTCAGGCAAAAGGCATGATTCAGCCAATGTTATGGCAGCAAATGATTTTAATGTCGCATTACACTTATCAAGATTTATCAGTTGAGCAAATTAATCAATACACTGATTATTTAGTAACTGATAGCGGTAAAAAATATCTGCAAACTGGTATTGATGGTGTAACCGCAGTAATTAACCAAATTATGGAAAAATCTGCTCCACAAATTAAAGAGGCAGCACAAGCCTATAAAAAAGGCTAAGTTGTATTTAAACTTCAATAAATGGCAGTTAAAATTAGCTGCCATTTTTTTATGCCTGTTTAGTGGAGTTTAGCTTGTTAGATTTATTAGATTTTCTACCCACCCAAGGCCACGCCTTTTACCTTTCCCGAATCGGGGTGATTTTAGCGGCGGTTTTGTTTTTAAGCCTAGTCGCATTTAAATTTGTTTTACCTGTGTTGCGTAAAGCTATCACCAAAACCAATCATACTTGGGACGATTTATTAATCGAAAATAAATTTATCAGCCGAGTTTTGCTGATAGTGCCGGTTATTGCTGCTGAAAAATTAACTTATTTATTGTTTGATCTGCCAGAGCATGTTGCGCAGGATTTTGGCCATGTGATTAGCATTGCGATTACACTGGTTATTGCCTCTGTAATTTTGGCAATTATTAATACCATCCGCGATATTTTTGATGAGGTTGAGTCACTTAGAACCTTGCCAATTGATAATATTCGCCAGCTTGCGGTATTGCTGGTGTATTTAATTACCACCATTTTTATTGTCTCGATTATTTTTGATAAATCGCCGCTCACTTTATTAACCGGTATTTCGGCCGCTATGGCCTTGGTTTTATTAATATTTAAAGACGTTATTTTAGGGTTTGTGGCTGGTGTTCAGTTATCGCTTAACCGTTTAGTGAGAGTAGGTGATTGGATTGTATTTGAAAAAGGCAAAGCTGACGGTGATGTCATTTCAGTGGGGTTAACCGTTGTTAAAGTCAGAAACTTCGACAAAACTATTACCTCAATTCCGGTTTATGATTTAGTTTCAAACAGTTTTACTAACTGGCGCGGAATGCAGGAAACTGGCGCAAGACGAATCAAACGTGCACTTTATTTAGACCAGAACAGTGTTGGTTATTTAACCCAAGAAAACTACGAAAAATTAAAAGATCATCCGTTATTAAAACAATACTTAGCCGATAAAATCGCTGATGGTGCAAGCATTGCGACTAAAGATGAATTGCCATCAAACCGCTGTTTATCTAATTTAGGTACATTTAGAGCTTATATTGAAGCCTATTTAAAAGAGAAAAAAGAAATTCGTAATGACATGCTAATGATGTGCCGCCAGCTTGCGCCAACTGAGCATGGCTTACCACTGGAGTTATATTGTTTTACCGAAACCGAATGGCTTAGATACGAAAAAATTCAGGCTGATGTATTTGACCATTTATATTGTGTCGCCAAATATTTTGGTTTACGGGTTTTTCAGTTTGGTGAGTTAAAACAGGCTAAATCAGCTTAAAAAATGAAACAGGGTTAATATCAATTAACCCTGTTTAGCTTTTAATTAACCTCAACTCGGGTTAAGGTGTATTCTAACTAATTGAATTATTTAACCTTATAATTCCACATGGTTTCTAACGAGAATTTTTTTGTGCG
>NZ_JAOPFU010000066.1 GCF_025515275.1 Catenovulum sp. 2E275
CTCACCAATCGCGATGGACGAAGGTTTACGTTTCGCAATCCGCGAAGGTGGCCGTACAGTAGGTGCTGGCGTTGTTGCTAAAATCTTTGCATAATATATAATTCGAGATTCAAAAGCCCCGCAAGGGGCTTTTGTGTTTAAAGTTTTTGCAGGGGTGTAGTTCCAATTGGTAGAACAGCGGTCTCCAAAACCGATGGTTGCGGGTTCGAGTCCTGCCACCCCTGCCAGCTTTTTGACCTCGCTTAATGCGGGGCATTTTTGTCTGTAAATCCCGTAAAGGTTTTTGTATGAGCGTAGAAGCAGAAAAGCAAGGGAGCAGTTTTGATTCAATTAAGTGGATTTTAACTGTTGTTATCCTCGGTGCTGCGGTTTGGGGCAATCATTATTATGCTGAGCAAGTATCAGTGCTATGGCGCGCGTTAGGCGTGGTTGGTGCTGTTGTTGTTGCTGGTTTAATTGCTGCTCAAACTGGCAAAGGGAAAGCGGGGTTAAGTTTCGCTAAAGAGTCACGCACTGAAGTTCGTAAAGTGATTTGGCCTACTCGTGATGAAGCCTTGCGCACGACTGTTATTGTCTTAATTGCAACTGTTATTATGTCGTTGTTATTGTGGTTCCTTGATGGGATTATGGTGCGATTAGTTTCATTTTTAACTGGATTAGGGCTGTAAACAATGTCAGAACCAAAATTAAGATGGTATGTAGTTCAAGCGTTTTCAGGTTATGAAGGCCGCGTAGCTACTACTTTAAAAGAGCATATTGCATTAAACAGTATGGAAGAATATTTCGGTGACATTTTGGTGCCAACCGAAGAAGTTGTTGAAATGCGTGCTGGTCAAAAACGCAAGAGTGAGCGTAAGTTTTTCCCAGGTTATGTTTTAGTTCAAATGATCATGAATGATGAGTCATGGCATTTGGTTAAAAGCACGCCGCGGGTACTTGGCTTTATTGGTGGTACGAGTGATCGTCCTGCACCAATTTCTGATCGTGAAGCGCAAGCGATTTTAAATCGTCTTGAAGAAAATCATGATAAGCCACGTCCGAAAACATTATTTGAACCAGGTGAAGTGGTTAGAGTTAATGATGGTCCATTTGCTGACTTTAACGGTGTTGTTGAAGAAGTGGATTATGAAAAGAGCAGATTAAAAGTGTCAGTTCTGATCTTTGGTCGTTCTACACCAGTTGAATTAGAATTTTCACAAGTTGAAAAAGGTTAACGATTAAATTATAATCCGCGACCCAATTTAGAACCGGGTAGCCGTAAAGTAAGTGTCCTCGCATTTACTAGGCGTAGACCCACAAAGAGGTAATTACAATGGCAAAGAAAGTACAAGCCTTAGTTAAGCTGCAAGTTGCAGCTGGCATGGCTAACCCTAGTCCACCAGTTGGTCCTGCGTTAGGTGCGCAAGGTGTTAACATCATGGAATTCTGTAAAGCGTTCAACGCAAAAACAGAAAGCCTAGAAAAAGGTGCTCCGGTACCAGTTGTTATCACAGTTTATAGTGACCGTTCTTTCACTTTTGAAACTAAGACTCCACCAGCATCTTTCTTATTGAAAAAAGCTTTAGGTCTTAAAAGTGGTTCAGCTAAACCACACGTAGATAAAGTGGGTACTGTTACACGTGCACAATTAGAAGACATTGCTAAAGCAAAAGAACCAGATTTAACTGCAGCTGATATGGATGCAGCAGTTAGAACAATCGCTGGTACTGCGCGTAGCATGGGCTTAGTGGTAGAGGACTAATCAATGGCTAAATTAACTAAAAAAGCACGTTTAATCCGTGAAAAAGTTGACGCAACTAAAGCTTATGACATCAATGAAGCTTTAGATTTGTTAAAAGAATTCGCTACAGCTAAGTTTGTTGAAAGTGTTGATGCTTCTATTAACTTAGGCATCGATGCTCGTAAATCAGATCAAAACGTTCGTGGCGCTACCGTTTTACCACACGGTACTGGTCGTACAGTTCGTGTAGCTGTTTTCACTCAAGGTGCAAACGCTGAAGCTGCTAAAGAAGCTGGTGCTGATATCGTAGGTATGGACGATTTAGCTGAACAGGTTAAAGCTGGTCAAATGGACTTCGACGTAGTTATTGCTTCTCCAGATGCAATGCGCGTAGTTGGTCAATTAGGTCAAGTTTTAGGTCCTCGTGGTTTAATGCCTAACCCTAAAGTGGGTACAGTAACACCAAATGTTGCTGAAGCAGTTAAACAAGCTAAAGCTGGTCAGATCCGTTATCGTAACGATAAAAACGGTATTATCCATACTACTATCGGTAAAGTGGATTTTGACAATGATAAGCTTAAAGAAAACCTTGAAGCTTTAATCGTTGCATTGAAAAAAGCTAAGCCATCTACAGCAAAAGGTGTTTTTGTTGCTAAGGTGAGCTTATCTACAACTATGGGCGCTGGTCTTCAAGTTGACCAAGCTGGTTTAAGCACTCAAACTGCTTAATAGTTGTTCAAAAAGCTTTACTTGGCCGCGCTGTTTAGTTAAACTACGCGGCCAAATTTAAGGTCGTGCCGTAAGGCTCACGTCCAAGACCGTAGGTGTTTTAAAGTTAACTTTTGATTTTATTACTTAATTTCCTACGTAGACGGTGAAGGAACCTCGAAGATTGTTTTATACCCTCTTCTGGACCTAATCCGTAAATCATTCCCAACTCAATGGTTAGTTGGGGTAGTTACAATCTAGATAATATCTAGGATATCCAGGAGTTACACTAATGGCATTAGGACTCGCAGGCAAAAAAGAAATTGTCGCTCAAGTCAATGAAGCTGCCACTGGTGCGCTTTCTGCAGTTGTTGCTGATTCTCGCGGCGTTACTGTAGCTGATATGACGTCTTTACGTGCAAAAGCTCGTGAAGCAGGCGTACAACTTCAAGTTGTTCGTAACACATTAGCTCGTCGTGCAGTTGAAGGTACAAGCTACGAATGTCTTAAAGACTTATTCGTAGGACCTACTTTATTAGCTTTCTCTACTGAGCACCCAGGTGCTGCGGCTCGTATTTTAAAAGAGTTCGCAAAAAGTAATAAAGCTTTTGAAATTAAAGGTGCTGCATTTGAAGGTGCGGTAGCTGACGTTGAAATTTTAGCGTCATTGCCAACATACGAAGAAGGTTTAGCGAAGTTAATGAGCTGCATGAAAGAAGCGGCTGCTGGCAAACTTGTTCGTACTATCGCTGCAATTCGCGACCAAAAAGAGCAAGAAGCTGCTTAATTGTGTTGTGTGCTGCTTAGCATATTATTTTGTAAAATATTTTATTATTAGGGTAAAGAGTCATGTCTATTACTAAAGACCAAATCATTGATGCTATTGCTGAAATGTCAGTTATGGATGTTGTAGAATTAGTTTCTGCAATGGAAGAAAAATTCGGTGTATCTGCTGCTGCTGCTGTTGTTGCTGGTCCTGCTGGCGCTGCTGAAGCTGCTGAAGAGCAAACTGAATTCACAGTTATCCTTAAAGGTGCTGGCGCTAACAAAGTTGCTGCTATCAAAGCAGTACGTGGCGCAACAGGTTTAGGCCTTAAAGAAGCTAAAGCTTTAGTTGATGGTGCTCCAGCTCCAATCAAAGAAGGCGCTTCTAAAGAAGAAGCTGAAGAGCTTAAGAAAGCACTAGAAGAAGCTGGTGCAGAAGTTGAAGTTAAATAATCTGTCTTGTACAGTTTATTAGCCTTAACCGGCAAGGGCTGGCGCTTAATGAGTGCCGGCCTTTTTGCGCTATAGAGCTTTGCGCTTAAAAAGTTCAATTAAAACGATTATGATTGTAGCTCAACCATCACTTTAAATTAGTGCCTGATTGATCTTGAAATCAGCAAGCTGAGGAACCCCATGGCTTATTCTTATACCGAAAAGAAACGCATTCGTAAGGATTTTGGTAAGCGTCCGCAGGTTCTGGATGTACCTTATTTGCTTTCCATCCAGTTAGACTCTTTCCGAAAATTCATTGATGTAGACCCTGATGGTCAATATGGACTGGAGGCTGCATTCCGTTCCGTATTCCCAATCGTTAGCTATTCTGGCAGCTCTGAGTTGCAGTATGTTAGCTATCACCTAGGCGAACCCGTATTTGATGTTAAAGAATGTCAAGTCAGGGGGGTAACTTACTCTGCGCCATTACGTGTGAAATTAAGATTAGTTTTATACGATAAAGAAGCTCCTGCAGGAACAATAAAAGATATAAAAGAGCAGGAAGTTTACATGGGCGAAATCCCATTAATGACTGAAAATGGTACATTTGTTATTAATGGTACTGAACGTGTTATTGTTTCTCAATTACACCGTTCACCAGGTGTATTCTTTGATCACGATAAAGGTAAAACCCACTCTTCAGGTAAAGTTTTATACAATGCTCGTGTAATTCCTTACCGTGGTTCTTGGTTAGACTTTGAGTTTGACCCTAAAGATAATTTGTTTGTTCGTATTGATAGACGCCGTAAATTACCAGCGTCAATTATTTTACGTGCATTAGATTACACTTCTGAACAAATTTTAGATCTATTCTTTGAATCTGTTATTTTTGAGATCAGAGAAAACAGTTGCATGATGCAATTAGTGCCTGAGCGTTTATTAGGTGAAACCGCAGCTTTTGATATCAATGATAATGAAGGCAATGTAATTGTTGAAAAAGGACGTCGTATTACGGCACGTCATATTCGTCAATTAGATAAAGCAAATGTTTCTGAATTAGAAGTTCCGGTTGAGTATTTAATCGGTAAAACTTTAAAGCAAACTTATGTTGATGAATCTACCGGTGAAGTAATTGCAGAAGCAAACTCTGAACTGACTTTAGAATTATTAGCTGAATTAGCTAAAGCGGGTTATAAAACACTAGAGACTTTATACATTAATGATTTAGATCATGGTGCATATATGTCTGAAACTTTACGTGTAGATTCAACTACTAACCGTTTAGAGGCGTTAGTTGAAATTTACCGTATGATGCGTCCTGGTGAGCCACCAACACGTGAAGCGGCTGAGGGTTTATTTGAAAACTTATTCTTCAACGAAGACAGATATGATTTATCTAGTGTCGGTCGTATGAAGTTTAACCGCCGTGTTAAGCGTGAAGAATTAGTTGGCGAAGGTACTTTATCAAATCAAGATATTATTGATGTAATGAAAACATTAATTGATATTCGTGATGGTAAAGGTGAAGTGGATGATATCGACCACTTAGGTAACCGTCGTATTCGTAGCGTTGGTGAAATGGCTGAAAACCAATTCCGTGTTGGTTTAGTACGTGTTGAGCGTGCAGTTAAAGAACGTTTAAGCTTAGGTGATTTAGATAATTTAACACCTCAAGACTTAATTAACGCTAAGCCGATTTCAGCAGCTGTTAAAGAATATTTTGGTTCTAGCCAATTATCTCAGTTTATGGATCAGAACAACCCGTTATCAGAAGTAACGCATAAGCGTCGTATTTCTGCATTAGGTCCGGGCGGTTTAACTCGTGAGCGTGCTGGCTTTGAGGTTCGTGACGTACATCCGACTCACTATGGTCGTTTATGTCCTATCGAAACGCCTGAAGGTCCAAACATCGGTTTGATTAACTCATTAGCGAGTTATTCTCGTACCAATGATTTTGGTTTCTTAGAAACGCCATATCGTAAAGTGGTTAATGGTCAGGTAACTGAGCAAATCGAATATTTATCTGCAATTGAAGAAGGTAACTATGTTATCGCTCAGGCGAGTGCAGAAGTTGATGATGATAACCGTTTAGTTGATGAATTGGTTAACTGTCGTCATAAAAACGAATTTACATTAATGAGCTCTGATGAAGTTCAGTATATGGATGTTTCTCCGCAGCAGATCGTATCGGTAGCGGCGTCATTAATTCCATTCCTTGAACACGATGATGCGAACCGTGCATTAATGGGTTCAAACATGCAACGTCAGGCTGTACCAACATTAAAAGCGGATAAGCCTTTAGTCGGCACTGGTGTTGAAAAAACAGTTGCGATTGACTCAGGTGTAACTGTAGTTGCTAAGCGTGGCGGTGTAATTGACTATGTTGATGCAAGCCGCATTGTGGTTAAAGTTAATGAATCTGAAACAGTACCAGGCGAAGCGGGTATTGATATTTATAACTTAACCAAATATACACGTTCTAACCAAAATACTTGTATTAACCAAAGACCAACTTGTGAAGTGGGTATTCCGGTTGTACGCGGCGATGTATTAGCTGATGGTCCTTCTACCGATTTAGGTGAGTTGGCATTAGGTCAAAACATGCGTATCGCGTTCATGCCTTGGAATGGTTATAACTTTGAGGATTCTATCCTAGTATCTGAGCGTGTTGTTCAGGAAGACCGTTTAACCACTATCCATATTCAAGAATTAAGCTGTATTGCGCGTGATACTAAATTAGGTCCAGAAGAAATTACTTCTGATATTCCTAATGTTGGTGAGTCAGCATTATCTAAGCTAGATGAATCTGGTGTGGTATACATTGGTGCGGAAGTTAAAGGCGGTGACATCTTAGTTGGTAAAGTAACGCCAAAAGGTGAAACACAATTAACCCCAGAAGAAAAGCTACTAAGAGCTATCTTTGGTGAAAAAGCATCTGATGTAAAAGACAGCTCATTACGCGTTCCTAACAGCGTAAGCGGTACTATTATTGATGTTCAAGTATTTACCCGTGATGGTGTTGAAAAAGATCAGCGAGCTAAAGAAATTGAACAGATGCAAGTTGCTGAAGTTAAGAAAGATTTAACAACAGAGTTTAAAATATTAGAAGATGATATTTTTGCTCGTGCTAAAAGTTTATTGGTGAAAGCCGGTAAATCTGAAGCTGAGTTAGATGCAATTGACCGTATTAAATGGTTAACACAAAGCTTAACTGATGAAGATCAGCAAGCTGAACTTGAGCAAATTGCTGAACAGTATGAAGAAACTCGTGCTGAATTTGACAAAAAGTTAGAAATTAAACGTAACAAGATCACTCAAGGTGATGACTTAGCACCTGGCGTATTAAAAATTGTTAAAGTGTATTTAGCAGTTAAACGTCAAATCCAGCCGGGTGATAAAATGGCGGGTCGTCACGGTAACAAGGGTGTAATTTCAACGATTCTACCGATCGAAGATATGCCTTATGATGAAAACGGTGATGCGGTTGATATCGTATTAAACCCGTTAGGTGTACCTTCTCGTATGAACGTGGGTCAGATTCTTGAAACTCACTTAGGTGCGGCAGCAAAAGGTATTGGTCGTAAGATCAATCAAATGTTGCAAGAGCAAAAAGAGATTCATGAATTACGTAACTACATTCAGCAAGCGTATGATGTAGGTAATTGTCGCCAGCAAGTAGATATTGCAAGTTTCACTGATGAAGAAGTGATTCGTCTTGCAAGTCATTTAAAAGCTGGTTTACCTATGGCTACGCCTGTATTTGACGGTGCAAAAGAGCCTGAAATTAAAGAATTATTAACCCTTGCTGGTTTACCGACAAGTGGTCAAATTCAATTATATGATGGCCGTACCGGTAACCCGTTTGAGCGTAAAGTAACGGTTGGTTACATGTACATGCTTAAATTGAACCACTTAGTAGACGACAAAATGCATGCTCGTTCTACCGGTTCATACAGCTTGGTTACTCAACAACCATTGGGTGGTAAAGCTCAGTTTGGTGGTCAAAGATTCGGTGAAATGGAAGTATGGGCGCTTGAAGCTTACGGTGCTTCTTATACTCTACAAGAAATGCTGACAGTTAAGTCTGATGACGTTAACGGTCGTACTAAGATGTATAAGAACATTGTTGATGGCAACCATAAGATGGAACCAGGCATGCCTGAGTCCTTCAACGTATTGTTGAAAGAGATCCGTTCTTTAGGTATCAACATTGAATTGGAAGAAGAGTAATCTTCTAAAAGACTAGGAGCCGTAAATTATATTTGCGGCTTAGGATTTTAACTCCGAGTGGAGAATCAGCGTGAAAGACTTACTGAAGTTTCTCAAGCAGCAGAACAAAACAGAAGAATTCGATAGAATTCGCATTGGTTTATCATCACCGGACATGATCCGTTCGTGGTCATTTGGTGAAGTTAAAAAACCTGAAACAATTAACTACCGTACGTTTAAACCTGAGCGTGACGGTTTGTTCTGTGCGCGTATTTTTGGCCCGATCAAAGATTACGAATGTTTGTGTGGTAAATACAAACGTTTAAAGCATCGTGGTGTTATTTGTGAAAAATGTGGTGTTGAAGTTACTTTAACTAAAGTGCGTCGTGAACGCATGGGTCACATTGAATTAGCAAGCCCAGTTGCGCATATTTGGTTCTTAAAATCATTACCGTCTCGTATTGGTTTAATGTTAGATATGACATTACGTGATATCGAACGTGTACTTTATTTTGAATCATTCGTTGTTACAGAGCCAGGCATGACGACTTTAGAGCGTAGCCAGCTGTTAAACGAAGAAGATTATTTAGACGCATTAGAAGAATACGGTGATGAATTTGAAGCAAAAATGGGTGCAGAAGCCATTTTAGCTTTATTAGATAACATTGATCTTGAGCAAGAAATCAAGATGATGCGTGAAGAGTTACCTGAAACTAACTCTGAAACTAAACGTAAAAAAATCACTAAACGTTTAAAACTAATGGAAGCTTTCCATCAGTCTGGTAATGATCCTCGTTGGATGATCATGACAGTATTACCTGTTTTACCACCTGATTTACGTCCATTAGTACCGTTAGATGGTGGCCGTTTTGCAACCTCTGACTTAAATGACTTATATCGTCGTGTTATTAACCGTAATAACCGTTTGAAGCGCTTATTAGATTTAGCCGCTCCGGATATTATTGTTCGTAACGAAAAACGTATGTTGCAGGAAGCGGTAGACGCATTATTAGATAATGGTCGTCGTGGCCGTGCTATTACGGGTTCTAACAAACGTCCATTAAAATCTTTGGCAGATATGATCAAAGGTAAACAAGGTCGTTTCCGTCAAAACTTACTAGGTAAGCGTGTAGATTATTCAGGCCGTTCTGTAATTACAGTTGGTCCTACTTTACGTTTACACCAGTGTGGTTTACCGAAAAAAATGGCCCTTGAGTTATTCAAGCCATTTATTTACGGCAAATTAGAGCTACGTGGTTTAGCAACAACGATTAAAGCAGCTAAAAAATTAGTTGAACGTGAAGCGCCAGAAGTTTGGGACGTTTTAGATGAAGTTATTCGTGAACATCCGGTTTTATTAAACCGTGCTCCAACACTTCATAGATTAGGTATTCAGGCATTTGAACCTGTATTAATCGAAGGTAAAGCGATCCATTTACACCCGTTAGTTTGTGCGGCTTATAACGCTGACTTCGACGGTGACCAAATGGCGGTACACGTACCATTAACGTTAGAAGCTCAATTGGAAGCTCGTGCGTTAATGATGTCTACCAACAACATTTTATCACCAGCAAACGGTGAGCCGATTATCGTACCTTCACAAGACGTTGTATTGGGTCTTTATTACATGACTCGTGACAAAGTGAATGGTTTAGGTGAAGGCGCTGTATTTAAAAACCCGAAAGAAGCTGAAAAAGCTTACCGTACGGGTAATGTTGAATTACACAGCCGAGTAAAAGTTCGAATCTCAGAAGTCACTTTTAATGAAGAAGGTGAAAAAGAGTCTTCAACTCGTATCGTTGAAACTACCGCTGGTCGTGCTATTTTATCGTTAATTTTACCTGATGGCATGTCGTTTGATTTAATCAACCAGCCTATGGGTAAAAAGCAAATTTCTCGTTTATTAAACGGCTGTTATCGTCAGTTAGGTTTAAAAGACACAGTTATTTTTGCTGACCATATTATGTATACAGGTTTCCATTACGCAATGCTTTCAGGTGCATCTGTTGGTATTGACGATATGGTTATCCCAGATGCGAAAAAAGAGATTGTTGAAGAAGCTGAAGCTGAAGTAACCGAAATTCAGGAACAATTCCAGTCTGGTCTTGTAACTGCCGGTGAAAAATACAATAAAATTATCGATATCTGGTCGTCTGCTAACGAACGCGTTGCAAAATCAATGATGGACAACTTGTCTAAAGAAGTGGTTAAAAACGCAAAAGGTGAAGACGAAGAACAAGACAGCTTTAACTCGATTTATATGATGGCTGACTCAGGTGCTCGTGGTAGCCCGGCTCAGATTCGTCAGTTAGCGGGTATGCGTGGTCTAATGGCTAAGCCAGACGGTTCTATCATTGAAACGCCAATTATTGCGAACTTCCGTGAAGGTCTGAACGTACTTCAGTACTTCATCTCAACTCACGGTGCGCGTAAAGGTTTGGCAGATACTGCACTTAAAACTGCGAACTCAGGTTATTTGACTCGTCGTTTAGTTGACGTAGCTCAAGACATGGTTGTAATGGGTGTTGACTGTGGTACTGAAAATGGTACTTGGATGCGTCCGTTAATCGAAGGTGGTGACGTTGTAGAACCACTTCGTGAACGTGTACTTGGTCGTGTTGTTGCTGAAGACGTATTAGTACCTGGTAGCGAAGAAGTGTTAATCGAACGTAATGTGATGATTGATGAAGCGCTTTGTGATCAGTTAGAAGCTAACTCAATTGATGAAGTTAAAGTACGTTCTGTAATTACTTGTAATAACGACTTTGGTGTTTGTGCTCAGTGTTATGGTCGTGACCTTGCACGTGGCCACGTTATTAACCAAGGTGAATCTGTTGGTGTTATCGCGGCTCAGTCAATCGGTGAACCGGGTACACAGTTAACCATGCGTACGTTCCACATCGGTGGTGCGGCATCTCGTGCGTCAGCCGAGAATAGCATTCAGGTTAAAACAGATGGTTCTATCAAGCTAGCACGCGCTAAGTTCGTAACTAACTCTGATGGTAAGCTAGTGATTACTTCACGTTCAAGTGAATTAACAGTAATCGATGAGCAAGGCCGTCAAAAAGAACGTTATAAAATTCCTTACGGTGCGGTAATGAGTAAAGGTGACGGGGATGCAGTATCTGGCGGTGAAGTTATCGCTAACTGGGATCCGCATACTCACCCAATCATCACTGAGGTAGCTGGTAAAGTTCAATTTGCAGATATGGTTGAGGGTGTCACAATTACTCGCCAAACTGATGAGCTAACTGGTTTATCTAGCATTGTAGTGATTGATCCAAAAGATCGTACTGGTGCGGGTAAAGAAATGCGTCCGGCAATTCGTTTGGTTGATGAAAAAGGCCAAGCGGTTAACATGGGCGGCACTGATATGCCAGCACAATACTTCTTACCGGGTAACGCTTTAGTTAACCTAGAAGATGGTGCTCAAGTACAAAGTGGTGATGCGATTGCTCGTATTCCACAAGAAAGTTCAAAAACCCGTGACATCACCGGTGGTCTACCGCGCGTTGCGGATTTATTTGAAGCTCGTAAGCCGAAAGATCCTGCAATTCTTGCAGAAATCTCAGGTACAGTTAGCTTTGGTAAAGAGACTAAAGGTAAACGTCGCTTAATTATTACAGCGGAACATGGCGCGGTTCAACACGAAGAGATGATCCCTAAATGGCGTCAATTAAACGTGTTTGAAGGTGAGCAGGTTGAACGTGGTGAAGTTATTGCCGATGGTCCAGAGTCTCCGCATGACATTTTACGTCTGCGTGGTATCCAAGATGTTTGTAATTACATAGTAAACGAAGTACAAGACGTATATCGCTTACAAGGTGTAAAAATTAACGACAAGCATATTGAAGTTATCGTACGCCAAATGTTACGTAAATGCGTGATCACCGATGCGGGTGATTCACAATTCTTAGAAAGTGAAACGGCTGAGGTTGCTGCTGTTAATATCGCTAACCGTGATTTAGAAGAGCAGAATAAGATACCAGCTAAGTATGAATACCAATTATTAGGTATTACTAAAGCATCACTTTCTACAGAATCATTTATCTCTGCTGCCTCGTTCCAGGAAACAACTCGTGTGTTAACTGAAGCAGCGGTAAGCGGTAAAACCGATGATTTACGTGGCTTGAAAGAGAACGTTATTGTTGGTCGTTTGATTCCTGCTGGTACTGGTTATGCTTATCACTTAAAACGTGCGCAAAGTCGCATGAAAGCAGCTATGCCAGAAGTGGAAACTCAAGTAACGGCTGATGAAGCAGAAAAAGCGCTGACTGATGCATTAAATGCTGACTTCAGCAGCGATCAAGATTAATTGTCACCTATTTGTCGCATTAATTTGCCAGAATAAGGCTAAAGGTTATGCGATTTATTTGACAGTTTAATACTTGACCATTAAAATTCCGCGTCCCTAAATTTATGGGACGCGGATTTTTCATTTTTAAACGCTAATAGAAATACATTAGGAGCAGTTGATGGCAACTATTAACCAGCTCGTGCGTAAGCCTCGTGTAAAGCAAACCGTTAAAAGTAACGTGCCTGCTTTAGAAGCTTGTCCACAGCGTCGTGGTGTATGTACTCGTGTATATACAACTACACCAAAAAAACCAAACTCTGCATTACGTAAAGTTTGTCGTGTTCGTTTAACCAACGGTTTTGAAGTAACTTCATACATCGGTGGTGAAGGCCATAACTTACAAGAGCACAGTGTTGTTCTTATTCGTGGTGGTCGTGTTAAAGATTTACCAGGTGTGCGTTATCACACTGTACGTGGTTCATTGGACTGTGCAGGTGTTGCTAAGCGTAAGCAAGCACGCTCTAAGTACGGTGCTAAGAGACCTAAGGCTTAAGGGTTCTCCGATCCGAGTAAGGCCAAGCATCATTAATTATTAGTTTTGGGTAATCCCTGAAAAATTGGAGTAACAAAATGCCTAGAAGAAGAGTCGTAGGTCAACGTAAAATCCTACCAGATCCAAAGTTCAAGAGTGAACTATTAGCAAAATTCGTAAATGTCGTTATGTTAGACGGCAAAAAATCAACCGCTGAAAAGATTGTTTACGGTGCGTTAGATATTGCTGCTGAAAAAGCAAGCAAAGAACATTTAGATGTGTTTGAATCAGCTTTAGACAATGTTCGTCCAGCTGTGGAAGTTAAATCACGTCGTGTTGGTGGTTCTACTTATCAAGTTCCAGTAGAAGTTCGCCCTGTTCGTCGTAATACTCTTGGTATGCGTTGGTTAGTAGAAGCTGCTCGTAAGCGTGGTGAAAAATCAATGGCTCAGCGTCTAGCTGCTGAAATCGTAGACGCATCAGAAAACAAAGGTTCTGCTGTTAAGAAGCGTGAAGACGTTCATCGTATGGCAGAAGCCAACAAAGCATTCGCTCATTATCGTTGGTAATACCGAAACAAGAGGATATTTGTCGTGGCTCGAAAAACGCCTATTGAGCGCTATCGCAATATCGGAATATGTGCGCACGTTGATGCTGGTAAAACTACCACAACTGAACGTGTGCTTTTTTATACCGGTTTATCTCACAAAATAGGTGAGGTACATGATGGTGCGGCAACCATGGACTGGATGGAGCAAGAACAAGAGCGTGGTATTACTATCACATCTGCTGCTACTACAGCCTTTTGGCGTGGTATGGATGCTCAGTTTGACGACCACAGAGTAAACATTATTGATACACCAGGGCACGTTGACTTTACAATTGAAGTGGAACGTTCTCTGCGTGTATTAGATGGTGCCGTTGTGGTGTTTTGTGCATCTTCAGGGGTACAGCCTCAGTCTGAAACGGTTTGGCGTCAGGCAGATAAATATCATGTACCGCGTATGGTTTTCGTCAATAAGATGGACCGTACCGGTGCAGACTTTTTAGCTGTGGTCAGACAAATCGAAAAGCGTTTAAACGCAACGCCTGTTCCGATTCAATTACCAATTGGCGCGGAAGAGAATTTCACTGGTGTAGTTGATTTAATTAAAATGAAATACATCAACTGGAATGATGAAGACCAAGGCACATCCTTCGTTTATGAAGATATCCCAGCAGATATGTTAGATGAATGTACTGAGTGGCGTGAAAAAATGATTGAAGCGGCTGCTGAAGCTTCTGAAGACTTGATGGACAAGTATTTAGAAGGTGAAGAATTAACAGAAGCTGAAATTAAAAAAGCGCTTAGAACTCGTACATTGAACAACGAAATTGTTCTATGCACAGCTGGTTCTGCATTTAAAAATAAAGGTGTTCAAGCAGTATTAGATGCTGTTATTGAATACTTACCATCGCCGGTTGATGTGCCTGCTATTAAAGGCATCAATGAAGATGAATCAGAAGGGGAGCGTCATGCAGACGACAATGAACCTTTCTCGGCGTTGGCATTTAAGATTGCAACCGATCCATTTGTTGGAACACTCACTTTCTTCAGAGTTTATTCTGGTGTTGTAAATACAGGTGATGCTGTTTATAACCCGGTAAAATCCAAACGTGAGCGTTTCGGTCGTATTGTACAAATGCACTCTAACAAGCGTGAAGAAATTAAAGAAGTTCGCGCGGGAGACATCGCTGCCGCTATCGGCTTAAAAGATGTAACCACAGGGGATACATTATGTGCACCTGAGCACATTATCACCCTTGAACGTATGGAATTCCCAGAGCCGGTTATCTCGGTTGCTGTTGAGCCAAAAACCCAAGCAGACCAAGAAAAAATGGGCATTGCTTTAGGTAAATTGGCCGCGGAAGATCCGTCTTTTAGAGTTGCAACAGACGACGAAACAGGTCAAACTATCATCTCTGGAATGGGTGAATTACACCTTGACATTATCGTAGATCGTATGCGCCGCGAATTTAAAGTGGAAGCAAATGTGGGTAAACCACAAGTTGCTTACCGTGAAACAATTCGTGGTACGGTTGAAGTCGAAGGTAAATTTGTTCGCCAATCCGGTGGTCGTGGTCAATTTGGTCATGTTTGGTTGAAAATTGAACCTCAGGAAGAAGGTGCTGGTTACGAATTCGTTAACGAAATCGTAGGTGGTGTTGTTCCTAAAGAATATATCCCGGCTGTTGACAAAGGTTGTCAGGAGCAAATGCAATCGGGTGTGTTGGCTGGCTATCCAGTGCTTGATGTTAAAGTCACTTTATATGATGGTTCATACCATGATGTTGACTCTAACGAAATGGCATTTAAAATTGCTGGTTCAATGGGCTTCAAAAAAGGTTGTGCGCAAGCTACTCCGGTATTGCTTGAGCCAACAATGAAAGTTGAAGTGACCACTCCCGAGGAGTTTATGGGAGATGTTGTGGGTGACATTAACCGCCGTCGAGGCATGATCGATGGTATGGAAGATGGCCCAGGTGGTATTAAAATTGTGCAAGCTAAAGTACCATTGGCTGAAATGTTTGGGTATGCAACTGATTTGCGTTCACAAACACAAGGTCGAGCTTCTTACTCCATGGAGTTTGAGCGCTATAGTGAAGCACCAAAAAATATCACTGAACAAATAATCGAATCTCGAAACTAAAGTCTTAGTAACTAGTAATGACCCAGTTTGGGTCATCTTATAAAAGGTAATTAAAAGTGGCTAAAGCAAAATTTGAACGTACTAAACCGCACGTTAACGTTGGTACAATTGGACACGTTGACCACGGTAAAACAACTTTAACAGCAGCAATCTCTACAGTATTGGCAAAAACTTACGG
>NZ_JAOPFU010000067.1 GCF_025515275.1 Catenovulum sp. 2E275
GCGGTGAGGTGGCTGAGTGGTTGAAAGCACTGGTCTTGAAAACCAGCGTACGTTAATAGCGTACCCAGGGTTCAAATCCCTGCCTCACCGCCATTTCTTTATTATTCCTTTGTTGTTACTCCTAATTCTATTTTCTTCAATTCTGCTAATACTTCAGCTTAGTTTTAGTTTAATTTTTCGGTCAGTATCCCTGTTATCGCAAATTTATTTCTGCTCATCTCATAATTCATATTTTTTTTAAAACATCCGTTATGTTTAAAAAATGTTGTATAGTGTAAATTCTATTTTATATGATTGATTCATCAGATATGAGTGAGCAGGCTCACGAGCAAAATATTCTTCAATTAGAGTCGCAGGCTTTTATTAGTCAACGTCGACAGTTTTGGACTTTACAAATTAGTGGCTGGATGGCCTATGCGCTTATCGTATTTTTTGCGATTGTGCACCCTCAATTTGAAGATCCTGATTTTAATTTAGCCGGACAATTACTTAATTTATTGGTAGAAACGTTAAGCGGTTTCACTTTATCTTATTTACAATGGCTGCTGATCCGCAGAATTGTTCATTTACCGCTTAAACAAACGTTGTTCCTGAGCTTTTTTTCTGCTGCTGTACTTGGTTTAATTTATAACGTAATTAAATTAAGTTGTTATAAAGTAATTGTTTATCAGCAGCACTGGAATCAGGCATGGAACATGCTGGAATTCGGCGGCTGGTTATTATTTTCGCTAACCACTATGTTTGTCTGGACTGCGATTTTTTTTATCATGCTTTACAATACCAAACTGCAAAAAGAGCATGAAATGTTATTACGCGCGCAAACATCGGCTAAAGATGCCCAGTTGCAAATGCTCAGATATCAGCTCAACCCTCATTTTATGTTCAATACCATGAACGCCATTTCTACACTTATCTATAAAAATGAAAATGATAAAGCCAATGATATGTTAGATAAGCTATGCGAATTTTTGCGTTATACGCTGGATAAAAATACCAAACCACAAACTACCCTCAATAAAGAGTTGGAGTTATTAGAGTTATATTTGTCATGCGAAAAAATCCGGTTTGGCGAACGTTTACAATTGGTTATGCAAATAGAACCGCAGGTTTTAAGCTGTAAGTTACCAAGCATGTTATTACAACCACTGGTTGAAAACTCGATTAAATATGCAATAGAGCCACGTAAAGAGGCTGGCTGTATTGAGATTACAGCAAAAGCTCAGGGGGAGCGCTTATTACTTATGGTGGCCGATAATGGCTATGGCCAGAGTGAAAAAGTGAATCAGGGATTTGGCATTGGCATGAGTAATACAAAAGCCAGATTAGATGCTATGTTTAATGGAGATTTTGAAATTCAAATGACAGAAAACGATAACAAAGGCACCAGTGTGCTGATTAATATTCCATTAGAAAAATAATTAAAGATGACAAACTTGAAAGCACTAACTGCCGTAATTGTAGATGATGAGCCTTTAGCTTTAGAAGGATTAAAACTCAGGCTAGAAAAAATTCCAGAAATTAATGTGATTGGCGAAGCGCAGGATGGCGATCAGGCGATTACACTTTGCCAACAGTTGCAACCAGATATTTTATTTTTAGATTTGCAATTGCCTGGGTTAAACGGAATTGAAATTGTGCAGGCTTTGCAAACCGATATTATGCCTTTAATTGTTTTTGTTAGTGCTTATGGTGAATATGCCATTGATGCATTTGAGCTAAATGCAATTGATTATGTGATGAAACCCGTTAATTTAGGGCGGCTGCAAAAAACGGTTGAAAAAATTATGCAGCGGGTTGAGCCTAAACATAACGAAGCTGAAAAATTTAGATTATTAAATGCATTAAAAGAAACCTCCGGTATTTCAATTAGTGAGCTAGAAGATTGGCTTAAATCAGATACGCCATTACCGACCCAATTTGCCAGCGAGCTGGTGATTAAAAATAGTGATAACGAAAAAATATTTTTATCCGTTAGTGATATTCGCTGGATAGATGCTGCCGGTGACTATATGTGTGTTCATACTCAAGGTGAAACTCATATTGTTCGTATTACAATGAAAAAACTAGAGCTGGAGCTAGATGAAAGAGTATTTAAACGTATTCATAAATCTACTTTGGTCAATATCAACTATGTGCAAAGGGTTAAAACTTTGCGTAACAGCGAGTGTATTCTTGAGCTTGGGAGTGACATTCAGTTAAAGGTGAGTCGTAATTATAGTGCCGCCATTCAGCAATTTTTAGAATCAAAACAACTCTAATCGTTTACAAGTCATAGTCTGCGTATTAAGAAATAATTAATGCAGGATAACTTAAATTTTTGGTGGGTTATCCTGCATTTTATTTTTTATCTACCATCATTTTTGCCCTTATTTTATTCCATTTTATTGGCTCGTCACCTGTTATCGTGATTATGTCTCGCTTCATCTTAATTTTTATTATTTTTAATAACTTACCGCAATAAAAAGGCTGTATAGCGCATTTGAATTGAGCTAAATTTAATTATGTATCAATATTAAATTAACAATTTAATAACTAAAAATATTCTTAATTGTTAATTAACCCTACGGTGGAAATATCAGTACACCGTTTGAACTTAGGTAGAGATATTATGAAATTAGCTGCAAAAAAATTAGCAATGGGCTGTGCAATTGCTTCTGCCAGCACTTTGCTGGGTTGTGGTGGCGGTGTAGAAACCAATACAGATACTTCTAATTACCAGCCGGAAAAATTATCCAGCGGATGGGAGCTTGTTTGGCAGGATGAATTTGACGGTGACAAAATCGATAGTAAAAAATGGAGTCACGAAGTTAACTGTGCTGGTGGGGGTAATAACGAAAGACAATGTTATACCGATTCAGCAGAAAACTCATTTGTTGCTGACGGTGCACTAAATATTGTCGCTTTACCGGCTGAAGAAGGCGCAGAAAAAGAATATACCTCGGCAAGATTAGTCACTCAGTATAAAGCCGACTTTAAATATGGCCGGTTTGAAGCCCGAGCCAAATTACCAAGTGGTCAAGGTAGCTGGCCTGCATTTTGGATGATGCCAACTAATTCTGTTTATGGTGACTGGCCACTTTCTGGTGAAATCGACATTATGGAAGCGGTTAATTTAAAAGTTGAAGATAGCGAAGGTAATGTTGAAAACCGTACCCACGGTACATTGCATTATGGTCAAGCTTGGCCAAATAATGATAGTAGTGGAAAAGAATACCAATTTCCAGATGGGGTTAATCCGGCAGATGCTTTCCATACTTATGCGGTTGAGTGGCAAGAAGGCGAAATTCGTTGGTATGTAGACGATGTTTTATTTGCTACTCAGCGTAAATCAAAAGTGCGATATAACTCTAAAGATCAGGCTGTAGGTTTAGCGCACAGAGGTTGGTATACCGAATATTATGATGCGGTGTCAGGCGAATTAACGACTCATTGGGATAGTGCGCCGTTTGATCAGAAGTTTTTTATGATCCTTAACCTAGCGGTTGGTGGCAACTGGCCGGAGAATGTTAATAATCTTGGTGTTGATGCCAGTGCTTTTGCTAACGGGCAAACCTTTGAGATTGATTATGTTCGGGTTTATCAATGCAGTCTTAATCCTGATACAGGTGATGGTTGCGGTACATTTCCTAAAAACTATTTTCTAGATGCCGAAAACGGTGGCGCTTTAGTTGAAGGGGCTGCGCCTATCCCATCTCCGCCTTCTACAGGTGTTGCCCAAAACTTAACGATTTTTGATGGTACTACCAATATTAACTGGCCCGCATGGGATTGCTGTGGCGGCTCAACGCCAGCTATTGTCAGCGATGCTGAAAAAGGCGACGTAATCGAATTTACAGTTGGTGCAACACCAACTGTAAATGGGTTTACCTCACGTGCTGAATTTATTGATCCTGAAACTGGTGGTAAAGCCAGTCCGTTTGATGCTTCACCTATGGCTGATACTGGTAAATTAAGTTTTGACATGAAAGTCACCTCAATGCCGGGTGATGCTTCTACTGCTTGGTTATTAAAAGTGGAAAGCGCAGGTGCAAGTACAGCGGCAGAGCTAAATTTATCGACCAGTAATGAGGGCACTGCACCAACCGCCGGACAATGGCAAACTTACACCTTTGATTTAAAAACTTTAGCGGATGCTGGATTAGATTTAAGTGCGATTGATGTGGTTATGGTATTTCCTGCTTGGGGTGCTGGTGAAGGCGCGGTTTATCAAATTACTAATTTTAAAATCGCATCAGATGCGAATGTTTCGCCAAAATTAACTGTATTTGAAGACGCTGCAAAAGAGACTTGGCCTTTATGGGATTGTTGTGGTGGTTCTACTCCTATGGTTGTTGATTCTACTGATGCTGAGTATGGCATGGTGGCTGAATTTGCCATTGGTGCAACGCCAACTGTCATGGGGTTTGTTTCTCGTACCGAATTTTTAGCCGAAGGGGTTAATCCAGAGCCATTTGATGCAACTGGTATTTTATCAAATGGAGTCTTCCAGTTTGATATGAAAGTGACTTCTATGCCTGCTGATAGTAGCGCACCTTGGTTTTTTAAAGTGGAGTCTGATAATGCGGCTAGTGCTGCGGATGCTCAGTTAACAGCCAGTGTTGAAGGCCATGCTCCGATTGCTGGCGAGTGGCAAACTTACACTTTTAAGTTATCTGCTTTTGCAGACGCAGGTTTAGATGTAAGTGCGATTGATGTGGTGATGATTTTTCCTGAATGGGGCAAAGGTGAAGGCGCAATTTATCAGGTAGATAACGTTAAAATTTATGATCCTAACGCATCAGAAAGTTTTGCCGGTCATGTCTTGTTTGCTGATCAGGCATTAGAGCAATGGTCAATTTGGGATTGCTGTGGCGATTCAACACCAGCCGTTGTTAACGATGATACCGCACATGGTATGGTGGCTGAGTTTGAAATTGGCGCGACACCAACAGTAATGGGCATATTGGCGGATGACGATGTTTATTTGGATGCATCTAATTTGTTAGCGAATGGCATGGTGCAATTTGAAATGAAAGTAACCTCTATGCCAAATGATACTTCGGCTGCGTGGTTATTTAAAATTGAAGCGGCAGATGCAGCAACAGCTGTAGAGCTTAATTTAACCGAAAGTGAAGAGGGCGCAGCTCCGGTTTTAGACCAATGGCAAACCTACACTTTCTCGTTACAAACTTTATTTGATGCAGGTTTAGATTTAAGTGCGATTGATGTGGTGATGGTGTTTCCGGCTTGGGGTGCAGGTGAAGGCGCTAAATACCGGATTGATAATTTTGTGATTAAAACAAAAGAATAAAAATATCAGACACTTAATTTCTATTAATCAATTTAAAGAGTAACAAATTATGAACAATACTAATTTATTTAAAAGACCACTTGCGACTTGTATTAGTGCTGTATTAGCAGTGAGTTTTAGCCATCAGGTTTTATCTCAAGAAAATGAACAGGCTGAAGTTGATGAAGTGATTTCAGTTAAAGGTATTCGTGGCAGTTTAGTGCGCTCTATGGATTTAAAGCGCGATACATTTGGGGTGATGGATGCCATTTCAGCTGAAGAAATGGGGAAATTTCCAGATACTAATTTAGCTGAGTCTTTGCAAAGAATTACCGGTGTTACCATTAGTCGCAGTAATGGAGAAGGTAGTGAAATTACAGTACGTGGTTTTGGTCCTCACTTTAATTTAGTGACCTTAAATGGTCGTCAAATGCCGGGAACTGGGTTTACTCGTTCTTTTAATTTTGAAAATTTATCTTCAGAAGGGGTCTCAACTTTAGAAGTTGTAAAAACAGCCAGAGCAGAAACACCAACCGGTGGCTTGGGGGCAACGGTTAATATTGTGACCGCCAAACCACTGCAATCGCCGGGTGAAAAATTAAGTGTCATGGGTAAGCTGATTAACGACACCTCTAATGTTGCTGGCGATGACTTTACACCAGAATTCGCCGCGTTATACAGCAATACATTTATGGATGATACATTTGGGATTTCGGCGAATTTCTCCTATCACAGACGTGATTTTCAACAACAATCAGCCAGTATTCAAGGGTGGCATGCAAATGTTGATTTGCCGAGTGAACCTTCTGGTGAAGTAATAGATCATCGCGCAACTGACGCTGACGGCAATCCCATTGCGGCATTTATTGATGACGATGGAAATGCAGTAGCAGGCCATTTTTTTCCAAAAGATATGAACTATAGCTACAGCGATGTTCAGCGTGAAAGAATTAATGGTCAAATTACTTTGCAGTACAAACCAACTGACAATTTAATTATTACCACAGATTATACTGGCTCATTAGCAACAACCGGTGTTGAAACAACGGGGTGGGGGATTTGGAATAATTTTGGTGGCAATATTAATGCCTATGAGTTGGATGAAAACGGAACTGCAATTTATGCCGATATAGCCGGTGATGATGGTTCATTTACAATGAATCGGGGAACCGTTGAGGTTGACTCACGCTCAATTGGTTTAAACCTTGATTGGCAAGCAACAGACAATATTCATGTTGAGCTTGATATGCATGATTCTGTTAGCAAAATAGATAATGGTAAAGATAAAGGGATTAAAAGTAATGGGCAAATTATTTTAGGCTCAGATAAGCTTGAAACTAAAATTTATGATTACCGAACAGGTGAAATACCTCATTTTGAAATTCTTTGGGAAAACGGAACTAACCAATTAACAGCAAGCGAAATTGATTCTAACTTTGGTCAATTTACGCATACACCAGGTGAATCAAGCGTACAACAAGTTCAATTAGACACAACTTGGACAAATCCATCATCCAGCGCTTTGGCAAAACTTAAAGGTGGGGTGTCATTTACAAAACAAGAGCTTTCTGGACAAGATAAATGGAGTGGTTTGTTAGGTAAAGCTGGGTTTAGTCCAAGTTTTGTTAATATGCTACCTGATACTATGTTTACCAAACATGATACCGGAGGTTTTTTAGACCAGTTTGCCGGTGGCGGTCATGCTTTGTCTCCAAATTATTATTACACTTATGATTTTGAGCAAGCGATAGCCATTCACGAGGCTTATTTAACCGCAGATGTTGTGGGTGAAACAGATGCTTTTGTTGCTGGTATATCCGGAATTGCGCCACGCAGTTTAGTTGAAGAAAAAACCAAAGCTGCTTATTTACAAAGCGAATGGTATTTTGATGTGGCAAATTTTCCGGTGCAGATCAATGCAGGGATCCGTTATGAGGAATCAGAGGTAATTAGCCCTTCAGAAAGCCGAATAGTTGAACAAGTGGTTTGGTCGTCAGCATCTGAGTGGATTACCCGCTTTGCCGGAAATGGTGAGCTACAAAAAGTCACTAATGAAGGTGGTTATGATGTTGTTTTACCTATGTTGGATATTAAAGTTGATTTAACTGATGATTTAGTCGGGCGCTTTTCTGCCGGTAAAAGTATGACACGGCCTGAGCTTGGTTTTTTATTAGGCGGTGCATCTTACACTGGTAGCCCAAAAATTGGAGCAAGAACCGGTAGCCGAGGTAATACTAATTTAAAACCATACTTATCGACTAATATCGATTTATCACTGGAATATTACTATGAAGACGCAAGTTATATTTCGGTTGGTTTATTTTCTAAAGAAGTTGATGATTGGATTGATTCAGCAACGGTCGATGTGACTTTAGATGGCGTTTATGATGTTTACAAAGGGCAAAGATATAATCAGGCAGTAGCTCAAATAGAAGGCCGTGGTGAGCAAGCGACAGACTCAGCAATTCATGCTCAATTGCTGGAAAATGGCCATGGTGATTCGGCTGGCGCTATTGCAGCCGACCCATCAACAGATCCTTTATTAGTTTGGTCAGTCAGTTCACCTGAAAACGTAGGAACTCGTAAAGTTCACGGTGCTGAGTTTGCGATTCAGCACATGTTTGGAGAATCAGGCTTTGGTACATCGTTAAATGCGACAATCGTTAATGGCGATGTTAAGTATCAGCCTTATATTTTAGATACTCAAACCGTATTACCTGGCATAAGTGATTCGGCTAACTTCCAGTTGTTTTATGAAAAAGATGGCTTGTCTATTAAAACCACTTATGCATGGCGTGATTCCTATTTAATTGGGCAAGGCCAGTCGCAAGGCTCATCAGAAGCACCTCCTCAGTTTGCTAAAGCTTTTGGACAATGGGATTTAAGCATTAATTATGACATTGATGAAAATTTCACTGTGTTTTTTGATGGCTTAAATATCAATAACGAAACCGAGCAAGGCTATGGACGTTTTGAGGAGCAGTTTTTATTTGCCCGTCAGTATGGTCCAAGGTACACAGTGGGTGCCCGTTATAGTTTTTAACCGCGGTACTTTATTGTAGGGGGATATTGCATTATCCCCCTTCACTCTTTTTTTAAATATTTCATCAGCGCATAACAATATTTTGCCAATTGGCTGATTTATTGAGGTTAATATTGTGAAAAAATTAAAGCAGCTTTCATTTATTGCTGCGGCTGTAGCAGGTCTTATTGCCTGTGGCTCGCAGCAAAATGAATCAAAATTACCAACTCAATCTGAACAAACTGGGCAAACTCAAATTTGGCCAAAAATTCACTCGGCAATTAAGCCCGATCCGGTTATTGAACAAAAAGTAAAAGACTTATTAGCTCAGATGACGTTAGAGCAAAAAATTGCTCAAATGATTCAACCTGAAATTCGTGATATTTCGGTTGAGGATATGCGTCAATATGGTTTTGGATCCTATTTAAATGGTGGCGGTGCGTTTCCAAACAATAACAAACATTCAACGCCGCAAGATTGGATTGAACTAGCCGAAAATATGTATCAGGCATCTGTGGATGACTCACTGGATGGTAGCCGTATTCCAACCATGTGGGGAACGGATGCTGTGCATGGTCATAATAATGTGATTGGGGCGACTTTATTTCCGCATAATATTGGCTTGGGCGCAGCTAATAACCCAGAGTTAATCGAGCAAATCGCCAAAGCAACCGCTAAAGAGGTTATGGCAACAGGCATTGATTGGATTTTTGCGCCGACTGTTGCAACGGTTAGAAATGATAGATGGGGGCGAACTTACGAAGGTTACTCAGAAGACCCAGATATTGTAAAAGTATACGCCAGCGCAATTGTCAAAGGGCTACAAGGTGATGAAAAAATTGGATTTTTAGGCGACGAACAGGTTATTAGTACGGTTAAACATTTTGTTGGCGACGGTGGTACTCAAAACGGCGTTGATCAGGGCAATAATACCGCAAGCGAAGCTGATTTATTTAATATTCATGCTCAGGGTTATGTGGGGGGATTAACGGCGGGCGCACAATCTGTCATGGCATCTTTTAATAGCTGGAATGGTGAAAAAATACATGGAAGCCATTATTTATTAACGCAAGTATTAAAAAATAAGATGGGATTTGATGGTTTTGTTGTTGGCGACTGGAATGGGCACGGGCAAATAACCGGCTGCACCAATGAAAACTGTCCGCAGGCTGCTAATGCTGGTTTAGATATTTATATGGCTCCGGGCAACTGGAAATCTTTGTATGAAAATACATTGGCGCAGGCCAAAGCCGGTATTATTCCGATAAGCCGCATTGATGACGCGGTTAGCCGAATATTAAGAGTTAAGTTTAGAGCGGGTTTGTTTGATAAACCAAGTCCGGCAAATCGAATTTTAGCGGGTAAAACCGAATTAATTGGTCACCCTGAACACCGAAAAATTGCCGCTCAGGCAGTACGGGAGTCTTTGGTTTTATTAAAAAATAATCAAAATATTTTACCCCTTAACCCTAATATGAATATTTTGGTAGCCGGCGATGCGGCAAATAATATAGGCAAACAATCAGGTGGATGGACCATAACTTGGCAAGGTACTGAAAATGAAAATACGGATTTTCCAGGTGGCAGCTCAATTTTTGATGGCATTCAAGCTCAGGTTAATGCGGCTGGTGGTTCGGTTGAGTTAAATGCACAAGGTGATTATTCACAAAAACCAGATGTCGCGATTGTTGTATTTGGTGAAGAGCCTTACGCGGAAGGGGTTGGCGACAGAGAAAACTTGGTTTATCAGCCAGATTCCAAAAGCGATTTAGCTTTACTTAACAAGCTTAAATCGGCTGGTATTCCCGTTGTTTCTGTATTTATTAGTGGGCGTCCAATGTGGGTGAATGCTGAATTAAATGCAAGTGATGCTTTTGTTGCTGCTTGGTTACCTGGCTCAGAGGGTAAGGTTGTTGCGGATGTATTATTAACCGATCGTCATGGTCAAATTCAGCATGATTTTAAAGGTAAATTATCTTTTTCATGGCCTAAACAACCAAATCAAATTGTAAACCGGTATGATGCTGATTATGATCCATTATTTGCTTACGGTTACGGTTTAACTTATCAGGATACTCAATTGATTGCTGATAATTTGGCGGAAAATTATATTAAACAACAAGATGCTGAATTTTTTGAAATATTTTCCGGTAAATTAATAAACCCCTGGTCATTTACGTTATTTAATTCAACTGCCAGTCAGTTAATTCAATCGAATACTGCAAAGCTAAATAGTATTAGTTACCGCACGATAGATAAGCGAGTGCAAGAAGATGCATTTTTAGTTGAGTTTGACGGCATTAAAAAGAGCGGAATTAAAATACAGACTGACGACAAGTCGCTATTAGATTTATCCGACAAAATACAATCTGGCAATGTATTGCATCTTAATTTAAAGCGTCAGGGTATGTTAGATAGCGCGCTGGAATTAAGTTTATTATGTGATTCAGACAACGCATGTAAATCGGTTGATATGAGCAGTCGCTTAAATCAATTAGCGGATAACCAATGGCATGATCTTTATATTCCGCTGGTTTGTTTTGATTTATCGGCAGAGCAAATCAACCAAGCAAATATTTTGCTAGCTTTAAGCTCTCAGGCTCAATTTGGTTTAGCTGTGAGTAGGATAAATTTTTTGCCAAAAACACGTCAGAGTCCCAATGTAACTTGCGATTAAGCCTTAAAACAAAACCAGTTAAGAATTCAAAAACTTAACTGGTTTTTTCTATATTTATATTAATTTAGTTATACATTCACAATCTTTATATTCAGAGTTAGAATATATCTGCAGATAAGACTTTACTTTTGTTAATAATTTGCTAACAATCACGGGTAGCAAACTGAGATTCAGTTTGGAGCCTGTTGATCTTTTGAGTACAATTTTTCAGCAGTTTGTTTGGTATTTATCCAAGGCATAGCGATTGACGTGTAGTGAGCTACATAAATGAGCTATAACACAGAAGAAATGCCAAACAAACGCTGCCTTTAGTTAGAACAAAATTTGTACATCAAACGTCAACAGGCTCCATGTTTTTTTACTTGTCCACATAATTCTTTTGGAGTTAGGCTTGATAAATATCCTTTTAGTTGATGATCATGAATTAGTGAGGACAGGGATAAGTCGTATTTTAAACGAAGTCAGAGGCATTAAAGTTGTTGGCGAAGCGCAAACCGGTGAAGAAGCGGTTAAGTTTTGTCGTGAGCACCATCCGCATATTGTATTAATGGATATGAATATGCCTGGGATTGGTGGGATTGAAGCAACCAAAAAAATTGTTCGTTTTTGTCCCGACACCAAAGTGATTTTTTTAACTGTACATGCTGAAGGTCCATTACCTTATAAAGTAATGCAACTGGGAACGGCTGGTTATTTAACCAAAAGTGCTTGCCCAGATGAAATGATCAAAGCCATCCGTTTAGTTCATTCAGGGCAAAGATATATAGCCCCAGAAATTGCGCAGCAAATAGCTTTATCTCAATTTGCCGGGCAAGATGAAAACCCATTTGACAGTTTATCAGAGCGTGAACTGCAAATAATGCTGATGATTACCCGCGGTGAAAAAGTACAAAATATTTCTGAAAAACTCAGTTTAAGTTCTAAAACCGTTAATAGTTACCGTTACCGCATGTTTGAAAAGCTTAAAGTAAGTGGCGATGTTGAACTCACTCATTTAGCGATTAAATATAATATGTTAGATACAAGCAGCTTATAACTGCTTGTTTAATCAGCCAGCTAAACTTTTCTGTTATTTCCACGTATCATATCTGTATTTTTAAGCTAAATAGGTTTTGTTTGTGGCTCAAACCGAATTTGATTACAGCGCTTTTTTAAAAAATTTAACCCAGCAGCCCGGCGTTTATCGTATGTATGATAAAGCGGGTGATGTTATTTATGTGGGCAAAGCTAAAGACCTCAAAAAGCGGGTATCATCTTATTTTCGTAGTAATTTAACCAATCAAAAAACAGTCGCTTTAGTGCGGCAGATTCACCATATTGATGTCACTGTTACACACACTGAAACCGAAGCTTTAATTTTAGAAAATAACTACATTAAGCAGTTTTTACCTAAATATAATGTGCTGCTCAGAGATGATAAGTCTTATCCTTTTATTTTGGTTTCTGATCATCAGCATCCAAGACTTGCATTTCACCGTGGGGCTAAAAAAAATGCGGGTCAGTATTTTGGGCCTTATCCATCCGGTGGTGCCGTACGTGAAAGCTTACGGGTTATGCAAAAAGTTTTTCCGGTTCGCCAGTGCGAAGACAGCTATTATCAGGCCAGAACCCGACCTTGTTTGCAATATCAGCTAAAACGTTGTCTAGCGCCTTGTGTTGACGGTTATGTCTCGGATGAGGCGTATAACGAGCAAGTACAGTTAGTGAAGCTATTTTTGCAAGGGCGCAGTCAGGAAGTGATTAATTTACTGGTGGATAAAATGGATGCTGCCAGCCAGTCACTTGCGTTTGAAAAAGCAGCACAGTATCGGGATCAGCTCGCTGCGTTGCGTAAAGTTCAGGAACAGCAATATGTGACCGGTAATCATAAAGCTTTGGATATTATCGGTTTTGCTTATCAGCATGGTGTGGCTTGTATTCATTTATTATTTATTCGTGACGGCAAAATTTTGGGCAGTAAAAGTTTTTTCCCAAAAATGCCCAAATCGTCAGAAGCTGAAGAAGTATTAACTTCGTTTGTTGCACAATATTATTTAAACCAAAATGACGGTAGGCGACCAGGAAAAGAAATTATTTTACCGCAACTGCTTTCTGAACAGACCGGTTTGCAAACAGCCATTCAAGAGCTTTATCAAGAATCCGTACAGCTGGTTGTACCCAGTCGAGGTGAAAAATATAAATATCTGCAACTGGCATCAACCAATGCGCAAAATGCGGTTAATACAAGGCTCACTGAATCTTTGTCGATGCAAAGGCGGTTTGAGGCTTTAGATTTAGCTTTAGAGTTGGCGCAGCCAATTGAGCGAATAGAATGTTTTGATATAAGCCATACAATGGGGCAACAGACAGTGGCATCTTGTGTGGTATTTAATCGCAGTGGCCCGCTAAAAACCGATTACCGTAAATATAATATTGAAGGGATCACTCCGGGTGATGACTATGCAGCTATGGCGCAAGTATTAAGTCGTCGTTATAAAAGCTCGCTGGCAGATAATAAAATACCGGATGTTATTTTTATTGATGGTGGTAAAGGGCAATTAGCTCAGGCAGAAGCACATTTTGCTAACTGGAGCGGAAAGATGCCCCTGCTTGTGGGGGTAGCTAAAGGCGTAACCCGTAAACCCGGTTTAGAAACATTAATTTTGGCGGGCAGTCATCAAACGCTTAATTTAGAATCACATTCGCCTGCGCTGCATTTAATTCAGCATATTCGTGATGAGTCTCACAGGTTTGCGATTACCGGCCACAGAGCCAGACGGCAAAAAGTGAAAACTACATCCAGTGTTGAATCTATCCCAGGTGTTGGCGCTAAGCGACGCCAAGCTTTGCTGAAATATTTAGGTGGTATGCAGGAGCTTAAAAACGCATCGGTGGATGAGATCGCCAAAGTGCCGGGCATTAGCCGCCAATTAGCAGAAACCGTTTTTTCGTATCTGCATGATAAAACACATTAAATGTTAACCGAAGTAATTAACCGGTTATGCCCAAAATAAAAGTTGGTTTAAGCCATATTTATTTTAAATGATGCTGGATTTTTGCCTATCAAGGTATTTTTCTTAAGTGCATATCCGGTTAATTAGTGCGACAATAACCAAAGTTTAAGCAATAAGATTAATTAGATGTGGAATATTCCTAATTTATTAACGGTATTTCGAATTATCTTAATCCCGTTTTTTGTTCTGTTTTTTTATTTACCCGTTGCTTGGGGCGCTTATGTTGCAGCCGGTATTTTTGCTTTAGCCGGAGCAACCGACTGGTTAGATGGTTATTTAGCTAGGCGATGGCAGCAATCTACCCCGTTTGGCGCATTTTTAGACCCAGTAGCGGATAAGTTAATGGTGGCGACAGCGCTGGGATTAATTGTTGAGCATTACAATATTTATTGGATGACTTTACCAGCCATTGTAATGGTATGTCGGGAAATTTTAATCTCCGCCTTACGTGAATGGATGGCTGAATTAGGCAAACGAGCCGCGGTTAAAGTATCCGATATTGGTAAATATAAAACCTTTGCTCAAATGGGCGCTATTTTTGGCTTATTAATGCCATTAAGCGGCATTCAATTCTGGTTTTGTGTTGCTTTATTTTATGTCGCGGTTGTTTTAACTTTTTGGTCTATGCTGATTTATTTAAAAGCGGCGTGGCCTGAATTTAAAGTCAATTAGCAACAAAACAAAGATTATCGAGAAAAACGATTATTTTTAGCTCTGATAGCTGTTATTTTGAGCGGTTAGAAAAAAGATTTAAATTAAGTATTGACTCATTCTCAATACTTTGTAAAATGCGCCTCGTTTTCAGGGACACTGTGAAATAAAAGCTTCATAGTGCTGGATGCAAATAAGCGGCTGTAGCTCAGTTGGTAGAGCACAACCTTGCCAAGGTTGGGGTCACGAGTTCGAGTCTCGTTAGCCGCTCCAAAGTTTAGCTGATTATGGCGGGTTGGCAGAGTGGCCATGCAGCGGATTGCAAATCCGTCTACCTCGGTTCGACTCCGGGACCCGCCTCCATAAACTGAAAACAAAAATTGTGTCGCCCGGGTGGTGGAATTGGTAGACACAAGGGATTTAAAATCCCTCGATCGTAAGATCGTGCCGGTTCAAGTCCGGCCCCGGGCACCA
>NZ_JAOPFU010000068.1 GCF_025515275.1 Catenovulum sp. 2E275
GGACTTTAAGCTTCTAAAGAATCGTTCGGTTACGGCATTGTCTAAACAATTTCCTGCACGACTCATGCTCGATTCTACACCATGCTCAACCAATGCTTTTTGAAAGCTCTCACTGGTATATTGGCAACCTTGGTCTGAATGGAATATGAATTTTCATTATAGTACTGTATTGGCTGGTACCCATGGGTAACCAATACCCCATGAAGAATTGCTAATATACATTTCTGGGGGACTAAGTTGATAATAGCCACAAGTGGTGGGTATTCCATTGACCGAATTTAATTTTAATAAGCGCCACCTCAAATGGATTTTCTGGGGCCATGGGCCATTTGTTGGTAAGTTACAACGCTTACCAACACAATAATGACACCCACCATTGAAACGATTGATAAGGTTTGGCCGAATAATAAATAATCCAAGATCATGGTAAGGACAGGCACGCAGTAGAATAAATTGCTGACCTTGCTGGTATCGCCCGTTTTTAATAAAAACATAAGCAATATAAATGCCCCGGTTGAAACAATCAAACTCATCCAAATTAATGCAACCCAGAAGCCTAGCGTCCAGACTACTTCCCACTGAAAAAATAGTGAATTAATTGAACAAAAAACTAATCCGGCAATTAAGTTCTGAAGCACAATGCTATTTGTGATATCCGACTTACTTTTACCTTGCTTGATTGAACCAATGGTTATGGACAAAACAGCAAGAAAGGCAAAGGCTACTCCCGCCATATTTAATCCGTCCAATTTTATGTCTCCGACAATGGCAAGTAGCAAACCAATAAAACCAAAGGCAATTGATATCAGAGCAATATTTCTTTGTTTTACCCTTAATAAAAATGGAGTTAAAACGGGTTGAATGCCTAATATTAAAGTCACTAGTGCCGCTGAAATCCCCGTCCTCAATGAAAGAAAATAAAACGACAAGTAGAATACTTGTAATAGCAAACCCACTTTAAGCGCTTCAATAAAGTTTACTTTGTTTAGCAGTTGAGATTTGATCTCCTTTTGCGGATTACATAGCTTCAATACGACCAAACAAAAGAAGAATGCCATTAATGACCTCAGTGAAAGGAAACTCCATACGTTCGAATAAAGTAGCCCTTGTTTGGCCATGACTGGCCCACTGCTCCAAATGCATAAAAACAGAATAGGAGCAGCTGTGCTAATGATAGTTGACCTGCTAAACATTCAGTTCCAACTCGGGTAATTTGAGATTGATCGGGTAATCCGGGTGACTTTCTTTAGAGTCATATGGATATGATACATGAGATTCTGTCGTTGGTTTGCGAGTAAAGAAAATGAGCATATCACGAAGCGCTTCTTTATCTTGATTAACCGCGTGAACCGGCGAAAGGCTGTGTTTTCGTTCGTGATCGACAATTATCAGCGTATCTAAGTAGTTGAGATGCTGGTGGGTGCCAAGCAGGTATTCTGGGTTAGTATCAGACCATTTAGTTGAATTCACTTCTTTCATTGAATGAATAAAGGTTTTAGCACTGTCATTGGTCATATTGTTGTGTTTAAGCAAGGTGGTCATCGTGTGATCAACGCCGTCTGAGTGAACACCTTCCAGTGCAGGTTCGCCTAACAATGCCTCTGAGGTTATCGTGCGCAGGTTAAAGACAGTACATATCCATTTATCTGTTTCATAGTCCAATCCCGGGCGTTGCTTAATATGATCCCGGGCGTTGCTTAATATGAATGTCGTGGCAAATTAGGTGTTTAAAAATTAACAGATTTTGAAATGCCGTATTGTTTTGGAGGCATTCACTCAATCCTCTGAATTTTCTGACAGTATTGGAGTCATGTCGAACGAAATCCTCTTCTTTTGACAAAATAAAAGGTTGAAATTCCGTTCGGTACAAATTCTTATTTGCCGGGTCGTAACAGTAGCGGCCATTTCGAGATTTTCTAAAATCTAAAGTCGGATCCTGAACTAATTTGTCGCCTGCATCTTTTAATATCGCCAGGTCTGCATCTGTAGAGCCCATTCCTTTTAATATCGAAATCATTTCATCACTGGGTATAAAAACACATCGATTTTTTAAGTATTGAAGTTTAATTGATGAAATTCGTTGATAGATAGACATATCCATTTATTCACTACCTTATTTGTTTGTACACATTCAAAGTCGAGTGATGGAGCACGATTAAATTGATAAAAATCCAATCACTCATGAGAGAGTGCAAATGGTAATGAGAATTTGATTTTGCCGATTTGCCGAAAGGACGAAGATCAATGCCAATCAGACGGTTTTGCATGATGAAAGAAACAGTGCATTAACTAAATTTCTTTACTAAAAAATATGACAATGAATCGTATTAAATTCTTAACTTTTTAATATGTAATTGAAAAACAATGAAATATTTCAATTACCCTTCCGTTTTATTTGTCTATGAAATATACATTTTTCCATTTTTACTCTTCGGATTTAGACTATTGAGTCAATTTTTAAGGGGTGTTTAGTTGGGATGATTTAGATTAGATTAAAAAGCATTGGCAATTTGTGATTAGATTTTCTTACTTGTCATCGGCGGTAACTGAAGCTAGGAAAAGCTTGTCATGTTAGTTGGAGATGAGTGAGTTTGTTCAGGATTTGCAAACACAGTTTGCAATGAGGAAACAAAGAAATTTTCTTTGTTTAAGTAAAAGGAAAAAGGAAATATCAGAATGGCTATAAAAAGTGAAATGCAACCTGATTACGTATTATCAGAACTTGAAAAAGAAGTGCTGAAAAACGCTATGTTGAGCATTCTTGCAGACCCTTACCGCCAGTATAAATCTTTTTGTTATCAGGTCGAAGAGTTGATTAGAAAAGGAAAGATACCAGCTGGATTTTTGAAGGCATTAAACGAGCTTTCACTGCGAGAAAAGGTTAGTTATCCGTTTGTATTTATTAAAAATCTTCCGATAGATGAAAATGTACCCAAATTTGATAACGAAAACCCAATTCAATCCAAATACCAACTGAAAAAAACGTTTATTGCGGAAGGTTGTTTGTATCTGATTGGCAAAGTACTCAATCAAATCCCAATTGGATATTTGAATGTTAATGGGGGGGATGTATTTCAGGACATTTACCCGCAAAGAAGCCTTAAAGATACGCAATCTCAAAAGGCGCTTGGCCCAATCTTTTTCCATAAAGATTTAGCCAACCATTTCGTGAGACCAGATTTTGTGAATATGCTGTCAATGCGTTCTCATGGTGAAAATGAAATTTATACTACATTTGTCAAAAACATTGATGTTATCAACTCATTTTCTGAATTTGAAATTGAGCGCTTAAGACAAGCTAAATTCCATACCCCGTTTGATGATTTGACGACAAAGGCCGGTTCATATGATGTCGGCGAAGCTTCGTTACATCCCATTATCAGTGATGACTATGACATTCGATATTTCGAAAATCGTACAAAAGGGATCGATGAAGAAGCTCAGCAGCTAGTTGAATTAGTCAAATCCCGATTACATGAACTGAAATCTTGCGTACAAATGGTTGCCGGTGACTTTATTGGGGTTGCCAATAATTATTCTGTTCATGGCAAAGAAGTCGGTGCTTTGCAGTTTCCGGAACTGGCTTGGGAACGATGGACCATGAAAACGGTCAACGTCTCTTCTATTGAACCTTATCGCGACAAAATGGTTGCCGGAAGTGATTATTTAATTCAAGGTTAATTAGACTGTAGTGGCGCGCAACGCGCCACATTACAAAGTTATGGAAGTAGTAAATGGACAGACAAACCGTCATCGATGATAAACAGTATGTATTTAGATCTTGGACAGCTCAGAATAACGCAAATCCCATTCATATCGAGAAAGGTTTAGGCGCATTTTTCTGGGATACTGACGGAAAGCGATATTTAGATTTAGCGAGTCAAAGAGTCAATCTAAACCTGGGGCATAACCACCCGAAAATGATTGCTGCGATGAAAAGTCAGATAGAGACCCTGACGACCTGCGCACAAGTGTTTGCAACGGATGCGCGAGCGCAAGCAGCAAAATTAATTGCGCAAAAAACCCCCGGCGATTTGAATAAAATCTTTTTCACAAATTCGGGTTCTGACGCTGTAGAACATGCTGTTCGGATTGCAAAAATCAAAACTGGCAGAAGAAAGATCATGACCATGCATAAAAGTTACCATGGAGCGACTGCCGGAGCATTAACTTTAACCGGTGATCCTCGCCGTTGGTATATCGATCCGAGCTTGGAAGTGGTCAGGTTTTTTGGCCCATATTTAAATCAGTCAGTATTCTATTCTGAGAATGAACGAGAAGAATGTAATCGTTCGTTAGAGCATCTTAAACAGATATTGAAGCATGAAAATCCTGAATCTATCGCAGCAATATTGATTGAGCCTATAGTTGGTTCAAATGGCGTATTAGTCCCGCCGAATGGCTACCTTGAAAATTTAAAAGCACTGTGTGAGCACCACGGTATCCTATTAATTTGTGATGAAGTGATGACGGGTTTTGGACGGACAGGCGAGTGGTTTGCGGTTGACTACTGGGGGGTATGTCCGGACATGATAACCTTTGCAAAAGGGGTAAACTCTGGTTATGTACCATTAGGTGGGGTGGCTATTTCAGACAGAATTGCAAGTTACTTTGATGATAACTACTTCCCGGGAGGGGGAACCTATTACGGACATCCACTGGCAACGGCCACAGCGGTAGCATCCATAACCATTTTGGAAGAAGAACAATTAATTCAAAAAGCAAAAATGCTAGGGTTAGAAATAATCGAGCCCAAATTAAATAAAATTAAAATTCAATCTAATGTTGTATCAGAAATTCGAGGCAGAGGATTGTTTTGGGCAATTGAAATACATGAACAAGATTTGTCTCTGGCAGCACATGGCAATCAATCTGAATGTTTAACTAAAACTATTTACAAAGAAGCACTCAAAGCGGGCTTATTTCTATTGGTGAACGCCAATTGCGTGTTTATTTGTCCACCTTTGGTTATCTCAGAGCATGATCTGGTTGATGCGATGGAAAGACTAGAAGAAATCATTTGTTCAGTAACAAAATAATGGAGAATATTTTATGGAAAATGGGTTACTCAATACGCTAACCAAAAACTGGCAATTTAAATCCACTATTCGAAGTGGCAAGTTTAGCGAAACCCCTGCTGAGTTGTTCGATCCTGAGCTTAAGGATTATCCGGAGCGGCTTTTACCATTTATTGGTCATCCGGAGTATGAGCGGCTGGATGAACAAACCAAACAAACTGTCAATTCAATATCTTGGATCGCCTGGAACAAACGCGTCGTTGACACAGAAGAGCTTATTGTTAGCCCCGCATTATCTTTATTGTTAACTGGTGATTTGGAGCTAAAACTAAGCGGTAACTATCGCGGTGCAATCAGGCAAGCCATTGTGGACGAATATTTTCATTCTCATATGCACGAAATAACGGTTCAACTGACTTTGGATAATCGGGGGATCCCAATTGAGCAAGCGTCTAAGCTAACGCGTCAGGCTCTACTGTACCGGGAATATAAAGCGCTGGCAGCTCAATATTCAGAGCAGTGGCAAACTAACCTCATTCTGTTGATTTGGTGTGTAGTGGGGGAGTTAAGCATTTATGAGTTTCTGACGTTTGTATCTAAAGATGAATCAATTCAACCGGCAAGTCGGTCACTGGTTTCTTTGCATGAGCGAGATGAAGCAGTACATGCCAGTGTAATTGAGGAAGTACTAGTCGATAACTTTGATCAATTCAGCCGAGAATACACAGACTTTATTGAAGAAATTCTCCCTCAAGCAGTGCAGGCATTTTCAACTGTTGATTGGTTGGTATGGGAAGATGTTTTAAGTATTTCTGGTGTAAGCAAAGCTAAAGAAATAATTAGGGACATTTCAACTGATTTGGCTATATCTTCAAGCATTCCGCTGAATCGAAGTTTCATTCGAATCAAACGTTTTTGTGAAAAGGTTGGGATTGAATATAAAGTTTTTGAGGAAGCCTTATGATTGATAAGGCACAACTCACTCAATCCGCCTATGCCGATTTTGCGACTAGAGAAAGAATAATAGAAATTTTAGGAGTAAAGGGAGTTACTGTTCAGGATGGCGGATTATTCAATTCAATACTGAAATTAAATGCCGGCAATCGCGATTATTATTTCAAGCAGTATCTTGATGGGGTTCATAATGAAACCTATAGCCATATTCCAAATTTGCCAGCCAATGTCCGAATGAATTTAGCGGTTGAGGTTCAGCAGCTTGCAAATAAAATTGTACGTAACTTAGCGAATGTTAATGTTCCGGACATTCTTCATGTTGACGAGGTTAGTAACAGTTTTCTGATGGAAAGCGCGGTTTCAAATGACAGTTTTTACTCAACATTAGAATCTGGAGACTTGAAATTTGGCCCGATCAATTCACTGGCATTTTTCTTAGCCAGCTTTCACAGTTCAACATTCAGGTCACATGACAATAAAGCTGAGTCCCGGAATCGTGTTTTCCGCGATTTCAAACTGAAAATCCAATATGAAGATATCGCATTATTATTTGATGAAAACACAGCAAATAAGATTATTGAATGTGTTGCAGCGTACAAACAAACAAATGATTGCATCCTTCACGGTGACCTTAACTCACGAAATATTCTCACCACAAATGACGAAATTTCAGTAATAGATTTTGAGCAATCTCATACTGGTTCTCCAGTTTATGATGTTGCATACATTTTGTGTGAGATACTCATTTCTTTGTATGTCTACGGGAGAGAAAATATCACTGAGTACCTGAAAAGTTTCTACACGATTTATACGGGATTGTTTCCAGAATTCGTCAAAACTAATCAGAGTCAAAACTTGCTTTGTCATCTTGGTGTTCAGGTTATTTATCGATTTCTGGGGCCAAGCAGAAATCATTGGACTGCTTATGTAGATGAATCACATAAAGCAGAGTTAATTGAATTATCGCAAGAAATGATTCATTCGGAATCGGAATTCTGTGATTTTTTTCAGAGGTTTAAATGAATTCAAATAAAACGGCAATCATAACTGGTGCTTCGTCAGGAATTGGCCGCGCAACTTGTGCCAAACTCATTGCAGATGGATTTGATGTTATTGGTATATCAAGTAACCAGTCAAAGTTAGAGCAGTTAAAAATTACGCTGGGAGACAGTTTTAGTTTCATCGTGCAGGATTTAACAGCCCCAAACGCTATCGAAGCAGTATTTACACATATTAACGAAGCTTGCCCGAACGGGGTTAGTCTGGTTGTAGCCAATGCCGGAAAAGGGATGAAAGGTTCGGTGCTGAGTGCGTCTTTGGCTGAGTTTGAAGAAGTTGCTGCGTTAAATTATCTATCTACGGTGAAGTTTTTAAAACACGCATCAGACTTGCTTAAACGGTCGCCATCAAAATCGAGAGACCTTATTGTAATTGGCTCGGTATCGGGAAAAAATCTGTCACCATTTAGTTCATTGTATGGTTCGACAAAATCTGCGATCCATGCGGTAACAGAAAGTTTAAGGCAAGAATTATCTCAGGAAAACATTCGAGTCAGTTTGTTTGTACCTGGCGTAGTGAAGTCCAATTTTCAGGAGAATGCCGGTTATGATCAGGAGTTGGTATCATCGTTGGAAACTAAGTTTGCACCCTTATTAGAATCAGAAGACATAGCCAACCTGATTAGCGTAACTGTTCAACTTCCGTCACACATTAACTTGAGTGAAATCGTGGTTCGGCCAACAAAACAAGCCTATCCATAATTTGCTGGTTTCAATCGACATGACAAAGTTAGAAGCGATCATCTTTGATTTAGATGACACCCTTATTGAAACAAAAATTGTAGATGCAAAGGCTTTTGAGCAGACTTTGACTGTACTTTTGGATGTTATCAAACCAGCAAAAGGCCACTGCTATGAACAGGTTTTTGATTTCTTTATATCGGTGGCCACAAACTTGTTTGAGCAATCTGAACATCTGGCTTATTTCAATTCAGTCGGGATTAGTCCGATGGAGTTGTTGTTGGTTAAAAAGGACTGGTTAGAGGGAGTTCCTTTTAAGGGATTTGTATTGGGATTTCAAAAGAATGTCTGGACTGAGGTTTTAGAAAAAGTTCATTCAGAGCCCGGCAGTTTTCCAATCGAAAGCATTGCAGAGTTATTTCAAAGAAGCTGGTTTTTAAATTGTCAGAAGAAGGAGGGTGTGTCTGCAACATTAAATACATTAGTTGGACGCTTCAAATTGGCCATATTGTCCAATGGGTTTAATCCACTGCAAAGACACAAAATTTCTATTTGTGGCCTTAATGGTTACTTTGAACAAATTTTGATTTCATCTGAATTGCATGTCGGCAAACCGGATCCTTTATTGTTTGAAACCTTGCTGGAGAACTTAGGCGTAAATGCCTCAAATGCTGTGATGATAGGGGATAACCCGGTAAAAGATATTCAAGGTGCTTTGGCGGTGGGCTGTCAGGCATACCTTATCAATCCGGCGGTCAATGATGTCAATCTCATGCCTTACAAAGTAAAAGAGTTCAAGCATCTGAAATTCATTCTAGGGAAAGATGAAAAATGCAAAATGTAAATTATACGGCGCTGACTCCATTAACTTTTTTAGAACGTGCTGGCAGATATTTTACTCATCAAGTGGCATTTGATGATTTAAAAGGTCACAGCTTTACTTATGGTGATTTGCTATCCAGAAGCAAATCAGCGGCCCAGTTTCTGATCAATAATGCTACAAGTGAAATGCCAAAAGTCGCGGTGATTCTAGATAATGGCCTTGCATCATTTGAAGCGCATTTTTTTGTCCCGGCTTCTAAAGGGGTCATCGTTAATTTAAACCCGACCTTATCTATATCAGAGTTGATTAGTCAGATTAAACAGTCTGATTCTGAGTTTGTTATTCTGTCTGAGCAGCTTTTCAAAAGTAACGAAGATGCATTGCTAAGTATTGGGTTAACTAATTATGTATGCGTTGATAATTCGAGTGATACCCATTTTAGCTGCGCACCCAATGTGACCCGTTATGACGACCTGTTTGAGACACAATCGGAAATGTTGTCATTAGACCAATTTGTCGTTGATGAACTTAGTTTGATTGGCATCAATTACACCTCAGGTACCACCGGCAATCCGAAGGGCGTTACCTTTACCCATCGTTCGGCATATTTGCAAGCACTTGGGCAATGTATTTTGCTAGGCCTAAATAATCAGTCCAATTATTATTTCATGTTGCCTATGTATCATGGGAACGGTTGGTTTCAAGTCTGGGCGAATGTTGCGGCCACCAGCAAAATGATTATCCCTAATGTGCCACATTTATCAGAGATGGCAGAGCAGATGTTAGAGCATGGAATCTCCCATTGCGCCGGATCGCCACGACTTTTGAAAAATATTTACCGGATGGAGTTGCTAGACAGGTTATCAGGTTTGGTCATTATGACTGGCGGCGCTGCACCTACTCCGCAACTGGTGGCTTTATCCAGGCAATATGGAATCAGATTAATCCCCCAATATGGCTTAAATGAATCTTGCGCAACATTCTGTGTTACTGACTTTATCGACAGAGAAGCGGATGAGTTGGTTAATGTCTTCGGTCAGGGAGTGCCTGCGGTACATACTGGGATAGGAATAAAAGTTGTTGATAATGAAAACAATGAAATTCCTAAGGACGGTAAAAGTGTGGGTGAAATTTTATTAAGAGGTAACACAGTCTCAGCTGGTTATTATCGTAATGAACACGAGACCCAAAAATCCTTTTCAGATGGCTGGTTCCGAACCGGTGATATCGCATCGGTAAGCCCAAATGGCACGCTAATTTTAAAGGACAGACTCAAAGATATCGTATTTATAGACACCCCTGAAGGTTGGCTCAATGTTTCAACTTTAGAAGTAGAGCGAGTTTTGCTGACACATGAATCGGTTAAAGACGTCGCAGTGGTTGGGATAGATACTGAACAATCTGAGTTAATCGCTTTTATTGAGAGCGATGATGCAAATTTCGATATTAGCCAGTTAGGTCTTTTTTGCAAAGATAAGCTTGGCAGGTACCACATCCCAAATCGATTTATTCGACAAGACTTACCGAAGACGGTCACAGGTAAAATACAAAAACATATTTTACGTAAATTGTTGGATTCACATGCCTAACCACACAAATCTCGAAATTGTTCCGATAAACCGTCGCTTGTCGAAGGCAGTCGTTTCACATTACCAAAGTGCTTTGGCTGAATTTGGCGCAACTGGTTCGGGATTTGGTTCTGCAGACAGTAATTTAAGTGAACTTTATCAATATTATTCTAATCCAGGTCGCAAATATCTCGTGGCTTTGATTAATGGCGTAGTTGCGGGTGGCGCCGGATTTAGTGAAATTCAAGGTATAACTGGGGTCTGTGAACTCGACAAGTTTTTTGTACTGCCCGAGCTAAGGCAGCAAGGAATTGGTCGGAAACTACTTCAGATTAACGAAAATAGAGCGCTTGAAAATGCATACTCAGAAAGGTACATCGAGACACTGAGCACCATGAAATCGGCACTCACTTTTTACAAGAAATTTGGATTTAAAACATTGAATCAACCTATTTTTCGCAGTGTGCATTATAAATGTGATACGTGGTTGATAAAAGCATTATGAAAGACAAGGAAAAAGAAATGATTAATTGTACAGGCGGCGATTTACTTATGCTGGCACTGAAAGAAGAAGAAGTCGATACGATTTTTGGTTATCCGGGCGGCTCTGCATTACATATTTATGATGCAATTTATCGTCAGAGTGAGATAAGACATATATTGGTAAGACACGAGCAAGCCGCGACTCATGCAGCTGACGGTTATAGCCGATCTACGGGTAAACCCGGAGTGGTGCTTGTTACTTCCGGGCCCGGTGCGACTAATGCAATTACAGGCATTGCAACAGCTTATATGGATTCTATCCCAATGATTGTCATTTCTGGTCAGGTACCAAGTGACAAAATTGGCGAAGATGCGTTTCAGGAAACGGATATGATGGGGATCTCAAGGCCTATTGTGAAGCATAGTTTTTCAATTACGGATCCGAATGAAATTCCTCTAATCGTTAAACAAGCTTTTCACATTGCAACGACTGGAAGACCGGGGCCTGTTGTCATTGATATTCCAAAAAATATGTCTGGTCCATCGGCATCTTATACTTATAGTCGCGCACAATCATTGCAACTCCCAAATTATAAATTGCCGGCGCAACCTACGGGGCAGGAAATACAAACAGCTTTAGATATGATAAATCAGTCAGCCAGACCGATCATTTATGCCGGTGGTGGGATAGTTCTGGGAGAGGCCAGTGAAGAACTCAGAGAGTTTGCCTTTTCAACCGGCTTCCCTGTGACATTAACACTAATGGGACTTGGTGCTTTTCCAGCAGACGATGAGCAATTTATCGGAATGGTGGGTATGCATGGTACGGTGGCTGCTAACAGAGCGATGCACCATTCAGATTTGATAATTGCACTCGGTGTTAGATTTGATGACCGAGTGACAAATAAAATTGAGAAGTTTTGCCCTAACTCAAAAGTGCTTCATGTGGATATCGACCCGACTTCAATATCAAAAATTATTCCGGCACATCACGCTATTAATTCGTCTGTGAAGGATGTATTGACTGACCTGAATAAATCAATTCAAGAATTTGACCGCAATTCAATGAAAAGTAGTAAATGGTGGCAAGAAATCAACGAATGGCGTGCCTGCTATCCAACTTCAGATTATACATCACCAAAAGATTGTGGTCAGAGAATATCACCTCAACATGCCATCAATGCTATTTACAAGGCGACAAAGGGCGATGCTTTTGTTACTTCGGATGTTGGCCAACACCAAATGTTTGCAGCGCAACATTATAAGTTTCATAAACCTAATCGCTGGATAAACTCGGGTGGACTTGGAACTATGGGTTTTGGACTGCCAGCCGCTTTAGGCGTTAAAATTGCCCATCCTGATGAATTAGTGATATGCGTGACAGGCGAGGGCAGCATTCAGATGTGCATTCAGGAATTGAGCACGTTAAAGCAATATAATTTGCCCGTAATGATTTTCTGCTTAAACAACGAAAGCTTAGGTATGGTTAAACAGTGGCAGGATTTGAACTATGAAAGCCGATATTCAGAAATCAGTTATGGTGATTCTTTGCCTGACTTCACGAGCTTGGCAAAGGCATATGGCCATGAAGGGATATGCATTCAAAATCAAAGCGAATTGGAAGATAAATTGGCAGAGGCGATGTCAATGAGAGACAAGGTTGTGTTTGTAGAAATACAGGTTACGCATGATGAACATGTTTATCCCATGCAAATCGTACCGCATGGATCAATAAAAGATATTCAGATAAACAAAGAGGAGTGCGTATAAATGAAAACAATTCTGGCTGTTACTGTTGAAAATAAACCCTGTGCACTGTCGCGAGTGGTAGGTCTTTTTTCTCAGCGAGGTTACAACATTGAGTCTTTGTCAGTTAACCGGTCGCCCGGGAAAGAATATTCAAAAATAATTTTGATTACTCATGGTACTGAACGAGTTATTGAGCAGGTAATCAAGCAATTAGAAAAGTTGATTAATGTTTCTGAGGTTAAAAATTTAACTTCCACAATTCATGAAGAACGTCAAATGTCGCTAATTAAAGTTTGCGCTGATTCTTTGGAATCATTCCGGTTGCTATGTAGCCAAATCGGGCGAGTATTTCATGTGTTAACTGCAAACCAGGAACAAAATACGGTACTGGTTCAAGTTACGGCAACGGAAGATGAAATGCAAAATATTGTTAATTTGCTAGGCCCGGCTTCAATCCTTGATATAGTATCATCGGGTGTAATAGCTATGGATACACCTTAAATAATCAGTGGTAATATTTGATTTGACAGTTGACTTTGATAAGCTGTCAAATCATTAATGGAGTTGTACATTTCGGGAATTTTTTCAGTGAAAAAAGAAATCAGTATCAAACAATATTCAGAACATATCGACAGTCACCTTCATTCCTTCCACCAGCTTTTAATTCCATTGAATGGAAAAATTGATTTAGTTTTGGAAAATCAACAAACAAAGGCAGCAGCGGGCAATTGCATTTTGATTAAAGCAGGAGTTCACCACGAGTTTTCTGCCAAGGGCATTCATGATTTTTTAGTTGTCGACCTCGATTGTTTGCCAGCCAGTTTTGATCAAACGGAAATGGTGAAATTCACGCTTGATGAAACAGCCTGGTCATTCATCAGTTATATAGAAAAGCAGATTAAAAACACTTTAGATCATCTTTTGTCTAATAAAATTGTCGACTTACTATGTGACATCATTCAGAATCAAAAATGGAATGTTTCAATTGATCCCCGTATTCAGCGGGTGGTTACGTTGATTAACAACGACCTTTCAAATGAATTGAATATCTCACAGCTTGCGAAATCAGCTTGCATGAGTGAAACCCAATTTAAATTGATATTTAAACAGAATATGAAACAAACCCCATTTCAATATGTTTTGCAAAAAAGGATGGAAAAAGCCAAGGGATTGCTGATTGAAAATAAGCTCCCGGTGTATTTAATCGCTGAGTCGGTTGGGTTTGGTAATGCATCCGCTTTCACTAAACGATTTTCCTCATATTTCGGCTATTCACCGACAGAACAAACGGTTAAATAAGTTCATTTTGTATCGCACCTTTATCTTGCCACAAGGTTAGAGCATTTCCTTGTGGTAACCCTGTAGAGTTAAGTTCATCATGAAGTTTTTCCAGCTCAGCGAATAAGCATCTAAAATTCTATGTTTATGGGTTAGTTAATCCATTCGATGAAAAAATATTCTACATTGGGAAAGCTTCAGTCAATTGTAGGTTTTAGTGTTTTATCAATTATAGGTTTAGATGTGATTCCGTTTTAGGCTTTAAGTTTTATTGTTTAGTGTAACGATACTAAACAAATAGAGAGGTTATTCTCCGACGATTCCATCGTTAAATTGTTTTTTAAAGAAAGCTACAAGTATGTTGGAAGGACTGAGAAGTGGGGAAATACAAAAGGCTTGGATGACTTTGCTGACATCTGCATAGTTCTAAACCCGACCACATTTACAGCCTATACAAAAGGGCGATTGGCTACTTTGGCACCATCGACGTTAAATAAGCTATATGTAGCTTGTACAAGAGCTAAAGGTAATGTGTATTTTGCCTCCGCTTTTCGCTCATTTTCGACGCTAGATTAAACTCGTTTTGGGGCGTGCGACGTGAAGTCGTATGAAGCGCTGTTCACCGCTTAATGAGTGAACCATCTGTATCACCAGATGAACCTAGGAGCCTGAATAAAGTAGCGGCTCTGACAATGTAACGAAGATTGGTATGCACCAATCGGGATCTAAATCGTGAGAGGACGATCCTCCTGATATGTAACGGTAGACTTATCTTGGAGACCTAGTTAGAGGTATTATTAATACAACTAAAGAGGTTTTAAATGACAAGAAAATTATCAACTGAGTTTAA
>NZ_JAOPFU010000069.1 GCF_025515275.1 Catenovulum sp. 2E275
CTTGTCATCAATTTCAAAAATGAGATAGAAGCAGACGGTAGGATAAACTCGATTTTGGACATAAATGGGTTAGACCGAATGCGTGCTTTGTGCCAATTGCAGACACTGGAGTTTGTAAAACCTCAATGTCAACTTTGAGCGATAAGGAGACATTTTAAGTGTATTAGTGTGATTACCAAGGAATGCTGACGGTATAATTACCAAGCGATTGTGACGTAATTACACTAATACAACTTCGTCCACACTAACCACGTGGACAGACTGAGTTTCCTTTTTTTAATTTTACCCAAAGGTAGTTATTAAAACTCATAAGCTAATACAATACGCTACCAGCTTTTCAAGGCCTGCAATTTTTCAAATGCTTCTTTAGCAACAATCTGTCCTTCAACAAAGGTTTTTTGTTCCCAATCAGCAAGCTCTTCTGCTAAAAAGCTCAGTTCATAAACTTCGGCTTTTTCGTTATTGCCTGCAGCTAAGTAACAGTTGGATAAACTCGCTAAAATCCACTTTCTATCACTTCTTTCCCTGAGCCCTGTATCGTCGGCGACTACTTTTTCCAGCGACTCTACAATAGTCAGTCTGACTTTATGCGCTCTCATCCTGTTGTATATGATTTCATTTGAATCATCGCTATGATCAGCTAGCATATCTAAACAGGTGGCATAATTTTCTCCGTTATAATAGTCTCGTCTGATTTCGAAACCTCTGCCATATTGTTTTATTGCTAATTCTATATCATCAACATTATGATGGATTTGCCATAACCTTTTATGAATAGCTCCCGTTAACCCACATGTTTCAGGATCATTGGATTGATAGGGGTTTAATTGTTTAGCTATGTCCAATGCATTCATTAAAGCGGCTTCTTTGGTCGGGAGTTCCGACTTATAGGTAGCTAATACTAACTTTTGCAGTATAGTTGGCTCGTGTTGTGCCATTTCAGCTGCTGCTTTATAAAAGACTATTGCTGAGCTGAAGTCGTTATTATTCATTGCTGTTTTCCCAGATTCCAACAGCATATGTAGACGATCCCCCTCTTCTTCCAACTCTTCGACTTTTTCTTGGAACTCTTGTTCAGATAGCATAGGATACTTAAGAGCGGGAAGGTATGTATATACAGGGCTATCAACTTTTTGCTGATCATCAATGGCAGCCAAAATTAAATCTTTTAATGCGCCACAAGCACGTTTAGCCTCTCTTGAGCCAATATCTTTACCCAAATGTTCATACTGGAATGTACTAGTATGATCTAGGTCAAATGAAAATCTTCCATCTTGTTCTTTCATTATTATTGTTGAACTTGGCTTTAATGCATGTCTCACCCCCAACTCATATACAGCATTTACATTTCCAGTGGTGATGTCAGCTATAACTAGGTCAGCTTGATAAAGCATCATATACATTTCTGTATCAATAATGCCTGAATGTAATATTTCATCAGCACGAACGCACTTTAACCCTGCCTCTTCTACTGCGGGCTTAATAATAGCTTCAAAAGTTGCATCTAAGTCAAAAGTCTTACCTAACTCATAGTCTGTCTTTTCACCAAATCCCATTACAACAAAGCAAACTTTTTGATCCATATATTTGTTTTCCTCAATCTAGAGCGTTTGATAAATTTGACCAAGAGACTATTTTTGACGCGTTAAGCCAGCTAGGGATATTCCCATTAAAATTGTCGCCTTTATGGACTGCAATTACTTTCTTTCCGAGAGCATGGCTTTTTTCAACTTCCCACTTAACCCATTGGCTCTTAGAAGTGTTTTCAGTCAAGTAAACAACAGTTGTTGAAGTTCTGTTTATGCGCTCTGTGATTTTCCGTTTTATGTACTCGGCTACTTCACTATTGTATGCAGATTTCACTGAGTGATCATTAAATTCTATATCACTATTTTCATTTTTCGCTTGGCCTCGAAGTAAGTTTACTTCGTTCATATCTTCGGAAGAAAAGCTAATGAATACATTTTTCTTTTTAGGCTGAAGAGCTAACTTTGCTTTCTCTTCAAGTGCTCTTACATTGCCAAGCCTACTCCAAGATCCTGATGAACTGCCTCCCACCTCTATACCTCCACCTCAAATTCTTTACATGCAATACACTCACCGCATGGTTCTAAATTACCTGTATGGCATGAATATGTTTTAGTTATTCCCTTTAATTTTGCTAACTCGATAACATCAGACTTCATAAACTCTCTTAATGGAGCTAAGACTCTTATTTTATAGCCCATTATTACTTCTATTAATTCTTCGGCTTTTTCAAGAAATTCTGTGGATTGATCTGGAAATAAAGATGTTGATTCATGGAGCAGTCCGATTGATATAGCATCAGCGTTATTTTGATATGCATACGCCGCAGCCATTAGGAGAAATAGCATGTTTCGACCAGGGGTAAATGCATCATTAATTATATCAAAAGTGGGATCAGTCAGCCCTGATTTGATAAGTTTGCCAAAGCCAGATAATTCAGCAATTTCAAATTTATTGACTCCAACCGCGGCCAAAGCTTCTTCACAGGATTTTAATTCCGTTTCCCTTGCAATTTGACCGTAATCGATAAATAAGGGATATATCTCGACACCTTCATCTTTTGCCAATTTGACCACCAAAGTAGAATCAAGGCCTCCAGAAACTAATGTAACTATGCGCATTGCGGGGTGAACTCCTTTTTATTTTCAATAACTCTCATAACTACCCATATTGCCCAGTCCAAAAGTCCTATTTTACAATTCAAACCGTCAGCATATTCGCTTAATAATTTCTCGTAATATAGATACTTTTTTTTACTAGATATAAATTTTTCTGGTTCGTTATACATTCCGAGTAAACTCATATAGTTGAGTACATGCCTATCAAGAATTGCTAACTCATATGTTGTGCCAGAATTTCGTAAAAACATACTTGCTTGTTTTGGTCCTAGCCCTGGCATATTTTTTACTAGCCATTCTCGCGCTTCGAAATGATTATTAAAACTATCAAGCAGTCTGCGCAAAGAGCCGGCATGCTCATAAACTAGCTCACTGCATTTTGCGAGCTGCTTAGCCTTTACATCATAGAAGCGATGTCGCATGTACTTTTCACCCACTCGAACAGGTGTAATTAATAATTCTTTGAGTTGCACATATAACAATTCAATATCCGAATATTTTTTGATTAATAAGTTACTTTTGGTAATTTCATCTGCCATAGCAATTGCTAAACCATAAGAAACTTGGCTACTTAGAACACACGCCGATAGCTCCCACCATAAACGAATTTCACAAGTCGAGGAATCAGATTGGACTTCATTTTCTATGTCAGGATAAATAGCTTGAATTGCATCATTTAACCTTTCAATATTTGTCCTCATATTTTTAGAATCCCATTGAGCTTATTCATTAACTCACTCCATATTGGTTTAGGTAAGTTTTCAGTAATAAATCCTCTTATACTACCATTTGTCGTTGATTTTCTCAGCTTAGCCATGAAATCGGTATAAAAATCTAAATTGTGAAAGATGACCTTGGCAATAAATTTTACCCCTTCTTGATTTATTGCATCTCTAGTTACAGATGAATCAGCATATTCAGCCTGATAAGAAAACAAATCAAAATGGTGGAAATGATGAAGACGATGCTGGTCTCTATCCACTACTTTTCTGCACCACTCTAATCCGTCAAAACTGTCAGCACCTGCTGTGATAAAAAATGGAATAACAATCGGGTCTCCGGTTCCTAAAATATGAATTGGCTGGTAATAAGCAAGTGTATTTAATAATGCTCTAATCTTAACTATATTTTTGATCCGTTCCTGTAAACCATCACCTAATTCTCTTTCAGGTATCGCTATTAATGGGGGGCTAAGTCTTTTGGTTACCTCCAAAACAAGTTCAGGTAAGGAATCAAATATGTACTCACCATCTATGTTAGTTCTTGCATGGATAATTGGTAAAACGGGTACGGATGTTTTTTGTTGGTCTGTAACAACTGAATCAATTATTTCTGCTGCAAGTTCAGGTATATCCTGCTTTAAGTCGTATTCATCAAAACAAAACATTAAGTCAAATGGTATTGATTTTATTAAATTGTGAAATTTTTCTCTGCACCAAGATTTATTGTTGTTTCGATGCTTTTCATAGCTACCTGAGTCTAATAATATGACTCCACCAGTTTCTTTGTAAGTTACTATATTTTCAATAAATTCTTTTTGATTGTATTCTTCTCTTTCTTCCAAATCGTATGCAGAAACCAATATCGATGGAAATTTAAAAATATCTAAAGCCTCAACCGCTTCATGTGTTGGTAGTTGAGTTTCAAATGATGAAACTGATTGAAAGAGTATCGGAAGAGGTATTTTATCGCTGATAACATGCTTTAACCGCTGTGGGGGTGATTTGGGTGATATTACTTTTGATATTCTAGCTCTTAATTTATTTAATTCTGGATACGTAAGATCACCGTCCCAGTCGATAAATTCGCAGTAACTGATGCTTCGGAATATAAGTGAGATTTTACTTTCATCTATTTTTATTCCTAAAACAGGTATGCCGCAGTCCTGAGCGAATAAAAGTTCATTTCTAAAAATTTGGCTCTCTTTTGATTGTTCTGAAAATATAGCAATCAAACATTTAGAAATTTTTATCTCATTTTCAATAAATTCGGTAAAATCTCCAACTGTATAGTAGTCATAAACTACGTTCCATTGATGCACCAAGCAATCATGCAGTTTTTTTGCAATTGTCTCATTTTTATTCGAATAGGCTATGAAGATATCTGCCACATGAAATTCCCTTTATATTTATTGAGCCGAAGCCCACGCAATCTGGTAGATTGCAGAAGTAAAATCTTGTACAAGAGTGATATTTTCTGGTGTTGAATTGCCCGGAAACCAATCATCGCAGCTTGTATCAAACACTACTATTTTAGATTTATTTTTTTTTAATTGATTTTCTATTACTATCGGATTTCGAAATGTTTCCCCTAAAATTAAAATTGGTTTTTTGTTGTCCGCTAAATTTCCCAAACTATCCTCTACCTGAGCACTGATACCAAATTGTAAAAGCAAATATTTTGCTTCTTCTAAAATATATCGTTTACCTAGGCCTGTTTGATCAGCAAATATTGTGACAGGTTTAAATGATTCAAAATTTATGGGAATCAGCTTTTCTAGTTTCTGTAAATCTAGGTCTATTCCCCCAGATTCACAGAAACATGCTACATGTTTTGAAGCTAATTCAGCAGCAAGGCTAGGAAGCTCCTTTTTCACACACCAATAAAAAGCAAAAATAGCACTAAAAACATCCCCCGTGCCTATTTTGGTTACTTTGTTTGATAAATATGATGGTATTGAAAACTTATTTCCATTTTTTTCCAGAACAAAACATCCCTTAACACCTCTTTTTACGACGATGGCATCAGCTTTATTTAGCTCCAGTAATTCTTGTGCTTGTGCAATAAGATTGTTGGCAGATGTCGAGTGGACTAACTCCAACTCATTAAGAACAATGGCGAGGTTATTAGCTTTAGACCCATTTATTGAATAAATAGCCTTTTGTTTCCATGTTTGAGGGTCAAAAACAACTCTATCTGCATCTACTACCGAATCACCTTCAATGAATCCGAAACGAAGGACAACGTCACCGTTAACCTTGATTGGCAACTGAACATTTTCACTTTTTAATATATGAGGAGTGGATAAAGGATGAAAATATGAAAATACTATGGGACTATCTCGTTGATACTTTTTGACTTTGACGGAGTACTTTTTTTCAAATTCCGAAATATCTGAATCATTATCGGTATATGTGTGAAGTGTTACATCATTTGCAATTTTACTTAATATAGCCGCAGCTCTACCTCCAGAGCCAAACATTTGATCGATTTCTGGTACTAAAGATGTTTCTCTGTAAAAGCCACCTACAACTTGCATTTACACCAATTCCATTTTCTTTTATTCTCAATGTTATAACAAACTTTTTAATTTAAAACCATCACTAATTCGCCCTTGTAATTTGAAATAAACAAAGTAAATACAATCTTATAAAACTGTGTAAAAAGCTAACATTAAACCGTTTTGATTTGCAACAAAGACATCCAAGTAAACTTTAATTCAGTCCGCTTCCCGCTCTTAAGGGGCAAATAATAAAAATATAAAGCCCCTCAGTTGATTCAAGAAGTTTTCAATTTACATCTGTTTTTTAATCATTTGAAAAATATAGATATTTATTTTTATTTTGTGATCTTATGATTGGTTCAACATTACGTTAGAAGGTGTATCCTGCTAAATAAGTAGCTAAAATATTCCCTTGATAGCGAGGGAATATTTTTTTAAGTTTATGAAACGCACAAAAATTAACTCTGCGGTGAAAAATAAATTCTATTCAATAATGCGAGAATGATTCCTTAATCGGTGGCAAGATAAGTTTTCTAAAAACAGATTTTTAATTGTTCGTACTAAATCTTCAGATTATTTTCATTAAATATAGAGACAACAAGGTGCCAATAGCCGCCCTATGTACCATACACTTGTTATGAATTAATTCGCATCCATTGCTGAATGATTTGAACGTGATCTGAATACGTTAGTTCGTCATCATCGTGCAAATTTAAAAATTTTTTAATTTCTGGTTTAAGCGATTGATAAGCTTTGTAGTCATTGTAAATTGCTGTAGCGCCTGGTAAACCACCGCCTAGATTTGTGTTAAAACTGCTTCTTAGATTTTGGATGAGGGTTTTAGGATTATTTTTATGCGTTTTGATGTCTTGACCTGCGATGTCAGAAATAAACTGCATGTAACGGTACTTTTCTGAATCGAATATGATTGTTATTTTTTCAGAGCTTTTTCCCTTTGCAAATTTTTTGCAACCCAAGAACAATCCTAACTCTAAAGGCATATTAAAACGAGGAAGGTTATTGAAAGAGTCAAGTTCAGTTCTAGATATATCATGGATACCATATTTGCAATCATAGATAATGCTATTTATTTTGTCGATTCGTGTTTCTCCAGCATCATCATGCTCTAAGGCGCACCTTGGTTTTAACCCACACTTATAAACGGTAAACAATATTGCTTCGAATAACGGTTGGAAAAGGCTATCAAATGGGCAATTGATAAATACACTAGCTTCATAATCAGTAGACACTACTTACCCCTTGACCGTCAAAGATTCTATTGCCTTTGCAATAGCAAGATTGACATCTTTCGTTTTTAACTTGCTTCTAGTCTTAACTGATTTTATGGCTGGTTTATATTTTAGTCCGATAACTTGATTAACGTTCCCTTCTTCGCTATGAACAATGACGGTCTTACCTTTACGAGCAAATTTTCGAGCAGCTTCAATTGCTTGTTTTTTTGTTGCAAATCTAAGTTCTTTTTTTACTTCCACAGATGATGTGACACACCATTGACCCCCTTTATTTTTGTAAACTGAATAATGATCTATTTTCATGTTCTCCCCCCTTAATTTGTACTCATAACGCTTTAATGAACAGCACAGTTTTACCACGTCAGGTGCCGTATGTATGAAGTTCATTGATTTGTTGTCTTACATATTTTTACGCTCCCACTAATGCCGAAATTCTTTGTTCTAACTTTAATTTTAAGTTCTCTAGACCTTCACCATTATTCAGATACGAGACGTAGCGCAAATGCCTTAGGTCAAACGGAATATCGCTTTCTGTCTGTGTGATTAAGATAACTTCTCGACCAAGAGCATGTGCAATGCCGGTCTCATAAAAAACATTTGGATTTCTTCCCGTACAGTCACAAATCACGATTTTTGATTTGTCTATCAGTGAGACCACATCTTGCATTACAGCTGGACTTTCCCAGATATCGTCGGCTCTACGGCACCTCAAGCCATATTGCTCGGATATTTGCTGGAGTGCAGCATAGACATGATCAAACTGTGGGCTGAACGGCATCATTGCAGAAACCAAAAGGGGCTCAATATATTCAGGATCGTTTAGTGTAAAGACTTTAGGTTGTTTTCTTTTTGAGTTCGTATGCCGTAATAGTACTCGATATAGATTCTGGTTTTTTATTGCCCAATGAGTACGGCTGAACTCAAAATCAGCTATATCAAGCTCACTTGCAACCCGCTTTAAGGTTTGGTTGGAGATTGGTGCTATTTCTGGATCATAGTAATATTCGAGTGATATGTTTCCCCCTGATTCAGATACTTCAATGATTCTTCCGACTCTCGCGTATTGTTGCTCCAAACCCCAAGATTCCTCCATAAATAGGGTGGGGAGATTTTGTAAAGACTCAAAATCAAGGATACCATTAGGCTTGAAGCGAGCGACTAGCTCATCAGATGTGTACTCGAATGTGCGCCCAAGGGGAAAAGTATCTCTATTTTCTCTCCAGCCTCCGCCGCTAACAATCAGATTAAACATTTAACTTCCTATACATAGTTTCCATTCACGCAAAAAGCTCTCAGTAAAGGCGTAACCTTTCGATCGCCCTAATCCAAAGGGGATTATACGTTTTTTCTCGCAACCCATTGTGTATGCTCCCTTGAAAAAGCAGACTCACTATTGATTACAAACTCGGATAGATGACTCTCCTCTGTTACAGAAACAGATTCTCCCTTTATCAAGACAATTTCGTGGGCAGCCAAAGCATATGAGGAATTAAGCTCATTATGTTTTTTTGCTTGCACCCAAGTAAGAACCGCACTCGCAGCAGTAGCTACAACTACAATAGGTAATGAGGCCGATGGTTCCTTAATACGATAGAGAAGCAATAGTATTGCCAAGAAATGCAAAACTATTGAAACAACAAACCATTGTTTTGCTAAACGTTTATTGAGTTGAGATTTCTTTGAATACCATTGGGATTGGTTATCAACTCTTTCTGAAACATATACTTCTAGACGCTTTTCCCAAGGCAGCGATCGAACATCTATCATTGTACCTGAAATTGCCTCACCTAAATCGGGAGTCCATTCTAGCTCATGTGATAACGACCTATTTTGATTTAGAATTACTTTAAGGTCATTGAGAAACTCTTTTTGTACTTGCTCATTTGGTCCATCTGATTCGTAAGGCTCAGCCTTCATCATCCAACGCCACGTCCGCGTTTTAACTGATTCTGCCACAGCCCTTCCGTTGTACCAGGTATCTTCTGGCTTTTGAACTTTTAGCCAAATTAAAATACCCAAAGTAATCAGGAATAACAAAACAGATACTATAGCGGCGCATACATCTGCCGGATAAAAAAATGAGACGAAAGCAGCTATTATTAAAAGTATAAGATAGCACCTAAGAGCATTAAAATATGCGCTTTGAGCTTTTAAAGAAGCACTATCCGCAGAATTGTACAATGCTGGAAAATCTTCATCGTTTAAAGTCATAATTAATACCCTAAGCTTGTGTATACATGATCTTTGTAGTGATAATTGTCGTTATCATTATGCATTTTATAATTCTGGATTGCGTAAGCTACAATTGCAGGCGAAAAAGGGACAAAAATAGCTCCTATATCTCTGATGATAGGAGGGCATGTATCTCTAACCATAGATCTGGAACCATCTAGATTAACCCCTACAATCGTACAGCCCTTATCTATGGCAACTTCAGCTTCCCAACGAACATATTTATGTTTACTTTTAGTGTCTTGCCCGATTAATAGGACATATTTTCCTGCCATATCAATTCGTTCTCGACACTTTCGCTTAATGTAAGATTCATTTTCAGAGTTAATTTCAGCCTGAAGCTGGCAATTAGCAAAATTGAAATCAATTTTTTTATTGGCTTTCCACGCTTGCATCAGGCGCCAATAGTTAAGATTGGTGCTACTGAATCCCACAAAAGTCCTTGGTAATGACATATTTCTCTCCTTAAGTATAATATTTTAGTATTTTTACGACACGCTGTTGGTGTTTTAGTTTAACTTGCTGAGCTGAGGTACAACCAGCTCGATGTAGTCAGTAGATTTTGTTTAAACTATGTCTTTACTTTGAAAAAATAGGCTTTTTTATAATCTAAAATATCAAGCCAATTTATTTGGAGTGCTTGGTGTTGTATAGCTTTTCCTGCTTACAATACTGCTTATAATCGGTCATATTAAACCTAATATTTAACAGTTAAGCAATTATATTTTTTCACGTACCGTCGATGCTAACCCGATCAGAAAAACATGTTAACTATTTAATTTTAAACAAAAAGCTAAGTTTCTAGCTTATTCTTCTTTGGTCGTTTCAGCCTCCCAATAAACCGCAATACAGCGAACTACTAACAGTAAGCTCAGCTTGAATAATCGTATATCTTGTTCAAAAGCATCATATTGTAACCTATTGCTTAACTTCACCAATCCACATGTTGTAGGTACCTTGAAGTTCATATATTTTCTGATTACGCCAAAGTTCTTCGAAATCGACAGGGTATTGTTTGTGCCAACTTAACATTAAATCTCGCATTCCACGCAGAGGTAAACCATATTCTTCGTGCATATACAGCATAGAACGAGCTATCTTACCTTTAATCGCATCTCTGGGTTCAATTAATACTTTATCTTGCTTAACATCGTATAACCGCTCAAAGTCTGAACAGCCTTTCTTAGAATATCTGTTTTCAGATACCTCATCAGGAATTTCTCCAAAGGGGTAGTTACTACGCGAAGAATTAACACTGCCGTCTGTAGGCCATAAGTTGTGTAAATCCGCTTCAGCAAATTTATATGCTTCAATATCACAGGTGTTTCGGTTGTCACAATGATGGTGGTCAGCTATCCAATCCGCAGAATAGGCATGCTCTAAGGTCATTTTCTTTTCTTTGCCTTTATAATCAATGTATTTCCCTTGTTCATCGAATTTGATAGAGCAGTAAAAACCAGTGCCACCAAATGTGTATAATTTGTCCCAGAACCAGTTATCCCGAGCAGAACCATAATCCGGTATTTTTGTTTGAGCACAAATTGCTGGGAAACTGATAAAAAATAAGGTGAGTAATATCCTTTTCATATTCTATTGCCCTACTGTAAAACTAGCTTAAACATAACTGACTGTTACAATTAAGCAAATGTTCATAATGTCAAAAATCAGCAATAGATTTCAGGTAAATGCGACTACCGCGCAGTGTTGTACTGCGAAGATAGAAATTATCTTCTCATGCACCAACTTTCGGCCACATTGGTGCTGGCAATAAAAGTTGTTCCGGTGCCATATATGCCATTAGTCTGATCGTATGCTCGTGTTACGGCAGGCTTATCCAAACCCATATCAAACGGCTAAACTGTGTGAATTTTCCACTAGGTAACTCTATTACGCCTAAACCGCACTTATAAAACGGTACATTCGGGACAAATAACCTGTCTAGTACACTACTAACCGCGCTTGTAATAACACAGGTATCTTACGTCACTCATTTTAGTCCGCTGAAATAGAAACCTATTAGCCAAAACCGTAAGATCCAATAAGCTAATACAACTTACTATTTATTCTGGTAAGCCTAAGATTTCCCCGATACTATTTTAGCTTTTTAAGTATGCGCAATCTAAATAGCTGATTGATATGTAGCGATGATTTTTTCTCTAAAATACCCCAGGCTACTTATCGCACTTAAATCGCCTTTACCTTTAAAAGCTAGGCCTGAAATCCCTTTTGATTTGTCAATTTGCATGACTGAACTTCCAGCTTTACAGTCTGGCTTACGTTTTGAAATATCTAAGCTTTGATTTAGGTTAGGATTCACAATTTGCTGGGGTTCAATCAAAACCTCTTCCATATCCTTTGAGTCATCAAATTTAATTGAATGTTTATCAGGGATTTCATTCGCTAATCCTAATGCGAAATCAAGCATATTCTGCTCGGAAAAAGTATATAACCAAGCTTCACTGTTACAGGAACTGGTTACCCTAAGTACCCGACCTAAAACCTGCCTAAAATAAAGCTCGGTTTTCACTAAACTCAAGTGACAGCAAACTTGCAGTCTAGGTATGTCTGTCCCTTCTGAAATCATACCAACACTGATAATCCACTTAAGCTCACTACATTTAAACGATTCAATAATGTCTTTTGAATTTGATTGCTTGTATGTAACTACAACAGCTTCTTGTTTAAGCTTATCTTGCATTAGTCTTTGTATAAAGTAAGCATGCTCGACACTTGCTGCTACTATCAAACCTGCAGCTTTTGAGTTTTCTTTTATTAGCTCATTTAATTTGAGGAGACTTTTATTTAATAGGTATAGCACTGCTTGTTCATGATGAATCAATTCATGATAGTTGATAGCTTTTTGATCTAAAGCATCAGTAAAGCTTTTATAGGTTTGTTTATCACCACCATTGGTAACAGTAATTTTAGTATTGTCTACTAGAACAATATTTGGTTTTCGGCAGACACTGTCGGCAATAGCCTGAGATAACCCATATACGTGATTACAATTAACCTTTCCATTTTCATCTGAATAATCAGAGAGGGTGATTGGTATAGAATCAGAACGCCAAGGTGTTCCCGATAACGCAAGGGTATAACTGGCATATCCTTTAATATTTTCAAGGATAGTCTTACCCCAAGCATTTGCATTGTTTAGCTCATCTCCTGCACAGTGATGTATCTCATCAAATACAACAAACACTCGATTATTTTTTAGTAAGGCCCAGAACTCCGAGTTTAAGTGAAGCATTCCTTGATATGTAAGTGAGCAACCAACATCGCCCATTTTTCCGGCCATTCTTCTATTTAAAACTGATTCATAAGTTGCTTTAATCCCTTCCGAAGTCATGACACTTGGCGAAAAGCAGATTACGAAGTCAATTAATCCTCTATCTAGCAAACTTTTAGCAAGAATCGCCGACATAAGTGTTTTGCCGGAGCCAGGTGTTGCGAGACACAAAAAATGTTCATTATGTTCAAAATATTGCAATGCAGATGTAACGCATTGAGCTTGCCAGCGTCTCAATATCATCGAATAATGTCACTGCTAGAAAGTACATCAATAAATCCTTTGGCGGCCGCAACTTTACCTAATAAGCTAGAGCTTTTTTCCCTTGCAGCTTTTAATCTCGGCATAATTAACGACTTATGATGGGGATATAATGAGATATATTTATTGTATTCTTGAGACTCAGCTATCGATGCGGATAAATCCACTTCAAGTTGAATTAAGTCATTTTCCAAATCAATGATTTCTCTTGATTTTTTGGTATGTTTCACAGTGTTCGTTTGCTCAACGAATTCAAGTTCAAATAAATCTGTTTTGCTGTAGACAATATTTTGAGAGTTTTCATCTCCCTCAGTCTTCAAATAACCTTCTGTTTTCAAACGATATAGCTGTCGATATAAGTATTTTCTGATTTCCCCCGATGATTTATCCGAAGGAAATGCTTTTTGATATGCATCTCGCATTTCAATCATTGAAAAGTTATTTAGCCCATTTTCGACTAACAGTGTTTTCATTGTTTCATTTAATTTTAAAGGCATGTTTTATAAAGATGATTTAACTAAAAACTTAGGATTCCTAAGTATACTTTATTATTATAAACTTAGAAAATCTAAGTTACTTAAGGTTTATAACAAGAATGATTTTTTGGATTCCACATTTAGCCCAATTCCAGAACGAATTAAAAAAGCGCGCAACCATGCAATGCTTACTCAAAAAGAATTGGG
>NZ_JAOPFU010000006.1 GCF_025515275.1 Catenovulum sp. 2E275
GTACAAATTTTGTTCTAACTAAATGCTTTTTAATCGAGGCGCAGCATTGAAGGCCTAATGGGTTAAGTCTAAATGCTGCAACAAAGAGTAAAAAGCATTTAGGACGAACCCAAAGGGCAGCGTTTGTTTGGCATTTATTCTGCGTTGCCCCACATGGATGTGGGGTAAGGTGACTTTGCAGGAGCACAAAGTCTTTATAGCTCATTTGTGTAGCTCACTACACGTCAATCGCTATGCCTTGGATAAATACCAAACAAACTGCTGCAAAATTGCACTCAAAAGATCAACAGACCCTAGCCATTTGAGCGTGCCGGTTTCAAGCTATCACACTAACCATTCCAGAAACGGGTGGCCAAAATGCAAAGACAAAATAATCAGTATGATGTTCAGCGTAAGGTAAACCAAACTAAAACCAAACATTTTTAACTGCCAGTCAGCTTTATCTAATAATTTTATTTGCGCTGTTATGTCGGTAACTCGCACTTGCGCGGTTTTATTATTCGGCTTGATTTTGGCGTTTTTTGTTTTGTTATTCACACAATAACAACTGGCTAAATTGAGTGATTTATTTACAGAGTTTTTCAGCACTTCTACAGATTCTGCTGAGCTAGAATCCATAGCGGATAAGTCGCAGAGCAACTCGGTATTATATAAATAGTCTTGGCGAAATTGAGTTTTTACGCTGGCTGGCCAGCACCACGAACACCAGTGGATCACCCATTTTCTTAAATTATCCAACCGGCTGGCATGAATATATTCATGCTTTAATACCAAATTAAGCTCTGCTGGGGTTAATTTTTGTTTAAGCGCGCTGGAAATAAATATTTTGGGGTTAAATAATCCGGCACACCATGCCAGCGCATTCTCGGTTTCGATCACCCGATAAGCAGAATGATTGAGTGTATTTTGTTGGGTAGATGAAAACTGCTCAATTAAAGTTAAATAGCGCTTACTTACCATATATTGCTTGATTATTAGCAGTAAAATACTCAAACTTAATACAATAGCAGAAATATTAAAAATTAAACTTTCCAGATTAGAGTCATCAAAATGCAACCAGTGAGGTGAGCAATTATGGCCATGACAATGCCCCACAATCACCAATCGGGTTAAATCTGGCTGAGTGAATAAAAACAAGACTAAGCTGGCAGCAATTAACGGAAATACCGCAAAAATTAATAACACATTAAGTTTATATTTAACTGGCAGTGCATTAAGCCGTTTACCGGCAAAAGCATAACCAGCGGCGTTAATCCAGCTAAATAACAATACAAAACTAATCCAGACAAAAAGAGCGTCTGGCAAATGAGCAAGCACTTTAATCTTCCGTTTTTTGCGATTTAGCACTCAGGCTATGTTTAACCTGTTCCAATGATTCAGGTGACTCTTCACCTACATATTCAATAAAGCCAGAGATCATCGGCGCCATATCACCGCCGCTAAGCTGGCTTGCAATATCCTGCAATAAACCACTAATTATGGCACTTTGCGAAATACTGGCAGTGTATAAATAATAACGACCTGATTTTTGGCGGCTTAATAAATTTTTCCGAAATAAACGCTCCAATGTGCTTTGCATGGTGCTCAAGCTTATCTCTTCGTTTTCAATAAATTGCAAAACCTGCTGGGCAGATAACTCCCCTTCACGCCATAAAATGCGCAAAACTTCAATTTCGCGTACCCCTAAACTGGGCACTTGTGTTGTTTTTTGCCGGTTACCAAACCAGTGGCTTAATCCTTTACCCAAATTTTTCATAAAACCTAACCCTTATCGGTTTTTCTTGCATACAAGATAATGCCATTAATCACACAATCATACCAATAAATGAATACAACAGGAAAACGAATGAAAAAAATTGCAACCGCAATTATAACGGCGCTTAGTTTGCCGGCCTTGGCTGATACCCCCAAAACCGAAACAATCCAAATAGAAGGTCGTCAGGTTAATTTAATTGGCGAAGCCATTTCTGCATCGCAAGGCATTATAAGTAAACAAGAAATAGAATTAAGACCATTACTGAGAACCGGCGAAATTTTAGAGTTTGTACCCGGCATGGTTGTTACTCAACACAGCGGAACAGGCAAAGCAAATCAATATTTTTTACGCGGCTTTAATTTAGACCACGGCACTGATTTTTCTACTTTTGTGGATGGTATGCCAGTTAATATGCGCACCCACGGTCATGGCCAAGGTTATACCGATTTAAATTTTGTAATCCCTGAAGCAGTTGAAAAACTCAGCTATAAAAAAGGGGGCTATTACGCCGATGTAGGTGATTTTAGTGGCGCTGGTAGCGCCCAAATTTTTACCGCCAATAAAACGGATAAAGGCGAAGCTGAAATCACAATTGGACAAGACAATTATTTAAGGCTGGTTGGGGTGAACAGTATAAAAGCCGGACAAGGCCACTTATTTGCCGCAGCCGAATATAATCAATACGATGGCCCGTGGAAAGATATTAACGAAGATTTAGACAAAACCAATTTACTGCTTAAATTTTCTCAGCCAATGGCCGGAGGCGAATTCGCCGTTAGCTTTATGGCTTACGATAATAGCTGGAACAGTGCAGATCAAATCCCCTCTCGTGCAGTTAAACAAGACTTAATTGACGAACTTGGCTCTATTGATACTTCGCTTGGCGGTAAATCAAGCCGTTATAGTTTAAGTGCTGACTGGCAAAACAATAATTGGCATGCCTCTGCCTACGCGATTCAATACGATATGCAAATCTGGTCAAACTTCACTTATTTTTTGGACGATGACACCAATGGCGACCAGTTTGAACAAGTTGATAAACGTTCTATTTTTGGCAGCCAAATTCACTATTTAACTCAAAACAACTGGCAAGGGTTATCAGTCCAAAATAAATTGGGGATTGAAACCCGCTACGATGATATTGACGAAGTTGGCTTATATCACTCAAAACAAAGAAACCGTTTAGGTGTGGTTCGTAGTGACAAAGTTGCAGAGTTAAGTACGGCCGCTTATTGGGAAAACCGCATCGACTGGTCTGAAAACTTACGCTCTGTCTTTGGTGTTCGAGCCGACTATTACGATTTTGAAGTAACCGATTTAGCCGGAACCAATAAAAACGGTATAGATTTATCGGCAAATAATGGCGCAGCAGACGACAGTTTAACCTCAGCTAAAGCAAGCTTGATTTATACCATTAATAACGATTGGGAAAGCTATTTTTCAGCCGGACAAGGTTTTCACTCAAATGATGCCCGTGGTACAACCATAACTGTTGACCCAGTCGATGGTGCAACAGTTGAGCAAGTTGATCCTTTGGTTAGATCTTTTGGATATGAGCTTGGTTTACGCGGCTTTATTAATGAAAAACTCAATACCTCAATTGCACTTTGGTCATTAGCGCTAGACAGCGAATTATTATTTGTTGGTGATGCGGGCAATACAGAAGCTAGCCGAGGTTCTGAAAGATACGGACTGGAAGTAACCACTTACTATTATTTTTCTGAACATTTAAGCGCTGATTTTGAATATGCTTATACCGATGCTGAATTTTCAGATACAGCCCCCGAAGGAAATCATATTCCCGGAGCAATTGAGCATGTGCTGCAAGCAGGGTTAAATGCAAAATTTGATAATGGATTATTTGGCAGTTTACGCCTGCGTCATTTTGGCAAACGCCCGTTAATTGAAGATGCCTCGGTCTATTCTGGCAGCAGCTCAATTATCAATTTACGTGCGGGTTACCAATATAATAACTGGAAATTTATTGCTGATATTTTAAACCTAACCGACAGTAATGATCACGATATTGATTATTTATACGCCTCTAAACTGGCGGGAGAAACAACCGAGGTTGAAGATATTCATTACCATGTATTTGAACCAAGAAGCATTCGTTTATCGGTAAGTTATCAGCTTTAGTCCACAATTATTATTAACGCTACACTCTTTTGATATATACCCAAGCTACTGGGTATATATCATTCATTTTATTTTGAATTGTCTGGCTAAATTCAAATTCAGCATCAATTTAGCTATTTATTTTCCTGAGCGGATAAATACTTAAAAAATTTATCAGTAAAATCAGTAAACAAGCCATTTATCTCAATTTGATATACCAAAACATCAAACATATCATTTTGAGATAAATTAACAGGTAAAGTCTCTACTCTATGGGTATAAGGGTGAATTTTTAAATTGAGTGCTTTTGCGCTTTTGGCAAAATCAGTTATTTGACCTGAGTTAAAGTCAATTAAATGCTCAATACGCGGACCAATAAATTGAGTAACTTTAGCAACTTGTTTAAGTCCGGCTGGCGTTCTTAAAAAATCATAATCCGTATCTGATTCCTGCCAGCTATTTTCACCAATCAACAGGACAAGTTTTGCCTTTAGGTTTAATTCATTTTTAAGCCGCTTAACCTCATTAAAATCAAAACACTGCACATAAATTTCAGCATCAACCTTATCTAAATTATGCTGGCGTAACACCTTAATAACCGCTTTGGAAATATCTTTACCCTGCTCTTTATGCCAAAAAGGTGATTTAATTTCTGGGTATAAACCTACTTTTCTGCCTGTTTGACGATTCAGTTGGGCAATAAATGCGATTTGTTCAGCAAAAGTTGTTATTTTAAATTCGGTATTTGCCTGATAGCGATTTTTAAATACAGCTTCGCCTTTCAGGTTAGTTCTTTCATGCAGGTGTAATTGTTTGAGCTCTGCCAGCGTAAAATCTATCGCATAAAAACGCCCGTCACTTCGCCGCCTACTTGGAAAAACCTGAGCGACATTACTAACGGTATCTAAATGAATATCATGCAGCACAACTAACTGATCATCTTTAGATAAGACTAAATCCTGCTCTATATAATCTGCTCCGGCAGCATAAGCATAAGCCAGCGCAGGCAAGGTATGTTCAGGGATATAACCCGAGGCACCACGGTGAGCAATAATTAAAGGTTTAGCCAGCGCACAAACGCTAAAGCTAAGCATAAATACAAAATAAATTAGTTTTAAAAACATAAAAACTCTTATAACAGCTAATAAAAAATATGGCGGTAACCTGCGATGCAATTGAGCGTATATGCAGCAAGATTATCGGCAAATAAAACCTGCCGACAATCTTGCCTAACGCACGGGATAACTTAGTTTATATTAAGCTCAAACCTGTTTCATACCCGCTTTGCCCTGCTCTAAAACAAAACTACGGTAGGTTTGAATTGGCGAGTCAGGTGTCATTACTTTATCAACAATTTTTAAGTCTGCTTGCCAATATTCGGGGGTTACCGTACACAGTGTATAACCCCGCTTATTCACTGTCGCTTTTAAATGCGGGTTAAGCTGGTTAATTGTGTTAGTAAAGTCGTCCTGCATACTACCATCCATGCCGGAAGTAATCGAAGTCGCTAAAAACTCACTGGCAATAACTTTGTCGTCGTTATCCTGCATTAAGTCACATGCATAATGGCGATGAGAATCACCAGAAACAATAACAGTGCGGCCCAATCCATGTTTTTCTATTTGATTTAATAATCGGCGTCGGCTATGCAAATAACCAGACCAACCATCCATTCCGTACAGATCTTGTCCGGCGCTATCCTGCCCATAACTTAAATGACCGATTAACACCTGCTGAGCAAGTAAATTCCATTTGGTATCACTATTTTCAAGACCTTTAAATAACCATTTTTCCTGAGCTTCACCTAACATTGTGCGTTTATCAGAAAAAGTAGCTTTTACTTTATTTAAAGCTTTAGAGCCACCAGCAACCTGATCGCTACGATACTGTCGAGTATCTAAAATAAACGCATTAAGTAAATTACCGTATTGCGCACTTCGATATAGTTTAATTTCATTATTCATTGGCAGAGACGATAATCTCAGTGGCATATTTTCATAATATGCTTGAAACGCCATTGCTTTACGAAATTGAAAAATATGAGCTGGAGAGCCATCCTGATCAGTATCGCTTGCCCAGTTATTATCTATTTCGTGATCATCAAAACTCACAAACCAAGGCGCGGCAGCATGTGCACGCTGTAAATTAATATCTAATTTGTACAAAGCATAACGGCGGCGATAATCTTCGATACTGTAAATTTCTTGCCCGACAGTTTGGCGCATCTCCTGCCATAATTGTCCGCGGTTGGGCACGGGGCCAATGCCATGATCTTTATACTCATAAATATAATCACCATAATGAAATACAAAGTCTAAATCTTCATTCGCAATATGATTCCACGCAGTATAATAACCATGTTCAATGCTTTGACAGCCAGCAACCGCAAATTTAATTTTATCAACCGAGCTACCTGCTAAAGGCAAAGTTTTACTGCGCCCGTATAAACTTTTTTCACCGCCGCAGTTAAATCTGTACCAGTATTCACGGTTTGGTTTTAACCCTTCAACTTCAACATGCACACTATGCCCCAGTTCTGGAGCTGCGACCGTTTTACCGCTTAATACAATTTTTTTGAAATTAGGATCTTCTGCTACATCCCAGCTCACTCGAATCGGCACCATATTCATGCCCGCATGTTCAGCCAAAGGCTCTGGCGCTAAACGAGTCCAGATTACAAACCCATCAGTTGCAGGATCGCCAGAGGCGACCCCCAACTGAAAAGGATTGATCTTAAAACTCGGATATTCAAAAATACCGCGTCTTTCACCCGTTAAGGCCATCACATTAAATGGAAAAAAACTACCTATAACACCCGCACCACCTAAACCGGCGATAGCTTTTAGTAAGGTACGACGATCAATCGATTTCATACTCACTCCTAGAATGTAATAGTTGCGTTAAACTTGAATCTTTGACCGTAATCATCCACCTGTTTAACTTGATCTAATGCACCATCGGTTTGTAAATAAGTCGGCTTTTCATCCAACAAATTATACAAAGAGTATTTGAAACTAATGTTATCAGTGATGTTATGCCATAAAGACCAGTTTACGGTTGTGCGCTCGTCACGATAAACATCTTGCCAGCGACTTTCTGCTGATTGGCTATATAAATAGTTTCCGTAATAACTTGCAGTTAATCGAGTGCCACCATCAATTGCCGGAATATAATAAGTAATACCCGCATTAGCCATCCACTCTGGCTGGTCTTTGAGTCGATCTATGGTTTGGTTAATAGTTTCACCGTCATTTTCGCCATCAATTAAATAGTTCATCTCGGCTTTAATATGAGTCAGATTAAAATCTAAGTTGAATTTATGAACACCCAACTTTAATCCTTCGGTTTTAAATGCAAACTCTAAACCTTTAACCTGAGATGATTCAGCATTTCTGGGCTGTCTAACAATTAAACGGCTGTCATCTTCCAACATTTTTACGCTTTTATAATCAAAAATATCATTGCTGATTTCTTTATAAAAAGCCCCCAAGGTAACCATGGCTTTATCATCCATAAAAAACTGTCGATAAGATAAATCATAGTTAGTTGCTTCTCTTGGTTTTAAATCTGGGTTACCCATGTTAATTGAGCAAGAAGAAATGCCGTCACCTTCTTCGCCATCTTCAAAACTTTCTTCAATCTCTAACTCACCACCGGTACAACCAACAGATAATTTGGTTGCTCTGGCGATATGAGAAGGCATAGGACGCCCAATTGTCTGACTCACAGAGAATAAAACTTTCGCGTCTGAGTTTAATTTATGGGTAATATTTAACGATGGTAAAAGTTTGTCATAGCCACCGGTGAAATCACGATTTTCAGTATAATCGCCATCCAAAAACTGAGGGGTCATTGCATCATAACTCACCTCATCATATTTAGCCCCGGCTTCAACAATTGTGTTTTCATTTGCCCAGCGTAATGACGCATAAGCATCAAAAATTTGTTCATCGTATGCGTAATCATATAAAGCAGAATCATTAACCGATTTTTGAACCAAAGCATCCACTTTATTGTTTTCCATATTTGCAAACGTTGGGAAAACATCTGCCATAAAATCTTTAATGTTTAACCAAACCCACTCATGCTTACCACTTAACCACTCTGGTTTATGTCCAGAGCGCATGACATAAGGAGCAGCTAAACGTATCGCTTTACCATTTTCATCAAAATAATTGTGATGTGTTCTGTCTAAGTTCTTTTCAAGCTCTGCATCTCGGTTTTCAACCCCAACCGCAATGCCAAAGCCTTGGTCTTCATCGTCATAGTTAAATGCATAGTCCAACTTTAAATCGACCAATGTTTGCGATGAAGAGTTGCTTTGTATATAAGCTTGGCTCATTTCCCAATCTTGTAAGTTAATAACAGATTCAAACGGATCTGAACCATCAGATGCCTGCACTCCAACCGCTTTATGCGAGCCATCACTGACATAAGCATAATCGACATAAAGTGACGGATAGTCCCAGTTTGCATTTACCCGCGGGTACTTACGTATTTCAAAATAATATTGCGAGTCGTCAAAGGTTTCTTTACTCACACCTAACTTAACGTCTAACGCATGATCTCCAGTGCGATATTCAAGTGTGCTTAATAAACCTTTATTATTACGCTCCCACTGATTATGACGAGTGCGGTGATAAACACTGTTGATTAACACTGAACCTGTATCTTTGTTAATTTCAAGCGGATCATTATTTCGTGAATATAATGCATCACTGTTCATGGTACTGTCTTCCCAGTAGCGGAACTGATACGCCTGAGCAGATACATATAAATCTGCAAACCTTGGAAACCATTCTAATTTAGCAACACCGCCACTACGATGTAGTAAATTAGTATATGAACCGCCATAAAAATCGTAAGGCACTTTTGTGCCATCCCACCCCTCAGGTGGACCTTCAAGAGATGTACTCATACTTCCCATGTAGGTAGCTTCACCATTTTCAGGTAAGTTAAAATAATGGAAACGGTTCGGCCAACGTTTTTCAGCAGGACGACCACGCTCTTGATAAGTCGCTGACATTAACAAACCAAATTCTTCGTTTTCGCCAAATCGGTTACGGTATAACAAGCGGCCACCATGTCCCCATGTTGTATCTGTGCCTTTTAAAGTATTACGGCCATCACTGCCATCAAAATCAGAGTAGTTAGATTCGGTTCTAAGTTGAATGTAGTGATCATCATTTGATTTAGTTCTGCGAGTAACAATATCTAATTGACCACCAATTGCACCGGCTTCCTGACGGGCAGTAAATCTTTTATAAATATCGGTTCTGGCAGCTAAATCACTTGGGATAAGTTGCGTATTTACCCGGCGATCGCCCGAACCATTTTGACCAATTGACGCAACTGAAATACCGTCAATTGTGGTATGGTTTAAATCAGAATCCATCCCTCGAATAACTACCCAGCGAGGTTCATCTGCATCTTCAACTACACTCACCCCAACAATATTTTGCACTAACGAAGTAATGGTATCGTCAGTTAACGTAGATTCGATATCAGGAACAGAATAAGAATCAACCAAGTTAGATGTTTTAGGCGTCATCATGGTAGATTCACTACCATAAACAACCATTTCTTCTACACTGTTTGTATCTTCTGTTTGTTTTGCGCTGGCTTTAACTTTTGTTTGTTCAACTTGTGTATTCGCCTGTGCAGCATATAAATTTGCCGCCATAAAACCTGACGTTAATAACGCAAACTTTAACGCTTTAGTTAAAGGGTTTAAATTGTATCTCATGGTTATTTATTACCTTGTAAAGTTATTTAAATGTGCGCCTCAATGAGGATTCATAACCATGACGACCCGACTTTTCGATTTTTTCAGACTTTTTTAAACTTTAATAAAAGCTTAAATTAAGCTTCTGCCAAAAATAAAAATAGCTTCATTAAAATGACACAAACAAAGGGTATTTGGAGTTGAGTTAAAGCTGCTGCGAGAATTGAAGATAAAAAGTTCTGCCATCTGGATTATGCACCGCCCCAAAAAAACCATATTTCTCATCTGCCAGCGGTGCTTTTTTATCCAATAAATTTTTAATCCCTAAGGTTATTTCGGTTGATTTTTGATGGGGTGATTTTTCAAAAAAACCATTCAGATTAAATTGCGAATATAAATTTAATCTGTACCAAGGTTTTATTTGCCAATAATGTTTTTGTCCGTTTTCATCGACTCGGCTAATGCTGGATTCACTAAACTGAGCAATATAATCGAGCGATGCGCCCAATACCCAGTTATCTTTTTGCATGCTTATCAGAGCATTTCCGCGCCACTTAGGATTACCATTAATGCCAACCTGTTGAGTATTTTGAACACTGGCAATACCCAAAGCTGCAACTTTATTAAACAGCTCACCCGACTCTTGGGTGTAACTTAATAGCCGGGCTAAATTTAATCTATAGTTCACAGTCGCCAAATCATTATCTTGCCGATAGCTCAAGGTAAAATCTGCGCCTTTAATTGTTCTTAAATCTAAATTAAGGAAAGGATCATTAACATATAAAATATCACCGGCGGCTTCAATTCCTGTTCCCTGATATAAAGCTAGCTGGCTTGGTGTTGGCTCAGCCCTTTGTACATTAGGATTAAAAGACCCGTTAAGCCGGTAAACTAAATCTAAAGCGGTTTGATTACTGCCACCTAATCGCCCAACAACACTTTGCTGCTCAATTTGCCAATAGTCAGCCGTAATCGCCAACTGCTTAATATCAGCAGGTAAATAACTAAGTCCAATCGTTTTACTAATGGAGTGTTCAGGTTTGAGTTTTGCAGCCACCAGCGTAATTTCCCGTGGCGAGCCACTACACGCAGATAAATTTGCTAAACCAGAGTTAGCAGCACAAGACACATAATCAATAGTCGATGACTGACGGGCAACTCCCTGACTATTATTTTGAATTAAATTAGGTGCTTTAAATCCTTTTCCCCACATGGTTTTAATCATCCAGTCCGGTGTTAACCACCAGCTTAATGTCAGTTTAGGCACAACCACCTGACCCACATCAGATAAGCTTTCGTAGCGAAAAGCCAACTGCAAGTCTAAAGAATCAACCAAATCGAGTTTCATCTCGCTACTTAATAAAGGCACGGCTAATTCTAAATGGGCTGAAACGACATTACGTTTACCCAAAGTATCATTGGTGGCGCTGTCACCTAACGAGTCACTTTGCGAATAAAAACCGCTAACTGAATCAATAAAAGGAGACGTACCATCCAGTGCTTGCCCTCTGTTATCAAATACACTTTCGTTTCGGTATTCAGCACCAACGGCAATCCCCAAAGGCCCCGCTGGTAAACTTAAAACATTGGGGTTAGATAATTTAAAGTCGGCTAAGCTAAGTTTACTTACTCCGGTTTTATTTATCTTGGTTTTAATTGAGTCAATAATATGCACTGAATTTGGGGTTAAATCAGTTGAGAAGTCGGTAGTTTCATAATCCCAAGCACCATTAAACGGATTATAAGCATCTGGCGTAGCTAAACTTAATGCCTGCTGAAATAATGTATTAGAAACCGCATTATAAATTGTATCTTTGCTTTGCGCTCTGGAGTGCAGAATAGCGGTATCATACTCCCAGTTACCCAACCAACCACGGCTCCCCAATAACCAGCGATAACTTGAGTTTTCAACTACCCCAAAGCGATTACCGGCATCTAACACCCGGTAATGATAAAGCACTAAATCTATGCCTTCGTCTGGAATATCGACCGAGTTTAATCGATTTGGATTAACACGCCCGTCAGCAAATTTTTTTGCGCCAAACGGATTCCAATAATTGGTTTTAGGAATCACGATTCTGGCACTATCCAGTACCCGTGGTGATTCACTAAAGCGTTTTGTAATTGCTTGATAATAACTCAGTTCGGCATACAGCTCACTTTGCTCATTGAGCTGATAACTTAAATTACTAAATAAATTATAACGGGTAAGTTTTGAATATAGCTCTCGGTTGGCATCCATATCATAATACAAGCTTCTATCGGTTGCCGATGATACCAAGCCGTCATCAAAACAAAGTTGATTAATATAACTTAATCGGCAGCCATCATTTTGCTGGTGTTGAATATGCAAAATGCCATTAGCATTTGATATGTTTTGGCCATCAATGGTTGTAAGTGGCTGTTCACTTAGGGTTTGTAAACTGGCAAATCCACCAATTGGGCTTCGGTTATCAAACCCGCTTTTGCCTTCAAATAAAGTTCCGTCAACTAGCTGCATCCGGTTTGAAGAAGCCGCCTGCGCCAATTTTTTTGTCGGCACAGAGTTTCGGGTTTGCATTCCGGCAAAAAAATTAAATTTACCTTGCTCAGAGTCACCAAAATAAAGCCCTGCATTTAGCCCTAAACTGGTTTCGTTTTTATCAATTAAAGGCGCTCTGGCTCCCCTTAACGTTAAATACGCGCCTTCAACTTGCTTAGCCATATTAATATTAACCACCCCAGCTACAGCATCCGCACCATATAATGCTGATGCACTATCAGCTAAAACTTCCAGATTTTGAATCCCTAAAGCGGGGATTTCGTTAATGTTTGGTGTTAATACCGGCACTGAGTTTTCAGACTGATAGCCCGGGTGTAGCGCCATCCGTCTGCCATTAATCAGCATTAATGTATTACCACTACCGGTTGATCTTAAATTAATTGAAGCAATGTCCCCTCGCGCAGTATTAATGCCACCTTCAGTCACATTTTCATTAAATTTAACATCTCCGTTTTGTGGCAAACTCATTAAAATATCCCGTCCGTTGTTCACCCCATTAATATCTAAAATTTGACGATCCATTTTCATCACGGGTGAAGTATGGCGCTGCATAGCACCTCGGATACGGCTACCAATTACCGTTAACTGCTCAATTGTCTGCAGTGGAGTCTCTAATTTGGTATCCAGTTGATGCATTTTTTTCGCAGCAGAAAAATGCTTAGCAGTAATTAAAACAGAGTCGTTTTGCCCTTGTTTCACTTCCAGATGAGTATCAGCCAAAGCTAAAGTTAATGCAGCAAACACAGAGTCAGCCTGCGCTGCTTTTAGCTGAATATTTTGGGTAATATCAGCCGCGGCAATAATCACAACATGATACTGATTAGCGAGCTGTTGCATCGCCTGATTTAATGGTTGAGGGGATATTTTTACACTCGGCTCTGGCTTTGCATAAACCGGCAATACCCAACTAAACCAGCAACACACTAACAAGCTATAAAAATTAAGTTGAGTTAATTTTTGCTGCATAATTAGCTCTGCTGGTGATTTACATTGTCAGCCAGATAATGCCCTGACTGTCTTTGCGCCATTGAATAGAATGGGTAATCGCCAAGCCATTTAAAACTTGCTCAACCTGAGATATTGCAAATGAGGTGGTAATTTTTTGCTGGGCAATAGCCGGTGTAGCCAGTTTATATTGGGAGTCCGAATACCGGTTTAACACATCAATTAACTCACCAATAGGCCGGTTTACAAAATCAAATCTCTGCATTCGCCAAGCAGCAATTTGCTGCTGCTCAAGTTGTATAACCGGACTTAGCTGTTTCTGGCTATCTACAACAACCTGTTGCTGCTGAGTAATTTCAACCCGCTGATTTTGCGCCGTTACCGCTACCCGACCCGATTGAACATTGACCAAAGTAGCTTTGTCATGGTTTTGAATTTCAAACTCAGTACCTAATACACTAACCAGTGCATTTTGATTTTGAATATTAAAAGGTCTTAGGCTGTCATGTGCGACTTTAAAATAAGCCTCGCCAGAGCTTAAGATTAAATCTCGGCTATTTTTTGAAAAACTAACGCTTAATTGAGTGCCAGCACCTAATGTAATCACAGTTCCGTCAGCTAAATGAACTGTTTCTGTTTGTTTTCCGGCTTGATACACCATAGTTTGTGGTTGAGCTGGGGTTAACTGTGTTTGCCAGAAAAATATCACCAGTAATACACTAGCAGCAACAGCCGAAAAATAACGCCAAACATTTGATTTAACAGTTTTAGCTGCTGCTACCGCTTGTTTGGTATTGCTTTGTTCCGGCACTGGTTTTGATTTTAAATTATCAGCCAGTTTGTCAGCCATAGGCTCACTGTAGCTGGTTAGGCTTTGCGCCTGATACACCTGACGAAAAGCCTGTTCATGCTGTTTATCGGCAACTAACCACTGCTTAAATTCTGTTTTTTGTTGTTCACTGGCTTGTCCGCTTTGGATGATGCTCAGCCAGTAACTTGCCTGCTCTATATTGGCTGAGCTCATAAAGTTTTCCTGCTTAATTCCGGTTTTATTTCAACAGACGATGATTGAGATTCCCACTCCATTAACGCTTGAGTGATCACTAAGTTAGCTTTTTCTAATGTTCGGCAAATATCCGCGACCGAATAACCTAAGCTATCGCTTAACATTTGATATGTTTTGCCTTCAATTCGGGTTTCAAATAACAATTTTTGCTGTTTTGCATTCAAACCAGAAACCGCCCTGCTGACTACGTCTACTTTTTCTTGTTCAAGCACAGCTTGCTCGGTTGAGATTTGCTCAAGTGGGGCGAGTTCCAATTCGTTAAAAATATCTTCTAGCATATTATTTTGCCGCTGCATTGAACGGTGCGCGTCAATCACTAAATTACGCGCTATGGTGTAAATTAAAGCTTTCGGATTTTGAATCGGTTTATCCGTTTTATATTCAGAAAAACGAATAAAAGCCTGCTGCGCAATATCTTCAGGATCTGGCGGGCCTGAGCCAAATTTATAACGAATCTTATCGCATAATTCAGCCCAGTAGCTTTGATAAATATTATTAAAAATTGAAGGTTCCACAACATGCTCAACTCTAATACAACTCAAGCAGAATATGATATTTTAATGACAAACAAATGACAGCTCTGGAGGTTAGCTTTCAACCAACCAAAAATTAATGGTAAAAGGCTTTAACCGAGTTTCTATTGGTAGTTGAGGAAAATCGTCCAAGCTCACTTTACCTTTATTAAATTTGGCTTTTTGGCCATTTATCAGCACTTTTTTCGCATCAACACTTTTGGCGCTTAAACTATATTGTTGGTTAATTTTGCCAAATCTGCTTAATTCAATATCTGCCGGAAAGTTACCCATATTAATCAACATTAAAGTTTTTTGATGTTGATTATCCGGATTTTGCTGGCAATAAACCCGCACCCTTTTATGGCTGCTTTGCACCGCATAAACCTGCTGTCCCATTAACCTAACCCATAACCAACTTAACCAATAATCGGGTCGGGGTTTTAATGTTAAACGGTTAATTAAGCCATAGTCTCCACCAATTAGGCTTTGACGGATCATTACTTTATGGCCGGATACTGCACCGTTGCCTAATTGTTCTGCCCACCAAAAACAAGAGACAAAACGATCAGATAATTCTGGCTGACCACCGCATTGTGCAGAGCCAGTTTCGCCTGTCCAAAATTCAGCCTGAGGCTGATGTAAATGTCGCCAAAAATTTAATTTATCTGTGTATTTAGTAAAGTCCTGATATGACTTGGGTGACAACATAGCTCTGAGCGTTGCGGTTCGGGTACGCACCGGTGAGCGTTTACTTTGAAACGGATAATAGTGCCAGCTTACAATATCCAGCTCAAACGGCAGGTAAGCTAAAAATGTTTTCGTTAGGTTAGATAATGGGGTTAAAGATTCACCCAGCTTTGGCCAATAAGCACTGCCCGGCCCCATAATTTTGGTATTGGGATAATATCGCTTTAATAAATGCGCAAAAGTGGCGTAATCCTGCGCTAAGTTTTTTCCACCCGGTTGGGAGCGAATGCCATGAAATGCCCAATAAGCATTTAACTCGTTGCCCAGTTCGCACACGTCTATTTGATAATTTTGCTGCTTTGAATAATCCAGCAATTTTTGAATTTCAGAACCTTGCCAGCTACCGTGCTGACTGCGCTCAAATAATCCGTATTTAAAGGTAAATACCAGCTTTAATTGATTGCGTTGCAGAAAAGCGTGTAATTTATCCCAAATTGCCTGAGTTAAAACAATAGAATCCGGTTCATCGCTGGGTGCTTGAAAATAATGAATTTTATCCGCTTCAGAGCCGCCGATGCGTAAATAAGAGGGGCCAAGTGCTTTGACTAGCCGGTCTAGCTTTTTGGTTTGTAAATCAATTGGGGGAACACGCAAAGTACCTAAGCCACGTTTAACGCCCATGCTGCCTTCCCACCAATAGCCGCCAACTAATACAGAGATATCGATAGAAAAAGATAAATACTCAGCAGGAAGCTGACAAACCGGCTCGGCAGATATTAAAGCAACGTCAACTTGTTTAGGTTTAATTGCCCTAAAACGTAAATGTAATGCTCTGAAAGTTTTAGCGTAAATAGTCGAAAATAAACGGGAAGCGGACATAGGCCAACATAACTTTATAAAACATTAAACATTAGTGTATGACGACTTCATGGCGACTTTATGACAAATATCAGCAAATGCTTTCTATAAAGTTAAGTGTGTTTGCTTGTTCTATATCACCATTGAGATCGGCATTAATAGCGTGCAAAGCGACTACTTAAAATAGGTGTTCCTGCATTGCTCTGACACCTGCGCCCATGCAAGCAAAGCGCTATTAATAAAAAGCGCTATTAATAAAAAATAATAGCGCGTTAACCATTCATCTCTTTTTTGAAATGTACTAAGACTGGCAAACCACTTTATTACGACCTGAGCCTTTTGCTTCGTACAAAGCTAAATCGACTCGATGAATCCATGACTCTGGCGTATCCGGTTTTTCATTGTGCTGCGACAATTTAAATTCCGCCACCCCAAAACTGGCAGTTAAGGTTTCATGGTGGCTAAATTCGTAGCTACCTATATTCAGGCGAATTTGCTCAGCAATTTTAGCTGCGGCGGCTAAATTGCATTCCGGTAATAAAATCAAAAATTCTTCACCACCCCACCGGCATAATACATCCGATTCTCTAAGCTGGGTTTTAATTAGATCTACCGCCTGTTTAATCACCTGATCGCCAATTAAGTGGCCATGTTTGTCGTTGACGTTTTTAAAAAAGTCGAGATCTAATAAAATTCCGGAAAAAGTATAGCTTTTCCGCTCGGCCAAACGAATATTTTGAGCTAATAAAATATCAAAGCTATGACGGTTTAAAGCACCAGATAATCTGTCGGTTGTCGCCATGTGTTCAAGCCGCTTCTGGTAAGTTGCGATGGTAAAATAGCTCGCGGTTAATACCAAAATACTAATAATAATACTCACAACTACATTTAAAATAAGCGAATTAAACAATTTTTGAGTTTGTTCATCGTCAGTTTGTTCAATTACAACGTACCAGTTAAATTCTGGGATATATCTGGCATTAACATACACAGTATGAGGACCAGACTGGTATTGAAAAGATTTATGCTTAACCTGGGCATATTGGTGAATTAAGTCTTTAAAATCTTGTTGTAAAAGAGTTTGAGGGTTGCCAGAAAAATCACTAGTGCGTAATGTTGTTTCCCCTTCGTTATTGACAAAATACACAACTCGATTAAATTTTTGTTGGTATGTTTCAATCAACCTTTGAACTTTGTCGAGCGCTAATCCAACTCCGGTTGCACCAATAAAATTACCTTCATAATCAAACGTTTTATAATTTACAAACACAGAAAGTCTTGTAGGGTTAGCTGTATCGTGATCAATATTTATTTCATATTCATCAGGCATAGCTTTAACCCGATAATACCATTCGTTAATCGCAGGTCCTTTCTCTACGGTTCTTAATACACCGCTCGAATGGTAATAGTTAAGAGTATTATCAGACACATAAAAAGCAGTGACCGTTTGATATTTTTGTTGAATCTCAGCAAGGTAACGTACCAGCGAGCTTTGATCTTGCTCACCGGAAATAGTCCAGTCACGGACAAAAGTATCGTGCGCCATTAACGAAGATATAAAGATAGGCCGCATTAAATCGCGCTGAATTTCTGAGTAAATATTATCGCTGGTTAACGGTAATGCTGAATGAGTTATTTGTTTAGATACGGTTTGATGAGCCACTAAATAGCTCACCAAACTTGTGCTAATAAATCCGACCAAAGTTAATAAAGTAATCGATATAACAAAACGCAGTTTTTGGTTACTGCAAACACGGTTTATTAACTTGGTATTATTCATTGCTTAATTCGTAAAGTAGTGACTTATATAATTTAACAGATATTCCCTTACTCAACTCACAGCCTTGAATAAGCAAAAATCAGAATTTTAATCAGCTAAACGCTGTTGAATCCATTTTGAAATTTCTGCGATTTGTGCCGCACATACATTATGCTGCATCGGGTAATCATGCCAAGTCACATCAAAACCCGCTTGTTTAACCAGCTCGGCTGATTGTTTTCCTAACTGGCAAGGCACAATTTCATCTTGCGTGCCGTGCATAGCTAAAACCGGAGTTTGTTTGGCGGCTTCGCTCACTTCGTCCGTTAATTTATTTTGAATCGATAAATAACCGGATAAAGCCAAAATACCCGCCGCAGGATTAAGCTGACGACAACCTAAATGATAGGCCATAACAGCACCTTGAGAAAACCCGGCAATAATAAGTTTATCTGAGGTTAAGTTATCTGCTTTAAGCTGACTGTCAATTAACGCCTGCAAAGCCTGAGCTGAAGCTCTAACCCCTTTTTCATCAGCTCTTTGATTAAAATCAAAAGAGGCGATGTCGTACCATGCTCGCATAGGCAACCCATTATTAATGGTAATAGGTTGCACCGGCGCATGTGGAAATACAAAGCGGATCCCTAAATCATCACCCAGTTTAAACTCCGGCACAAGTGGCGCAAAACCATGCCCAGAGTCGCCTAAACCATGCATCCAAACCACTAAAGCTTTTACTTCGCCTTTTGGATTTACATCAATATAAGGGATTAAATCAGCCATTGTATCTCCGTTTTTTATTTAAATTTAATATCGCTTCCGGCTTGTTTGCTCGCGGCCTGATTCATAAAATGCCAGAATTCGTCGCCAAATCGTTCATCAATCCACACCCCGTTTTGATAGTTAAAATGATAACCATTAAACTTGGTCGCAACCCAAAGTTGTAATAAAGGCTCTTGTTTGTTGATGATGATTTTACTGCCGTCGGCAAATTCAATATCTAACTTTCCGCCAAAATTTTCATAATCTATATCAATTTCGTCTTCAAGTTGCTCTAAAGTTTGTTCAATTTCGAGTAAAATGTCGTCTACAAGTTGGTGATACTGAGTTTCTGTTAATTGGCTCATGAGTTTCGCTTGATTTTCCTATGATGAATGCGATTATAGTGCGCATTATTCAACAATATAAGTAGTGTTATGAGAATTCGTTTAGTTTGTTTTATGTTATTGACCATTTTTTGCCTGAATGGCTGTGGTCAAAAAGGGCCATTATATTTGCCCGAAAAACCACAAACAAGCCCAAAACAACCTTCTGATAACAATCAATAAGTGGAGTTTAGTTTGGACTTTTTTACTTATAATAACCAGCAGTTATTTGCTGAAAACGTTTCGGTTGCTGATATTGCAGAGCAATTTAACACCCCTTGCTATATTTATTCAAGAAACGCCATTGAAACGCATTGGCAAGAGTTTGACAACGCAGCGCAGTCACACCCTCATTTAGTTTGTTACGCCGTTAAAGCTAACTCTAATTTAGGGGTATTAAACGTATTGGCGCGTTTAGGCTCAGGCTTTGATATTGTATCTGGCGGCGAATTAGCACGAGTCATTGAAGCTGGCGGTGATCCGGCTAAAGTCGTTTTTTCAGGGGTTGGTAAAACTGAAGCTGAAATTGAATATGCGCTAGAAGCAGGCATTTATTGTTTTAATGTCGAATCTGAAGCTGAGCTTGATCGAATCAACAAAGTAGCGGCAGAGCTTGATAAAAAAGCACCGATTTCAATTCGGGTTAATCCAGATGTTGACGCTAAAACACATCCTTATATCTCAACTGGTTTGAAAGCAAATAAATTTGGGATTGAGCGCGAGCGTGCCATTGAAGTGTATAAACACGCGGCATCGTTAAGCAATTTAGCGGTCAAAGGCATAGATTGCCATATTGGCTCACAGCTTACCGAAGTACAGCCATTTATTGATGCATTAGATAAAGTATTAGCGCTAATTGATGAGTTAGCCGACAACGGTATTATATTATCGCATTTAGATGTAGGCGGTGGTTTAGGCGTAACTTATAACGATGAAACCCCACCAGCCGTTGAAGAGTATGTATCGGCTTTATTAGCTAAATTAACAGACAGACCTGAGCTTAAAGTCATTTTTGAGCCAGGCCGTTCAATTATGGCTAACGCAGGCATTTTGGTAACCAAAGTTGAATTTTTAAAACAAGGCGAAGAGAAAAACTTCGCGATTGTTGATGCCGCAATGAATGATTTAATTCGTCCATCTTTATACTCAGCGTGGCAAAACATTGTGAGTGTAAATACCTCGCTTGAACGCAATGCAGCAGTTTACGATGTGGTCGGCCCTATTTGTGAAACTGGCGACTTTTTAGGTAAAGACAGGGAATTAGCAATTGAATCAGGCGATTTATTAGCCGTTAAATCATCTGGCGCTTATGGTTTTACAATGGCCTCAAACTATAACTCACGTGTTCGTGCGGCTGAGATTATGGTAGATGGCGCAGACATCCATTTAGTCAGAGCCCGTGAAGAGCTAGTTGATTTATGGAAAGGCGAAGCCTTACTGCCTAAATAATTTCAACCTGTTTTATAGACCCATATCACTATAAGTCGATAAACAGACAGGTAAAATAAACAAGCCGGATTTTTAATTATAAAAATCCGGTTTAATATTTTTCTCAAGCTCTAAATCCGTTAGTACCATTTCACCCGCAGCTTCTTTATTAGTTTTTCCAGTTACACTAAACCCATGTTTTTGATAAAAATTGATCGCTTTTTGGTTGGTATCTAATACCCATAACTTAATGCGCTTGGCTTTGTGTGCACGCAGAGTTTTTTCGCAAGTTTTGTATAACTCACTGCCAATACCCGCGTTGTACCAGTTGGGTGAAATATATAATGAGCTCAGTTCATAATCAGAGGTATTTTGATAATGTTTAGGCTGACCAAAACAAATAAAACCAAGCACCTCAGTTTTATTTTCGGCAATAAACACTTGAGCTAAATTACGCTCAATAATATTAGACCAAAGTTTTATCCGCCTTTCGGCAGTATAGCTGGCGATATATTCATTAGGCATGAGCCCTTTATAGGCTGATTGCCACGAGCTTAGGTGGATCTGTGATATTGGCTCAATATCCTGTTTTTCTGCTTTTCGGATGAAGCAGCTCATAATTTATATCCTTACCGCTAACGCACTAAATCATTTCACAACAACTTTACCAAAGCCAGTGTTCTAAGCCATACTGTTATAACCTAAAAAATTAAAAATATAAAAGATAAAAATGCCGGAACTTAATATTGATTTTAATCTGATTTTTTTTCATTTCTGCCAATTAGGCATCGCTTTAGTATTATCACTACCCATCGCGCTTAACCGTGAAACTCATGACAAAGGTGCAGGGCTTAGAACATTCCCACTGGTTACCATTGCCTCATGTGCTTTTATGTTGGTTGGAATGAGTGTTTATCAGGGGTCGGATGCCGAGGCCAGAGTCATGTATGCCATAATCACAGGCATGGGGTTTATTGGTGGTGGCGCTATCTTTAAAAAGGATGATGGCGGCAGTGGTACAGCAACCGCGGCAGGTATTTGGAATACAGGTGCAATTGGGGTTTCAGTCGCTTATAGCCGCTACGAAATAGCTATTGTACTGTCTGTTATTGGATTTTTAATTTTTCAATTTTCGGGAATTGTAAAAAGTGCAGCGTGTAGAAAAGATGATTTTATTGATGGTGAAAAATAAGAGCATGAATAAACATGCTCTTACGTTATCCAGAATTTAGGTTAACTCACTTTAACAAGCATCTGGCAAAGCGTTACACTCAGCTTGTTTTGATTTAGCTTTTAATTGAAGATGGCTTAACCACCACATTAATAAACCACCGGCAAATAAAATAGCGGCCGAAGTACCGGTTTGATTTGGCAATGCACCTTGCGCAATTACAATGCCTCCAACCCAAGGGCCAATTGCATTAGCGGTATTAAACGCACATTGTACCAAAGCGCCGATCATCGCATGACCTTCAGGCGATACATCCATTAACAATGACTGGATCACAGCTCCTAAACCAACACTAAATCCAATACAAAAAATCACCGCATATAAGAGCCAAATATTATAGCTGGCATAAACATACGCAAACGAAAAAACAATACAGGCGACCAAAGCTATTCCGGTTGTTGGCATCGGGGATTTATCACCCAGTTTACCTAAAATTAAATTGCCGACAGTACAGCCAATACCAAACATAACCATAGCAATAGAAATGGTATAAGCCGGTGTACCAGTAACCGCTAAAATGGTATCGGCAACATAAGTGTATACACAAAATACCCCACCAAAACCAATTAATACTATGCCTAAAATAGACCAAACCAGTTTATTTTTAAGTACCCCAAACTCATTCATTAAGTTAGAAGGCGTTTTATTTTTTTGGTTAGGAATCACTTTAAAAACCAGCAAAAATACAACAAAAGCAATCGCTGAAGCGCCCATTAAACAATAGCGCCAGCTAAAGTTTTGGCCAATCAAAGTGACTAAAGGCACACCAATAATAGTCGCAATCGTTAAGCCCAAAAATACTTTAGAAATAAAAGTAGAGCGCTTGCCTTGCGGCGCAATATCTGACGCTAATAAAACGGCCGTACCAAAATAAGCACCGTGTGGTAAACCACTTAAAAAACGACAAAAAATAAGTTGATTTAATGATTCCGAAAATGCACTTAACCCGTTAAACACACACATCATGCCGACAAAAATAGCCAACGCATTACGCTTTTTCATATTTGCGGTTAACAGCATTAAAATTGGCGCACCTACGACTACACCAATTGCATAAGCACTAATTGCATAACCACTTTGCGATGGTGTGGTTGCAAATGTTTCACTAATCAAAGGCAACATAGGCATCATAGAAAACTCGGTTAACCCAAGAATAAAGCCACCCATTGCCAAAATGAGTAAAATAGGAAATACACTTACCTCAGCTTTCGCCGGTACAGCATTGTATGACATAAGACGCCCTAAATTGTTTGAAGTGTGCGAAGAACTCGCGGTAAATAAGTTGAGATTGAAGATTTATTACAGTAAATCTGACCATTATTATAAAGCAGCAAACAAGCGACACGCTAGCAAATCAATCTAAAAATGTGCAATAATTTCAATTATTTTGAGCTGATAACAGTTAGTTAAAATAACGATCACCTTAACTAAACAGACTGCAACTAAAGATTAAAAAACAAACAAGTTATGATTAAATTAAATTGCCCTAAATGGTTTACCAGCTACTCTTTTTTACAGTTTATCATCGCTGGTATTTTTATCTTAATCAGCCAAATAAGCTTTGCACAAAATAATACGTTAGCGTTGCAGCAACAAGCCGCTGAAACGCTGTCGACAGGAAAAATACTCGCGCTGGGTGATGTGCATGGCTCTGAATTTATTGTAAATCACTTAATCCAATTACTTGAAAACCCTCAGGTTTGGAATCAACTGGATAACCTAGTTGTCGAGGCAGGCAACTCACAATATCAACAACTGGCTGATGATTATTTTGTTAAAGGCATAGCTCACCCAAAAGCTCAAATCAGACAAATATGGCGCAACACCTTATATTTTATGGCATGGCAATATCAGGTGTATGAAGATTTATTTGATAAGCTCCATGAACTAAACCAAAAAAGAACACATAAAGTCCGCTTGGTATTAGCCGAACCGGCATTTAACTGGCAAACCATCAGCCCAGAGCAATGGCAAGCACTCACCAAAAGCCGCGAGCAAACTTATACCGATATAATAGAAGCTGAGGTTATTCACAAAAACCAAACTGCCATCTTATTATTCGGCACTTTTCATTTAATAAAAAAGCCGGTTTGCATCAGCAATAAAGCCGATATGTTCGATTCTGTAGTATCTCGTCTTGAGCAAAAATATCCAAATAAAACCCAAGTTTGGTGGCCTTATTTAAAAGCCGACCAGTTATTGCAACCGCAGCCGGTGCAACCAAAATTATTCGACTTAAAACACGCCCAATTTGGCGCTTTGCCAATTGCTAAACTTTCACCTAGATTTTGTGCCAGCAACACTAATTTATTTAATCAATTGGCTGATTTTTATATTTATTTAGGCGATGATAAAAGAAACGCAAACATCTCGCATACCGCATTAACAGATAAAAATTGGCATGCACAAATGGCTAAGCGCGCAAAAATAGTAGATAAACGCACCCAACAGCAAATTGTTAACTGGTTAAATACAGCGGCTAAAAAATAAAACTAAAGCTTGTACTTTTGCAAAAAGCCAAGCTAAGATACTGTTAATTTAAACAGTTAATTAATATTATGCAAATCAGCCGCTTAGCAAAACAACCTGTTACTAGCTTATCTGGTGTTGGCCCCAAATTGGCTGACAGGTTGGCTCATTTGCATATTCACTCAGTCGAAGATTTATTATTTCATTTGCCTTTTAGGTATCAGGATAAAACTCATATTTATCCGGTTTGTGATTTATTACCGGAGCTTCAAACCAGCATTCAGGGCGAAATTATCAGCAGCCAGATTACGTTTGGTAAAAAACGAATGCTCAATTGTGTTGTCGATGATGGCACGGGTTTAATTACGCTCAGGTTTTTTAATTTTAATGCCGGACAAAAAAATCAATTAGCCAAAGGTAAAATCATCCGTGCATTTGGGGATATAAAACGAGGCCGAACAGGTTGGGAAATTATCCATCCCGAATACAAACTTAGCAATAATCAAATCATAGAGTTAGAAGAAGCTTTTACCCCTGTTTATTCAACCACAGAGGGGCTAAAACAAAACACATTACGAAGCTTAACTGAACAAGCACTCAGCCAATTAAAAACAAGCGGTGTTGAAGAATTATTACCTTTGGTGACTGAAAACCAACAATATAGTTTACAGGCAGCTTTAGAACTGATTCATCGGCCACCGCCGGATGTCTCTTTAGAGCTACTGGAATCGGGTCAGCACCCTGCACAGCAAAGGTTAGCGCTTGAAGAGTTAATCGCTCATAACCTCAGCATGCTTAAAATACGGGAAACGGCTCAGCAAGTGCCAGCGGCAAGCATTCCGGTTGCAACAAAATTAATTGATACATTTATTGCCAGCTTGCCATTTAAGCCAACTCAAGCTCAACAAAGAGTTGTAAACAAGATCCAGCAAGATATGCAAAACCCTTATCCGATGATGCGTTTAGTTCAGGGTGATGTGGGTTCAGGTAAAACTCTGGTCGCCGCTTTAGCTGCGCTTTCGGCTTTACAACAAGGTTTTCAGGTTGCGTTAATGGCACCAACTGAAATTTTAGCAGAGCAACACGCCGTTAATTTTAGCCGCTGGTTTGAGCCTTTAGGGTATAAAACCGATTGGCTGGCTGGCAAATTATCAGCCAAATTAAAGCGCGAGGCACAACAGCGAATCGCCAGCGGTGAAAGCAAAATGATAGTTGGTACGCACGCTTTATTTCAGCAAGACGTTGAGTTTAACAACCTGACCTTAGTCATTGTTGATGAACAACACAGATTTGGCGTTCATCAAAGATTAAGCCTACGAGAAAAAGGCACTCAATCAGGCTTAGCACCGCACCAATTAATTATGACCGCCACCCCAATTCCCCGAACCTTAGCCATGACAGCCTATGCCGATTTAACCACATCAGTCATAGATGAATTACCGCCCGGCAGAACACCGGTTAGCACAGTTGTATTACCTGATACCCGCAGAGACGAAGTAATCCAACGCGTTTACCAAGCTTGCAAAAACGAAAACCGACAAGCTTATTGGGTATGCACATTAATTGAAGAGTCAGAAGCTTTACAATGCCAAGCCGCAGAAGACACAGCTTTTCAACTGCAAGCCCAATTACCGGAGCTAAGCATAGGTTTAGTACATGGCAGAATGAAAGCCGGTGAAAAGCAACAAGTCATGGATCAATTTAAACAAGGTAAAATGGACTTGCTTGTTGCCACAACCGTGATTGAAGTTGGGGTCGATGTACCCAATGCAAGTCTAATGATAATAGAAAATCCTGAACGACTCGGTTTGGCTCAACTGCATCAATTACGCGGTCGGGTTGGACGAGGCTCAACCGCCAGCCATTGTGTATTAATGTATAAAGCACCACTGTCTGATACCGGCAGTAAACGTTTGGCCGTTATGCGCGAAAGCACAGATGGTTTTTATATCGCACAAAAAGATTTAGAAATCAGAGGGCCGGGAGAATTATTAGGTACAAAACAAACCGGTGATATGAACTTTAAAATAGCTGATTTATTACGCGACAGCGAGTTAATTCCTCAAGCCAGAAACTTAGCTCGCCAAATCATTAACCAACAGCCAGAATTAACCGCTAAATTAATCAAACGTTGGGTTGGAAGCAAAGAAATTTATACTCAAGCCTAAATAAACTATAATCGCTCATAAATAACCAAAAATGTGATGGATATAACATTTTATTTTATTGGCTTCATTGACCTAACCAAAAGTAAACCACTAGAATCAATTTAATTGAATATTATTCATATTAGGCTATTTTATAAAAATCACAGGGTTAGCTGAATAATTTTAGATTTTTAGCAGTTTTTTTATAGTCTAATTTTAGGATTTTTATAAAATCAAGTTAATAAATTTTATTAACTCACCATGGAAAGGAGTTTGTTATGCCACTAAAAAAGCAAAAGCGAGCCCGCTCGGCAGCGGATAAATCACTCAAGCGGGAGCTTATACTTGAAACCGCTGCTCAACTGTTTGACTCTAAACCAGATTCATTACCAACAGCAGCTGAAATTGCAAAACAGTCTGGCATCGCAAAAGGAACAGTCTATCTATACTTTAAAAGTAAAGAAGAAATTTTTCTTGCCCTACTTGAGCAACACTACCAAAACTGGTTTCGTGATATTCGCTCAGCGATTACCGCAGATAAACCTAATGCCGACGATATTATTAATGCCATTTGCCATTATATTGAAAGCCAGCCACAATTTTTCCAACTAGCCAGTTTGAGCAGCTCAATTATTGAGCAAAATGTGAATAGTGGTGTATTGCTTGCATTTAAAGAGCGCTTGGTCAACATGGTTAACTCTACTTCACATGATTTAGCTGAAAAACTAAATTTAGAAGAGCATGATACCTGTGCTCAACTTTTAATGCGTAGCTATGCTATGCTCTTGGGTTTATGGCAAATCAGCCACAACCCAGAAAACCTCTCAGATTTATTCGACCAGCCAAGCTTATCAGTCATTCAGCCTGAGTTTGGCCTAGAAGCTCGAGATGCACTCGCTCAATTATGGCAAGGTTATGTCGGTCAAAAAGATTCAAAATCCTCTGGCCGCTTTTGGAAAATTGGTAACTTATTTACCAATTAAATTTTCATTTCAGGTGAGCTAATATCAACTTATATTATCTCACCTTTTATCAAGCCTAGGCCAAGCCTTAATATTCCTGTTTTTTAGACTAAACCCAAGTATTTTCTTGTCTCTGCTTCAATTGTATGCTATTTATACGTCCTCTAAAGCAAACCTCTTTTTGCAAGGTTAGAATTTAAGATGAATTTTCGTATTATGATTGAATTAGTCGTCGTCAGCGTGGTGGTGCAACTCACTTCACTGCGGGGGGATTATTTGGTTTAATCATAATAAAGCTGACTTAACAAACCCCCGCGTCGCAAGGCTCGGGGGTTTTTTGTTATATAAGATAGATAAAGGGTAGATTATGACCGGCGCGGAACTGGTTTTAAAAGTTTTACAACAACACGGCATAAAACACATTTTTGGTTACCCAGGCGGTGCCATCATGCCAATTTACGATGCACTTTATGACTCTGACGTAGAACACTTTTTGTGTCGTCATGAGCAAGGTGCAGCATTTTCTGCTATCGGTTACGCGCGCTCAACCGGTAAAGTAGGTGTCTGTATGGCAACTTCTGGTCCGGGAGCAACCAATTTGGTAACAGGTTTAGCCGATGCCATGATGGATTCAGTTCCTGTCGTTGCGATTACCGGTCAGGTATTCAGCAGTTTAATTGGTACTGATGCGTTTCAGGAAATGGACGTATTAGGCATGTCATTATCTATCACAAAACAAAGCTTTTTGGTTCAAAGCTTAGATGAACTTGCAGATATTTTGCATCAAGCATTTGAGGTTGCACAGTCTGGTCGTCCAGGTCCGGTTTTGGTTGATATTCCTAAAGATATTCAAGTGGGTTCAGTTGATTTTGAACCTTACCCAATAGCACAAAAACAAGTGCCTGATTTTGATGCACAAGTATTAGCCGATGCACAAGCATTAATTAAAGCAGCCAATAAGCCTTTATTTTATATTGGCGGTGGTGTGGGTATGGCTGATGCTATTGACGAGATGCAGGATTTGTTAGCAAAAACAAAAATTCCGGCTATTTCTACCTTAAAAGCTTTAGGCACTGTACCGGCTGATTATCCGTATAATTTAGGCTTAGTTGGTATGCATGGTAATCAGGCAGCTAACCATGCGGTGCAAGATTGCGATTTATTAATTTGTACCGGTGCGCGATTTGATGACAGGGTAACAGGTAAATTAGATACCTTTGCGCCAAATGCAAAAGTTATCCATTTAGATATAGATCCAGCCGAAATAAGCAAATTGCGTCAGGCGGATATTTCAATTTTAGCCGACTTTAAAAAGCTGTTACCTGAGCTGGCTGTCACAACAGAAATTAGCCCTTGGCAACAACAGGTTGCAGAGTTAAAAACGCAGTATGCATGGCGTTATGATTATCCGGGCGATAGCATTTATGCCCCTAAACTATTAAATTTATTAAGTCAGAAGTTACCGTTTGATCATGCAGTAAGCTGCGATGTTGGCCAGCACCAAATGTGGGTTGCCCAACACATGCTATTTAGCTCGCCACGCAATCATTTATCGAGCGGTGGTGCTGGTACTATGGGCTTTGGTTTGCCTGCGGCAATTGGTGTTCAGGTTGCTCGCCCAGATTGTATGTCGGTTGTGGTTTCCGGTGACGGTTCATTTATGATGAACGTTCAGGAATTAGGTACCATTCGCCGCTTTAAACTGCCAGTTAAAATTGTATTATTAGACAATCAGCGCTTAGGTATGGTTAAACAATGGCAGGAATTATTTTTTGAAGAGCGTTACTCTGAAACAAATTTAAGCGATAATCCAGATTTTGTTACACTTGCAAAAGCATTTGATATTCCGGCTTTAACAATCAGTCAGGACGATCAAATTGAAGACGGCATAAATCAATTAATTAATACTGACGGGCCGTTTTTATTGCATGTACAAATAGATGATAAAGAAAACGTATGGCCATTAGTGCCACCAGGTAAAGCAAACCACGATATGTTGGAGGGTGAAAAAGTATGACGCATACCATTAAACTAAAGGCGAACTCAAGACCAGAAGTTATGGAGCGAATTTTACGAGTCGTCCGTCACCGTGGTTTTAACCTTGAAGAAGTGTTAATGAAACAATGCCAAACCACAAACAGCACAAAAATCACGCTGAAAGTATCTGGCGATCGTCCAATTAGCAACTTAGAAACTCAATTAAATAAATTATACGATGTATCTCAGCTTGAGTTGCATCAGTCCACCGCAACCGCAGACTCTGCCGTTGCTATGAATGCGTAAACAGGATAAGCAAATAATGAGCAAGACAAACTTCCCAGAACTAATTTGGTTTAACGGCAAAATCATCCCTTGGCAAGAAGCAACAGTGCATATTGTCTGCCATGCAATCCATTACGGTTCATCAGTGTTTGAAGGTGTGCGTTGTTACAATACACCAAAAGGCCCAGCTATTTTTCGTTTAGCTGAGCATACTCGTCGTTTATTTGATTCAGCTAAAATTTACCGTTTTGACATTCCTTATAGTGCAGACGAGATTAACCAAGGCTGTAAAGATATTGTTCGTGAAAATGGTTTAAAAAGCGCTTATTTACGACCTTTCGCATTTATGGGTGCACACAACTTAGGTTTAAACCCACCAAAAATGCCACTTGAAACCTCAATTATTGCATTAGACTGGGGTTCATATTTAGGTGAAGAAAGTTTAGAACAAGGGGTTGATGCAGCTATTACTTCTTGGAATCGTTTAGCACCAAATACAATGCCAACAGGCGCAAAAGCTGGCGGTAACTATTTATCATCGATTTTAATTACCACCGAAGCTAAACGTCATGGTTATGTTGAGGGTATTGGTTTAGACCAAAATGGTTGTATTTCTGAAGGTGCAGGCGAAAACATCTTTGTCGTACGCGATGGTGTAATTAGCACACCACCAACAACCAGTGGTATTTTACCGGGTATTACCCGTAGCACTTTAATTACTTTATTTGAAGAAATGGGCTACACAGTGCGCGAACAAGCGATTCCGCGTGAAGCACTATACTTAGCAGATGAAGTATTTATGTGTGGTACTGCGGCAGAAGTTGTACCGGTACGCAGCGTAGATCAAATTAAGGTAGGTAACGGTAAACGTGGCCCTATCACTGAGATGATCCAAAAAGCTTATTTTGGTTTATTTAACGGCACTACTGAAGATAAGTGGGGCTGGTTAAGTTATATCAACGAATAATCGTTTAAAAACCATTATTCTTTTGTATGAAGTTGTGAGTATAGCTGCTAACTATGGCGATAAATTTTTGATGTGGCAATTACATTATCCACTCAATCTCACAACCTCAACCAGATGTTAATAAGCAGGCTCTCGCCTGCTTTTGCATTTAAAAATAAATGCAAAAAACGAATTGGAGATTATTATGCCAAAACTTAGATCCGCAACAACAACACAAGGCCGTAATATGGCTGGTGCCCGAGCATTATGGCGCGCAACGGGTATGAAAGATGAAGATTTTACAAAACCAATTATTGCAGTTGCCAACTCATTCACTCAGTTTGTACCAGGTCATGTGCATTTAAAAGATATGGGTCAATTAGTTGCCCGCTCAATTGAAGCAGCAGGCGGCGTAGCAAAAGAATTTAATACAATCGCCGTAGATGACGGTATCGCTATGGGTCATGGCGGTATGTTATACAGCTTACCATCTCGTGATTTAATTGCTGATTCTGTTGAATATATGGTTAATGCACACTGTGCTGACGCCATTGTATGTATCTCAAACTGTGACAAAATCACTCCAGGCATGTTAATGGCTGCGATGCGCTTAAACATTCCAGTCGTATTTGTTTCTGGCGGCCCAATGGAAGCTGGTAAAACTAAATTATCAGACCAAATCATTAAATTAGACTTAGTCGACGCGATGATTCAAGGTGCTGATCCAACCGTGTCTGACGAGCAAAGCAACGAAGTAGAACGCTCAGCCTGCCCTACTTGTGGTTCGTGTTCTGGTATGTTTACGGCTAACTCAATGAACTGTTTAACCGAAGCATTAGGTTTATCATTACCGGGTAACGGTTCATTATTAGCAACTCACGCTGATCGTGAAGGTTTATTTAAACAAGCTGGTCAACGTATTGTTGAGTTATGTACTCAATATTATACCAATGACGATGATTCGGTATTACCGCGCAACATTGCTACCCGCGAAGCGTTTGAAAATGCAATGGCGCTGGATATTGCTATGGGTGGTTCAACCAATACCGTTTTACACTTATTAGCAGCGGCTCAAGAAGGTAATGTGGATTTTGACATGGCCGCGATTGACCAAATGTCTCGTAAAGTCCCTAACTTAAGTAAAGTGGCACCGGCAACTCAAAAATACCACATGGAAGATGTTCACCGCGCTGGTGGTGTAATGGGCTTATTAGGCGAGCTAAACCGCGCCGGATTACTTAACCAAAATGTAAACCATGTTTTAGGCGGTAAATTAACTGACGTACTGGCTAAATGGGACATTATGGTAACCGAAGATGAAGCGGTTAAAACATTTTATTCAGCAGGTCCTGCCGGTATTCGTACAACTAAAGCATTTTCGCAAGACTGCCGCTGGCCAACCTTGGATGATGACCGCCAAAATGGTTGTATCCGCAGTAAAGAACATGCCTATAGCCAAGATGGCGGCTTAGCTGTACTTGAAGGTAATATCGCGCTAGATGGCTGTATTGTTAAAACCGCAGGTGTAGACGAAAGCATTTTAAAATTTAAAGGTCCAGCTGTTGTATTTGAAAGCCAAGAAGATGCTGTAGACGGCATTTTAGGTGACAAAGTAAAAGCGGGTGATGTAGTGGTTATTCGCTACGAAGGTCCTAAAGGTGGTCCGGGCATGCAAGAAATGCTTTATCCAACCACTTTCTTAAAATCAAAAGGCTTAGGTAAAGCTTGTGCGTTAATTACCGATGGCCGCTTCTCTGGCGGCACATCTGGTTTATCTATTGGTCACGTTTCTCCAGAAGCGGCCAGTGGCGGTACAATTGGTTTAGTAGAAAATGGCGATATGATCGCAATTGATATTCCAAACCGTACGATTGAACTAGACGTAGCGGAGGAAGTATTAACTGAACGCAGATTAGTACGTGATGCCAAAGGTTGGAAGCCACAAAACCGTGAGCGTGAAGTATCTTTTGCATTAAAAACTTTTGCTATGTTTGCAACCAGCGCGGATAAAGGCGCGGTACGCGATCGCAGCAAGTTAGAAGATTAATCAGCTATAAACTCCAATCATCAGGGTTAACTCAGCTTAACCCTGATGATTTAATAAATTGCTTTTCCTAAATTTTGGTAAACAAAACCATGACAGACACACAGCAGCACCTAAGCGCACAAGATTATTTGCGTAAAATACTGGTCGCGCCTGTTTACGATGTCGCAAAAAATACAGATCTCAACTATTTGAGTTCTTTATCAAATCGTTTACAGCACGACGTTTGGTTAAAACGTGAAGACCAGCAACCGGTAAAATCATTCAAACTACGTGGTGCTTACAACAAAATTGCTAATTTATCGAGCGATGCTAAAAGCCGTGGTGTAATTACCGCCTCAGCGGGTAATCATGCTCAAGGCGTCGCTTTATCTGCTAATCGCATGCAGGTAAAAGCTACCATAGTTATGCCAGAAACCACACCTGATATTAAAGTAGACGCGGTGCGAAATTTTGGTGGCGACTGGGTCGATATTATTTTAATTGGCCGCAGTTTTGATGTTGCCAGCAATCACGCCCAACAACTGGCAAAAGAGCACGGTTATACCTATGTACCACCATTTGATGACGAAGATGTTATCGCCGGACAAGGCACCATAGCTAAAGAGTTATTTGATACCAAACGCGACTTAGACATGGTTTTTGTCGCTGTGGGTGGTGGCGGTTTAGCTGCCGGTATTGCTGTATATTTAAAACAGCTAAAGCCAAATATAAAAATTATTGCAGTTGAATCTGACGAATCAGCTTGCCTTAAAAAAGCACTAGAATGTGGTGAACGCACCCCACTTGATCAAGTTGGTATTTTTGCAGACGGTGTTGCGGTAAAGATTATTGGCGAAGAAACATTCCGCCTGTGCCAGCAATATATAGATGAAGTGATCACAGTTAACAGTGATGAAATCTGCGCTGCGATTAAAGATACGTTTGACGATACCCGTGCAATTGCCGAACCGGCCGGAGCATTATCTGTTGCCGGTATCAAAAAATGGTTAAGCCAGAATAAACCAGATAAAAAACTGCAAATAGGCGGCATTTTATGTGGGGCTAATATTAATTTTCACACTTTAAGGTATGTCTCTGAACGAGCAGAACTGGGTGAAAAGAAAGAAGCCATTATCGCAGCAACCATTCCTGAACAAAAAGGGGCATTCCGCCATTTCTGCGAAACCTTAGCAGGCAGAACCATTTCTGAATTTAATTACAGATACGCACCGGCTGATAACGCCCATGTTTATGTTGGTTTAAAGCTCAGAAATAGCGAAACAGAGCTGCCTCAGGTATTGGCTGAACTCAAAAAACGCGATATTGAAGGGTTTGATTTATCAGACAATGAAGTTGCTAAACTGCATGTGCGCCACATGGTAGGTGGTCGGGTACAAAATTTAATAAACGAGCGTTTATTCAGTTTTGTTTTTCCAGAATATCCGGGCGCCTTAATGAATTTTTTAAATACATTAGGCACTCAATGGAATATCACACTGTTCCATTACCGCAATCACAGCGCAGCTAGCGGCATGGTCTTAGCCGGTTTTGATGTACCAGAAAACGAATTACCCGATTTACATAAACATTTAGACCAAATCGGTTACCAATATACAGACGAAACCGCTAACCCTGCGTATCACTTTTTCTTAAAAAGTTAATCAGCCTGCGTTTAATTAACGGTTAGATAAAACAAAATAAAAAACGAGTTTTTAAAGTGACCCCATAAAGTTGGATTCATTTTAAAACTCGCTTTTTTGTAGGCTAAGATTTACTTCATATTCTCGGCTAAAAAAGGTTCAATTTCTTGTAATAGCTTTAGTCTGGATTCAGCTAGTTCTAAATAATGCCCTTCGTCTTGTAAAGTCACAAGCTTAACTACTTTATTAGCATCTTTTAACGCACTTTCCATATCTAACGATTGTTTGTAGGGAACCACCCTGTCGTATAAACCATGCACTAATAACACTGGAGCTTGAAATTGTTTTGCAAAGTTAACTGGTGATATTTGACTTAATAAATTTTTATCATTTTTTCGGTTCAGTAAAAACCTTTCCCAATAAAAAACCGTTGAGCTTTCTTCACCATAATCACGCGTTTTATCATCTAGCATTTTAGATAAATCACTAATCCCCGCACCAGCAATAATACAGCTGTACTTTTCTGGTGTATAAGCACCACCCGCTAACGCGGCATAACCGCCATAGCTAAAACCAACAATACAGACTTTACTCTTATCGACTAAACCTGTACTGACATAATAATCTATGGCATCAGTTAAATCATTCTGCATTTTGCCGCCCCATTCTCCGTGGCCAGCAACAATATGATTCGCACCAAAACCTTGCGAGCCTCTAAATTGGGGCTGAATCACCAGGTAACCACGATTCGCAAAGTATTGAGCTAACCAGCCAAATCCGACCCGGTCATATGCTTGAGGCCCACCATGCGGAAATAAAATAGTAGGTAGATTCTTTTTAATATCTTTATTAACGGGGTAAGTTAATAAAGTAGGAATAGTTAAGCCATCTCTAGCTTTAAATTGGGTAACTTCAATTGGATTAAACGACTCTAAAGAAATTAGAGGTCTAGCGTCAGCTAAAAAAGAAAATTCATTATCTGAAAACAATAAATATTGGCTAATCGCCTCCGGTCCTTCTATTCTAAATACAACATCTTTCCAGCCCGGATGAAAGTCAACAATACTTAATGCGTGATCTGCTGGAACGGCAGCTTGAATAGCCTGATAAATCGCTTGCTGTTTTTTATCAAAAAAAGCATAACTGGGGTAAAACCCAGAATAAGACACACCATAAACAATTCGTTGCACATCGGTCAATACACCCGAAATATCAGTGCCTTTCTTAACTAGAACTGGACCTTCGATTTTGCCATCTGACAGTGACATGGTGTAATAATTATTTCGGCCTGATTTATCATAAGTTAAAAATACTAATTTTGTTCTATCAGGTGTTAACCCAGTAAACTGCTTTTTAACTAATGGCGTAGTCTCTCTAAAAATTTCAACCCATTCGTCATTACGTCTAACTTCTATTCGATGTAGATCTTTATCTTGACTGAAAAGCTCCTGTACTAAAGGATGTCCATGCTCATCTACAAAAAAATCATAAGTCCCATGACCACTTTTTGAGAGCGGTCTATGACCTTTTTTTCCAGCTAAATCCACAGCTAGTAAGTTAAGTTGTGTTGTTCCTGATTTTAACCTGTCATCTCTTTTATAAAACGCAGCCATCAAAACCCGATTATTTTTATAATCAATACCAACAATTTTCCCATAATTTCCTTGGGTGGAAACACCATTTTCTGGTTTTAATAACTGATGTAAATCTTGATTCTTAAGATCATATAAAAAAGCAGCACCAGCACGGTAATGGCGCCCAGTTTGTGCAACTTTAAAAATAAGTCTGTCATTATCAATAAAGAAAATGTGGTAAGGCTCTATATTTTTAATATCAACAGCCCGAATTAACTTTCCTAATTTAAGATCCATCACCACTAAGTAATCTTTATTAGACTGAACATAACGATAAGCAATCCGGTTTCCATCAGGTGAAATTCTAACTAAACTGGCTTCAGGCAAAGCAGCATAAGCTTCAAGCGGCAACATATCATTAGCAAATACAAAACTAGAAATGAAGGCAGCGGTAGCAAATAATGAACGAAATAAATAAATCAGCTTCATTTAATAAACTCTATATAAAGTGGCCGAAAATATTTTCGGCCACTTACTTATAAACCCTGAAAAGGTTTGTTACTTCATATTCTCGGCTAAAAAATCATCTATCGATTTTAATAACAACAATCGGGATTTTTGATAATTCAAATTGTGGCCTTCATCTTCTAACTTAACCATAGTTACTTTTTTGCCTGCTTTTTTAAGGGCACTTTCCATAGCTAAAGATTGTTTATAAGGTACCACTTGATCATACAAACCATGCACCAATAACACTGGCGCTTTAAACTGTTTAGCAAAATTAACTGGCGATATTTGTTTTAAATAGGCGTTTTCATCACCTTGCCCTTTTTGCATAAATTTTTTCCAGTAATAAACAACAGAGCTGTCTTCACCATAAGCCATAGTTTCATCATCCATCATTTCAACTAAGTCGCTAATGCCCGCACCGGCAATAATACAAGTATATTTTTCAGGCGTAAAAGCACCGCCACTCAGCGCAGCGTAACCGCCATAACTCCAACCAAAAATACAAACTTTGGCTGGGTTCACCAAACCCGCTTTGACATAATGATCCACAGAATCAGTTAAATCATCTTGCATTTTTTTAGCAAATTCACCATAACCAGCACGCAAATGCTCAGCACCAAAGCCTTCTGATCCTCTAAATTGAGGTTGAATGACTAAGTATCCACGACTGGCAAAATATTGAGCGAACCAATTATATCCAGCTCTATCGTACGACTGAGGGCCACCATGCGGCATTAAAATAGCTGGCAAGTTTTGTTTAGCTTTGCCATTTGGATAAGTTAATAAAGTAGGAATAGTTAAACCGTCTCTGGCTTTAAATTCAGTAATTTCAATTGAGTTAAACTTATCCAATGGAATTTGTGGCGCGGCATCCCCTAAAAATGAGAATTCATTATTAGCAAATAATAAATATTGGCTAACAGCCTCCGGCCCTTCTATTTTAAAGACAATATCTTCCCAGCTTGGATTGAAATCCACAATTTCTAAGGCATGCTTTTGGGGCATAGCACCTTGAATAGCTTGATAAATCACTTCTTGTTTTTTATCAAAAAAGGCATACGTAGGGTAAAATCCTGCATATTCAACACCATAAACAACCCGCTGAATATCGACTAAAGCGCTTTCTATATCAGCATTCACTTTAGCAAACAAAGGGCCTTCTATTTTGCCATCAGCTAATGACATAGTATAAAAACTGCGGTTTTCTGAATTTTGATAAGTTAAAAATACCAACTTATCTCTGTTAGGTGTAAAACCGACAAAATCTTTATAAATTTCAGGCGTTATTTCACGATAAATCTCAACCCATTCATCATTTTTACGCACTTCAACTTGATGTAGATCTTGCTCATTGCTATACAGTTCACGTACCAATAACTCGCCTTGCTCATCAACAAAAAAATCAATTGCATTATGCACACTACGTGAAAATGGTCTGGCACTTCGCTTTCCGTCTAAATCGACTGCCATTAGTGTATTTCGGTGACCGCCAGTGTATTTTCTATCGGTTTCCGGTTTTTTATATAATGCGGGCATTAAAATTTTATTATCATCCCAATGCACACCCACTATTCGACTATGGTTTGTACCGCCAACACCTTTTTCGGCTTTTAATAACTGTCTGAGCTCTTGCTGTTTAATGTCATACAAAAAAGCTGCACCTAAAGTTTCACGACGGCTGATCTGGTAAACCTGTAAAACAACCCTATTATTATCGAGAAACATTATATTATTAGGGTTAATTTCGTGAATATTGATTGCGCTAATCGCTTCACCTGATTTTAAGTCAGCAATAACCAATAAATCTTTATCCTGAGTAACATAACGATAAGCTGAGCGGCTTCCGTCTGGCGAAATTCTAACCAGACTAACTTCAGGCAAAGTCGCATAAGCAGATAAAGGTAAAGCTGCTTGGGGATTAGCTGAAGCAAACCCGCTCAAGAATAAAGTTAATAAAAATAAAAATTGAGTAAAGTAGCGCACTTAAATAATATCCTTATATTATCATATTATTAATAAACACCAGAATTAAAACACAAAATTAACAAAAAGTCATTGCAAATTAGCCAGTATTAAGAATGAGAATAGTTCGGAAAAGCTAAATAAAACTAAGGTAGGGCTTTAATCAGCACAGCCTAATTCTGTAATCGAATCGGCTGTGCCGCTAAAATAGTACGAGTATGTAAGCTACATATATTTATTTAAAAATGCATCTATCTCTTTTAACATTAATAAACGAGATTTGGCATAGATTAAGTTATGGCCATCTTCTTCCAACTCGACCAACTTTACATTTTTACCTGCATCTTCAAGCTCATCAAACATGTCATCCGATTGCTCGTAAGGTACAACCTTATCTCTTTCTGAATGAATTAATAACACAGGAGCTTTAAATTGCTTGGCAAAATTGATAGGTGAAATGCTTTCTAAAAACTCATCCGGATCTTTTTTATTTAATAAAGACTTTTCCCAATAAGATACAACCCAGTGATCGCTGCCATAGTTATATTTTTCAGTATCCAGCATTTCTTCCAGATCACTTACCCCATTAATCGAAATAACGCAGCGATATTTATTAGGGGTAAATGCACCGCCAGCCAAAGCCGCATAGCCGCCATAACTGGCACCAGCAATACACACTTTATCTTTATTCACTAAGCCTGTTTTTATATAGTGATCAACCGCATCAGTTAAATCATCCTGCATTTTACCACCCCATTCGCCGTGTCCAGCGTTAATATGAGCAGAACCAAATCCATCAGAGCCTCTAAATTGAGGTTGAATAACTAAATAACCTCGGCTGGCAAAAAACTGGGGGATCCAGTCAAACTCGACTCTATCGTAAGAGCGAGGACCGCCATGCGGTAATAAAATAGTGGGTAGCTGCTCTTTTGATTTATTTTTAGGGTAAGTTAATAGCGTTGGAATGGTTAATCCGTCTCTTGCTTTATATTGCGTAATTTCAATTTGATTATAATCTTCAATATTAATTTCTGGCCGTTTCACTTCTAACACTTGAAACTCATTATTGGCGAATAATACATAACTACCAATAACTTCAGGTCCTTGAATTAAAAACAAAATATTCTTCCAGTCAGGTGTATAATCTATTACGGTAAAAGAGTGATTAGGTAAAGCTTGTTGTATAGATTGATAGGTTTTTTGTAGTTTTTCCTCAAAAAATTGGTAAGTTGGGTGAAAACCAGAATATTGAATACCATAAACTACACGCTGAATATCAGTTAGTACATTTTCAACATCTGCATTTTTATTCGCAAATAACGGGCCTGTAATTTTGCCATCAGCTAATGACATGGTGTAATAATTTGAACGACCTTCTTCCCCATACATCAGCATTACTAAATTTTTACGATCTGGTGTTAATCCAACAAAACTGCGTTTTCTGATCGGTACAGTTTCTGAAAAAATATCTACCCACTCATCGTTTCTTCTTACCTGGACTCGGTGTAAATCACTATCATTGTTATAGCGTTCCTGAACTAATAATTCGCCTTCCTCATCGACAAAAAAATCAATCGCATCATGAGTGCCTTTTGTTGCCCTGCGAGGCTCTCTTTTTTTGTTCATATTAACTTGCATTAGGGAATACACAGGTTCAGCATACTGAACATTATCATCGCCAAAAAAAGCAGGCATAAGTAACTTTTGCTCTTTTTTATTTACACCGATAATATCGCCTAATTGAGTTTGTCCACGATAAATACCGTATCCAGGTATCAGCAGTTGCCTAATATCTTGCTCATCAATATCATAAATAAAAGCTGAACTAATATTATGACGCCCACGATATCCAATCATCCCCATATAAGAAGATACTTTCAGAACAATTTGATTATTATTAACAAAAAGAGCGCTTTTAGGATCGATTTCGGTAATATCAATTAAGCGTAACATTTTTCCGGTTTTAACCTCTTTCACCACCAATAAATCTTTATTATCTTTATTGTAGCGAAACGCATATCGACTGCCGTCAGGCGAAATACAAAACATACTGGTTTGAGGTAAAACTGCATAGGCATCTAGCGGTAAAGGTTTTAATTGCTCTGCTTCGACTGAACAAAGCAATAACACTGGTAAGGTGAGGCTTAGCAAAAATTTTAATAAGTATTTCATAATATCCTTATTCTTGTTTTATATTTTTATAATTCCATATTATAAACTGATAAATTTATTTATGTAAATTTTGTTAAATACTCAAATCCATACGTAACAATTGTTAGAATGATAGTAGGTAAATTTTATCTCTCATGGCAATAACAAGCTTTTAATATTTTTATATGTAGAATCAAACTAATTAGTATAAAAATACCAATAAGTTACTGGACTGCCTTTTGATACTTGTAAAACACAGAACTGCTTGCAATCTGATATACTTACCTGTAAAAGTCTCGTTTAGAAGCTTCAATTCAAATTAATTATAATCTTCTTTCTGGGTTAATGGATGGCCGAATTACCACTAAAAACAACAGCCCGTAGCTTATTTGCTTGGCAGCGAAAAATTGCAGTCATTATCAGTTTATTTGTTGTTTTTTGTGTTGCGGTATGGTGTTTTACCGTTTTGCATTCTGCTACAACTCAATTCGAGCAAATCATTGAGCTCTCGATACATGAAAATCCGGATATTACTCCCCCTGAATTAGATAACTTACTCTCAAAACTCGATATTGCCACTGAGATTTATTATATCGAGGAACAAAAAACGTTAACTCTAAATACTGTAATCTGGTTTGATTGGCAAAGCACTACAAGACCGTTTTACCTATCCTCAGGCCAAAGTTTCCAAGTTAAGTTTATAGTTTTATCAACATATCACTTATTTTTTATTGGGGCCTCTTTAAGCTTATTTTGGTTTATTGTGTTATCAGTTCTTTGGTCATTAGGAAAAGCTGGAGAACGTAATTTATCAGCCCTAGAGCGCAAAGCACGCAGAATGCAGATTGCGAGTCGTCATGAAATCACCAAACATCCCAGTTTATTTACCGTTTTAGATAACTTATTGGATGAATTAAATTGGGCAAGACAAGAACAAAGTAGAGTTGATAAGTTTATCCGAATTCAAACTTTTTTAGATCCAGAAACAGGTATTGGTAACAGAATTTATTTTAATAACCGACTTGAAGCATTGCTTAATATTGAGGAACAAATTGAACAAGGGGTTGTAGTTGGTATTAGGATTAATGAATTAGCAGAAATTGAAGAAGAACATGGCAATGATGCTATTATTGATGTTTTAAGCCAATTTACAAATATTACAGAGCAAGCTTTACAAAGATATAATCATGCTATTTTTGCTCGTTACTCTCATAATGACTTGGCGATTATCATTGCTAATATTTCAATCAAAGAAATAGAGCAGCTATGTAATCATTTAGTTCGTTCTTTAGCTCATGTCAGAGTACCCAAAAATACAGATGCAGATAACCTATACCATATCGGGGTTTCTACTTTTAAATCTGGGGATCATATTGCCCAAGTTTTAAGGGAAGTTGATATGGCTATTCGTTCGGCTGAATTACAAGGACCAGCTAGCTGGTTTATGTATCAAGAAGAAGACAATGTTAAAACAATGACAATGGGCTCGCTCCAATGGCGTACATTACTAGAGAATAAATTAAATAATGAAGGTTTTTTGATTAGCTTTCAGGCAGTGATGAAAATCTCACCTTATACAATTCATCATCAGGAGATAGTATTACAGCTACAAGACAATCAGGGAAAAATTTTACCTAGTAACTTATTTATGCCAATGGCTCATAAATGTGGTTTAGCCGTAAAAATAGATAAACAGATTATCTCAAAGCTTTATCAACAATTAGTCAATTCAGAAAACCCTGTATGTACTAGTATAAACATTAGTTCTGATGCTTTATTGGACAAATCGTTTAGAACCTGGTTTACCACAATACTTGCTCAAGACAAGCAATTCGCCTCTCAAATTATTATAGAAATAAGTGAATATGCAATAGTCAATTATATTGATGAGCTTAGTTATTTTATTCAGCAATTAGATAACCTCTCAACGCACGTATTAGTCGATCAAGTTGGTCAATATGTTACTGCATCTAATTACATCAAACAGTTACCAATACGTTATTTAAAATTACACCCAAGCATAGTAAAAAACATTCATAATAAAAGTGAAAACCAACTTTTTATCAGAAGCTTGCAAGGCTCATGTGCAGGTACAGGCATAAAAATATTTGCTTATGGGGTAGAAACTTTAGAAGAGTTCCAAGAAATTAAACACCTAGGGTTGGCTGGGGTACAGGGTAGTTATAATAATTTTAATCAAGATTAGTCAAAAAATAGTTATCTGGTAATAGCCCTCTTTGAGTAAACCCTCTCCAGCCTTGTAATCCTCCTGTATGTAGCGCAATAACTTTGCTGTTTTCAGGCATCCTCCCCTCATCTATCGCACTAAATAAAGCAAACATCATTTTTCCTGTATATATAGGGTCGAGAATAATTTGGTAGCGGAAATAAAATTCTTCAATAAATTTTAATAATTCAGGGGAGGTTTTGCCAAATCCGCCAAAATGATTATCTTGCCAAAGTTCCCAATAAGGTTTGATACCCGCTATTTTCTGACTTTGCTCCAAAATGGTATCAATCTCACTTACTAGATAACCGGAGTTAGCTAGAGCTGCCACACCTATTGCTATTTGTTTTGGTTTTAACTGTCTAATAATTCCGGCCAATGTCGTACCACTACCAACAGGACAGACCAAATGACTAAAATCTAAATTAATTTCATTGATTAAATCGGCTACACCTTTGAAACCGAGTTCACCATAACCCCCTTCTGAAATAATCAAACTTTCAGGGAAGCGAGACTTGAGCCAAGATAAATATTCTGGTTCATAACGTTTGCGGTAAGTTTTTCTATCAACACACTCAACCGTCATTCCGAATGCAATACAATCTGCTAACGTTTGATTAGCAGGATCAATAAAATCGGCACGAACGATAGCATGTACTTTCCGTTGAAAATAATGACAAGCATACGCTAAAGCATGTAAATGATTACTATAAGCTCCACCAAACGAGACAATTGAGGTTTGGGAATCCTCACTTAAGTAATACTTTAGCTTTCGCCATTTGTTGCCAGAAACCTGAGGGTGAATTAAATCATCTCGCTTTAACCATACTTTTATACCACGATGATGTAGGTGAGAAATATCTAACAATTCTAAAGGGCTAGGTAAAAAAAACACTTAACAACCTGTTATAAGCAAGATAAAAAATAATTAATAAAATGAGTAGCGCTAAACGCTGGCAGAATATGCAATAATATTGTAACTTGTCTAAAAACTTACATAAAATCGTCTTAAACCCAATAGCGATTAGGAAATATAAAAACAGGTGCTATGGTTGCTATTATAAAACAACTCGCTGCCAAATACAGAACGAGTAATACCACAAAATATACAGCTAGCCTAATGCTTAGCAGCGTAGGTTTTTATTTGCTTGTATATCAAAAAGGCCATAAAAAACCAGTTTATGCATCCCAACATATATTACAAGATAAACACAACTGGCAGTTAGAACTGAACCAGCTATTACAAAATGAATTTTTAAAACAATCTACGCTCAATATTATTTTACCACATGAGCATTATCAATTATTAGTCGTTGACCGCCCAGAAGTAAACGAAGAAGAACTAGCGCAAGCTATTCGCTATTCGGCAAAAGATTACCTAAATACAACTTTAGAAGAGGTAGCAATTGATTATTTTGATATCCCAATTCAAATTTTTGGTCAAAACAAAGTCAACTTAGTTGCTGCCAGACTTAAGTTTTTACAACCACTGATCAAAGTTTGTTTAGAAAATTGTCAAAAAATACATCGAATAACAGTTAGTGAACTAGCCTATCAGGATTTATTTGCAGGAGATCAAGATGCCTCTATGCTAATTATCCATCAGCCAAATGAAGAGCTATTAATTCAAATAGTAAAAAACGGGCAACTTTATTTTTTCCGTAGAATTAGAGGTTACAGTAAACTCAACGAATATACTGAATTTGAAATTAATCAAGGAGCTGTCGATAGCCTAAGTATTGAGATCCAAAGATCTCTAGATTATTTTGAAAGTCAATTACGCCAAGCCTCTGTCAAAAGAATATATATTTCTGTAAATTCTCATTTAGAATCAGTGTTAATAGATAAAATCGGTGAAAATTTTACCATGCCCGTACTGCCATTAAAAAACCGAGTTGCGGATCTGCTTCCTGAAAAGACAGAAAACGATCATGGCTATTACCCTGCTGTAGGTGCGGCACAAGAGCTTATCAGGGAGCAATAAGTGAAGCATAATATTAATTTTTACTTTGATGAGTTTAAGCCAAAAACGGAATTACTCACATTATCTAACCTACTAGTACTTGTTATATTCTTGAGCTTACTAATTGTAGGGTTTTCAATCTATAGCACATATACTAGAGTTCAAGTTGAACAAAACACAAACGAGCTGAGCTTACAGGTTAAAAACCAGCAAGCCACTGTTAAAGAGTTAGAGTTTGCATTAAGTACCCGAAAACAAGATCCAAAACTAACCAAAGTAATTGCCACACTACAAAATAAAATACAAATAAGACAAAAAATTATAGAGCAGATCGATAAAGTGACGAATAGTCAAAAAAAGGGGTATTCTAGGTTAATGGCTGATTTATCCAGTACTATTCCAGCCGGTATCTGGTTAACTCAAATCAAATTTGATGATAATCATATTGAACTAATAGGACAAAGCCAACAAGCTCACCTTTTGCCTAAATGGTTACAAGTATTGGGAGAATCAGATTACTTTCAAAATAAAGAGTTTAATAATTTAAAACTCTTAGATTTACCGACACAAAATTTAATTCAATTTTATATTATCAGTAGTCCTCAGCCTGAGGTAATACGTTAATGGCAAATAACCTTAGTTCTCAATTTAAACTTTATAGTGAAAAGTTTTCAAATCTCAATCAAAGAGAAAAAAGCTTTATTAGCTTTGCCAGCCTTTTTGCAATTGTTTTTATCAGTTATACCATTTTTATTGAACCAAACTTGATAAAAATTGAGCAAGCTCAGTTGAAGACTCAAGCTCTACAAACTGATTTGGCTCAATTATCCCAAACTGCTGATGACTTTCGTAATGCTCTACAAGTTGATATAAACCTACCTTTAAATAAGAAAATTCAAGAACTTGAGCAGAGACTAATGCAGACTAATTCGAATATTGCAAAAGTCAGTGATCAATTAGTAACAGCAAAACAAATGAGCGAAATGCTAGAAGCTATGCTCAGTCAAACTGACTCATTAAAACTTGTTCAGCTAAAATCTTTACCAACAGAGAATCTACTTGAGCAAGTTTATAATAATTCAAACAGTGGAATTGCAACTTCCCCTGATAGTGACTTTAGACCTGAAAATATCAGCTTATATCAGCAAGGTATTAGCTTAACGATTGAAGGGGATTATCAATCCATTTATCAATTTTTGCAGCAAGCAGAGCAACTACCATGGCATTTTTATTGGCGAAAATTTAATTATAAAGTCACCCAGTATCCATTAGCCAGACTCGAGGTAGAACTCATCACCTTAAGTTTAACTCAAGGGTTTGTCGGTCTATGAAAAAAAAATACAAGCTGTTAATTTTTTTATTAAGTCACTTCACTATCAGTATACAAGCTGCTGATATTATAAAAGACCCAACACAGCCAGCAGGGGCTATCCCCCACAATATAAAACTTGATGAGTTAACAGATACACAATGGCAACTTCAAGCTGTGACTTATACAGATAAAACGAGAAGAGCCATAATTAATGGTAAATTTTATCAGACAGGGCAAAACTTAACTGAGCAAGTTAGTGTTTATCAAATTTTACCTAATTCAGTCATCTTATTGGTTAACGAACGAAAACATACTTTAACCTTACGCAATACAAATATAAAAACTGAAGTGAACGGAGCATTTAATTAAATGCAAAGATTATCTAAAAAAATTCAACAAACACCTTTAAAAACTTATCTAGCTTTCAGTTTGCTAACTGGTTTAATTGGCTGCCAATCAACCCAACTGGAACCTCAAATAGAACAAAGTTTAAATGAGCCAGCTCCTGTAGCTGAACAAGCTGTACCGGCAGCCGTTTTGGCCGATCTAGTTCCGAAATTTGATGAGTTGGCTAATCAGCCTCAATTACAGGAAAAAAGGTACGATATAGATACTAATGAAGTTCCTGTAGGAGCTTTCTTTCAAAGTTTAGTACAAGACACTCCGCTTAATGTGGTTGTTCATCCTAATGTTGGTGGGCAGATCAGTTTAAGTTTAAAAGGTGTCACACTTGCAGAAGTAATCGATGTTGTCACAGATATGTATGGCTACGATATCAAACTAAAAGGCCGCTTATTACAAATCTATCCTACAGGCATGCGAACCGAAACATTTTCAGTTAACTATTTAGCCATGCAACGTAACGGAATTTCGTATACGTCAATTCAATCTGGTGGCGTAACCAATCCTGCCAATAATCAAAATGGTAGTGGTTATGGTGCAAACAATCGCTATTCTGATTCACCATCCACTTTAGGATTAGCTGGGCAAGAATACCAAAATTCTAGTCAGTATGAATCTGGTAATACCTTAAATAACGGTACAAGAATTGTTTCTTCCAATAAAAATAATTTTTGGGATGATTTAACAACAGCATTAAGAACCTTAATTGGCGAAGGCGAAAATCGTAATATTATTGTAAATCCACAAGCAGGTTTGGTCACAGTTAAAGCTTTACCTGAAGAACTCAGGAGTGTTAAAGCTTTTTTACAGTCAACCGAACAGCAAATGCAGCGTCAAGTTATTCTTGAAGCCAAAGTAATTGAAGTTAGCTTAAGTGATGCCTATCAGCAAGGTATTCAGTGGGAAGCCATTTTAGGTCGCATTGATTCTACAGAGGTAGGAACAAGTAGATCAGGAGCCACCTTAGGGAACACAATAACCAATACGCTTGCTGGTGTAACTAGCTTAACTTTTAACAATGGCGATTTTACTGGTTTATTACAACTTTTAAAAACACAAGGTAATGTACAAGTTCTGTCCAGCCCAAGGTTAACAGCCGCTAATAATCAAAAAGCAGTTATTAAGGTTGGTACTGACGAGTACTTTGTAACGAATGTATCCACTACAACAGTTACAGGCACAGCAACGACCTCATCGCCAAATATAGAGCTAGAGCCATTTTTTAGTGGGATAGCTTTAGATGTTACACCTCAAATTGATTCTGCTGGCAGCGTTATTTTACATGTACACCCCTCGGTTATTGATACAACAGAGCAAGTGAAAGTAGTCACCTTAAACGAACAGGATTTCACTTTACCTCTGGCACAAAGCAACGTGAGAGAATCAGATACAATTATTAAAGCAAATTCAGGCGAAATTGTAGTAATTGGAGGGTTAATGCAGACTATCACTTCTGATAAAAACTCAAAGGTTCCTCTATTAGGAGATATTCCTGGGTTAGGATCATTATTTACCTCTCTATCTCAAGAAACCAAAAAGAAAGAGTTAATTATTATGATTAAACCTACCGTTGTAGGTCAAACCACATGGCAAGAGCAGAGACAGCGCTCTTCAGAACTGCTAGAGCAGTGGTATAAATAGAGAAAATTTATGTATTTATACCATTTTGGTTTACGTGAACTCCCTTTTACACTTACACCAAATACCCAATTTTTTTTAGGTTTACCAAGTCATCATGAGGCTTTACAAACTTTGTTAACCGCATTAAAAATGGGTGAAGGGTTTATTAAAGTCACAGGTGAAGTGGGTACAGGTAAAACCTTATTATGCCGAAAATTAATGAATGATATCCCTAAGGAATTTGTCACGGCTTATATTCCAAATCCTTATCTACAACCAGATGAATTAAGACTCGCCGTTGCGCACGAATTAGGAATCAGTAGCGAACAGGCGAACCCGGCAGCTTTAACCCAACTTATTCAGCAGGCATTGCTTGATATTTCAGCTCAAGGTAAAACATTAATTTTAATTCTTGATGAAGCACAAGTTCTGCCAGATGAGAGTTTAGAGGTACTAAGGCTATTTACTAATTTAGAAACCGAAAGCCGTAAACTCATTCAAATTGTATTATTTGCTCAACCGGAATTAGATGAACGTTTAGCCCAACATAATATGCGTCAAATAAAACAAAGGGTCACATTTTCATTTACGTTAGAAGCCTTAACAGAGACACAAGTGCAGCCATACTTGCAACATAGGATGACGATTGCCGGATTCAAAGGAATGCCTGTTTTTTCAACTGCAGTATCGAAGGTTTTATATAGTGCTTGCAATGGGACACCAAGAATATTAAATATCTTAGCTCATAAATGTTTAATGTTAGCTTATGGCGAAGGTAAACGAGAAGTTGAACTCAAACATGTTCACCTGGCTATCAAAGACTCTGAAATTCGTCAATCTCAACACCAGATAAACAATCAAAAACTACTGAATAAAATGAGTAAATTAGCTCTAGCCAGTATCTCACTAATTGTAATAATTTTAATGATAAGCAAGTTCTTTGGAGCACTTTGATGAGTGTAATTAATCAAATGCTAAAAGATCTGGATAAACGCCAGCAACCACCAGAAGTAATCAATACAGATTACCCAACTATCGATAGCGAAAAACAACAACTATCTTCTAAAAATATAAATTTAAAGTGGTTACTATTTGCATTATTAATTCTAATATCTGCATTTGTGTATTGGTATTTAATCCACACCTCCAATCATGTGCTGCCACCAAAAACTCACCAAGTTATTGAGACTGTATCTGCTCCACTTGAAGATAAACCTCTCCAACAATCAGTACCGAGTACTAAAGATAATGCCAATCCAACGCAGGAGCCACAATCGATATTGAGTCAGCCAACCGTTTCTAGAATAAATCAAGATATAGAGCAACCGGTTGCAACAACTTCACAAAAATTACCAACTTTAGGAGAACTCCACTCTCAAAAAGCGCACACAGTTCAAAAGCAAACAGTAGCTCAAAAAAGTAATCATCAAAGAGCAACTCAACAAATTAAAGAGCAGCACTCAACCCCTGTTGAACAGTCTCCAGTGCAAATTGAAAAAACAACTCAAAAAGTACAAACCACCAGCACTCAAACAGCACCTGTTGAAAATACTCAAAATTCAAGCCCTTATCTTGCGATTAAACCGACACAAACCTCAAATATTGATATTGCAACAAATCAACTCAACCAGGCTATTGCACTGTTGGATAAAGGGCAATTTATAAAAGCTGAACAGTTACTTCACTCTGCGTTAAATTTAAACCCAGAGTTACACCAAGCAAGAATAACATTAATGAGTATTCGCTATGGTGAAAAAAATTACCCATCCGCCTTAGCGATTTTACAGCAAGGTATTGAGTCCTTTCCTGAGTATTTAGCTTACCGTTTATTAGCCGCCAACATTTTGCTAGAAATAGATAAGCCACAAGTAGCATGGAGCTTAATTAAAGATCAAACTCCCAATCCACAGCAGGAACATACTTTTTACCAATTCAAAGCGAGTTTAGCCCAGCAGTTACAACACTGGCCCATCGCATTAACAAGTTGGCAACAGCTTCTAGTTGTTAATCCACAAAATGCTAAGTGGCAATTGGGGGCTGCGATAGCAGCTGAACAGACTAAAAATCAAACATTAGCAGCTAAACATTATCAACTTGCACTTGAGTTACCTGGTTTAAGTCAGGCATCAAGAGAATTTGCTCAACAAAAAATAACGAGACTCAGCCAATGATGAAACCTAAATTAAAAAAACGACTGGGTGATTTATTAGTTGAAGAAGGCATTATCACCGAAGGCCAGCTAACTGAAGCTTTATCTCAGCAACAGCAATCAGGGAGAAAACTCGGCACCACATTAATTGAGTCAGGAGCCATTTCCGAGCGTCAGCTATTAACGTTTTTAGCTCAGCAATTACATGTCCCTTATTGGGATATTTCACAAAAACGTATTCAGCCTGAACTCGTTCAAAAAATCCCAGAAGTTCAAGCAAGACGTAATCGAACTCTACTCGTTGAAGAAACAGATAACACTTATACAATTGGAATGAGTGATCCGGCAGATATAAATGCTATAGATGCGATTGCGGCTATCTTAACAGATAAAGAAATACAAATCGTAGCTGTACGAGAAAGCCAGATATTAGAAGCATTTGACAGCTTATATCGGCGTACAGCAGACATAAAATCATTTGCTTCTCAATTAGAAGATGAATACAACGAAACAGAAGATTTTGACTTTGCCGGATTTGCGAATGCAGGCGACGAAGAAGAAGCTACGGTTGCTAAATTATTAAATACCATTTTTGAAGATGCGGTTCAGGTAAAAGCATCTGATATTCATATTGAACCTGATGAGAAAGTATTAAGAATTCGTCAACGAGTTGATGGTGTCCTACAAGAATCAGTTTTAAACGAAGCACGCATTGCGCAAGCATTAGTTTTACGTTTAAAGCTAATGGCTGGGTTAGACATTTCAGAAAGGCGCTTACCCCAAGATGGACGATTTAATATTCGTATCCGTGGTAAAAATATAGATATACGTATGTCAACTATGCCAATACAACATGGCGAGTCCGTTGTAATGCGTTTATTAGATCAATCCGGTGGCGTTTTATCATTAGAACAAACTGGTATGCCGTTAGAAATTTTAAAACGGGTCAGAAATGTCATTCAGCGTCCACACGGTATGATTTTAGTCACGGGTCCAACTGGTTCAGGTAAAACAACTACTCTTTATGGGGTTTTGAGCGAATTAAATCAGTCGAGCCATAAAATTATCACAGTAGAAGACCCTGTGGAGTATCGCCTTCCTCGCATAAACCAAGTGCAAGTAAGTCCAAAAATCAACCTGACCTTTGCGAGTGTACTAAGAACAGCTCTGCGTCAGGATCCTGATATTTTAATGGTTGGTGAGATGCGAGATACGGAAACAGCTGAGATAGGGCTAAGAGGTGCATTGACTGGCCATTTAGTATTATCAACTTTACATACCAACGATGCTATCAGCAGTGCAATACGTTTAATCGACATGGGGGCTCCCGGATACTTAGTCGCGAGTTCATTACGAGCAATTATTGCACAAAGGTTGATAAGAAAAATTTGTCCAGACTGTAAAGCAGAGCATCACCCTGAATCACACGAAAGAGTTTGGCTCACAGGAATAGGCAAAACAGATATGAGCCAGCAAGTGTTTTTTGAGGGCAAAGGTTGTCAAGCATGCAACTATGTAGGTTACCGTGGTCGTATCGGGGTATTTGAGTTTCTGGAAATAGATGAAAATATGATGAATGCGTTAAAACGCGATGATACTGAAAGTTTTTCTCATTATGCTAAATTGAGCCCCAGCTTTAAAAACTTAGCAGCCAGTGCACTGGATTATGCAATCTCTGGGACAACTTCAGTAGCAGAAGTTTTAAAACTGGTTGAAAATATTGCAGAGCTAGATAAATACGCCAAAGAAGTTGCTCAACAGGAAGAGGACAGTTAATTCATGGCAACTTTTTCTTATCAGGGTAAATCTTCAGGGGAGACAGTATCTGGGAAAATTGAAGCTGCGAATGAAGCGGCGGCAGCAGATAATTTACTCAAGCGTAATATTACCCCATTACAAATTAGACAACTCAAAGCGGATAACAGCAACAAAAGTAACTCGATAAACTTATCTGACTTATTTATTCCCAGAGTTAAATTGGATGACTTAGTTATTTTTTCTCGCCAGATGTATTCACTGACAAAAGCAGGAATTCCAATCATTAGGGCCATAGGTGGGCTAGCAGATACCACCAGCTCAGTCAGGTTAAAACAGACATTAGAGCAAGTAAATAATGATCTTGAAAAGGGTCGCTCCTTATCTGCCTCAATGTCGGCACACCAAAAAGTATTCTCAAAGCTCTTTGTCAGTATGATTAATGTCGGAGAAAGCACTGGTAAACTTGAAGAGGCATTCTTACTTTTGGCTCAATATTATGAACAGGAGCAGGCAACCAGAAAACAAATAGCTTCGGCGATGCGTTATCCTATGTTTGTTATTTTGGCTATTGTTGTCGCTATATTTTTAATGAACTTATTTGTTATCCCTACTTTTGCCGCCATGTTCAATAAGTTCAATGCAGAACTTCCATGGACAACTCAATTTTTAATTAACAGTTCCAATTTTTTTGTAAACTTCTGGCCGTTTATTATTGCAGCTATAATTGCCAGTATATTTATGCTAAAACGATATATAAATTCAAAAGCAGGCCGTTACAAATGGGATAAGTTAAAACTCAAACTCCCAGTAATAGGTTCTATTATTGAACGCTCTACTTTATCTAGATTTGCTCGTTCATTTTCGATGATGCTGCAATCAGGAGTGCCCCTCACCCAGTCACTTAATTTAGTATCTGAATCTGTAGATAATGCTTTTATGGGTGACAAGATTTTAAATATGCGTAAAGGTGTTGAACGAGGTGAAAGTTTATTAAGAACAGCCCATGCCAGCCGCTTATTTACGCCTTTGGTTATGCAGATGATAGCGGTTGGAGAGGAAACTGGACAAGTTGATATAATGCTAAACGAGGTCGCTGACTTTTATGAACGGGAAGTCGATTTTGATTTAAAAAGTTTAACAGCCAAGATAGAGCCTATTTTAATTGCAATTGTCGCTGTTATGGTTTTAATTTTAGCTTTGGGTATATTTATGCCAATGTGGAATATGATGGGCGCAATTAAAGGGCGTTAACTTTGAACCGGAATGATTCAAAAAAAGCTAAACAAAACCATTACTTGCTATATAAAATAGTGCTAGCTTTTTGTATTAGTTTTAGTTTAATGATGCTCTGGATAGCTGAATTTGAAGATACGGAAGAGCAAGCAACCAGTACCAGTTTTAAATTAATTGTTAATGAGTTTAAAAACGCTGTAAATTTAACTCATGTTGAGTGGCTCAGATTAGCCAGAGCCGATTCAATTAAATTTTACAGCGATTTAAGCAACCCTGACGATTTTACTGAAATAGCTATGACCCAAAAAGGCTGGCCAAAAGTAGTACCATCAAACATCCAGGGTTGCAATTTGTTATGGCAAAAATTATTAAAACAGCCATTGCAGGTGATACATAAAAATATCATTGTTAAATATCAAAATAATACCTGTATATTTCAGCTAAATAGTCAGCAACAATTGAGCTATCAGGTAAATAACGGACAAGTGGATTATATAAATTCAGGAGTAAAAGATGCATTCCAATAAAAAAAGACAAGCTGGCTTCTCATTAGTTGAACTAGTTATTGTAATTATTATTTTAGGTTTATTGGCAGCAACGGCATTGCCTAGATTATTAAGTGTTACTGACGATGCAGAAGATGCGACAGTTGAAGGTGTTGCTGGAGGCTTTGCCACTGCAGTTGGTTTAGTACGTTCTCAATGGGAATTAGAAGGCCGTCCAGGCTCAAGTACAGGAGCCAGCTCTGCAACTGTTGATTTAGATGGTGTAACAGTAGCCGTTGATCCAAGTAGGGGTTACCCAACTGGCGGCTCGGACGATGCAAACTCAAGTGCAAATGCATTAACCTCTGCCGATTGCCAAGCTATTTTTATTAGTATTTTACAAAGTTCACCTAAGATAACATCTAGCTTTGCTGGTAATAATTCCGCTGCGTTTTCAGAAAATGATTACTATACAACAACAGGAACCAGTGGTGGCCAAAGTACTTGTTTGTATTATTTAGTGCAAACAATAAAAAGTAATAGCTCAGCGCCTAGCGGAACAACTACAGGTAATGGATTTGAGTATTTACCGCAAACCGGGCAAGTGAGTGTCTTTAGTAATAATTAATCCAACAAAAGTATCTATACTAAACTTATTGTATTTTAAAACTTTAATGGCTATTTTTAGCCATATAATTTAAATTAGTTTCAATGAATTAATACGAGGTGTTTTATGAAAAGCAGTAAAGGTTTTACCTTAATTGAATTGATCGTAGTTATTGTAGTATTAGGCATTTTAGCAGTGACTGCAGCCCCTAAATTTATTAATATTCAAGATGATGCACAGGAAGCTGTTGCTAACGGTATTTCCGCGTCTTTAACAAGTGCTGCGACTATGGCTCATGGAAAAGCTTTAATTGCCTCTCAGACGGGTGCAGAGGGAAGTGTATCAATAAATGGCGTGAGTGTTGCGCTTGTGAATGGTTATCCGTCCGAAAGTAGTATTGGTAGTTTAATTGAAGCGGTTAATGGTTGGCCAGGCACAGCTGACGCTACAGCAAATACTTACACGCTTGCACATAGTAGTGGGACCTGTGTAGTTTATACAGAAACTTCAAGCTCAAATACTGCACCTGAGGTCACTGTTGAGACTTGTCCTGACGAAGACGAATAATAATTTTCATACCGGAAAGATTAGTCTTTCCGGTAATACCTCAAAAAATGACTCGCACGCAAGGCTTTACCTTAGTCGAACTTATCCTTGTCATTATTATTATTGGCATTATTTCTGTTACTGCTTTACCTAAAATATCAATTATTGATCGCAGTTCTCACTTAATTGATGCCAGAGACCGACTTTTATTTATTTTACGTCATACCCAACTGCAATCTATGCAAGACTCGCAAAGTAGCCAATGTTATAAAGTTTTGGTTTACCGAAGCCAGCGTTTTGGTCAACATAATATCTGTTCGAGTTATACTCTTCCGGCTAGTTTTGCTCAACCTTATTTAGGCTATAGCCAAGCAGAGTACAATAATTACCGCCTATTTATTACGGTTAATGACCGACGTGTAACCAGCTATTCACAAATTTCATTTAATTCTTTGGGGATCCCTGAATTTGCCTGCACTGGAGGCTGCAGCATATCTTTAACAGCCAATGACCAGACAGAAACAATTTATATTGAACCCCAAGGTTATATTCATCTATGAAAATATCGCTCAATAAACCCCAAGAGAATGGTTTTACTCTAATTGAGCTAGTTGTTGGTATTATGCTAATAGCGATTGCTATGGTATTTTTTATTAATATGCTTCAAAACAGCAATAAATTTGTTGCTGATCCTTGGCATCAAATCCGGGCAACCGAGTTAGCATCAGCTTTGATGAGCGAAATAACAGCTAAATCTTTTGATGAAAATTCAGATCGCAGTGGTGGATTAACTCGCTGTAGCAGTAACGATGCCGGCGCACAAAGCTGTTCTGCAGCCAACAACTTACAGCCGGATACTGACGAATCCAATCAAACCGAATTTGATGATATTGACGACTATAATGCCTTTGAAAAAAGTGGCAATGAAATTGTTAGCTTAAATATACCACTAAACTCAGAATTAGAAGCTGCTTATGCTCAATTTAAAGTAAGTGTTAAAGTATTTTACGATTCAAACTTTGATGGAGTTGCAGATTCAACAATTGGCCAGTTTAAACTAATTATAATTACTGTCACTGATCCCCTCGGCAATCAAACTGAGTTTGCTAGTTACAAGGGGAATTATTAATGTATTCCTCTATAAAAATCAAAGGATTCACCCTAATTGAATTGGTCATTGTTATTGTTGTTTTAGCTATTATTAGTTTATTCTCCACCCGGTTTTTAGGTTGGGGAGCACAACATTATGTGGATGTAACAGAAAGGCAGCAAGTATTAGACGATAGCCGCTTTATTGTTGAACGATTAACTCGTGAGTTCAAGCAAGCTATTCCATATAGTATCAGAGTGCTAAACTCTGCTAGCTTTTCCTGTATTGAATTTATACCAATAAAAACCAGTGGACGATATTTATCTATCCCTATATCAGAAAGCAAAAATTATTTATCTGTTGTTGCCCCTAGTTCTAGCTTTATAGAAGCAGGAAACATAATCACTATTTATCCAACTAGCCCAGCTAAAGTATATGATTCTACCCAGCAGCAAAGCTTCCTAATTGATTCTGTTGATTCCGTCGTAGATGACTCTCAACTCGTCTATTTCACTTCTAATATTAGCTTTGCTGCCGGTTCACCTGCAAAACGCTACTATATTTGGAGTAACCCTGTAAGCTTTTGTCTTGAAGACCAAAAGATTTATCGTTATCAAAATTATGCAACCTCAGTAAATCAATTAACGCCAACCCAATTAAAGACCCAGTTAGGTGTTAATTACGCTTTAATGGCACAAAATGTAAATAATCAATTGCCGGAAGAACAACCATTTAGAATAGGGACAGCAGATTTAGTGCGTCATGCTCAAGTCGCGTTATACTTAAAGTTTTCACGCTTAACAGCAAATAGTGACAACATGTTCATGTACCATTTAGTTCAGGTTCCCAATGCACCTTAAATATAAGTCTATACATACAGGTTCAACACTGGTTACAAGCTTATTTATTATTGTTTTTATGGCAGTGTTATTAGCTGGTATTTTACGTACAATCAGTATTGGGGGCAGCAATATCAGTTATGAAGTAATAGGGCAAAGAGCACTTTTATCAGCCAAAGCGGGTTTAGAAGTTGGTTTATCACGTTTATATCCATTGGACTCAACAGCATCAACTGATTGCGCAACAATAACAGCTAGCACGGTTAACCTACCTCAACAAAAAAGTTTTTTTAGCGGTTGTACTGTTAGCTTATCTTGTGAAACTCGCTCTGGTGTAAATAATGGTGGTGATCTCTTTATTATTTCAGCTATAGGGCAATGCACAGCTGCAGAGTTAACAACATCTCGCAGACTCATAATTGAGGCCGTTGGTTTATGAAATTAAGCAAGCTCATTATTTTTTGGATTAGTATCTTTTTCCCCTCTTTTTTATTGGCAGCGCCAAGTTGTGACCAAGTATTTAGTGGTGCAATTGCTTCTAATACTAAACAAGGTACTTTAACAATGTGGAATAACGCAAAAATAATTAATGACCCTGCACCTCAAGCTTTGCCTTTTAAGTCAATTAACGATTACAGTCCAATAAATGGTTGTGGTGATAATATTCAATGTAATGTTAGCGGTAAAGCAAATCCAGAAATGGCTTTACCAACATTTTTAGCCTCAACCGCTAGTAACTGGATTCAATACGAACATGATGTAACATTCACCAATAGCAGTAATGGTAATGTCACTTTAAATGGCAATATTTCGGGAAGAATAGAGCACCCTAATAGCGTATATCGCTTTAAATCACTAACGTTTCACAATCATGCCAAGCTATTTTTGCCCCCCGGTGATTATTATACTGACTCACTAAATATGAGTAATGGTTATATTATTGTTGATACAAGTAGAGGCTCAGGCCCTGTGCGTTTACATGTAAAAAATAATTTAGTGCTAAATAATTATAGTCAAATCAATGCAGGTACTTCTCCAAATAATATGATCGTCTATGTGCATGGGCAAGATACCTATAATAGTGTAAACATGACCAGCGAAACCAAAATGTCTGCTTTTTTATATGTAGATAGTGCTGCAAATGACGGTCGTGTCACATTAGATAACTATGCAAGTTTTTATGGCAGAATGTCAGTTGGTTATTTAACTCTAACGAGTAATACTACAATTGAATATGCAGGTGATCCTAATCAAATAGACTTTGGTGATGCTTGTGAAACAACACCTATAGTATCTAGCTGCCCTGTTGCTGGAGATAATAAAGCTAAAGTCACAATAAACGAATTTCATGTCGAGAATAGAAATAGTTGGATTGAACTTTATATTCGAGATGCTAGCCGGAAAATTAATTTAAAAAACTGGAAAGTTAAAATGCATGGTAGTGATAAAAGCAGCCAGTTTGAGTTTACTTTGTTTAATAGCAATAAGTTTTTTAATCAAGGTGACTTTCTTGTTTTTGCGAAAGATCCTGATAATGAGCAGCTTTCGGGTGTTCCGACTAACTATCTTTTTGATAAAAGCGGTATAGATTGGCACAACAACTTCCAAGAAATATTATTAGTCGATGATAGGGACCAACTCGTTCATTATTTAAAATATCAACAAGGAGAAGGAGATAACAGTGAATGGAGTGACTGCTTAACAGATTACCCAGAAGCATCAACGTTAATCGAGCCCCCAGGAAATAAAGACAATGCATGTGCCACTGTTGATGGCAGTGCAGATAAAAATGAATGGGACAGTAACTGTGATCCTTCACCTGGTAAAACTAATGAAGAAGAAACAATAGATCATTTTGAAATCATTCATCCAACAACGGCTATCAGTTGCTTGGGAGCTCAGGTAACTGTAAAAGCTTGTTTAGATTCAAGCTGCTCACAACTGGCAACAACGCAAGCTTTCGCCACGTTAAATAAAACGATTTCAGGTAATACTAGCGCATTAGATAACAACGCTTTTATTGGTAGTAAAGTGGTACAATTCACCCAAGCTGGTACTTTAACCGCCCATTTAACTCTATCGGGATTATCACAAACAGCCCTAACTCAATGTAAAGATGAAAGTGGGAGTTTAAGCAATTGCGAAATTTTATTTAGTGATTCAGGATTGTTTATTAGCAACGCTTCCACAAGAAGTTGTGAGAATACCCAGTTAACAATAAAAGCACTAAAAACAGATCAAAATTTAAGTTGCTCTCCAGCTTGGCAAGGAGATAAAAGTATAAATTTAAGCTTCAGCTATGTAACGCCTAGCGCTCCTAATCCAGCTAATCCTGCTAACATAAATGGTGTATCTTTTACTCATAATCAAGAACAAAATACAATATTAAACTTTAATGAAAATGCTACCGCAACTGTAGATGTTAATTACCCAGATGCAGGCATTATCAGCATTGCGGCTGAAGACCCTAATCAAATACTTGCCAGCGGATATGGTCAGGTTATTGCGGTTCCGGCCAAATTCAATCTAGTCACTAGTGAAACAGCAGAACAAGTAGCTGCTACTAACTTCAGTTTTAGTATTACAGCTCAATGTAGTGATGATTCCATAACCCCAAACTTTGTAGCTGATAAACTACAATTTCAGTTTTTTAGAGACATCCCCTCAAGTGCAAGCTATACCGGGAAAGAAGCTAAACTAACTTATAATCAGGATGCTAATACAATAGACTCATCTTTAGTCAGTAGCTTTACGGGGGTTTCTGGTATTCACTTTAGTGATGGTATTTATCAGTTTAATAGTGCAAAAATTAACGAGGTTGGTAGCTACCGGCTTACAGTTCAAGAACCTAATTATTTAAACTCTGGTTTATCTATTTTATCAAATACAAAAAGCTTAGGCGTGTTCATTCCTAGTAATCTATTAATTTATCAATCAATAGATACTTTACCTAACGGGTTTACCGATAGTCGAATACAAGGTCAATATAAAGAAGTCATCAACTCATTTACATATCTAGGTCAGGATTTTGGTTACCAAACTCAACCTAAAGTTATGATTTTAGCTGAAAATGCCCAAGGAGAGATTGTCTATAACTATTCGCCTGCATTAAACACGGCTAATTTGAAACCCAACTACAACCAAATATCAGCTAGTAGTGTAAGTGGCCGCCCTATCACTTCTAGTTTTACTGATGGATTACTAACTGATAATAACAATGGTAGCTATAGTTATGAATTTTCAACTAGTGATGAATTTAGCTATACCAAAAATGCAGCGAATATGGAGCAAGTCCCATTTGAAAGTGATATTAGATTACAATTTAACAGTAACTTTTTTCTTGATAGCACTTATAACCAAATATCTAACAATCAAACGAAAACCATTTCGCCATATTCAGCCACAATTCGCTCTGCTCGATTGGTAACAGACAACAATTATGGACCAGAAACCGATCCACTTAACTTACCAATTTATATTGAATATTACACTGCATTAGGTTGGCAATCATTAACTGATGACAATATCACTCAGCTAACGTCTAATACTTTCACCATTGGCAGCACGACCCATGGAGTGAATGAGAATTGGCATTCATCTTACTCGATCAGTAGCGGTAACAATGTTAACTTGTTGTCGCCATCCACTGCGGGCAGCTTATTAACAAGCCAAAATGGTCAATTACATTTGAACTTTTCAGCCCCTGGTTCTGGTAACTCTGGCACATTAAATAACCGGATCAATTTGTTTGATTACCCTTATCTGCAATATGACTGGAATGCAGACGGGTCTTTAGATACCTATATAAATTCTGAATTGATTTGGGGTCTATATCGAGGTAAAGATAGAGTTATTTTTTGGCGGGAAGCTTATTAACTATCCTGCCAGTTTTTTTTCATTTTTTGAATGACATCTGGCGCTACATTGTGAATATTAGCCCACTCCCCTTTGCAAGTTATGATCTCTAGCTTAACCTGATACTTTTCAGCTAGCTTTCGATAAGCCCTCATTTCCCAGTAGCGAACAAAGGTATTGGCGACAACCACATTTTCTTTACGTAACAATGCTAATTCGGTTTGTTTTAAACACCAGTTATGTGCCTGCTCAAGCAAACTGCTATCAAAGCGATACTCACCTTGTTTGTTAATAAAAAACTGATCTGCCTCCAAATGCGTCGCATCCAGTGTTTTAGCTAAAGTAGATTTACCTGATCCGGGTAATCCACGAATTAGGGTGAGTATTTGTTGTGTCATAAAATGGTGTCATAAAAAAGTAGCGAATAAAGGTGCGCCTAATACCATAGCCACACCGGTAAAAATCATAGTTAAACTGGCGATAACGCCTTCCTCTTGTCCAATTTCATACGCTTTGGCAGTCCCAGAACCATGTGATGCAGCACCTAAAGCTGCGCCTTTGGCCAATGAAGTTTTAACACCAATCATTTTAAAAACCGGCTCACAAATAACCATACCAATAACACCTGTCATTAATACCAGCATAGCGGTTAAATCAGGGATCCCGCCAAATTTAACCGTTGCTTGCATCGCAAATGGGGTAGAAACTGAGCGAGTTAACATACTATTTGCCAATTCGTCCGGCATTGGAAATAGTTGCACCAAAATCCATGAAGACAATAAACCCAAAGTTAATCCGGTAATCATACCTAAGGTTAAGGTAATTGGGTAACGACTGATAATTTTTCTTTGCTGATAAATCGGCAAAGCAAATGCAATCGTTGCAGGGCCAAGCATCATCACTAAAAAATGGGTATATTTAAAGTAACTGTCTAGTGGAATATCCATTGCCAAAACAAAAATAATAACCGCAAAAGGGGCTGCTAAAATAGGCGCTAGCCAAAATACCTTTTTGTATAAATAAGCCCATTTACTTAAATAATAAAACCCAATGGTTGCCAACAAGCTCATGATTGCCAGAGCAGTATCAGACATGGGCTGCTCCCTTTATTAAACGATCAAGACGCTGATTTAATTGTTTTTCAAGCTTAAAAACTTTATCAACCACCCATGCAGTGCCAACCAGCGCAATTACAGTGCCGATAATAACCGTAGCAACAATGGTCAAACCATCCTGACGCAAAAGCACCTGATACTTTAAAACAGAAATAACCGGCGGCACAAAAAACAATAATAATTCGCCAATTAACCAGTTTGCGCCGGTTTTAATTGCGCTTTCCGGTATAACTTTAGTCGCCAGCAAGATAACCAAAATAGCTAACCCTAAAATACTACCCGGCACCGGAAAATTGACTATTCCAACCAGCCAATTGCATAATAACAACAAGCCACAAATAGCAGCGAGCTGAACTAAACAACGCAATACAGAGTTAATTTTGCTGGTCATAATTGCTCCAACTGATCAGTTTAAATAATGATGTGACCAGTATAAATCTCAACAAAATATAGTTAAAATGAATGTTAAATATGAAATCAATAACTTTTGGTTAATTAATGGATTTACGTGTTCTCAATTATTTTACTGCGATTGTTGAAACTGGCAGCTTTGGTAAAGCGGCTGAGCAAGTTCATATTTCACAACCGGCATTAAGCAAAGCAATTAAACTGCTTGAAGATGAACTGTCTGTAATTTTGCTGGAGCGGGGGAAACGCGGTAGCCAAATAAAACTCACACCAGCGGGCAGTTTAGTGTATCAACACGCCCAAACACTGCTCGACAATAAACACAAAATGCTCACCGAGCTAAAAATGCTTAAACGGCTAGAATACGGCCATTTAAAAATAGGGTTATCGCCGCTTGGCAGTGCTGAGTTATTTGCCCCAATAATTGCCAAATTCAGAGCCAACTACCCTCAAATTGAAATTGAATTATTAGAGCGTGGTGGCGCAGCGCAGGAAAACGCACTGCGTAATAGTGAAATTGAACTGGCAATGAGCTTAATACCGGATGATCAGGATTTTGAATGGCTGCAAGTGTGTAATGATCCTATGATGGTTGCTTTGCCAAACAGTCACCCGTTAACCCAATTACAAGAATTAAGTTTATTAGACTTAGCTGATGTTGCTTTAGTCACTTATGAAGAATCTTTTATGTTACACAAAGTGATTTTAAGTGAGTACGACAAAACTGGCATAAAACCGAAAGAAATAACTAATGTATCACAAACCGATTTTGGTTTGGCGCTAGTGGCGGCTGGTGCAGGCGTTATGCTCTTGCCTAAATTAATTGCGGAAAGACATATCACTCAAGGGGTTACATTAAAGCCTTTAAAAAGCTCAAGCCTACGCTGGCAACTGTGTGTAATATGGCGGAAAAAAGCCGTGCTATCGTTTGCGGCTGAAGCAATTCTTGGACTAATTAAAGCTAAATTTTCAACTTAACTAGGGCCTGTTAACGTTTGATATACAAATTTTGTTCTAACTAAATGCTTTTTAATAGAGGCGCAGCGTTGAAGGCCTAATGGATTAAGTCAAACGGCTGCAAAATTGTGCTCAAAAGATCAACAGGCCTTAGGTAATGGCATTATTGATTATACTACAAACTTGGAGTCGACTTGATTCGAGAATAGAATCAATTAATAATGGGTCTTCTAGTGTCCTAAAAATAGCAATAGCGCTAATGACTAAAGAAGTAAAGACAAGGCTCACTATTGCATTATCTCCGGTTCCTAACTCTAAATCATCACAAATAAACTCATTCATTTTTTTCAAATGATCGAGTATAAATATTTTTGGTTTGGCTTTCCTTAAAAACGATATCATTGACCAAAAATGCTAGCGGACAAGGTTTTACACCTTTCACATGACCTTGTCTCAAATACTAATTTAATAATTTTTCTATCCAGGCTCTATTTGAAAGACCCTGTGGCTTTTACTGCATTAACATATTATTTCTGCGCCGTAACTAACGGCACTTTTAAAATATGTTCTTTATCATATTTTAAATCTCATTAAGATGAAGTTTTGAATGAAACTCAAAATGTATGACTATTAACTATCTAAGTAAGGACTAAATATGATTATAGCTATGTTTGCAATGACACTGCTTACAATTATTGTTGGCTTGATAGCATTAAAAGCAAGGTTTGCCAGTGTAAAAAATGGCTCTTTGCCGATTAAATATTTTCGTCTAATGCAAGGTGAAAATACACCTGAAATAGTAATAAAAACAACTCGCTGCTTTAATAATTTATTTGAAGTACCTATTTTATTTTATGTTATTTGCCTGTTATATTTGGTGACAAACTCAGAAACTATTAGTGCACAAATTATTGCTTGGCTATTTGTTGGTTTTAGAGTGTTACAAGCTTATATTCATCTTTCTTATAATAATGTTAGACATAGGATGCTTAGCTTTTTTGCCGCAATAATATGTATTTTATTATTATGGATAATACTACTGGTTAAGATTATTTAATCGATGCCACCCATAGTTGATATTTAAATAGGGTATTCTAGATAAAGCCGCCAGATCAGCGGCTTTATCATAAATTTTAGTTCAGCCCAGTCCCTTTTAGCTGAATTAACAATTCCATTTGCTGTTTACCCAATAACATCTTCTGGTAAACCGGCATTAAATCGCCAAGCTGAATTGACTCTAACGCCTCAATCGCTTTTTGCTTGCTATCAAATGTCAGCTTATCGTCGACAAAGTCATTAAAATAAGGCTGAGCTTCGCCAATTAAATTATCCGGCTTTTGGGTATATTCAGCCAATAAGCTCTGTTTAGTTTGTAAAAAGTCTTGTTCACTCAAATTAGCTAAACTGGCTTGGTACTCGGTTAAAAACCGGTCAAAGCGGGCTTTTAAGGCATCGGTATCTGTATTGTTACTTTGCACCAGCATGAGAAAAATTGGATGATCTGACCAAGCAAAACTCATGCTTTGCACTTGATAACCCAATTGCTCTTCGGTTCTTAACTGACGGAAAAATTCACTGCGTAAGTGAGTATTAATCAAATTCAGAATCTGATTCACTTTTTCTGACTTTTCAGGATAAATATAAGCATTAAGCACAGCTTGATCGCTATGCTCTACTTTTTGCTGATAAACCAATTTCTCCCCCGCCATAATGTCAATAAGCGGACGGCGATAACGTTTAATCGCTTCTCGGTTTTGGGCTAAATAAGGTTTAATTTGCTCAACCATTTCACTGACAGTTGCCGTGCTGTAGGCACCATAAGCGAACAACATAATATGGTTACGTTGTAATAAATCCTGTTTGTATTGATTAACCATATTAAGAGAGACATATTCGCTGGCTTGCAATAATTGCTCATCCGTTAACGTTTGATACATTAACTGAACTAATAAACGATTGGTTTGCTGCGCTGGCGTTTGTTTAGCCTGATTGCGCAAGCTTTCCTGATATTGAGCTAAAGCCTGTTTAAATTTATCTGGCTGCGCGGTAAATTCAGCTAACTCGCGCATTATTTTTTCAATCAATAAACTTTGATTACCCGCTTTACCTCGCATTCTAATCCGCAGGCTACCACCAGAATATTGTAAAACTTCAACCTGAGTTCCGGCTCTGCCCGCTTTATCTAACAAAGCAATTAAATGTTGCTCAAATAAATTTTTAAATAGATTAGAGGCAACTTTATATTGTCCGTCTCTGTCGCCAATATATGTATTAATAATTAGCTCAAGCCAACCTTTATTGGTTTGAAACTCTGGGCTATGAAACGCCCATGCTTCAATGCCTTGCGTTTCAACCACCAAAGTAGGCTTATCTAAAGTAGCCGGTACATTTATGTCTAACTCAGGATTAAATAAATCGTTAGTGGCGGGTAATTCCAGTTTAATTTGCGCAGCCAGTTGTTGCCAAAGTGTTTGTTCGGCAGGTGAAATCGGTGCCGTTGCATATTGTCCTAAATAATAAGGGATTGGTGTATCAACCTGAGCCGTGGGATAAATGTGCCAAAGTCGCATATTATTCACATTTAATTGTGCAAACAATTTGGCTATTTCTGCTTTATCAAATTCGGCAAAAGTTGCGGTGTAATCCAATAAATGCGCGGGCGGATATTCATACATAGCTCTGGCTAGATAAGTAGAGGTTTGCACCAATGGGCTTTTACTACGGGTATCAAAAGCGTCCACCGATAATGCTTTTAATTCATCATAATATTTTTGCTGAATACCCTGATTTTTTAACAAGTTAATGTAAGATAAAGTCGCTGCAATAATTTGGTTTTGTGCCTCAATTCCCTTGTCTGTTAATTGCACTCTAAACTGCACAAAACCATCTTGACCATAAAACTTTTCATCAACATTAACTGTACTAGAAACCGCTAAATCATTATTACGCAAATATTCGCCAAGCGTATTTGGCTCTTCCGAGCTTAATAAATAACTTAAATAGCTGTTTGCTTTTTTCTGCCATTGTTTACTGTTATTGCCAATCGGAAATTCAATTAACAATAACTTTTGCTCTTTTTGTGGTTGATAATAAATATGTTGATTGATTTGCTCTGGCAAAATTCCGGCAACATTAACTTGTGGCCGTTCAATATTTTTATTTTCGATTGAACTGAAGTGTTTTTCAGCCAGCGCTTTTAGCTCAGGCAAACTTTGTTTACCGGCTAAAACTAAATTCATAATATTGGCTGAATAGTAAGTTTGATAAAACTGTTTCATTTCCGCCAATAAATTGGAGTCTGGCTTATCTGATAAAGTTTCTAAATTGCCGACACTCATCTGACTTAAAGGGTGGGCCGGATTACCAGTTTCCCCTCTCACTCGGCGTAAAATCCAACCATCTTCACCACGGCCTTTACTCCACTCGTTATCAACCGCAGTGCGCTCTTTATCGGTATAGGTTGGATCAAATGTCGGTGTTTTAAAATAGTCACTAAACCTATCTAATGCTGAATCAAAATATTCCTGATTAATCGTAAAATAATAGTTTGTATGATCTGTGCTGGTATAAGCATTGGTATAACCACCTTTAGATTCAACAAATTTAAAAAAGCCAGATGGCTGCGGGTATTTTTCAGTGCCTAAAAACAGCATGTGCTCTAAAAAGTGGGCAAGTCCAGGTTGGCTAGCCGGATTTTGATTACTACCAACGCCAACAGCCAGCGAAGCAACCGTTTGTTCACTATCAGGATCAGAAATCAGCACCACCTGCATGCCGTTATTTAAAGTCAGGTACTGATAACTACGATTATCTAGTGCATTGGTGCGAATATCTGTATTTTCGACCACTTTAGGCTTTTCAGCCGTTGTTTGTGTTGCTGCACAATTAACCAAAATAAAACCTACACAACAATAAATCAGAGAACGAACTATCCCAACAGACACTTTTAATTCCTCTTAACAAATCAGCAGTCCAACCAACCGCTGTAAATAATTTTAAAACAGAGACAAAATAAACCTGCATTTTAGTCAGCTTTATAGTCGTTTGAGTTCAATTTAGCATAACGACTGCTGGCAGGTTCAAGTGATGACACTTTAGTTAACTCAATATTTTTAGCCGAGTTTTCTGCAAAAAAAGCGTGTAACGCGGCAATTGTTTGTGGATGCGGATGACCTATGGCGATCACCGTTTGTTTTTTTTCAGCTAATTTTAAAACCAAATCCAGCTGCTTTCTAATTGCTTGCTCGTCTAATACATTATCCAAAAAAACATGGCGACGATAAGCGGTTACACCTTGCTTTTGTGCAACTTCTAATGCAATTGAGTGGCTGGTTGTTCGGCTATCAACAAAATATAAATTTCGCATTTTAAGCGCCTGCATAATCACATTCATCGGCTCATATAACTGAGTTAAACGACTGCCCATGTGGTTATTAACCCCGGTTGCATACGGAAATTCAGCTAAAGCCGAATCTAATGTATTTAAAATTTCGGCTTTATCCATGTTTGCTTCAATTGTACCCGGCTCTAAAACTCGGCCAGATATAGATTCCATCGGCAAATGCAGCATAATTTCTTGCCCCCGACGATAAGCTTGTTCAGCTATTTTTTTGCTAAACGGGGTATGGGGTAAAACAGATAAAGTAACTTCGGCAGGTAAAGTTAATAGCTCAAAATCGCGCTGATTATAGCCAACATCGTCAATAATAATCGCAATTTCAGCATGAGCTAACACACTGTAAAAAAATAAGTTTAAACCTAAAAAAAGCGAGAGCAAGACAGCAACAAGCTGTTGATTAGCGCGATTTATTCTTGTTATTAGTAAATTCAAAAACGTGATCCCTGATAAATTCTAAAGGCAGTTTAACAAACCTTAAATAGCCATCCAAATATATTTAACCCGCTTTTTTTATCAGGTAAACTCATCTTTTTAGCAATCACTTAATTGAACATGACTCAGCCTCTAATTTCCCTAAATCAACTTGATGCCACTTTATTTAAAACATACAAAATGCATAACCTTAACTGGCAAGTCAATGCCGGTGAACACTGGGTTTTGCTGGGGAAAAACGGCTCGGGGAAATCAGCCCTAACTCAAATAATTGCAGATGACGCTCAAATAACGGCTGGTCAATTAACAATAAAAGCTCAGCATATTGAGCATATCTCTTTTGAGCTACAAAAAAAATTAATTGAAGCAGAACTCAAAAAAGATGATGCCGATATTTTAGATGTAATTGCAGAAGGCACAGACGTTAAAGACATTTTATATAGCGCTGAACTTAAACAAGACTTAACACTTGCTCATTCATTAATTGAACAATTTGATTTTGCTAAATTATTAGATAAAAAATTCAGAGACTTATCGACCGGAGAAACCCGCAAACTGCTATTAATTAAAGCGTTAATTAATCAGCCGGATTTATTAATTTTAGATGAACCTTATGACGGCTTAGATGTAAAATCATGCGCCCAACTCACGCAGGTATTAGCCAATTTAAGCGATAAAATAACCATGGTTTTTGTCTTAAACCGGTTTGATGAGATACCTGAGTTTATCAGTCATTACGCTTACCTGAATCAAGGTCAAATTGAATTTAACTTTGAAAAATCGGAGACCGAAAAATTAACCACGCTTGAAAAATTACTGCATTTAGACCATTCAGATTTACAAACCCCACCGGCAGGGGCTGAACCATCTTACCAACCTCAAGCTGATCAAGCTTTAGTTAAACTGAATCAGGCTAAAGTCGCATTTGGTGATAAAGTTATTTTTCATAACTTAACCTGGAATATTATGCCGCAACAACACTGGCAACTCACAGGTAAAAATGGTTCAGGCAAAACATGCCTGTTAAATTTAATCACCGGCGATAACCCACAGTGTTATCGCAACGACATTTGGTTATTTGGGTTTCAGCGTGGCAGCGGCGAAAGCATTTGGCAAATAAAACAACACATTGGGTTTATTTCAAATAAATTGCATTTAGATTATCGAGTTGGAGTAAGTGCGCTTAATACCATTATTTCTGGTTTTTTCGACAGCATAGGTTTATACCAGCAACCTAGCCCAAACCAACAAAAAATAGCCAAACAATGGCTTGAGTTATTAGGGCTAAGCGATAAACAAACAACGCCTTTTACACAACTTTCATTTGGTGATCAGCGTTTATTGCTTATTGCCCGAGCTATGGTAAAACACCCGCCACTACTCATTTTAGATGAACCTTGTCTAGGGCTAGACGAATTAAATCGGCAACGGGTACTGGCGCTTATTGAAAAAATTTGCCAAAGCCAAACAACTACTGTGATTTATGTAAACCATCATGCGGGCGATAAAATTAATGGCATTAATAACCATCTCGCAATGGAAGGTTATCAAGCATAAAAACGACAACAAGCTAAACAAATAACACACTGAATAACCTAAAAGATGAAAACAAACTTAATTACCCGCGAAGGCTTTAACCAATTACAACAAGAACTGGATCAACTCTGGCGGGTTGAACGCCCAGAAATTACCAAAAAAGTAGCTTGGGCAGCTAGTCTCGGAGACCGCAGTGAGAACGCAGATTACAAATATAATAAAGCTAAATTAAGAGAAATTGACAGACGAGTCAGATACTTACGAAAACGCTTAGAAGTATTAAAAATTGTAGACTACAACCCACAGCAAGCCGGAAAAGTCTATTTTGGCGCTTGGGTTGAAATAGAAAATGATGATGGCAAAACCTTAAAATTCAGAATCGTCGGCCCAGATGAAATTTACGGCCGCAAAGATTATTCATCAATCGACTCCCCAATGTCCCGCGCCCTACTCGGCAAACAAATAGATGATGAAGCCATAGTACAAACACCCGAAGGCAAAAAAGTCTGGTATATCAATGCAATTAGTTACGATATAGAGATTAAATAATTTTGTAGAACCCATTTTCAGGAGGCTTAAACAACATTCAAATATAGGCTGAACTTTATATAAGTAGTAACGCGTAAACCACATATTATATTAAAGTGATTACCGAACTAACTCTGCTAACTCAGTTTTATAATCCGCAATTTTTTCTAATAAATGTTGTTTTTGTTTATCGCTGCAACCAGCAATAAAACGGGGTAAAAATTCTGCGTACAAAGCTTGGTTATATTTAAGCGTTTGCTGTAAAGCTGCGCTACGCATTTGTTCTGGCTGGGCTAATAAGTTGTTCAATTTAACCGTTTGTACAGGATCATCATTGGCAAATAATAAGCTTTCAAATTGCTTAATATAAGCAAGCCGGTATTCAAACCAAAGTGTACGATCAGCCTGATAACGCAATAATTGTTGTTTCAACTCCGCAATTTGTTTATCTGTTAAGCGGCCAAACCAGTTTTCATAATCTTCAATGTGATGCTCTTGGGCATCTTCCCGTCTTTCAGCATCGGTTTTATCGGCAAATTTCTGGTATTTTTCTTCTATATTTTGTTTTAAGTTTTCAATTAATGACTGTTTTTGCGCTGCTGACAAGGTTAATAACTGGCGTGTCACATCCGGTGCTATATGTGCCAATAAATTATGCCAATGCAATCTTGCCGCATTAGAGTGCTGAGTGACATCTTCGGCAGATATGCCCTGTTTAATATCTGCTTCTATTTCGGTTAATAATTGTTGATAAAGTGGTAGCTGGGTTTGTCTGTGCCAGTTATGCCAGCGCTCAAAATGCTGCTCAAAAATCTCGGCCTGCTGGCTATGTAATTCAACATAATCATCTAAATACCATTTAGCGAACCAATCTAATTTGTTGTAATAAAAAGATAAACTACAGCCGGTTAATAAAGGCCAGCAAAGTATTAACCAGCAAATTCGTTTCATAGGTACATCCTTTTATTTTGGTTGATTAATCGGTTTATTTTGTTGCCAGAGTTTAACCACCTGCTCTGTTTTTTTATACAAATTAGGACTTAAATCGGTTCGCCTTTGTTCAATATAATCTTTAAAAAATTCAAAAGCATAACTAATTGTATTGCCCATGCTATCTTTTATTAGTTTTTCTTCATATACCCCATTTAACATGCCTGCACATAAAATTTCTATTTGATTCAAATACATGTGGGCATCGGCTCTGAGTTCTGAGTCTTTATCAAATGCTTCATTTATTTTGCTTAAATCGGTTGAATGAGTTTGTGATAAATAATCCAGCTTAGTGCTGATGGTTTTTAAGCTCTGATTTTTGCGAAAATCGACAATCGCATTTTGGGTTAACATCATTCTTTCCCATTCATGTGAACGGGCATGTAAGTTAAATTGTTTACGGGCATAAATAAAACCTAAACTAATGATTAGGATCATTAAAGCCTGCACTAAAATATTTAAAAATTCATAAATGGTCATAACAATACCCGAGTTTAAAAACTTGAGTATACCTTAATCTCGTATTTGGGGATTAATCGCTTTTAAGCTAAGATAGCGTTTATCTAATCCTGAAATCCGTTTTCACCCTTTCAGGCAAGCAATTAAAGGTTATAAGTCTATATGAAACAACATCTTCGCATTGCAACACGCGATAGTTTATTAGCCCTCTGGCAAGCAGAATACGTTCAGCAGGAACTACAAAAACATCACCCTGAGTTAACGGTTGAGCTGGTAAAAATTAAAACCAAAGGCGATAAAATTTTAGATACCCCTTTAGCAAAAATAGGTGGAAAAGGCTTATTTGTTAAAGAGCTTGAAGTAGCTATGTTAGAAGGCGAAGCAGATATTGCCGTGCATTCAATGAAAGATGTACCAATGGAGTTTCCACAAGGTTTAGGTTTATCAGTTATTTGTGAAGGTGAAGACCCAAGAGATGCATTTGTATCTAACCAATACAATAGCTTAGATGAGTTACCGCAAGGCGCAGTAGTTGGTACATCTAGCTTACGCCGCCAATGCCAATTACTCAGTATTCGTCCAGATTTACAAATCAAAAGCCTGCGCGGAAATGTCCAAACCCGCTTACGTAAATTAGACGATGGCGAATTTGATGCAATTATTTTAGCTTGTGCCGGATTAATTCGTCTTAAATTAACTGACAGAATAAAACAATCAATTGCCCCAGAAACTATTTTACCTGCGGTTGGTCAAGGTGCTGTTGGCATTGAGTGCAGAACAGACGATACTCAAACCCAAGCTTTATTAGCCTGTTTGGGCGATCAATTAACAACAACCCGCTTAACCGCAGAGCGAGCCTTTAATACTAAGTTAAATGGCGGCTGTCAGGTACCTATTGCGGGTTATGCAACCATTAACAATGGGGAAATGTTTTTACGTGGTTTAGTCACATCATTAGATGGCAAACAAAGATTTTATACCGAAAAAACCGGTCCGGTAGAAAATGCCCATGCAATGGGTGAAGCTGCTGCAACTGATTTATTAAATGCTGGTGCAAAAGCTGTACTTGACGAAGTATATGGCAACCAATAAGCATTATGTATTTCATACCCGCCAAGGAGAACGAGCTGAGCAGTTAAATTTACTGCTCAGTCAGGCTGGTTTTATTTCGCTAAACCCTGAGCTTTATAAAATTAGTCAGGGCATAGATTTACCACTTATCCAATCAAACTTGTCTGTCACCCAAAGCGATTGTTTAATTTTTACCAGCCAGTATGCCGTACAATTTTTATTGGCAAATCTTACAGACCAGCAACTTTATGCTCTAAAGCAATTAGCGTGTGTAGCTGTTGGACAAGCAACCGCAGATTATTTAACACAACACGGTTTTAATCAGGTAGCCGTGCCGCAGCAACATACCTCTGAAGGCATTTTAGCTTTAGCTCAAATACAAGCTTGTAAACGCGCCTTATTATTTAAAGGAGAACAAGGCCGGGATCACATTCTGCAAAGTTTTAAACTAGCAAACAAAGACTTAAAAACCTACAATGTATATAAACGTGACTGGCAGACCCTTACAAACATAGAGCTGGAAAATATAACTCAAGCAGATTATTTTGTATTTACCAGCGCAGAAGCCGGACTCACTTTAATCAAACAAGCACCAGAAAAGCTACTGAAAAAACTAAAAACAGCCCCTTGTTTAGTTCCGTCAGAGCGTGTAAAAAACCAAGTTGAGCAGTATGGTTTAACTCAGGTTAACAATATTCACAGTGCCAATAACCAAAGTATTTTAAAAGCACTGAACATAATAAATGGTAATCAATTATGACAGATAAAGCCGACAGCAATAACACCATTGAAATGGCAGCCAATAAAGAATCAGACAAAGTTTCAGCTCAGCCTTCGGCTCATTCAACCTCTGCCAATAAAGAATCAGAGCAAACTCATTCAAGTAGCGCGAAAGCAGAGCCAAGCGCCGATAAAATAACGGCCAGCAAAACTGAAAAATCAACCCCACCACCAATAAATCCACCAAAGGTTAAAACTAAATCGAATGCTATAGCCTGGCTGGCTTTGTTAATTGCTTTGGCTGGTTTAGCTCTAGCAGGCTGGCAGTATTGGTTAACTTATCAAAAAGGTGAACAAAAAGATTTACTCAGCGAGCAATTAAAACAGCAGCAAAACCAGTTTATTCAGTCTGCGAACCAACAACAAAACACCAATACTCAGACATTAAAAAATGAGCTAAACCAGTCGCTTAGTCAATTTAAAAATCAGTTTGAACAAACATTAAATCAACGACAAACTCAACTTCAGCAAAGTATCGACAATGTCACCGCTAGCCTAAATAAAAGCCAAAGCCAAGCTGCATTGGCTGATATTCATCATCTTATTCAACTAGCCTCACGTAAACTTTATATTGAGCAGGATAAGACAGGTGCGGTTACCGTGTTAAAATTAGCTCAGGCTGATTTAGCGCAACAAAATAACAGCCAGTGGTTTAATTTAAGTAATCAAATATCGACCGACATCGCCAATATCGAAGCATTAAAAGAGGTCGATGTACAAACTTTGTATTTACGGCTCACAGAATTAAATCAAAAAGTAATTCAACAACCGCTAAATCAGGCATATATCCCAAAAGCGACAGAGCAAAGCCAAAACCAAACAGCCAGCTCAACCATTGGTTGGGATAATCTTTATATCATTTGGCGCGAATTTTTAGATTTGTTTTTACCAAAACAGCGCGACGGCAGTGTCGAAGCTTTGTTATCACCGGCTCAGGTAACTAACTTGCAGCAAAACTTAACCAGTAAATTTAATCAGGCGCAGTGGGCTTTGCTTAACAAGCAAGCGAATGTATATCAAACTGCAATCAGCCAGATTCAAACTTGGGTAGCGCAATATTATCAGGTTGATTCTGAACAAATTGGTCAAATCCAACAAACGCTGGACAATTTAAAACAGCAGGATTTATCTCAGGACTTTTCAGCATTAGAGCTAAATTCATTATCAACTGCCAAAGCCTTGCTACAGCAAGCTTCTCAAACGTCATCAACAAATGATCAGGTGGCATTATGATAAAAATAATCCTGTTTTTTTGTTTTGCCTGCGCCTTAATTGCATTGGGGGCGGTGGTAGTTGAAGAAAAAGGTTATGTGCTAATCTCAGTTGCTAACTGGACTTGGGAAACCAGTCTGTTTGGTTTTGTTTTAATGCTGGTTGCGCTTTATATTGCTTTTGTGATTATAAAACTAATCATCCGCTCGGTATTTAATGTACGCAAAAACTGGCGAGAGTGGCGCACCGACAGAAAACACAGCCGTAGTTTAAAAACCTTACAAGGCGCGATTGAAGCTTTATTAAATAACCAATGGCAAAAAGCGGAGCAACTCAGTTTAAAACACGCAAAACATAGTCCAATTGCCAGCAGCCACTATTTAATTGCGGCGGAGGCAGCTCGTCAACAAAATCATAATGATGACAGCAGCGTTTATTTATTACGCGCCCAACAAACAGGCTCTGAAACCGATAAACAATTTGCCCTGTGTAAAAGTTTAATGCAGGAAGGAAAAGCAGAACAGGCGATTGAAAAGTGCGAAGTTTTATTAACAGCAGAACCTAAACACAGCGAAAATTTATTACTGCTTGCCCGCCTTTATCATCAGACCGGACAATTTGAAAAACAAAGGGAGTTATTAAGCAGAGTTAAACGCTATACAGACATTAGCCAAGCCGAGTTTAATCAATTAACTTTAGCAGCATTCGCCCCGTTATTTAAAGCCGCAAGCGAACAAAAAGATTTAAAATCGCTTCAGCTCTATTATAAAGCAATGCACAAATTGATTGAGCCAATTCCACAAAGCACCCAGCTTTATTTATTAGCGTTACACAATGCTGGTTTTGAAAAAGAAGTTGAATCCAATTTAATAAAATTGTTTGAGCAAAATATTAGCGACTCTAATCTAGCGTTGTTGCACCAGCTAGAATTGAATCAACCGCTTAAACTAACCGCGTGGATTGAAAAACAAATTAAACGCCAGCCTGACAACGCTCAATTAAAAGTTTTGTTAGCGATTACAGCCTGTAAAAATAATGATTTACAACTGGCTCAACAAGCTATGGAAAGTGCTCTACAGCAGTCAGAGCAAACGGCTAATCCACAAAATTATGGTATTTTAGCCGATATTTATCAGCAACAGAACAATACGACAAAAGCAATAGCCTGTTATCAAAAGGCTTTAGCTTTAACTAGCCAAAAAGCATAAACTCATGTTGGAACTCAATCAGGCTGATTATTCTGCGATAATATTAACGCTTAAATTAGCCGGTTTGGTTACCCTGATTTTATTGGTGCTTGGCACTCCACTAGCTTATTGGCTGGCAACTAGCCGATCCCGGTTAACCCCGGTAATTAATGCAATTGTGGCTTTGCCTTTAGTTTTACCCCCCACGGTTTTAGGGTTTTATTTATTAATTGCAATGGGGCCAAATGGCCCGTTAGGGCAATTAACGCAAATGCTTGGTATAAGCGGACTCGCTTTTAGTTTTGGTGGTTTGGTTGTTGGCTCGGTTTTTTATTCTTTACCTTTTGTTGTCCAGCCTATTAAAAATGCCATTCAAGCAATGGGCTCCCGTCCGCTAGAAGTAGCAGCAACGTTAGGCGCATCCCCGCTTGATCGCTTTTTCAGTGTAGTTTTGCCAAATGCTAAACCGGGGTTTTTAACGGCGGCTGTACTGGGGTTTGCGCATACCGTAGGCGAATTTGGTGTTATTTTAATGATCGGCGGTAATATTCCCGGTGAAACCAGAGTGGTTTCGGTACAAATTTATGATCATGTAGAAAGCTTAGAATATGCACAGGCACACCAATTGTCTGCATTAATGATGATATTTGCATTTGTTGTGCTCTTACTGGTATTTCAACTTAATCGTAAACAAAGCCGTGTAAATCATGTTTTTTAACTCTCTCCACAAACACCAAGATGCAGATTCAATGCGTTATTTATCTGTGAATGTACGGATAAACCGCCCACAATTTAATTTAAATCTGAATACTAAAATTTTATTAAGCGGAGTAACCGCAATTTTTGGTCATTCGGGTTCAGGGAAAACCAGCTTATTAAGATGCATAGCTGGATTAGAAAAACACAGCCAAAGCAGCATCCAATTTGGCCAAACATATTGGCAAAACAAACATACTTTTTTACCGACTCATAAAAGACAAATTGGTTATGTTTTTCAAGAACCGAGTTTATTAGCGCATTTAACCGTTCGTGATAACTTAAATTACGCCATAAAACGAGCCGGAAAAAACAGACATATCAGCGAATCTCAGGTTGTTGAACTTTTAAAACTAACACCTTTATTAGCTCAGTTTCCGGCAACTTTATCTGGCGGTGAAAAACAACGGGTTGCGATAGGCCGAGCGTTATTGGCTCAACCTCAACTATTATTAATGGACGAGCCACTTGCTTCGCTCGATTTAAAACATAAATACGAAATACTGACTTATCTTGAGCAATTAAAACAGCAATTAAATATTCCGATTATTTACATCAGCCATAGCCCGGAAGAAGTTGCCAGATTAGCAGATCAGCTGATTATGCTGGAAAAAGGGCAAATTATTTCACACCAATCTATCGAGCAATCTTTTGATTTATTAAATCAGGCTAATCGCCAACTTAATGAACAAGCTGTATTTTTAAGTGCAGAGTTAATTGAAACGGCACAGCAATGGCAACAAATGAAAGTAGCGTTAAAGTCGGCCGGAAAAAAAAGTACAACTTACCTTTGGTTAAGCCAAATAAATGTCCAGCCAGAACAAGAACTCAGACTCAAAATTATGGCGAAAGATGTGAGTATTAGTTTACAGCAAGCTCAAGGCTCCAGCATTCAAAATATTTTGCCTGTGGTCATCGAAAAAATAGAGACTTTAGATTCCGGCATGCAGTTAATTACCTTAAATGCAGGTGAGCATCTGTTATATGCCAAAATTTCTAATAAAGCTGTGCATGATTTAAAACTGTATGCGGGCATGCCGGTTTATGCACAAATTAAAGCGGCGGCGTTAATTTAAAGTGTGACCGCTTTATAAGCTTGCAGGTTGCTTAATTTGTATTAACTCAAACTTTGTTGAATAAAAAACTCTCTGGTTTCTGCTTTATACAAAGTTAAATGATTTCCCCACACACACCCTGTATCTAAACCAATAAATTGGCTATTGCGGGTATGGCCTAATAAAGCAGCCCAATGGCCAAATACAAAAGTTTGTGGATTATACGTTTCAACATCAAACCATGGCGATAAATCCAACGGAGCTTGTTCTGGCGGTAGCTTACATTTAAAATCTAAACCGCCTTCGGCATCTATATAACGCATTCTAGTTGTTGTATTGATAATAAAACGAAAAGCTTCTTCTTCGGTCAAATGCGCACGCCATTTTCTCGGCTCATTGCCATACATCCGCTCAAGCCATATTTTATAATCTTTTGAATTAATTTTTTGTTCCGCATGAGCGGCTAAAACGAGCTGCTCAGAAACCGGTAAACTCGGGTGCATACCCGCATGGCTCATCACAATATCAAATTGAGGGTATTGTCTAATTAACGGTTGTTTACGCAGCCATTTAGCATATTTTTCAAGGTAGCTCGCATTCAGGAGCTTTTTAAGTTTATCGTTTTTTTTAGGTTCAAAAAAACCAGCATAAATCGATAATAAATGTAAATCGTGATTACCTAAAACTGGCTCTACAGCCGAGTCCAGCTCCAGCATTAACTTAGCAACCTTTTCAGAGGCGGGACCACGAGCCACTAAGTCACCAACCGGGCATAAAATATCTTGTTTAGGATCAAACTTCACTTTGTCCAACAAGCGCATTAGCTCATCGTAACAACCTTGAATATCACCAACAAAATAATGTGCCATTTACCTCGACCTGACTCTGCTTAAACTTAAAATTGGATTAATTTAGAATATTAGGCTGCGCTAATCTAAATACATTAATTGGCGCTTTAAATGATTGCTCGTTTTCAACTTCAATCATATCGTAGTGGCCTTCCATAGTTGCAACTGGCGTATCTACCACGGCTCCACTGGTATACTGGAATTTACCATTGGGTTTGATCACTGGCTGCTGACCAATAACCCCATCGCCCTGCACTTCGACTTTTTTGCCATTACTGTCCGTAATTAGCCAATAACGGCTTTTAAGTTGAACAGCTTGATTTCCTTTGTTGTGAATCGTAATTGTATAGGCAAATACGTAGCGGTCTTCTTTAGGATCGGACTGCTCATCAACATAATAGGTTTCAGTTTGAATTTGAATAGCATCTTGCGGATTGATCATTTTTGAATTCTTAACTACTTTTGGCTGACAAATTGAGCAATAGCGATAAACTCATCCAGAGTTAAAGACTCTGCCCGTAAAGTTGGATTTAACCCCAGAGTTTCAAAATCTGCAACGTCTAATACATCTTTTAAGCTATTACGAATGGTTTTACGTCTTTGATTAAAGGCGGCACTGGCGACTTTTTCTAAAGTTTTAGTATCAACATCAGCGCGAACTTGTTTTGGCATTAATCGCACAACGGCAGACTCCACCTTAGGCGCTGGCGTAAAACAATTAGGGTCAACTGCCACAACCGGCTCTGCATCACAATAATATTGTGTCATCACACTGAGTTTGCCAAACGCTTTACTACCAGGTTCAGCACACATGCGATCAACTACTTCTTTTTGCAACATAAAATGCATGTCCGAAATTTGGTCACAAAACTCAAATAAATGAAACAGCAAAGGAGTTGAAATATTGTACGGCAGGTTGCCAAACAACTTCATTTTTTTATCGCCAGTTATCAACTGAGCAAAATCAAATTTCATTGCATCAGCCTGATAAACCGTTAGTTTACGTTTAAGTAATTGATCTTCTTCAAAACGCTGCACTAAGTCTCGGTCAAGCTCAACAACATTTAAGTGTTCAACTTGCTCCATTACCGGAAACGTTAACGCCCCTAAACCCGGCCCAATTTCAACCATTACAAAGTTATCATCCGGTGCAATTGCATCAACAATTTCACCAATAATATAGTCATCGGTTAAAAAGTTCTGACCAAAACGTTTTCTGGCTCTGTGCCCTAAATGTACTTTATCTGTCATGTTTTGAACGTTCCGCCAGCGTAATTGCTTCGTTTAATGCCACTAAAAAGCTACCCTCTTCTGCCAATCCTGTACCGGCTAAATCTAAAGCGGTACCGTGATCAACCGAAGTTCGGATAAAAGGCAAACCTAAAGTAATATTAACCGCTTTGCCAAACCCTTTATATTTCAACACAGTTAAACCCTGATCATGATACATAGATAATACTGCATCAGCATGTTGCAGGTATTTATCTTGAAATAAGGTATCTGCCGGCAGCGGGCCAACAATATTCATACCGCGGCTACGCAATTCATCTAATGCGGGGGTGATGGTTGTTAGTTCTTCTGTACCTAAGTGACCATCTTCGCCCGCGTGGGGATTTAACCCACATACATAAATAGTTGGTTTATCAAGACCAAATTTAGACTGGAGTTCACTGTGCAATATTTCAGTGACTTTTATTACTCTGTCATAAGTAATTGCTTTAGATACATAAGCCAGCGGGATATGAGTTGTCATTAGTGCAACTCGCAATCCTTCGGTTGCCAGCATCATAACAACATCAGCCGTATTCGACTCACTAGCAAAAAACTCGGTATGCCCGCTAAAAGAAATCCCTGATTTGTTAATAATGCCTTTGTTGACCGGCCCGGTCACAATAGCAGCAAACTCACCATCCATATTCTTTTGACAAGCAATGCGCATGGTTTCAACAACATACTGGCCATTTTTAGCATTCAACTCGCCACAAACAACAGGCGCTTTTAGCTCCACTGGTAAAATGGTTAGAGTGCCTTTTTTCTGTGGCAAGGCTGCTTGATTTGGATCATAAGTAATTAGCTCAATATCCAAACCTAATTTTTCTGCCCGTTCACGTAAAAGCTGCTCAGAACAAACAGCAATAAGCTGAGCAGGCCAGTCGTACTGGGCTATTTTTAATACTAAATCAGGGCCAATACCAGCAGGTTCACCCGGTGTAATTGCAATTCTAAAAGTCATTAATTGTTGTTACCTAAAATCTCGATATAAGCCTGATCGCGAATTTCTCTAATCCATGCTTCGGCTTCTTCATTAAATTTACGGTTAAACAGCATACGGTAAGCATTATCCTGATAAGCAGATTCTGTCGCGTCTTGCGTTCGGCGATCAAGTAATTGCACTATGTGCCAGCCATGTGCTGTTTTAAATGGTTTTGAATATTCGCCCGGCTCTAATTCAGCCAAAGCATTTTTAAATTCAGGAACATACATTGACGGATCAGCCCAGCCCAGTTCACCACCTTTTACCGCTGAACCAGGGTCTTCTGAGTATTCTTTAGCGAGTTCGGCAAAATCTGCGTCACCGGCTTTTACGTCAATTAAAAATTTGCTCAGCATATTTTTAGCTTTTTCATCACTCACAATAATCGATGGTTTAACTAAGATATGACGGGCGCTTACTTCTTTAACTTCAACAGATTGGCGACCACGGATGTCAAAGATTTTCAAAATATGGAAACCCGCACCACTTCTAATCGGACCAATAATCGCGTCTTTTTTCTGATCTACGACCGCTTCGGCAAATAAGGTTGGCATTTCGTTTACGTTCATCCAACCTAAATCACCACCATCTAAAGCTCTCGCACCAGATGACGCACCAATCGCAACTTTTTTAAAGTCGCTGTCTTCTTCTTTTAACAGCGCTAATACTTTTTCAGCGCGAGTTTTGCTGTTTTCAATTTCATCGGCAGTCGCATCTGACGGTAAACCAATTAAGATATGGCCTAGATTATATTCTTCGTTTTTCTGCCCACGCTCTTTTAATAAAGTAACTAAACCTTCAATTTCCTGCGGTGATACATAAATACGTCTTGATACCATAGCGCGGCGAACTTCGCTTGCGGTTAATTCCTGACGAACCTGCTCTAAATAAGATTCATAGTCGCCGCCATTATTAATGATTTGTTGGCGTAAGTTTTCAACTGAAGTATTTTGTTTGGCTGCAATTTCCTGCACAGTTTGTTGCACCTGTGCATCACTGATTTCTAAACCAATACGCTGGGCAAATTGCTGCTGTAACTCATTGGTAATCAAACGTTCAGTTACCTGTACTCGCAAAGCCTGATCTGACGGTAATTCCTGACCGGACTGACTTGCCTGAACTTTTAGCTCTGCCGTCATGGTTTTAATTTCGTTTTCTAAAATTACCCCTTGATTTACAATCACTGCAACTTTATCTAATAACTCTACCGCCTGCGCATTGGTTATGATTATCAAGCTAGCGCATAACATGGTTATCATTTTTTTAATTTGTTTCATGAATCACTCACTGGTTTAAAAAATTAGGAGTTCGGTAGCCGAAAATCCCCGAGTTTAGCACTTTTAGGCCTTGATTGTTACTTTGTCCAAAACCGGTAATGGTAAAGGTAAACATTAGACCTGAATCTCTTTCATCTGTTGGTACTGATGTTTGGCTATCTATCGCAGCTAAATTAGATTTAACTTTAGTTTGCCAGCCAAATTGTAACTGCCAACAACAAGATTCGTATAATAGACCGACTCTGGCTTCAACAGTTCGATCTAGCTTTAAATCTTGATGCATACTAGCAAAGGTTTGCCACTGCGGCGTAATTTCCCACAAGCTGGTTACACCTAATTGCTGAATAGGGTTACCTGAAATATCTTTTACGTACCTGTGGCTTAACTGCAACAGGTGAGTTTCGTTTCTGTGATAATCCACTGTTAACTGGCTTTTTCGGGTTTCTCCCTGCTGGGTGTCAAACTGCAACCCATAATGCAAAAACCAAGTTTTACGAATATCAAAGTCCAGCTCTGCCGCTAATGCAGATTCACCTTTTTCGGTCGTTTGTTTAAAATCAACAAAATCGGTTCGGGACTCTTTTAAATAAAAAATTTGGCCGACACTAAATCTAAACTTTTCCCTGTTTTCGTCACTTAATAAACGGGTTGTCATCCCCAGCGTAACTTGATTCGACTCAGGTATTCTGTCAATGCCGCTAAAACGATTTTCTCTAAACAGGCCAAAATAGTCATCCTGCAATAGCGCGGTATCGTATAACCCAATATTAGATTGATCTGTGTATGGCACTCGTAAATATTGCGCTCTGGGCTCAAGCGTTTGTTTCATTGCGCTGCCAAACCAGTCCAGCGGTCTTTCTAAAATTAAACGTCCACTGATTCTGAATCTCGGTAAAACACGGCCAATTTGCTCATATTCATCTTGCAGAAGTTGACCGTTTTGTGTTTTTTCCTGAACATATAAAGTAGAGGCGAGTGAACCTTGTGCAATAACTTCCCATGCTGGCCGATAAATTGACCAAGTGACTTTAGGTTCGCTATGAAATCTAAATGCCTCAGTTAACTGGCTATCATCAGACTGAAACCAAGCAAATTCAGCCGGTAAATCCACCGACCAATATTCGTCATCAACTAAACCACCGTACCAAAACTGCATTTCAGGCAAAGTACGGTATGGCTGGGTATGCTGACCAAATACCTCAAAATCTCTTACCGTTAAATCAAACGACCAATCTTCATGTTGCTGGTAGAGTTTAATATATCGCTCAACATGCGTATCAACCTGACTATAATCCTGAAATCCCAAATCGCTGATATAACCATCATCGCTTAGCAACATAATATCAATGTCGCTTTTCCAGCTTTGGTAAACATCTGCTTGATGTAGCCAGCGAATTGCGCTTCGGGTTTTGCTATTGTTATTACCGCTATCCTGATCAGGCTCAAAGGCTTTATCGTAAGACATCCATTCCATATAAAATTCGCCCTGATAATTAGGTTGCAAGTATCTGAACTCAGTTCCTAATTGGCCGCCACGCTCTGTCATCATCCGAGGCGATAAAGTTAAATCAAAATTTTCAGCGATATTCCAATAATATGGCGTGGTTAAGTCAAATCCTCTTTGACTCGACGTTGATACACTTGGATATAACAAGCCAGATTTACGTTTATCACTTAACGGGAAAGAAAAATAAGGCAAATATAAAACCGGCACTTCAAATACTTCAATCCGACTGTGCCATGCCTCACCCCATTCTTCATCCATAGATAATTTAATTTCGCTAGAAATAAGTTGCCAGTCTGGCGCATTTTGAGGAGGGCAATTGGTAAAGTCTGCATTTTTTAATTCAATGCTTTTATTTTTTTGATCAACTCGAAAAATTTCAGCCTGCCCGTGGCCTAAAAAGTTAGCTAACTGATATTTTGATTGATTCAGTTGCACAGCGGAGGCATCAATTTCTGCTTGTAAAGATTCACTATAAACTTTGGTGCCGCCGCTTGAAAATACAATGCCGCCAGAAGCTGTCATGGTATTTCTATCATTGGAAATTTGGGCGGAATCTGCCGTAATTGAATTGGTTCCCTGAATAATACTGACTTCACCAAAAAACTGAGCTGAGCTATCTAAACCAACTTCGGTTCTGTCAGATACAATCATCAAAGATTGATCATTTGTTTTAAATGATGACCATAATCCCGGCACATCATCATGCTCAGATTCGTCACCCAACTCAACAGCTTGATAGCATTGCAACTGGGCCGCAACTAACGGCGGGCAAAATAAAAAAATAAAAGTGGCTAAAATACGGATCACAAAAATAAAAACCAAATTCAAAAAATTGAGGAATTGTCCTAAAACCGACTCACGCAACTTACTTAAAACCATTCAAAGCGGTATGATAAAACAAAATACCTCGCTCGGCTATTTTTAAACCCGCTTATATTGGGCTTAAATAGCGATAAAATGAGAAAATAAAACAATATTTCACAAATTTGAAAAAACTATATGGAACAAAAAAGCTTACGCGAGCAATGCCTTTATCAATGGGTAAACCAGCAGCTCAACAATTATGAACAAGCTTGTCAATTTGAGTTGATTTCCGGTGATGCCAGTTTCAGGCGTTATTATAGAGTCACTCAGAATAATCAATATTTTATTGCAGTAGATGCTCCTCCTGCTACAGAAAACAATCCATTATTTATTGAGTTAGCTCAAATTCTGCACCAGCATGATATTGCGACACCAGAGATAATAGCCGCAGATTTAACTCAAGGGTTTATGTTGCAATCTGATTTAGGTGATTTGCATCTTGCCAATATTATTAATGCAGGCAACTATTCCAGCTTATACCCTTTACTTTGGTCTAGCATTTATAAAATACAAAACATAAGTAAAAACTTACTTACTTCAATAGACAAATATAACAAAGCTTTTGTATTAACTGAACTCGCTATATTTTCAGACTGGTTTGTTGAGCACTATTTGGCTCATTCACTCACCAACGATGAAAAAAAGTTACTGGAAGAAACCAATTTATTTTTAACCCAACAATTTTTAAGCCAACCTCAAGTTGCCGTACACAGAGATTTTCATTCTCGTAATATTATGCTCAAAGCAGGCGATATTAATCAGCCATTAATCATTGATTTTCAAGGTATGTTAATTGGCCCAATCTGCTATGACTTAGTATCACTGCTAAAAGATTGTTATTTGGTCTGGCCACAACAGGTTGTAAACCAATTGAGTGAAGATTACAGAAGCCAATATTACCCTAATATTGAAGCTCAACAATGGCAAACTTGGTTTGATTTAACCGGCCTTCAGCGACATTTAAAATGTGCAGGTATTTTTACCCGTTTAGCGCTAAGAGACAACAAAACTGGTTATTTAAAACACTTAGCCGATGTGGTTAATTATATCAGGCAAGCTGCGGGACAATATCCAGAACTTAAAGCTTTTTCTGATTGGTTTGATGAAGTGATATACCCTGAATTTATTGCCAAACAAGCGGCTGAAAATAACTAAAAAAGATAAAAGAAGATAACAAATGAAAGCGATGATTCTGGCAGCAGGCAAAGGCACAAGAATGCAGCCGCTCACCCTGAGCCGCCCTAAGCCTTTGCTTGAGGTAAACCACAAAAGCTTAATTGAATATCAAATCGAAGCGCTTGTTAAAGCGGGTATTAGCGATATTATTATTAATCATGCTTATTTGGGTGAACAGATACCAGCAAAATTAGGCAACGGATCAAACTACAATTGCCGGATTCAGTACAGTCCCGAAAAAGTAGATGAGTTTGAAACCGCGGGCGGCATTATCAATGCGCTTCCTTTGTTAGGTAACCAGCCATTTGTTGTCGTTAATGCTGATATTTGGTGTGATTTTAATTATGCCAAATTAACTCAAATAACACTGCATGATAAATTGGCGCATATTGTATTGGTAGATAATCCTGAACATAATTTATCTGGTGACTTTGGCTACCAAAACTATCTTGCCACCCAGCTAAACCAAACTAATAAGAGTTATACATTTTCAGGTATTGCTGTTTACCACCCAGATTTTTTTAATGGTGAACACGAAATGCCATTAGCCTTGGGTAAATTATTGCGAAAAGCGATAAGTTTAGGCAAAGTAAGCGCCGAAATACACAATGGTCAATGGTCAGATATTGGCACACCAGAAAGGTTAGCACAGATAAAACAAAGAGTTGAAAAGGGTTTAAATGAGAAAAAGTAATTGGGGCAAAATTCTGGGGTTAATTTTTGGCTCTATGATGTTTAATATTCCTGGTGCCATTATCGGGTTTATAATCGGCTATTATTTTGACAAAGGCTATGCCCAAGCTTTATCTGACAGCGGTGGTTTTTCAAGCTTAATGCGCCGTAAAGTCAGTTTAAAAAACAGAGCGATTTTCTTTCATAGTTTGTTCTCAATTATGGGGCATATCGCCAAGTCATCCGGCAGAGTAACCGAAAATGATATTGCACTGGCCTCTGTTTTAATGGATAGAATGGGGTTAAATGGTGAATTAAGAAAAGAAGCGCAAACCGCTTATCGAGAAGGTAAACAAGCTCATTTTCCAGTAGAAGAAACCGTTATTGAGTTTAAAAACTATTGTTATGCCCGCCGCGATTTTATGCTGATTTATTTAGAGATCCAAATTCAGGCCGCATTAGCAAATGGCCAGTTGCATCCTAAAGCCCGTGATATTTTATATTCTATTGGGGCTATTCTCGGGTTTAATAAATTAACTATAGATGGCATTATAAAACAAAACGAAGCAAGCACTCACTATCACCAAAAAGGTCGACAAAAAACAGCTCAACCAACTGGCATGAGCTTAAATTATGCCTATCAAATATTAGGTATCAAAGAATCAGATGATGCTAAAACAATCAAAAAAGCTTATAAAAAATTAATGGCTCAACATCACCCAGACAAACTCAGCGCTCAGGGGTTACCGGAACAAGCATTAAAGTTAGCGAAGGAAAAAGCGCAAGATATTCAAGCTGCTTATGAAGCAATTAAACAGCATAAAGGGATAAAATAACCTGAGGGGAATTTATTTTAAGCCAGCGAAAGTGGCATAGCAGCCATTACTTTTTCTGTTTCTATATTGGCTATCTGAGCGGCTTGCTCAACATCTTTCAGTTCGATACAAAGCGTTTTGTAAACAGCCTGATGAAGTAAAGTTGAAAGATATACCATCAGGCGCTAACCTAACTACATTCATAAAATAAGTTTTAACTTAAATTAAACTTAACAAATCCTGCGTATTTGTATATTCAAAGCTAGGTAAAGTTTGTCCTTGAAGTAATTCACCATGCGGATTAAACCAGCCTGCAATCATTTTACTATGCACCGCGCCTTTTACATCTGTGATATGGCTATCGCCCACATGAGCAATATTCTGGGCTGGTAAATTTAATAACTCACACGCTTTTAAAAAAATGCCTTGATCCGGCTTCATTAATAATTCATCTTGCGGGCGAATCACATAATCAAAAATACCACCCAAACCAATTAATTCTGGTTCAGCATTACCATTGGTAATAGCTATTAATGGAATATGTTTTTTGAGTTCCAGTAAAATATCAATACAGTTTTGAGACACCATAAAGTTATTTCTGTGTTGATGAAAATATTCATACGCTTGCAGCGCTTTGCTATTTGCACCACCTACCCCTGAGTTGGTCAATAAATCGGCTAAAAAACGTTTTCTTAACAAAGATACATCATGAGCAATTAATTGGTTTTTAGCGATAAAGTCTGCTTTTTTCTGCTGCCATACTTCAGCATCTAAGTTCAGATAGGCTGAATATTTAGAGTTAAGATAAGCTAACAGGCTAGATTCGGCTTTATTAATAATAGGGACATTATCGTATAAAGTATCATCCAAATCGAAACTGATTGCGCGAATAGCTGGCGGGCGTTTATAAAACTTTAGCATTTGAATACATAGGTTGTTTTACACTAAATCCAGCATAAAGCAGTTTACTCAAAAGCAAAACTAAATTTTTTAAAAAGTTAGGGCCGATTGACATTCGGGGTATAAATTTTGTCCTAACTAAATGCTTGTTAAGCGAGGTGTAGAGTGAAGGCATAATGGATTAAGTCAAACTGCTGCAAAACTGCCCTCAAAAGAGCAGCAGGCCCTAAAATACGGAGTTTAAATTTTGATTTAATTAATATAAAAATTGCCAATAAAAAAGGCAGCTAATTTGCTGCCTTAGTCATCAACTTTAAAATGCGAAATTATTTACGAGTTGCACGTAGCATCCAAGCTGTTTTTTCATGTATACGCATACGGTCTGATACTAATGCCGCAGTTGATTCATCATCACCATCTTGAGCCAATTTTAAAACTTCTCTAGATGTACGAACAACTTGCTCATGGCCTTTAGTTAAAATATCGACCATTTCTTCTGCAGCCGGAACACCGTCAACTTCTTTTACTGAGCTTAATTTTGCAAATTCTTTGTAAGTGCCCGGAGCAACTACATCCAATGTACGAATACGCTCAGCAATATCATCTACAGCTGTCGCTAGCTCTGTATAATGTTCTTCAAACATCAAATGTAATTCACGGAAAGAAGGACCACTCACATTCCAATGGAAGTTATGCGTTTGCAAATAAAGTGTATAAGAATCAGCTAATAAACGTTTTAAACCTTCTGCAATCTGATTACGATTTTCAGTGCTAATACCAATGTTGATATCTGTCATAACTCTTCTATCCTTTTTATTTAAAATCTGAATATATACTTGGGATGCCGATAAAAAGATCAACCCTAGCTAATAAAATAAATAGTTAAATTAAACTCGCTAATTTAAATCAAAAACGTGAATGTACAATTTAACACCCACGTTTTATTAAAAGCTAATTTAACTTACAGATATTAGCAATCTGTATCTTTAGCATTGGCAGACTCTTTTGCATCCTCACATAAGTCTTCAATTTCATTACCAGTATCTTGCATAGCGTCTGCCGCATCATCTTTGAGATCTTCTGCCGCATCTTTAGCATCTTCTGCTGCATCTTTTGTTGCATCAACAGAATCATTCCATGCATCTTTAACATTCTCTTGAGCTGATTCTTTGTCTGAATCTGAGCAGGCAGCTACACCAAGAGTCAGTAAAGTAGATAAAATTAATATTTTTAAATTTGATAACATTTTCATTTTTTAGTCTCCTTGTTAAATTGAATACCGAATCCTTAAAATTTATGGTCTCGGTGCACGCCCTCTAATTGCATTAGCAACCAATGAGATTAGTAATAATACAATAAATACAAAAAACAGAATTTTAGCAATGCCTGCTGCTGCACCAGCTATACCTGAAAAACCTAATACACCAGCAATCAATGCAATAATTAAAAATACAAGACTCCAACCTAACATAATATTTCTCCTTTAAAAATTAGCATAATTAACTGGAACCATTACTGCTTTAAGTTCGAGTTAAATAGGTTAATGCCAGACTTGTGCCAACTTAAAAATAAAATTGCAACCAAATGAAATTTATATAAAAAATAAAATTCACTAAAAGAAAAATTAAGAAAAAGTATAAAACTCATTGTAAAAAATTCAGTAATACTTTCACGTATACTCTGTAATTATTACCACTTAAAGTATTTGTAAGTGACTATTTATCAGATTTGCGTTTTGCTCTGGGATGAGCCTGATCATACACTTTAGCTAAGTGTTCAAAATCAAGGTGGGTATAAATTTGCGTCGTTGATAAATTTTGATGGCCTAATAATTCTTGTACCGCGCGAAGATCTTGACTGCTTTCAAGCATGTGAGTTGCAAAAGAGTGGCGCATTTTATGCGGATTTAAATGCACATTGAGCCCGGTTTTAACTCCGGCTTGTCGAATCCGTTCACGTACGTATCGCGCGCTTAAACGGCTACCTCTGGTACTAATAAATAAAGCTTGGTCGGTATTTGGCTTAATATAGTTTGGGCGAATCGCCAGCCAGTCACTAATTTTATCCAGTGCGGTTTGGGTAACAGGGACAACTCTGTCATTACCACCCTTACCAAATTTTACTTCAAAGGTTTTAGTATCAAATTTAACATGCTTAATATCAGCATTGATGAGTTCTGATAAACGTAACCCTGAGCTGTACAACAGCTCCAACATTGCGTTATCGCGCAAATTAAGCGCCACCTCATTATTGCTGTTGTCTAATAATTGATTAACCTGATCAACATCTAAGTTTTTTGGCAGACGTTTATCTTTTTTAGGTGCACTCACCGCATCCGCCGGATTTAGTGGTAAAGCTTCTTTTTTAACTAAATATTGGCAAAATGAGCGCAATGCAGACAAACGTAGATGAATACTGGCAGATTTAAGTTGAGCCAGCTTAGCCTGACTCAATATTAAACGCACAAACTGAACATCTAATTGGCTCAGTTTTAATTTGGGGTGTTTGCTAAAGATAGCGGTAAGCTGTCGCCGATAAGCATCTAAAGAGTTTTCAGATAACCTTTTTTCGTTATTTAAATAATTGTAAAACGCATCTAAATAATCGACGACTAAAGCTTGGCTCATACCGGCTCAGGTTTTGGCTCTTCAATCGAAAAGTCTAACAATAAACGATTAATCAACTTAACCATAGGTGCTAAAAATAAAGTATCCATATCGCCCTGGAAATGCAGCTCATCAATGCTGCCAAAGGCTAAAATACCCATATCTTTTTGCCCGCCTAACCGAATTAACGCCACTGATTTAATGGCTTGTTCATCGGTAAAAAACAAATCCATTTCCTGTTTTTTTAAGCGACCAAAATAATAATCATCACGCGCCAGCCTTTGCTGCAAAATATCCTGATAAATATTGCGTGGTTCAACTAAATTAGCCGCGTGTTCATCGCTACTGGCAATAAATAAAACGAGTTTCATGCCATCTAACTGAATTTGCTCAAGCAAAATAGCACGCAACAAATAAATCATTTGTTTGCTGTTAGGACACTCCAGCAAAGCCATATATAAATTAATAAATGCTTTGTAGATATGCTCATTTTGTTTAGCGGTTGAAATTAAACGGCTAATGTCTTTTTCTTGCAAAGAAACTTTTTCGCGTAAAACCTGTAGCTGACGTTCCACCAGCGAAACCGTCCCCTGACTGCTATGCGGTAAAACCATCTGGCTTAATAAGTCTGGATGGTTTTTAAAAAAGTCAGGATTCTCTGTTAAATAAGCGACAATATCCGCTTCATTTAAATTAATCAGTGGAATTTGCTGCTCACTCATAAATTAATTTGTCCATCAAAAACATGCTCTGCCGGACCGGTCATTTTGACTGGTGTGCCTTCGCCCTGCCAGCTAATATTCAGTTTGCCGCCCGGTAATTCAACTTCCACCTGATTGGCTAATTTGCCCTGTAAAATACCCACCACAACCGCAGCACAAGCACCAGTACCACAAGCCAACGTTTCACCTGCGCCACGCTCATAAACTCTCAGTTTAATGGCGTTAGGATTTAAAATTTGCATAAAGCCAATATTAGCGCGCTCAGGAAAACGCTCATGGCTTTCAAGCTGCGGACCTAATGTTTCAACCGGAGCAGTAATCACATCATCAACCAATAACACACAATGCGGATTACCCATAGATACTGCCCCAGCTAACACATTATGTTCGCCGGCTTGTAAAAGGTAAGTTTTTTCAGCGCTATTTGCTTTAAACGGAATTTTTTGCGGTTCAAGTTGTGGAACACCCATATTCACAGTGACCTGACCATTGTTTTCAATATATAAAACAATGTTGCCGCTTTGAGTGCTCACCGCAATTTTATTTTTGTTGGTAAGCCCTTTTAAGCGCACAAAGCGGGCAAAGCAACGTGCGCCATTACCACATTGTTGAACTTCGCTGCCATCGGCATTAAAAATCCGGTAGTGAAAATCGATCTCTGGATCATACGGCGCTTCAACCACTAATAATTGGTCAAAACCAATACCAAAGTTTCTGTCGGCTAATTTAGTAATTTGCTCAGGTGAAAAATAAATATTCTGAGTGATGTTATCCACCACCATAAAATCATTGCCTAAGCCGTGCATTTTTGTGAAATTGAGCTGCATTTAGCTTTATTCTTAATCTTAAACTTTCAATCCGTACAAAATACAAATTAATGCGCTAACAGTCGAGCGCTAATCGCAAATATCTCTATTTTTTTGTCATTTTTAATGCGACTTAGTGTTTGGTAAATCTTAAAATGTTTTTTTGCTGATCAATCACAAAAGGGAATTGAGATAAAAAGTTCATCCCAAGTAAACCATCGCTCCCACCAAAAGAGGGTACATCCAGCACCGCCAACTGAAAATCTGCTAATACTTTATTGCCCACCGAAAAATTCTCTATTTCAACTAACTCAGCCTGAGTTAAACCACCGGCAGTCGCCAGCGTTTTATAACCTAACGAGCGATACAATAAAGCAAGGCTGTCAAACTTTGTCCTGCTAATACTGGTAATAGACGCGCCGGTATCTATCATCAACGCGACTCGTTTATTTTGGTTTAAGTTCGCCTGCACAATAAAATGCTCCCCCACTTTAGCCACTGGCACTTGTTCATCTGGCTTTTGCTGCATGTTTGCTAATAATTGATTCGCTTGATGCTGATAATCGGGATCGGCCAACAGATAAATTAATTGCTGCTCAGCTAATTGGAACTCTTTTAACTGAATATAACACTGGCTAATAGCTAACAAATATTCAGGCTGAGTATTGTCGTACCAAACCAGCATTTCTAGGGTTTCGATAAATTGCTGGCACGCCTGCTGAGCTAACACATCCGGCATTAATTTAGCTAATAACTGATAAAGCTTATTTAGCTCTGCTTGCTGCGCGGTTTCAGGAGAAATTTGATTTAACAGCGGATAAATAATATCGGCCGCTTCAGCCAGATTATGCTGATTCAATAGCCAATAATAATGTAATAGTTTTACCTGAATTAAATCGGGCGCGGCAGCCTGCCATTGCTCCAGAAAATTCAAATAAGCCTGAGTTTGTCCCTGATTCAACCAAACTTGCGCTTGTGCTAACCAGTTATCCTGCCAGAGATTGGCTTGTTCAGGATCTTGCTCAAGTAAGGCTTGCCAAAGCCGGATATGATGAGCAATACGCTCCGGTTGGGGTGATAACGTTTTAAGCTCTGTCTGGGCTGGCAGATTTAGCTCAGGCCGCACATTCACTTTAACACCCTGAATTTGTTTGCTTTGTTGCCAAGCATTAAACAGCAACCAATTAGCTACTAACGAAACTGAGCAGATAACCACCAAAATGATACTGATTTTTCGCCAAATCTTATCTTGCATTGTTTAATACCCTTAATCCTTTTTAAACCTGAGATTAAAACAAGCCAAACACTTGATATATCCGGTCTGCGTCCCTATTCTGAGCCTATTGAAATTACAAATGCAACTAAATTTATATGATCAGCCAAGCTATTTGGGCAAAAATTATTGCCGAAGCCAAAACCATGCAAGCCAGCGAACCTTTATTAAGTGACTATATTCGTTTATGTATTTTACAACATCAGAATTTAGCTCAAGCTTGTGGTTTTGTCTTTGCACAAAAAATGGCTTCAGATGTTATGCCAGCAGATAAACTCGAACAGTTATTTGCTGAGTTTTATCAGGCTGAACCAACCACAATTGAAACCTTAGCGTTTGATATTCAGGCGGTATTTGAGCGTGACCCTGCGATTCATTCATTTTTAACTGTATTGCTTAATTTAAAAGGCTTTCAGGCTATTCAAATTCATCGGCTGGCCCATTATTTGTGGCAACAGGACAGAACCGATCTGGCGTTATTTATTCAAAGCCGCAATAGTCAGGTCATGGCTGTCGATATTCATCCTGCTTGCCAAATCGGTAAAGGCGTGATGTTTGATCACGCAACCGGAATAGTAGTGGGTGAAACCGCTGTAATTGAAGATAATGTATCTATTTTACAATCAGTTACTTTAGGCGGAACCGGTAACGAAAGTGGAGACCGCCACCCTAAAGTTCGTCACGGTGTTATGATTGGCGCGGGCGCAAAAGTGCTCGGCAATATCGAGATTGGCGCTAATGCCAAAATTGGTGCTGGTAGTGTTGTTTTAAAAGATGTCGCACCACACACCACAGTGGTTGGTGTACCAGCAAAACAAGTTGGAATCCCGAGATGCAAAGTACCTTGCCAGTCGATGGAGCAAAACGTTTGGGACGATGCCGATTCACAAATCGCCACAGAATCAGAATAAGCTTAACCTAAATGACCTAAGCCTCAGCTCTCAGCCTCATCAACTAAAAATAAAGCGCGGTTAAATTAGCGCTTTATTTTTATATGGCTTTTATAATAAACGAGCAGCAAACTCATCATCTATCTGGCTATTCATCTCGGCCTGCTCTTTTCGTTTCAAATACACAAATAAAACTAGACACCCCAAGGCACAGGCAGCCGCCAATAAAGAGCCGATTGCTGCGTATCTAAAACTAAAAAACTGAGCAATTAAACCTATCCCTGTTGTCCCAAGCATCATCCCGATTTTAATTGCATTAGAATAAACAGCAGAGGTAAAACCAATTTTTAGCGGTAACTCTTCTTGCAGAATCGTCAGGCCAATTCCGGCAAATACCCCATAAAACAGCGCATTAATAAATTGCAACGCAATTAAATGCCAAACTTGAGTCGCAAAAAATACGCCGCAGTAAAACACCATAGCGCAGCAAAATGCAAAACCTATCATTTTAACTTTACTGTGTTGTTGAGCCAATTTACCAGCATATAACATAACTGGAATTTCAAGGCAGGCAACCAGCCCCATAAAAATACCCGGTGTATGTTCGGCAAACCCAAGCTCTTTAATTGCATATAATGGCAAAGCGGATGAATACATAATATTACCAACTGAACCAAGGGTTACAGCCAAAGCGAGTATCCAAAATGAGGTTGGGGTTTTATAGCTAGTCTGCGCAGCTTGATTTTGCGTTTTATTATTCACTTCGGGGATAAATTGATAAGCAAAAATAAAAGCTAATAACGCACAAAAAGCCGCTACATAAAATGAACGATCGAAACTCACCCCGGCAGCCAAAGCATAAGCCAACGGCGGTCCACCAATCCACGCAAATGAAATCGCCGCGCGTAAACCAGAGTTAAACTGGGTCACATTAACCTTGCTTTGTTGTCCAGCCCATTGCCTGCCAATGGTTAATACCTGAGGAATAGCCGCATTTCCCATCGAAAACAATAAAACACCCGCAATTAACACTGTCCAAAATGAATCTGCATTGGCAAAAATTAACAGCGCAGCAGCCATTCCAGTAACCGCCAGCATAAACATTTTACGCGCGCTCACGCCTTTATCTGCAAGCGAGCCAAGCCATTGACTAAAAACTAATCCGGCTAAAGTGACCGATACAGTGTAAATACCAATATACGCAGGCGGACTTTTTAAGCCCTCAACAATAAATAAACTCATCAACGGATTAACAAAAGAGCCAATTAATCCGGTTAACATGCTTAATATTAAAAAGAGAAAACCCTGCTGTTTCAAACCTGATAACAAACTAACAACCTACTACAACGACTTATTTTTTTGCTGATAACAGCATTAATCTGTATTCAACAAAAAGCAGTAAAAAATGAGGGCGCGTATTATACAGCCAAACCCACATAAATTGCGAGTGTCAGGGTTTTAATCGATGCTTGACTAACTTCTTATCCAGAGCTGAGGTTAATAACCAATAATGACAGTTAAATCAGTATAATTTGGCGTATTACAGCGAGTAAATTTGACAGGGTTAACCAACACTAGCGATTGCTTAACCGCTTCGGTTATGTAAAGAATTAAATGACAATGCATACCAACAGACTGGTGACGGTATGCTGCAATGCAAAGCTCAGGCGTTGCACTTTGTTTTGGGCAAGCTTTTAATTGAGGAATTAAACGAGCTAATTCTGACTCGGCCAGCATAGCATCACCCAAATCGAGCTGATACCAATTTAGCGCGCCAGCCATTGTTTGAACTGAGCTAAATTAAATTCGGCCTGATAGACAAATTCTGTGTTTTTTGGCATTTCACCTTTGGCAAAAATTAATAATGCTGGCGGACCAAATAATTTATGCTGGTTTAAAAAGTCCTGTTTAGGCTGAGTCATTTCAGTTAAATCAAGCTGTAAAAAAACATATTCAGGATAATCAGCAGCCGATATTTTACCAAACACTTCATGCTCTATAGTTTGGCAACTAGCGCACCAGTCGGCATATAAATCCACAACAACTTTTTTTCCGCTTGCATTTGCCATCGCCTGCTCAAGCCCTGCGACAGTAGAAATTCTAGTCACCAGCTGCTTGGCATTGGCTTGCGTGGTTGAACCCGTACTAGTTGAATATTGCTGAAAATAGTTATGTGCCAGCCAGCTAAGCGATGCGACAAAAATAATCAGCGCGATTGCTTGCTCATTTTTACCCGCAGTAGTTGTTTGCCTGCTGATTAAATTCATTTTAACGGCCAGCCAAATTCCTAAAATCGCCCATAGTACAGCGCCAATAACCGGATCAAATAATCGCTCCAGCATCCAAACCGCCATCGCCAGCATCATCACACCAAAGACTTGCTTCACTTTAACCATCCAGCCACCAGCTTTAGGCACTAATCCTGAAAAACCAGCACCAACAGCTAATAGTGGCAAGCCCATACCAATGCTCAGCGCAAATAGAGCCAAACCACCTAATACCCCATCTCCGGTTGTTGAAATATACAATAACGCACTGGCAAGCGGTGCAGATACACAAGGCGACAATGCAAGTGCCGAAATTCCGCCCATTAAATAAGTAGCAGCTAAACTTTTTTTATCCTGACCACCTGTTGCACTTTGCAGTTTAGACTGCCAACTTGCAGGCAAGGCTAAGTCGTAATAGCCGAACATAGCAAATGCCAAAGCAATAAAAATAGCGGTAAATACAATCACTACCGCCGGAGTTTGCAAATAAAGCTGGAGATTAAAACTCGCGCCAAAATACCCAACCAATACACCGCTTAACGTATAAAAAGTAGCCATTCCTAATACATAAGCGATAGATAAAATCAGTCCACTTTTTACGGTCGAATTTTGCTGACCAGTTACAATAGCCGATAAAATTGGCACCATAGGTAAAACACAAGGCGTTAAAGACAAACCAACACCTAAAATAAAAAAGCCTAGAATAATCAATAGACTACTCTTATTGCTAAACAGGCTTTGAATATCATTTGATGCATTTTGTGAATTGTTTTGTACTGCTTGGTTATCTGTTGAAGCTGGCTGATTTTTAGCTGGTTCAGCGCTTCCCCCTGCGTCAGCTAAATTTAATAACGGCACTTCAATTAACTGTGGCGGATAACATAATCCAGCATCGGCGCAGCCTTGGTAAGTTAATAAAATTTTATCTGAGGTAATTCCGGTTAAATCGATTTCAATATCTGAACGTTGATGAAAAACAATGACATCACCAAAATATTCATCATATTTTTCATCGCCTTGTTGTAAAAACTTGATTTCTAACTCGGCATCATTATTTTCTGCTAGGGCTTTGGCTTTAGTTCTGTGTTTATATAAATAATAACCGTCAGCAATCTGCCAGCTTAAATGCAAAGTATTGGCTTGTTGGTCAAAATCAAAAATAAATGCCTGTTCAACCGGCAAAAAATCAGGCTCACTATTTAACTGTGAAAAATCCAGCGCTTGCCCAGCAAAACTAAACAAGCTCAAAATTAAAGCCACTAGCTGTAAACGAATTGATTTAAACAAACCACAACCCTTTAATAATAATTGATGCCAAAGTCTAGATACACAGACCCAGCTAAACCCAATTTTGTTTCAAAAACAGATAAATATACAATTTATTGTATAATAACCACCAGCTACGACGAATCAATATTGCACGATTTATTATGAAAATCCTAAGCTTAACATTAAAAAACCTCAATTCATTAAAAGGCCACTGGCATATAGATTTTCAGCAAGAACCTTTTTTAAGTAATGGTTTATTTGTTATTACAGGTGCAACTGGTGCCGGAAAAAGCACCCTGCTGGATGCAATTTGTCTGGCGCTATATCAACAAACGCCGCGCTTACAAGTTTCTGCCAGTAATAACGAGATAATGACTCGCCATACCGCCGAATGCATGGCCGAAGTTGAATTCTCGGTAAAAGGTACAGCTTATCGTGCAAACTGGCAACAAAGGCGCGCCCGTAACTTAGCGGACGGTAATTTACAGCCACCTAAAGCCAGTTTAGCTTTAGTCGAAAGTGGCAAAATTGTAGCGGATAAACTCAACGAAGTTAAAACCCAAATAGAAACCTTAACCGGACTTAACTTTGAACGCTTCACCAAATCAATGTTGCTATCGCAAGGTAAATTTGCCGAGTTTTTAAATGCCAACGGTAAAGAGCGAGCAGAGCTATTAGAAGAACTCACCGGAACCGAAATTTATAGCCAGATTTCGCGTCAGGTTTTTCAAAATTATAAAGACAGTAAGTTTGAATTAGAAAAGCTGGAACTACAGGCAAAAAGTGTAGCGCTATTAACAGCTGAAGAAAAATATAACTTACATCAAAAAGAGCTAGAGTTAGCGAGCGCCAACAAACAAACATTAATACAATTAAATCAGGCGAATCAAAACAAGCATATTTTAACTCAAATCGAACAAGCTAAAGCTTATTTTCAAACCGCTCAAAATGAGTTAAACCAAGCAATTGAACATGAAAAAAACTTTGCCTCACAGGCAGAAAAATTAGCCCAAGCTAAACCAGCAGCCAAATTAAAACCTTTATATGAACAGCTCAATAAATTAAATCAGGATTTAGCTAGTTATCGCCAACAAGCAACTGAATTAAATAACCAAAAACAACATGAGCAAACTCAATTTAATCAGCTTCAAGACCAATTAACCCACTCAAAAACCAAGCTAGCTGAATTAATTAATACTGAAAAAACACAAACTCAGTTTATCGATGATCAAGTTGAGCCGTTAGACAAACAAATTACTCAATTACAAAGCGAACTTAAACCTTTACAACAACAGTTGGCTCAACTCAATACCGACAAAACGCAAAATCAACAAAGCCAACAAAATTTAACTGAACAATTAAATCAGCAACAAACGCAACAAGCAGAATTAAATAACTGGTTAGCTCAGCATCATCATCTAAATAATTTAAGTGTAGACAAACTGGATTATTGGCAGCAGCAAAATAAACAGCTTAATCAACTTCAAACGGAAATTAACCTAACCCAGCAAAAACTGAATAAGGTTCAATTATCAATTGAGCAGGACAAACAAGCTCAAGAGGAATCAAAGAAAACACTTAATACCCTGACTGCTCAAGCACAAACCCAAAAATTAACGCTTGCCCAGATCGAACAAGCGTTTAGCCAAAAAACATCTCAATACGATATAAACGAACTCAACCATAAAGTTGAAGCGTTTAATAATCAGCAAAAAAACCGGCAAAACTTAGTTTATTCAACCGAGCAATATTTAGCACTTACGCCAAAGCTAACTCAATTAAAACAAATACAAGCTGAGCTAACAGCTAGAACAGAACAACAAGACCAACAAGTTACCCAGTTACGAGCCGACTATAAACAAATAAAACAACAAGCTGATGATGTGAATCAGCTATTAAAACAACAAGCTGTTATTGCCTCGTTAACTGAACATAGAAATGCTTTAAAACCAGAGCAACCCTGCCCTTTGTGTGGCGCGACCGAGCACCCTTTTATTGAGGATTATCAAACGCTTGATCAAAACCAAACCGAAATACGCTTAGCCGAGTTAACGGCTCAGTTAACTCAACTGGAAAAACAAGGCCAAAATGAAGCGCAAAAACTGACTCGCTTGCAGCAGGATCTAACCCACAATCAAACACAACAGGCTGAAATCACTCAGCAAATAAACGAGTTAACAACCAATATATTTCAGACAAGCCAGATGTTATTGGCAAAGAATAGCGGCTCTGAGTTAGTGTTTTTAAATGAATTACCGCTTTTAAATGATCGAACAGATAAATTAACCAACGAGCAGGCTAAACAAATTATTGCTGATGTCACACAGGCAGAAAACGCACATAACCAATTAAAGCAGCAGTTACAACAAGCGCAAACGCTCCAGCTAAATTTAACTCAACAACAGCAAAGCCTAACTGACTTAACTAACCGGATAACTCAGCTTGAATTAACTTTATCGCATCACCAACAAAACGAGCAGTCACAACTAAAGCAACAAACTGAGCTAACTCAAACACTGGAAAAATATCAAACCGAACAAAGTGAATTATTAGCTGCATTAGCTCAGGCGTTTGAGTTATATCAACTAGATAAAACCTTACTCGAAAAAAGCAAGTTAACTCAATCGAATCAACACATTAGCGATTATTTGTATAGCCAAATCAGCTTGGTAAATCAATTTACCGATAAATCTAAACAGCTTGAACAGCAAGCGCAGCATATTGAAAAGCTGAATCAGGAGTTAAGTTATTTAACTAACCAGGCGCAAAAAGTCACCCTGCAACTTAATCAACTAGAACAGCAAGTTAAGCAATTAAGTGAGCAACAAACCCAGTTGCAGCAACAAAGGTATCAATTATTTGCCGACAATCAGATTAAAACGGTGAAACAACAACTGCGCAGTAATGTTGAGCAACAACAAAATCAACAGCAACAAATTGAGGATGCTTTTTATCAGTCGCAATCTAAACTCAACAGCATCAGTGCTCAGCTTGAGTTAATTAATACACAAATCACCCAAACTCAGCATCAGGCTAATCATCAACAACAAAACTGGTTAAACGCACTAAAACAAAGTGAGTTTGCCGATCAAACAGATTGGCAACAAGCTTGTATAACAGATGAATATTTTGCCGAGTTAGAGCAACAGAGTGAACAAATTAAACATAATAAAATTCAGGCAAACAGCAAATATCAAAATAGCCAGCAACAGTTAAATAACTTACTGGAGAGCAATAAAAAGTTAGTAAGCGAAAACTTACCAGCAATAGAATACCAACAACAAATTGAACAGCTAGAGCAACAATCACAACAGCAACAACAAGCTTTAGGTGAAATAAAACAAAGCTTAGCCAACGATGCTTTGCAGGTTAATAAACAACAAACTTTGTTAAAGCAATTAAATCAGCAACAAACTCAACATTTAGATTGGGCAAAATTAAACGATTTAATTGGCAGTGCCGAAGGTGATAAATTTAGAAAATACGCTCAAGGTTTAACACTAGAGCAGCTGGTTTATCTTGCCAATAATCAGCTCAATCGCTTACATAGCCGTTATCAGCTTAACCGTAAAGCCAGTGAAAATTTAGAGCTTGAAGTAGTTGATACTTGGCAAGCCGACACTGTACGCGATACCAAAACCTTATCTGGCGGTGAAAGTTTTTTGGTAAGTTTAGCTTTAGCCTTAGGTTTATCTGATTTAGTCAGCCATAAAACCAGCATTGATTCGTTATTTTTAGATGAAGGTTTTGGTACTTTAGATGCCGATACTCTCGACACCGCACTCAATGCCCTAGATATGCTTAACGCCAGCGGCAAAATGATAGGTGTGATCAGCCACATTAACGCCTTAAAAGAGCGCATTCCGGTACAAATTAAAGTAATCAAAAGTAATGGCTTAGGCGTCAGCAAAATTGAGTTTTGATTAAATCATTATTGTAGATATGGTTACAATACTTGGTTTAATCTAAGCTATACAAAAACGGAAATTTATTGCGGTCGATATATAGATCCGCTTTACAAATTAAGCAGGAATTTAAACCAGAGTCTCTTGTTAATTTTGCACATATTTATTGAAAACATACTGAGGTTTAGAGCCTGATTTTGACAGCACTTTGAGTTGTACAGTTGCACCACTCACAATTTTCTGTGAATAAGGTAGTTCAACAATAACCACTTTGTCACTTGCGGTTCGAACATATAATAAATGCTCCGAAGGGCTGTCATCTCTCAAGACTGTTCTCCGCTCTTCAACAACACCATTAATATATGTTACTTGCGTTTGATTCTCAAAATCAGCGTTCAGATAAAAAATGACACCCGTAATAGCAAAAATGATGAAATATTTTAAATACCTAGAAAAATCTATATACATAAAAAATACTGTCCATTTAAAACTAACGCTGCAATAAATTACTGCTTTATAGTTGATTATTTTATAGTAGCGTAAAGCCACAAAACAAGCGACGGAAGCCGTCAATTTGATGGCTTTACTGCCTAGCCAAATAGCCGATAGCTATTACTGGCATGTTAAAGATCGCTTAGCTCAAACTTATACAATTTCTTGTTGCTCATGTACCTATAGCCTAAAACCAACTGATGCAAAAATTATCTAACTACACAGCCACCAATCTTTTAAATAATCCATGCTAAAATAATGCCTTAACAATCAAAGGTGAAACAGTTAAATGCCTGTTAGTTATTTTAGTTAAGGAATACGATGGATTATTATTGCGAGCGCATCGATTTTAGCTTTTGGTCTGAGCCGGTTAATGCGATGACTAATTTGGGGTTTATCTTAGCTGGTTTATTGGCCTTTTATTTATTGGCCCAGGCTAACATTAAAGTTAAACATAACCACCCGCATATTAACAAAACGCCGCTGCATTTAAATTTATTAGCAGGTTTTATGATAATCATTGGCATTGGTAGCTTTTTATTTCATACCCTTGCGAACTTTTGGTCGATGTTGGCGGATATTATTCCCATCTACATTTATCAGGTTATCTTTTTATGGTCGTATTTAAGATACGCACTTAAGTTTAGCAAAATGACATCTATTGGCGTATTTGTGGTTTTTATTATCACAGTGATTGCCACCAAAGTGATTCCGTTTAATATTAACGGCTCTGAAATGTATTTGCCCAGCATATTGATTTTACTGGTATTTAGCGCAATTACAAAAATAAAAACCGGCCGGTTTGATAAACCGTTATTAGCTGCCAGCGGATGTTTTTGTATCTCGTTAACGATGCGGACAATCGATCAACAAATTTGCCCGTCATTTCCACTCGGTACTCATTTTGGCTGGCACTTATTTAATTCAGCGGTATTATTTTTAACTTGGTATAGCTTATACAAAGCCGAGTTTTATCAAACAAATAATCAATCTTAGTCTGTTACCGCATCTAATGCCTGACTCACATCGGCGATAATATCGTCGATGTTTTCAATTCCGGCTGATATACGCACCAGTTCTTCACTTACCCCTGCGGTTTTAAGCTGTTCAGGATTCAGTTGCCTGTGGGTGGTAGACGCTGGATGACAAGCCAGCGATTTAGCATCACCAATATTTACTAAACGCAAAATCATTTGTAGTGCATCAATAAATTGCGCGCCAGCTTTAGCGCCGCCTTTTATGCCAAAACTTAAAATGCCAGATGCTTTGCCGCCTGTGATTTTTTGGCAATTTTGATAATAAGGACTAGTTGGTAGCGCTGCATAATTCACCCAATTCACTTTATTATGCTGCAATAAAAATTGAGCTAATTTTTCAGCATTTTGGCAATGGCGCTCAATCCGTAAACTGAGTGTTTCTAACCCCTGTAGGATTTGAAAAGCATTCATCGGTGAAATAGCTGCGCCGGTCACTCTCAGTGAAACAACCCGACACTTGGTAATATAAGCCAGTTCACCCATCGCTTCGGCAAAGTTTAAGTTATGATAAGCCGGATCTGGCTCATTTAAGCTTTTAAACCGAACCGGATCATTTGCCCAATTAAATTGACCCGAATCAACGATAATGCCCCCCACAGAAGTGCCATGACCACCAATATATTTAGTTAGTGAATGCACTATAATATCAGCCCCAAATTCAAATGGCCGACATAAAAACGGAGTGGCGACAGTATTATCTACAATTAATGGCACGCCATGCTTATGTGCAATTTCAGCGAGCTTTGCAATATCAACTACATTACCTGCCGGATTACCGATAGATTCGCAAAATACTGCTTTGGTATTTTGATCTATCGCATTTTCAAAACCATTAAAATCATCCGCAGACACCATACGCACATCAATTCCCTGACGGGGTAAAACATGAGAAAACAAGGTGTAAGTGCCGCCGTATAACTGGCTGGTACTAACAATATTATCACCCACCTGAGCCAAACTCTGAATTGAATAAGTAATTGCAGCCATGCCAGATGCAAGCGCCAAAGCACCCACGCCACCTTCCATTGCCGCGATTCTTTGCTCCAGCACATCTGTCGTTGGGTTCATTATTCGAGTATAAATATTCCCTTTTACCTTCATGTTATTTAAATCAGCGCCGTGCTGAGTATCATCAAAGGTATAAGATGTGGTTTGATAAATAGGCACAGCAGCGGCTTTGGTAGTGGCCTCTGATTGATAACCGTAATGTAGCGCAATTGACTCAAGTTTCATTGTAAGCTCGTATTTTTTTAACTTATAACCATGCAGATTTATGAGTTTGCATTTTTTGCCACCAATTGTCATCGGCTTCAATTTCGCCAAGCTCATTTACAACAGGGTAAGCCAAGTTTTTCTGGCGGCAAAGTTCCGCAAAAACCGGATAACCACGCTCAAACAAAATTCTTTGCTGCTCTTGCAAAGGCAGTTTAATTTGACCATACATACCTTTCGCCTGCCGCTGGCGCATTGCTTCGTACAAAATAAGTCCGTTAGCAACAGATACATTTAATGACTCAGCCATCCCAAGCATTGGTATCACTATATGTTTATCGGCCAGTTCCAAGGCTTTTTCTGAGATCCCGTATTTTTCCTGACCATAAATAATTGCAGTCGGCTGGGTATAATCTATTTCTCGATAATCGACTGATTTTTCACTTAAATTGGTTGCTAGAACCTGCATTCCCTGAGTTTTAAAACTATCAACCGCAGATTCAATGTGTTCATGGGTGATGAGTTTTACCCAGTTTTGACTGCCTTTGGCTGTACCGGAACGAACTCGGGAATCCTGACCTTTTAAAATAGCGTGCGCATTATGAATGCCAACAGAGTCGGCTGTGCGGATAATAGCTGAGAGGTTATGTGTTTTATGTACTTCTTCCAAACATACTGTTAAATCCGGCTGGCGGTTTCTCAGCATGTTTAAAATGCGTTCTAATCTTTCTGGAGTCATGTTTATAAAATAAAAGAGCAGCCTGCGCTGCCCTTTATCTCTTTTTAGTTTTATTACCCAAGTTATTTGGGGATTTAAATTTTCTTATCTGTAGTTAGATTAATTGATGCCCGGAATATCTAAAATGCCATCAATTTCAATTTGTGCACCTTTAGGTAGCTGGTTAATACCAATTGCCGCTCGTGCCGGATATGGTTCAGCAAAATATTGCGCCATGACTTCGTTAACTTGAGCAAAGTTAGCTAAATCAGTTAAATAAATATTGACTTTAGCTAAGTCATTTAACGAACCACCAGCCGCTTCGCATACTGCGCTTAGGTTTTTAAATACTTGATGCGCTTCATCAACAAAACCCGTTGTGACCATTTCCATTGTTTCTGGGATAAGCGGGATCTGGCCAGATAAATAAACTGTACCACCTACTTTTACAGCTTGGCTGTAAGTACCAATTGCAGCAGGTGCTTTTTTAGTAGAAATAACTTGTTTAGACATATTGAATCCTTAATAAAATTAGAAAATTAGCTTCGGTGACGAACTATCCGCTGAACTTCATCTATGTGGCGTACTTTTTTCATAATTTGGGCTAAATGAACCCTGTCACGCACAGTTAAAATTAAATCAACGGTATAAATATAGCTGTCTTTTTCTTCTGAATATAAGCTTTGAATATTAGAGCCGAGCTGTGCAATTGCACCTGTGACTCTGGCTAATGCACCATGAACATTTAGCATTTCAATTCTCAGTGCACAAGGAAACTCTTCTTCTGGGCTATTGTCCCAACTAACCGAAAAATATTTAGAGGGTTCAGCATGATGATCGCGCACATTGCGACAGTTTTCCATGTGAACAACAATGCCTTTACCCGGGCTAACATGCGCAATAATCGCATCTCCCGGAATTGGGCGACAACATTTACCAAACGATACCAACATACCTTCAGCGCCACGAATCGACACTGTTTTTTCTGCATAGTTTTCCGTGTTGTTTTCTTCGTTTTCTTGCTGGAGCAATTTACGGGCAATCACTATGCTCATTAAATTACCTAAGCCAATTTCAGCCAATAGCTGATGCATGGTTTGCAGTTTGGTTTCTTCTAATACTTTGGCGATTTTTTCATCATCAATGTCATTAACATCAATACCGCCCAAGGCGACTTTTAATAACCTGCGACCTAAATCGACAGACTCTTCGCCTTTTAATTTTTTCAGGTAATTGCGAATACTTAAACGCGCTCTTGGCGTAATAACAAAGTTAAGCCAAGTTGCATTTGGTCGGGCGCGTTTTGAAGTAACAATATGAACCGTTTGCCCGTTAACCAAAGGTTGATTAAGTGGCATTGGGCGTTTATCAACTGTTGCACCAACACAGGTAAAACCAATATCTGTATGTAATGCAAAAGCAAAATCAACTGGTGTTGCCCCTTTTGGTAATTCAATAATTTTACCTTTAGGGGTAAATACATAAATTTCGTCAGGGAATAAATCAGATTTAACGTTTTCAATAAATTCAAATGAGTTACCGGCACTTTGCTGTAAATCAAGCAAGCTATTCATCCAGCGCTGCGCTCTCACCTGAGCCGTTGTACCACCAGCATCTGAACCACCTTTATATAACCAGTGCGCCGCAACCCCACGGTCTGCGGTTAATTCCATATCATGAGTTCTGATTTGAATTTCTAGCGGAATGCCATGCGGTCCAATTAAAGATGAATGCAACGACTGATAACCGTTCATTCTTGGGATCGCAATATAATCCTTAAATCTGTGGTCAATTGGTTTATATAAATTGTGCATCACACCTAAGGTGCGGTAGCAAGTATCAATGCTGTCTACCAAAATACGAAAAGCATAAATGTCCATTACATCATTAAACATTAACTCTTTGTTTTTCATCTTTTTATAGATGCTATACAAATGCTTTTCACGGCCTTTTACCACACATTCGATATTGGTTTCCTGAATGCGCTGGCGAATTTCGTTACCAATTTTTTCAATAACATCTTTACGATGTCCACGAGCCTGTTTAACGGCAGCGCCCAATGCCCGATAACGCATTGGATACATAGCTTTAAAACCAAGGTTTTCAAGCTCATTTTTTATATCGTGAATACCTAAACGGTGGGCTATGGGGGCGTAAATTTCGAGTGTTTCTGTGGCAATGCGGCGGCGTTTATCTGGTCTGAGCGAATCAAGCGTTCGCATATTATGGGTACGGTCGGCTAATTTAATTAAAATCACCCGAATATCCTGCACCATAGCCATCACCATTTTGCGGAAGTTTTCAGCTTGAGCTTCTTGTTTGCTGTCAAAATTCATTTTGTCCAGCTTACTCACACCTTCCACCAAATCGGCAATAATAGGACCAAATACTTCAGCTAAATCATCTTTAGTGGTTTCGGTATCTTCGATTACGTCATGCAACAAAGCGGCACAAAGCGTTTCATGATCCAAATGCATGTGCGCCAGTATTTTTGCAACCGCAACCGGATGCGTAATATAAGGCTCACCACTGCTACGCATTTGCCCTTCGTGAGCATCGCGCGCAACCACGTAAGCATGCTCAATTTGCTCACATTGTTCTGGCGATAAATAAGATTTTGCTAATTCACCGAGATCTCGAAAAAGTTCCACAGACAGTTATTCCGCTTAATATTGGTAACACAATAATTCTTAACAATAAGCATCCTAATATAATTGATGAATACAAATCAATTAACAAATAAAGCCATTAATAATTAGCTTAAATTTTAGAATTGCTTGAGAGATGCAATAAGTTCTATGAAATGAAATTATAAGCCGCACAGAGTCAGTACGGCTTATAACCACTAATTAGATGATTAGTGGATTATTCTTCGTGGTTTTGAGAAAAAGCAGCTACAGCAGCAATTTCAGCAGCTTCCTGCTCTTGAGTTTCACGACGTTCTTGCTCGTCCATAATATCAGCGCTCATTAAGCCCGCTTCAATTTCACGTAAAGCAATAACGGTTGGTTTGTCGTTATCAATATCAACCAAAGGATCTTTACCTTCTGAGGCGATTTGACGTGCACGGCGTGAAGCAACCAAAATTAAGTCAAAGCGGTTACCTACTTTTTCTACTGCATCTTCTACAGTTACGCGAGCCATATTTACTCCGCTAAAATCTATTGTCTAAAGTGTATAGGATTGCGTAGTTTACTTTATGATCAGGCTTTCGCCAAGAGCTCAGCAAACAATGCGTGATATTTTTTTGCCTGTTTTGCCTGAGTTAAGCGATTTGCGGTTAAGATCGCAGTTAATTCACTCAAGGCTAATTCAAACTCATCGTTAACTATGACGTACTCAAACTCACTATAATGTGAAATTTCACTTTGAGCCTCAGCCATACGTTTGTTAATCACTTCTTCGCTGTCTTGGCGGCGATGCAATAAACGAGTTAATAATGCAGCTTGTGATGGCGGCGCAATAAAAATGGTTTTGGCATCCGGCTTTAATTTTTTAACCTGACGCGCCCCTTGCCAGTCAATATCTAAAAATACATCTAAGCCTTGCTCAAGTGTTTTTTCAATTGCGGCTTTTGAGGTGCCATAATAATTGCCAAATACTTTTGCCCACTCAAAAAAAGCGTCTTCTTCAATCATTTTTTCAAATGTAGCATGATCAACAAAATGATAATGCTCTCCATTCACTTCGCCCGGACGAGGCGAACGAGTGGTATGAGAAACAGACACAGCAGCATTTGCAATATCTTGTTTTAGATAAGCTTTTATCAAACTTGATTTACCTGCACCACTTGGAGCAGAAATCACATATAAAGTACCGGATGCGGACATATTTAATTGCCAAACTAAAAATTTTAAATTAATCGTTTATTTTAACTAAAAATACGCAAAATAAAAAACCAAAGCACAAAATAAGCCGCAACCTATAATTTGTTAGCCAAGCCAAGGTGATTGCCGTTACAATATACCCGTGCCACGGGTATACACTTCTAAGCTTGATACTTTTGGCTTAGACTTAACTCTCTCACCAATTTATAGGATTTATTATGAGCGATAATCAACAAGCTTTAATCGACTTTGCTGAAGCAATTCGCGGCGATCAAAAAATGTGGGCATTAACAGCAGGTAATGATGAAGACTGGGTAGTTGTTGACTCACAATTTAACCCGGAAGATGAAGTATTTTTAGTTTGGGATACCCAAGAAGCAGCACAAGCAGCCTGCACCGAAGAGTGGGAAATTTATACACCAAGTGCAATTCCGGTACAGGAATATTTAGATTTTTGGGTTGAAGAACTAGGCGCAGAAGGCGTGTTATTAGGCTTAAACTGGTTAGATGATCAAGAAAATATTGAAGTAAAAATGATAGATTTAGCCAAAGTATTATTAGATACAGGTGTTTATAAAGATCAATAAATGTCTGCCAATGCATTAATCCAATTAGGGTGTCCACAATGGAGTCACCCTAATTGGCAAAACAGCTTTTTCACCGCCAAACTAGCTCAAAATAAGCATTTATCTGAATACGCTCAGTTTTATACCAGTGTAGAAGGTAATACAACGTTTTATGCTCTGCCTTCAGCGCAAACCGTTTTAAACTGGTCAAATCAGGTAACTGACGATTTTAAATTTTGTTTTAAGCTGCCCCAACTGGTTACCCATAAGCAAGGTTTGGCCGCCAGCCATACTGAAATAAAACAGTTTTTTCAGTTATTTGAGCCTATGTTAAACAAGCAACAAATTGCCGCATTTCAGGTACAGCTTCCGCCTTATTTTTCAGCGCAGCATTTACCTGAGCTCACTCAGTTATTAGCAATTTATAGCCAGCAAGTGCCGCTTGCGGTGGAAGTTCGTCATCCCGACTTTTTTAATAAAGGTGAAGCAGAAAAGGCGCTTAACCGTTTATTAATTGAGCATAATGTTGACCGCGTGATGATAGATACCCGACCTGTACATAGCCAGTCGCCCGATAACGCAGCGATTATTGATGCTCAACAAAAAAAGCCAAAAGTGCCAGTTCATGTAATTGCCACCGGCGCTAAACCTATTGTTCGTTTTATTGGACAAACTGATATTAATGCCAATATTGAGTTTATTAAACCTTGGTTAAAACACTTTAAGCTCTGGCTACAACAAGGCAAACAACCTTATTTATTTGTGCATACTGCGGATAATGCTCAGGTACATTCTTTAACTAAAGTTTGGTTGAATATGCTAACTGAAACATTAGGCTATTACCCATTTAAAAATAAACTGACCCCACAGGAGTTAGCTGAGCGAGCACAACCACAGGCTAATTTGTTTTAACAGCCAAAACCCGTACAATTAAATTTACTAAATCAAAAGAGTAACCATAATGACAGATCAAACCAGCCAAACATTAGAGCAAACGCTGGAAACCGCATTTCAGCTTATCGAATCCGGCCAGCAGGATGAAGGAGATAAATTGATCCAGCAGGTCGCTAAAACGCATCCTGAACATTATTTAAGCTTATATGGTTTAGGGCTTATTTCTGCTTTTATGGGTAAACACGAACAAGCCAAACAATATTTTGAACAATCCATAAAAATGGAGCCGGAATATGCCCTATCGCATTATAATCTTGGCTTTTGTTACCAAAAATTAAATCAAACCGATTTAATGATTAAACACTTTTATTTAGCCCTAGAGTCAGCAACAGACGAAGAGTTAGAGTTATTAACTCATGTTGAAGCGGCAATGCAGGAATTTAAAGAGAATTTACCGGCAGGCATAACACTGGAAAGTTTTATTGCGCAAATATAGCTTTTATAACAGGAAATAAAAAAGCCTGCCAAGGGGGTTGGCAGGCAAGGCAGGGTCTTGGGACACCTAATATAGAACTTTTACTAAAACAACAAGTTATGTATAAGCAGATTGGTTAAGAGTTATTTAGCTCTTCAATCACTTTAGTTAAACCAACATCTGAGATACGGCGAACAATTTCTTTTTGTTTTGCACTTAATAAAGAAATCCCTTCGGCAACCATATCATATACTTTCCATTCGCCATCTTGATTTTGGCGCAGCTTAAACTGTAAATCGATTTCAGGCGCGCTTGGGTCTAAAATTTTAGCTTTAACCGTGGCATATTTACCGTCAATTTGCTGAGCGGCCTGATCAAATACCACTTTTTGCCCTTTATAAGCCATTAAAGCATTGGCATAAGTGCTACTTAAATTTTCTTCAACCGCAGCAACAAAAGCTGTAATTTCAGTTTTATTAATCTCACGAATATGTTTGCCCAATAATTTAAATGAGACAAAATTCATATCGACATAAGGGAATAAATCCGATTTAACAATCGCTTTTAGCTCAGCTCGTTTTTGCACTTTGTCGGTTGAATCCAGCTCTGCAATTTGTGCAAATAGCTGCTGACCAACCGTGCTTAACAATTCATTTGGAGATTGTTGGGCAAAACTAAAAGATGAAAACATTAATGTGAAAATTAATGAGGCGCTAGTGAAGAATCTTTTAATCAATTGCATTCTACCTAATAACTAATCAATAAAATTGATTATACGCGATTTATAGATGTTGATTTACCCATTAAATAGCAATTGATTAATGCCAAATAGGCAACAATAAACTATAATTATGCCCTTGAAATATTTTTGTAATAGTGTGCACGTATGGATTTAACCAGCAGATTACTGATTTTTTTAGAAGTGGTAGAGTTAGGCTCGTTTGCGAAAGTTGCTGAGCGGCGTAATATTGATCGCTCTGTGGTGTCAAAACAAGTCAATAAGCTTGAACAAAGTTTAGGGGTCAGGTTATTAAACCGTTCCACCCGCTCTTTTTCGCTAACAGCTGCCGGTGCAGAAATGGTTAAAAAAGCACAGGAAATGCGATTTATTTTAAGTGAAACCGAACAAATTGCTGAAAACTTTCATACAGAGCCTAAAGGATTATTACGGCTAACTAGCTCTTCTATTTTAGGAAAGCGTTATATTCAGCCTGTTATTAACGAATTTCAAAAAGCTTACCCGGAAGTAGACATAGAATTAAGACTTGAAGACCGACTAGTTGATATTATCAGCGAAGGTTACGATTTAGCTTTTCGAGTGGGCCCGCAAAAAGATTCTAATTTGATTTCAAGGCCGCTCGCACCTATCCGTATTTTAATTGCCGCCTCACCTGAGTTTATAAAAACCTATGGCGAGCCAGCTACTATGCAAGATTTAGCCAAACTACCGGCAGCAACTTACGCTGGCGAAACTAAACGCATGGTTGAAATGCCATATATTACTGACAAAGGTGAAGAAACCAGTATTAATATGCGCTGTGTTTTTCAGGCAAACGATGGCGAATTAATTTTATCAAAAGCATTATCTGGCACTGCTTATGCGCCGGTTCCGGCATTTGTGATTGATCAAGAAGTATTAAAAGGTGAATTAGTCCCTATTATGCAGCATGTGAAATTACCGGATTATTATTCAATTAACGCTGTTTACCCGCACCGTGGTTTACCTGTGCGTTCGCAACTATTTTTAGATGCAGTAATGGATTATATTGGCCGTGATAAACCTGTGTGGGAAAAGAATATTCCTAATTTTGATAAAATGTATGGTTATTCTAGGGTCTGTTGACGTTTGATGTACAAATTTTGTTCTAACTAAATGCTTTTTAATCGAGGCGCAGCGTTGAAGGCCTAATGGGTTAAGTCAAAATGCTGCAACAAAGAGTAAAAAGCATTTAGGACGAACCCAAAGGGCAGCGTTTGTTTGGCATTTCTTCTGCGTTGCCCCACATGGATGTGGGGTAAGGTGACTTTGCAGGAGCACAAAGTCTTTATAGCTCATTTATGTAGCTTACTACACGTCAATCGCTATGCCTTGGATAAATACCAAACAAAACTGCTGCAAAATTGTACCCAAAAGATCAACAGACCCTAGTTAAAATAGTTATTTAAAGTTGAGTTTTCAATTACAAAAAAAGCAGCAAATTTTCACTTGCTGCTTTTTATTACTTGCACTTTTTTGGTTACATTAAACCTGAATCAGGGTTAATTATTCCAAAAAATTCGCTCTTAGCTGGGCAATTTGAGCATCTGTTACATTGAGTTCTTGCTTAATGTAATTTTCAACTGAGCCAGCTTCACTTTCCATTTTGGCAAATGCTGCGCGAATATAACTAGGACGCGCACCAGATAATGCTTCTAACGCTGGTTTAGGTAAGCGGGCAAAAGCGGCATACATAGGATCTTTTTTCTGTTCTTCTGTCATACCGTGGATTAAATCCATCTTTAAAACAGATTCAGTTAATACATAATCCTGTTCGATAGTTGCTCTGTCTACCCCTAAAGCAGTTAAGATTAACGCAGCAGCAATACCGGTTCTGTCTTTACCTGCGGTACAGTGAAACAATAAAGGTTCATCTGATTTAACTAACTGTGCAAACATCGCTTGATAATGCGGCTTTTGTGAATCCAGTATGCCCGGATACATATTCGCCATTACATTTTCCATATCTTGCGCTGTGACTTCGCCTTTTTTAAATAACTCAGCAAATGCTTTGGTATCTACATCTAAGTTGTAGTCCCATGCCATTTGATTGACCGGACCAGCCTGCCAATTAGTCACTTCTTTTTGTCTTTCGTGTGTTGCTCTAAAATCAACAATTGTCGCAATCTCTAAACCTTTCAGCTTTTGATAGTCCGCATCTGTTAATTGATGTAAAGCACCTGAGCGATAAATTTTACCCCATTTTACGGTGTGACCATCTGTAGTTTGATAACCCCCTAAATCGCGGAAGTTACGACCACCTTTTAATGCTAATACGCGGGTAAACTCTGACGGCTGACTTTTTTGAACTTGCTCTGCTTGCGCGACTTCAGTAGTTGAACAAGCTGATAATGTGCCTAAAGATAATGCCGTACCTAAAACCATAACTGTATATTTTAATTTCACTTTTTATTCCTTAACCTTAGTAATTTACGCGTACGCCAACTAAATAACGTTTGCCGTATCTTTCTGCTTGATTTGGTGTACGTAAAGTACCTACGTATCGCACATCCGTTTCATCGGTTAAGTTATTAATATTTGCGTATAAAGAAACTCGGCCATCAAACCAATGTAGAGGTAAATCGTAACTTGCTGATAAGTCTACACGTTTTTGAGCATCCCAATATTCGCCCATAGAGTCATTTTCGGTTGTTGATAACCAAGCGTCACGGTGTTGGTAATTCAAACGAATAGATAATGAATCATTTTCATAAAATGCAGAAGCATTAAAAATTGAATCTGAGGTACCCGGCAATGAGAACTTATTGCCCGTTAATGTTTCAAATTCGCTATCGAGGAAAGTTGCATTGGCACTAAAACCAAAACCATCAAACCAACCGGTAGCAAAGTCAGAAAGTTGCACAATAGCGTTTAATTCAATACCACTTAATTTACCATTGTCACCATTAACATAACCTGTGTATTCCCACTGTTCGCCCTCTGCACCCGGTAAGTAGTTACCACCATCAACAAAAGATGAATCAGCATAAATCACATTATCGATACTGCGAGTAAATGCGCCGGCAGAGAATAAGCTAGCATCACCAGCATACCATTCTAAAGCTATATCACCGCCCCAAGCTTCTTCTGCTTCTAAAGCTGGGTTACCACCTTGAACTGTTACCGGAGTATTAGTTAAATCATAAGTTGCTGAACCACGCCACTCATTGTAAGTAGGGCGACTAATTGCAGAAGTTAAAGACATTCTTAATTTAACGTCTTCTTCCAGATTAATATTTAAATGTGCGCTTGGTAACCAGTGAATCACATCATCGCTAAAGCTGGCTTCTGAGCCTTGGCTGGTGTAATCCGTTTGTTCAGCTCGTAAGCCAACAATCCAGTTACCCCAAGTTTGTTCGGTGGTTAACATTGCATAACCAGTCGTAATTTTTTCTTCAATCACAATTTTTTGGTCGTCTGATGGTGTTACGGATAATTCACCAGATGCAGCTTCCCAGTCTTTACGTAACTGTGCATTATTATAATAAGCACCACCAATTGAGTTAGTAAAATCAGTTTCCCAACCAGAATTAGTTAAATATTCTTTAATGTTGATACTTTCTGGAAATGAACCATAACCAGCACTTGCACCAAAACCCTCAGCTTCTTTATCATTCATACTAAAACCAAGGTTTACATAAGAAGATAAGCCAAATAAATTCATATTTCGTTCAGCATCAATTTTGATTTGATCTGACGTAATATCTAATTTTGATTGATAAATCAAAGCCATGTTAACTGCATAGTTATCTACATCACCAATTGTTATAGCTTGGTCTGTGCCCATTTGCGTGAGTGATACTTTAGGGTCATAGATATTGGTTAGATCATAACTCGCGCTAGCCATACCAGCTCTGCTCATTGGCATAGGCAATAGCATGTCATTTTCGGTTTTAGTATGGTTAATACGAGCCTCAACAAACCAGTCGCCTAATTGTAAATCGCTACCTAAGGTTGTTGTAAAAGTTGAGTTTTCGTACGTACCATCCTGCAACATTCGGTTGATCATCACTAAACTTTGGCTGCCGGTTTCACCTAAACCTTGTTCCATTTGCATCGCTTCAGCGCCACTTGCGAAATCAATTGTGTATTGGTTACGCTGCTCATGATCCTGAAATTTTGTCTTTAATGTGCTGATAAAAAAGCGATCTGCAGCAGACCCCGGGCGATATTCAATTCGGCCGCCTACAGCTTGGTCTTCACGTTTAACTTTATAACTTCTAAAATCGAGTGAGTTAACTTGTAATTGATCATCTACAATCTCTAAGTCATATTCACGGTTATCTGTGGTTTGTTCACGACTATTACTTGAACCAAATAAAGTAAAGCCCCATTCATCATTTGACCATGAAGTTCTTAAGCCATATTTAGAAATATCGCCACCACCCAGTTGCTGTTCACCTTTACCTATATCAGCAGATACAGAAAAACCAGCAGTATCAAATGGGTTGAAAGTATTAATATTGATATAACCAGAAATACTTTCACCTGGCATTTTAGCGGTTACAGCTTTGTTGGCTTCAATACGGCTGGTGACAACAGATGGAAAACTATCAAATCTTGGAATACGGCCATTCTCGGCACCTGGAATAATAATACCGTCAATTGCAATACTGGTATAACGGAAAGGTGCGCCACGGAAGTTAATATAACGCGCTTGCCCTTGGTCACGCTCAATCGCTAGACCCGGTACACGACCTAGTGAATCAGCTAAGTTTTGATCAGGGAAACGACCAATTGTATCTGCTGCTACCACATCAACAAAGTTATTTGAGTATTTTTTAGCATCAATAGCCGCTTTTTGACTATCACGAATTGGCGATGCAACGGCAATAACTTCTTCCATCATGACTGCTTCTTCAGCTTCTGAATTATTAGTTTCAGCAGCAATACTGGTATAAGGGATTGCGGATAAACCTAACAATACAGCCAGTGTCGTTTTTTTATAAATGTGCATATTTGTACTCCGTAAAATATCTATAATTTGTTATAAAAAATTGCGTGTATCTGAACTTGTTGGGGCGCATTTTGAGCGGAGTGAGTGACACTTTGGTGACAAAGATATCTATTAAATTAATTAGATATCTCTAAATTTATTTACATTTAAAATCATAAAGTTAAATAGTTAACTCTTGTATTTTTATCATATTTTCTGGGCAATTTAATCGATACCAATAACGCTGAGTTTTACTATCTCGGCGACTTTCAAACAAATAACTTTCAGCCAATTCATCGCCTAAATAGGCTGTTAATTCCTGTTTAATTTTATTACGATTTTGGTCAATTGTTTTTGCTTTCAAACCAAATGACTTTAAGTCATTAACTGCTTTTGCATGACCGTTATAGGTTTCCATTAAATCAATTAATGAGTTAGCTAATGGTTGGCTAGGTTGATTGGTTGCCGGATTTAAAATCCAGCCATCAGAATCCAATTTATGTTTTGCATACCACAAATAATATAAAAATGGCGTTTTAGCTAGTTGGATGGTTAAGCCATGGATTTTTAACGCTTGTGATTGGGCATCAAATTCAATTGAATTTTCACTACAGGCAATTGCAAACGCGCGATTTAAATCATCAGGATTTTTTTTCAAAGCACAGCAAAACCAAGCAAAATGATGAGCGTGCCATGTTTTAATTTCTTTTTTGTCTGCACACCAGCTCAGTAAATCAGCAATACTTAAAATATTGATTTGGTTTTCAGCCAAGAAATCAAATACTTGTTGCTGCATTGCATTTAATGTTTGGTATTGTTTAGCACAATTAATTGCCTGCTGTTGCGTTAGTTTAAACGCTAAAAATTTATCGCGCAGTGTTTTAGTTTGTTGGTTTACCGGAACCGGCAGCATAAAAATAGCAATCACCGCAAGCCCTGCAATTACACTACTCGCAATCAGTAAATTTAAACCAATAATTTGATACTCTAAATAAAATTTCAGTTGCGTTTTTATTTTAGGTAAATCGACATAAATGATTTTATTGGGGTTAATTCCATCCCGAGTTTGATTAGTGATAAATGCTGTGACCGGACTTAAAAAAAGGTTATTGCTGAAATAAACCGTTTGCAGATCGCCATTAATCTGCCTGAATAAACGTGCTGATTCTTCATCTTTGCTATTTAAGCCTTGAAGTATTTCACTCCCTACTTTTTGATTTAGTTTTTCAGATAACTGATGTTGAATACTGCTAGCAACTTGGTATTGAGCATAAAAGTATCCAAAAGTAAAAAAAGCCAACGTTAATACCGTAAATAGTATTAGATGTTTCGTTATTTTATTGGTTAATAACATAGTTCTTTCACATCATCCGGTAGGTTCAAGTGGATAAGATCTCGCTCAAATACACTATAAACAGGTTTCATTGCCTCAAGCATTGCGCACTGAGCTAGCTTGGGTGTATCCAGCGAAATAAACAAACTAAATGCAACCGCATTATCATCAATCAATAATTTATGAACAGGTCGCTGAAGTGACGACTCAAGCCAAGCGCCGCTGCTTATCATATCAACCTCACCGTGACGAAAAGCTGCATATAAACTTAATCCATCTGGGTAATGTACTATCTGCTCTGTCGCTAAGTTAATATTGGCTTGTTTAAGTGAACTCAACGGCAAAATATAGTGAGAATGGCTGACTTTTGAATCCAGTACACCGATTTTTTTATCCTGTAAAAAAGCTTGAGTTAGTTCAAGATTTGGCTGATGGCTATACCAATACACTTTATAACCATCCACTTTGATTAAGGTTTTAAAATAGTTTTTATAATTGGGCAGCACACCAGCAAAATTTTGTTCGCGGCTCCAAACAACCTGATATTCGCCATTTAATAATGGCTCTGCACTTAAACTTTCGCGTGGTGGCCAAAGCACTTTTACTTTGCTATATGACGCTTGTATTGCAGGATGATGACATAAACTATTAATAATTTTATCAACATCTAACGATGACGCAGTTAAAAATGTAAATGTTGGCAGCTCAGCAGTTTCATCAATTATGCATGAAACCTGATCGTAGCGATCCAGCTCGATTTGGGCTTGGCCAGGCCTAATCAACAATAAGAAACCGCAAAAAACAATACTGATAATTGAAAAGACCGCCAACCAATAGTGTTTTGGTGACATAATTTAAAGACTAATCTAACCATAAATATGACAGCTAGATTAATACTGAACAATGACACTTACATGACGAAAAAATGTCAAAACTGAAACATTCGTAATGGGGTGAAGTATGAATTAAATTGATGAGGAGCAGTCAGTTAACAACTGATGAAGAACTTATCACCATCAGTTGTTCTTAAATCTTACTTAGAATTAAGGTTAAGTAGAAGCAGTTTAATCTCTAAAGTTATTAAACTGGAAAGGTAATTCCAAATCAGAGCCTCGAATTAACTGCATTACAGCTTGTAAGTCATCTCGCTTTTTACCAGTAACCCGAACTTGCTCACCCTGTATTGAAGCTTGCACCTTTAATTTACTGTCTTTGATTAACTTAACGATTTTTTTAGCCGTTGGTGCATCAATTCCCTGAATAAAAGTTGCGGTTTTACGAAAGGTTTTGCCAGAATGCTCAGTATCGCTTAGTTTAATTGATCTTGGATCAACATTGCGTTTAGCTAATTGACCACGCAACATGGTAACCATTTGATCTAACTGAAAATCTGCTTCGGCAATTAATTTGATCGAATCTTTATTATATTCAAACTCGGCTTCAACCCCTTTAAAGTCAAAACGGGTTGATAATTCACGCTGCGAATTATCTGCTGCGTTACGGATTTCTTCTTGTTCGGTTTCAGTGACTATGTCAAATGAAGGCATTTTATTAATTCCTGTATTATTTTATTGTCCGCATTTTACCACAAGCCGGGCAGTTGGATAACAAAGCAAAATTATCCTAATGCATAATTTGCTAAGGCTTGCTGTATTCCCACAACCGTTTCGCCATTTTTTAAATCACGTTTAATCGCATCAGAGCTACCACTAATCCAAATCTTAAGCTCTGACTCCAAATCAAAATGGCCTGCGGTTTCTAACGAAAAATGCGAAATCGCTTTATAAGGGATGGAGTGATATTCTACTTTTTTCCCTGTCATGCCTTGTTTATCAATTAAGATCAGCCTTTTATTAGTAAAAACATACATATCGCGGATTTCTTTACAGGCATAAGTAACCTGTTCTTCGCGGCCTAAAATAGGCGACAACTCATCTTCTACTTTTGCAGAATCAACCTGACTGGCATTTCCCATTAATCCGTCTAATAATCCCATTATAAGTTTCCTCTTTGTAAGTGCTGGTTTGATTAAACATTAACTAAATATATATCAAATCTATGTTTTTTTGAATCGACTGTAAAATCGGGTTTTTCATTGTTTAATGGCTCAGCATAATCCGGCCGTTTTACAACAATACGTTTTAACGCTATTTTTTTTGCACTTACCAGCAGACCATCCGAATCTAAATCTGCTCCCACCAAACTTTGAAATACTTTCATTTCTTTTTTTACTGCGGCAGATTTTTTTTTATGCGGATACATAGGATCTAAATAAACCACATCTGGTTTATCAGCTGCTAAAGACGCTAAAATATTTTGCTCATCCAATGCTGAACCGTAAATCAACTTTAACCTTTGTGCGACCCAACCGCCAATTTCAGAGTCTTGCTTTGCTCGCGCTAAGCCGTCATATAATAAAGCCGCTACAGCAGAGTTGCGTTCAAGCCAAGTTACCTGACAACCTAAAGCCGCCAATACAAAACCATCGCGCCCTAACCCAGCGGTAGCATCTAATACGGATGGTCTGTAATTAGGTTTAATGCCAACAGCTCTGGCAATCACCTCTTTTTTAATGCTGGCTTGATTTCTGCGGTAATCCGATTGAGAGCTACATAAATCAACTAAAATACCACCTTGGTTTTTTACCTCAGTTTGAAATAAACAAAGCTGATTATTTTCCCATACCAGTTGTAGCGGATATTCAATATTTTCAGTTAATTTAAACTGAAATAATTGGGCTAACTGTTGCAGATTAAGATTGTTATCAATCTCGGTTTTAGCCGCGCGAATACTTAGTGCAGGTATCATTCAGGTTCACCTTGCATGCCAACCCAGTTATCACCGACACCATAAGCAATTAATTGGCTAAGCGTTTGTAAACTTAAACCGGATTCTTGCTGCCACTGGTTAAAACAGTTTTGAATAATGTTGAGATTGCGCAAGCTGGTTAATCCACCTTCGATTAATTTTTGGCTTCTGAAATAAGCCTCAATATCCTGAGTTAATAAAAACGTATCTTTGCCTAACGCTCTTAATGCATAAGGGCCAGTATTTCCGCCTAAACGCTGACCATGCTTTTTAAGGTAAAGCCAGAGCTGAATAATTTCTGAGCTTGGATATTCCGCTAACCACTGAGCAAAACTTTGCTGTTTTTCAATTTGAATGTCGTGGATCATTAAAGCATTGGCTCGAATGGTCATCACTTTTTTGGCATTGCGAATAATGGCTGGGTCTTGTGCTCGTTTTTCAAGTAACTCATCCGGCATCATCAATACTTTATCTATTTCAAAATTAAAAAATAAGCGCTCAAACTCAGCCCATTTATTTTCAACTACTCGCCAGACAAAACCAGATTGAAAGATCTTTTTAGTAAAAGCAGATAAAATTCGGCTATCATCCAGTTTTGCAATTTGCGAATCTGGCAAAGCTGAAGTTAATAAAAAACGTAAAGCCTGTTCGTCACCTTTACGTTCACAAGCTCGATTATATATATTGTCAAAATGTTCCATAATTACCTAAAGATTAATTTTTTTAACATTTATATTGCAGCGATCTAGCGAGAATTCTAAACTAGGGAAACTTTTACCCCTAGAAACATAAAAATGATAAGGACAAACGTGCCCCAAGCATTTCAAATACTGCTTTTACCTATTTTGTTTATCTACTCTTTGGCTTCACAAGCTGAAGATAATGCTGCACATAAGTCTATGGTTTTATTCCAAACTTTAAAACATATAGATTGGGGTAGTTCCAAGGGGGTAAATAAACCACTTAACTTTTGCAGTTTAACACAAAACGAGCATTCAGCAGCCCACCGTCTGGCACTTAAACAGGTAATAAAAAGCGGACAAAATTTAGTTTATTTTCATCATTTTTATCAACTTGAAGATTTAACAGATTACAATTTAGAATTTGGTTGTGATATTTATTATTTTGATAATGTATTTAGTCAACTCAATATTCGTCAAAATTTAGCAACGGCAATTCAGCAAAGAAGTGTAACTATAGGCAATAGTGAAACATTTTTACTGCAAAATGGTACTATGGCGTTTATAGAAAAAACAAACCAATTAAATTTATACTTAAATCCCCACCAAAGCTTAGTACCAACTACTCAACCTTTGTCACTTTATCTGAGCACGCCTGAATGAAAATAGTAAAGACGCCTAGCTGGGTAATCATATTAATTTGCTTTTTAATTGGTTGTTTTGCTTCATTTAAAGCAAAACAACAACTTGCAAAGTTTGAAGAAACTATATGGTTAAACTCTGCATCAGAAGCGAATCAAGCTTTTGCAAATAAACTAACTATCTTATTTAATAACAAGATAGAATACCTCCCGGATTTTTTGTCATATGTGGTTTCTCAACCTGATTTAAACAAAGCAGGGCTAGATAAGTTTGCTGAATCTTATTTAATCCATCATCCAGCTACAGATGAAATTTCGCTCGGCTATTATCAAATTATTGATAATAGGCTAAGTCATCAGTGGTCATTTGGTACAGCTCGCTCTTATCAAAGTGATGACACACTGAAATCAGAATTATTCAGTTTATTTCGTTTGGCAAAAGCAACCCCTGACACCTTGCTTTATCAGTTAACCAACCCTAGAGAATTTTCAGAGCAAAATTTACTGATAGGCCAATATATAGAAGCACCTAATCAAGGTTTTTTTATATTTGGTATCATAGACCTAAGTACTCTCAACTATCAAATCAATAAAGAGTTAGTTCCTGATAATTTGTTAATTAACTTATCTTTTTTAAACCATAATCAAAAAAATTTATTTAGTTGGCAATACAATGAAGTGATTGGGAACCCTGATATTGTGACACTGCCACCTATTTATACATCAAACTGGCAAATAAGTACCCAAGTAATACCTAAATTTAAGAATGGTATAAATTCTGATAAATCAAATAAAATATTAAGTGCGGGTATAGTACTCAGTATGCTAATTGCTTGCTTCATAATTTTTTTAGCTTGGTTACGCCACCTTGTAAAGCTTGATTTAAAAGCGGTACAAGCAGAATTAATAGAATCAATGACTCAAAAAAACATTGCGCAGGAAAACTTAAAGCGAAGTGCTAAATTATCGGTTTATAGCCAGCTCGCCCCAAAAGCAATTCATTCAATACCACCTTATATTAGTAATGTAATCAAAGCCTGTAGTTCATTAGAAGAAAAAGGCATACATTTAAAGAATTTAATTAAAGAAAAAAAAGCGACAAAAACACAATACCTTTCCTATCTAGAAAATACTGTATTGTTAGCCCGTGGTTCGGCTGAAAACATGTTAAAAGCAGGTGAATCTTTATATAACCTTGAAAAAATAAAACTAGAGCTTGAACAGGATCCTCTCCGGCAAATCCACTTGCAGACACATATTCAAGAGCTGGTTGATACATATAAAAATGCGCATAAGAATATCAACTTTGTAATTACAGTAGCGCAAGATTTAATTATTCAGAGCTATCCTGGCTCGCTCACACACCTACTAACAATTTTTCTTAATAATAGTCTTGAGCACGGTTTTAAAAATAGAAATGATAAAGTACTCATGATTGAGGCCACTTATAATAAGAAAAAAGATATGATTAATATTCGAGTTGAGGATAACGGATTAGGGATAGAACCGGAGCTACTTGAAGCAATGCTCAATCAACAACCTCACCCATTATGCACTGGTATAGGCTTAAGTCTGGCCAAAGAAATTACCGAAGCACAACTAGGCGGCGAATTAGATATAAAAAGTAAATATGAGCGCTACACTCGAATTAGTTTATTACTCCCTAAAAAAATAAATGCAGAACAAAATAAGGGTAACTAATTGTCATGACGACTTATAATTTTTATTTATTAAGTAAGTAAAAAACGAGTTAAAAGATTACTGGATTTTCTATTTGTTAAAGGGTAGATTAACCGACCACTAACGGCACAAAGCTGTACTATTAAAAACAAAAAGGAAATTTATCCAAAAATCTTTCCACACCTTTGTTTTATATAGATAAAAATTTAAGGATATAAAAATAACATTAGAAATCAAAAAGATAAAAACAAAAATAAAGATTCCAAATACTTATAACACTCATGCTCTAAACTTTTTCAACAAAGTTATCCACAGATTACACAATTTGTTTTGTGGAATTCACTGTGCCCGAAACAATTTTATTTTATACTCTGACAAATTCTAAAAAACGGTCTTTTTACTTATGAGCAAAATTGCAGATAATCCACTTATCTTAGTTGATGGTTCTTCTTATTTATTCCGCGCTTTTCATGCGCCACCTCATTTAACAAACTCTAAAGGTGAACCTACGGGTGCCATTTATGGCGTAGTTAATATGCTACGTAGCTTAATTAATAAATTTAAGCCAACTCAGATGGCCGTTATTTTTGACGCTAAAGGTAAAACATTTCGGAATGATATGTATGCCGAATATAAAGCTAACCGCCCACCAATGCCGGATGATTTACGGATTCAGATTGAACCTCTGCATAAAATAATTAAAGCTTTAGGTTTACCTTTAATTAGTATTGAAGGCGTTGAAGCTGACGATGTTATTGGCACACTAGCTAAACAAGCCAGCGAACAAAAACGCCATGTTTTGATAAGCACTGGCGATAAGGATATGGCTCAGTTAGTAAACCCGCATGTCACTTTAATCAATACGATGACAGATACCGTATTAGATGAAGAAGGCGTTAAAAATAAATTTGGGATTGGACCTGAGTTAATTATCGATTATTTAGCTTTAATGGGTGACAAAGTCGATAATATTCCCGGTTTACCTGGCGTTGGTGAAAAAACCGCATTAGCTATGCTGCAAGGTATAGGTGGAATGGATAAATTGTACGAGAATCCAGAAAAAGTCTCGGAGTTATCTTTCCGTGGTTCAAAAAGCATGCCTACCAAATTAATCGATAACGAAAAAGAAGCCAGGTTATCTTATGAATTGGCAACGATTAAAACGGATGTTGAACTTGAAATTACTTTTGATCAATTAAATATTGATACACCAGATCAAGCCCAGTTAATTGAGCTTTATAAAGAAATGGAATTTAAGCGCTGGTTGTCAGAAGTTATAGGTCAGGAGCAATCGACTCAGGCTGACAGCGAAGTGGAAGAAATCGCAGAAAAAGTTGAGGGGAATTACAGTTGTATTCTGGATAAAACAGAATTTAATCTGTGGCTGGCAAAATTACAGAGTGCTGAATTAATTGCATTTGATACTGAAACAACCTCACTTAACTATATGCAAGCTGAAATTGTCGGTGTATCTTTTTGTATAAAACCGGGTGAAGCAGCTTATGTACCTGTTGCCCATGACTATGATGATGCGCCAGAGCAACTAGAAAGAAATTGGGTGTTAGCTCAATTAAAACCTTTATTGGAAGACCCTGACAAGGCTATTGTTGGTCAAAATTTAAAGTACGATAAGCATGTTTTAGCTAACTACAATATAAACTTACAAGGGATTGCCCATGACTCAATGATCGAGTCTTATGTTTATAACAGTGTGGGGACACGCCATGACATGGATAGTTTAGCGCTTAAATATTTAGGTCATAAAAATATTAGCTTTGAAGAAATAGCTGGTAAAGGGGCTAAACAATTAACGTTTAATCAAATTAGCCTTGAGCAAGCTGCACCTTATGCCGCAGAAGATGCAGATATAACACTACAGTTACATAATAAGCTGTGGAATGAACTTTCTAAAGATGAAAAACTAAAAACCGTTTATCAAGAAATTGAATTGCCACTTATCCCTGTTTTAAGCCAAATAGAACAAAATGGGGTATTAATTGATATTCATCAACTCTCAAAACAAAGTCAAGATATCTTACTCAGGTTAGATGAGCTAGAAAAAGAAGCTTATGATATTGCAGGTGAAGAGTTTAATTTAAGCTCAACCAAACAATTACAAGCGATTTTATTTGAAAAGTTAAACCATCCTATTATTAAGAAGACCCCAAAAGGCGCACCTTCAACCGCGGAAGAAGTTTTACAAGAATTAGCTTTAGATTTCCCTCTACCTAAGTTGTTAATGGAATATCGCGGATTAGCCAAGTTAAAATCAACTTATACTGACAAATTACCTTTAATGGTCGCCAATAAAACAGGCCGGGTGCATACTTCATATCACCAAGCTGTCACCGCGACTGGGCGTTTGTCATCAACAGATCCTAACTTACAGAATATTCCAATTCGTAATGAAGAAGGTCGAAAGGTTCGCAAAGCATTTGTAGCCAGAGAAGGCTACAAAATCATGGCCGCAGATTATTCTCAAATTGAGCTTAGAATCATGGCACATTTATCCGCAGATAAAGGTTTATTAACCGCATTTTCTGAAGGTCAAGATATACACAGAGCAACAGCCAGTGAAGTATTTGATACACCATTAGAAGAAGTAAGTTCAGAACAACGCAGAAACGCCAAGGCAATTAACTTTGGGCTGATTTATGGTATGTCTGCCTTTGGCTTATCGCGCCAACTGTCGATCCCAAGAGGAGAAGCCCAAAAATACATGGATCTATATTTTGAGCGTTATCCGGGTGTGCTTGAATATATGGAAACAACTCGTGAGTTTGCAGAAGAACATGGTTATGTAGAAACGATTTTTGGCCGTCGCTTACAACTACCAGATATCAAAGCCCGTAATGGCGCAATACGCAAAGCCGCACAACGTGCAGCGATTAATGCTCCAATGCAAGGAACCGCAGCTGATATCATCAAATATGCAATGATCAAAGTGGATAAATGGATTAAAGAACTTAACAGCTCAGACATTATAATGATAATGCAAGTACATGATGAATTAGTTTTTGAAGTGAAAGAAAGTTTTGTTGATGAAGCTCAAACTAAAATCCAACAAATCATGCAAGATGCAGCAAAGTTAGATGTTCCTTTATTAGTTGAAGCCGGTGTCGGTGATAACTGGGATGAAGCCCACTAATTCCATTAACAGCATCATAAAATTAAAAGGCGATAGGTAAGTTTCACTATCGCCTTTTTTATTGCTCTAACAGAATGATTTTGTCAGGCGATTGTGGTGTAGATTACCAATGCTTTTAACTCAAGGTTGTGAGTTACAAAGTTGAAAAACAGGTAAATATGTGTAATTCGTTTTTGCTATGATTAAAAATCAAAACAAAAAAAGCCCGGCTCTTTCGAGTCGGGCTTAATATCTTGTGCTCATCTATCGAGCAAATTAAGAGCCTGGCAGTGTGCTACTCTCACATG